>JAKFUU010000010.1 GCA_021732525.1 Sphingomonadaceae bacterium | reverse complement strand
ACCAGTTCATCGCCGCATGGCGCAACGCGGGTTTTCGTCCAGTCGGGCATATCGCGTTTCGCAAGGGCTATGCATCATCGACCGGCTATCTGCGCGGCCATCATGAAATGGCCTATCTCTTGGCCAAAGGCAGATCGCCAAGACCCAAGCGCCCCATCGGCGACGTGATAGACTATCCCTATACCGACAACCGCCTGCACCCGACGCAAAAGCCCGTCGAGGCGTTGCGCCCTCTGATCGAATGTTTCACTCAAGCAGTCGATTTGGTGTTCGACCCGTTCCTCGGATCAGGCTCAACCCTCGTTGCCGCCGCCCAACTTGGCCGCGAATGGCTCGGCATCGAATTGGATGCCACCCATCACCGCACTGCGTGCACGCGACTGCGATGATGGTGCGCTGACAATTCGACATGGAGAGAAGTAATGGCGCACTTGCGCGGCCATCCATCGACTGAACGCTTACTGCGCAAGTGGCGTGGGTCTGAAGTTCAGCCGGTCTTGTAGCGTCACTCGGGCCGAAACGCTTGAGCATGGCGATGAAAAACCAACTGGAATATCGGTGCCTTGAAAATTGCTGCGGGCATCTACACGCGCTTGGACAAATCCAGCGGTAAAGGCCTCTGTCTGGTCGAGCGTTCGGCCTTCTATTGGATAACACCTGACATAAGAGTCCTTTTGGGATTCCCTTTCTGGTTGCGCTGTGCGATTCAGCATCATGCGCACTGGTATTCTATTTGAAGTTTCACCCCCTGACCGTCTTCGCCTTGAGCGTTTGGCCAAGGATCGCAACGCCGCCCAGAAGCATGTTTGGCGCGCGTCGATCATCCTGTTGTCCGCAGACGGCGTCGGCACGGCTGGGATCATGCGGCAGACGGGCAAGTCGAAGACTTGTGTTTGGCGCTGGCAGGAGCGCTTCATGGCCGAAGGCGTTGAGGGCCTGCTGCGAGACAAGACCCGGCCTTCGCGCATCGCCCGCCTCGCGCCTGAGGTAGCTGAACGGGTGGTGGCGCTGACCTTGACCGATGCCCCGGGCGAGACGACGCACTGGACGACGGACATGATGGCAGCTGCCATCAGGATCAGCGCCAGCGCGGTGCGCCGGATATGGAAGGCGCACGGCCTTCAATCCCACCGTTTCCGCCAGTTCAAACTGTCGAACGATCCCAAGTTCGCAGATAAACTCCGCGATGTTGTCGGCCTTTATGTCGACCCACCCGCGCATGCCATCGTGCTGTCGTTCGACGAGAAAAGCCAGATTCAGGCGCTTGATCGCACACAACCGGGGCTGCCGCTCAAGAAAGGGCGGCTCGGAACGATGACCCACGACTACAAGCGCAACGGCACGACAACGCTGTTTGCGGCCCTCAATATTCTCGATGGAACCGTGATCGGGCGCAACATGCAGCAGCACCGCCATCCGCGCTTCACCTTCCACTTCACCCCAACATCCTGCTCGTGGCTCAACGCCGTCGAGGGCTTCTTCGCCAAGCTTACCAAGCGCCGCCTGAAACGCGGCGTATTCCACTCGGTCGTCGATCTGCAGGCCGCCATCAACCGCTTCGTCGCTGAGCATAACGACAAGCCAAAACCCTTCAAATGGACCGCAGACCCCAACAAAATTATCGCCGCTGTCAAAAGAGGGCGCCAAGCGTTAGATTCTATCCAATAGGAGCAGTTTTTTGTAATTCATTCAGTATATCGAGACTCTTTTGAAGCCATTCACGTTCGCCTTCAAGATTGTGTATAAGCAAGTGACTACCGATAATGCTATAAATAGCCGAAACATCTCCCTTGTATCGAATGTTGTTCGGGAATTTATGCAATACAAGCTCTCTAACTTCGCGACTTTTGTTGTACCATCGTAGCGATTCATTCTGATCTTCCCATTGAAACACATCCCCATATTGACGATAGCTAATTGCAAGATCGAGCAGTAAATCGACATTTTCTGGGTCGGATCGGCTAAGCCGTTCGGCGATGATGAGGTTATCCTTATAGTGACCGCGCGCAGTAGCGCGGTCACTATCCAACAAAATGTTTCCAAGCTCATTGTGAGCAACCTCTCTATCTCTATCATCCCGTGCCGTTTGAAGTGCACTATTCGCAGCCCCGAGCGCCAAGTTTTGTTGGCCGGAGTCCTGATAGAGCCGCGCCAGTTCAACCCAATCCCAATGGTTGCTGGGGTCTACTGCAACTACCTGTTGGTATGCCGCTATGACCTCTTCTGTTGTCTCAGTTCCGCGATCACGCCCATCAAGTGTGAAGGCCGCAAAGTCACGGAGTTGTGAGGCGCGCGCGATGGCATCTTGCTTCGCCTGTGCGGCAGCCTTGCGCTGGCGAAGGCCCTTTTCGGCCTCGATAATTTTCCGCAAAACAATCTTGGTCTTAGCATAAGAACCGGGATCACCGGCCACATAGGCGGAAAGTGCTTCGCGGCCCTCCTGTGTTTCTGTCAACCTGTCACCCACACGAGTCAATGAGTCCAGTAGACGGGCATAATCCTGATCCTTGGCCGCCAACGCCGCCGTGAATTGGGCCATCAGCTTGGTATTTTCAGTCTAAAGCAGATCGATTTGGCCTTTGAGAGCCGTTGCGTTTGCACCGTTTTGGCGGAGAGCAGTGCGTAGTTCGGAAATCTTCGTGTTACGTCGATTTATCTCCGCCTGTTGATCTCGGAATTTGCTATCATAACCGGCAGCAAGAGCAGCGGCCTTCACCGATGCCTGATACAGGAATGCTTGCTGATTATATGCAGCGTCGATCGTGTAACCACGATTGATGGCGTAAGCTGGGGTTGCTGCCACTATCCCCAATGGGGCAGCTAGGCCTAAAACAATTACCAATGATTTGAGCGCACTATTATCCCTCCCATCGGCTTTCAGGCAGCTTTTGCGAAAACGCACATTGAGGTTGACGTGCACCCCAACTTGTTACCATTCAGAGATAGAGTCCTCCTGTTAAATGCTTGATGGTTGAAGGGATGACAAGCTCTATCGGGGCATGCCCCGATAGAGCTTGTTTTGCGGCCTCTGCGGGGG
>JAKFUU010000036.1 GCA_021732525.1 Sphingomonadaceae bacterium | reverse complement strand
TGATGGCCGATGATCCGCACGCCTTTTTTTCGGGCATAATCGGTGACGGCTTTGATATCAAAATCGGGATAGGCCTCGGTAAAGCTAAATTCACGGCCATTGCCAAACCAATTGCCGTCCCATCCCTTGTTCCACCCCTCGATCAAAACGCCGCGAAAGCCATGCTTCGCAGCAAAATCAATATGCTTGATGGCATTTTTCGTGGTCGCGCCGTGCTTTGCGCCGCTGGCCCAGCTCGACTTATCCAGATGCATTTCCCACCAGATGCCGATATATTTATGCGGGCGAAACCAGCTGACATCGCCCAATTTATTGGGCTCGTTAAGGTTAAGCTCCAAATCATTATCATAAAGCCCGCTCGCATCGGGCGCGATGCGGATCGTGCGCCACGGCGTGTTAAAGGGCAAATCGCGGCTAACTTTTGGTCCCAAGGGCGATGGTGACAGATTGGCGCGAAAGCGCGTGCCCTCCATCCGCCGCAGCCATAGGGCCGAATAATCCACCAACGCCGCCTCATGCACCGCCATATGCGTGCCTTTATCGGTGCGGAAGGTTATCGGCGTATGCGCCATCGCAACACCGCTTGCGGCGGTTTTGGTGTAGAGATATTCATAGCGGTTCCAATCCCCCGCCGGAATCCACCAGGCATCGGGATCGCTGGCAAAGTTAAATTCGGTCAGCTCCTCGGCGATATTCGCGGCGGCAAAACCGTCTTGCTTGGGAAATTCATAACGAAAACCAATGCCGCCATCAAAGACGCGCAGCCGCACGGTAAAGCGGCGCGGCTTTGATCCGCTTTTTTCGGCAAAGGTGACGGCAATTTCATTATGCTTATCCGCAACAAAGCGGCGCTCACCCCATGGCAGTTCCCACCGGCTGTCGGCGCGCGCCTTAACTTCGCTTTCGACTTTGAAATTGCGGCGGATCGGATCGGCATCGGTGAAGAGAAAGCCCAACGTAGATTTGGCCAGCAACGCCTCATCGCCGCGCTTTACCGTATAAAAGGGGATGCCTTCGCCGTCGGCATCGATCGTCACGGCAATCTGCCCATCGGGCGAGGTGACCGTGGCCGCCATCGCCGCCGGCGCGCACCACAAGGCCAAAGCTGCTAAAAATATCACCGAGACCGCGCGCTTGACCATATCCTATATCCTTATGCCAATGATTGCAGACGGACGCCGTAGCCCGTCAACATGCCGTCCGCTATTTCGCCATGGGCGAAAATGACCCGCCCCTCGGCTATTTTGCTAGCTTCAATTTGGGCCGGTTGGGACGACATGTTAAACCAGCCTGCGATGCGTTCGCCTTCACATTCGCGGATCAATTCCAAAAGGCCGCCGCAAATGTTGCATTCGGCAACCGCGCCAAGACGCAGCGCGGGATGTGCCTTGCGCAGATCGATCAAAATCCGGGTGATTTGCAACAAAGATTGCGGATCGGCATTTTGCCGGTCCACCGCCAAGGCGGCGTGGTTTGGACCTTGCGGTAACCATGTTTCGCCTTTTCCAAAGCCTGCATTTTCTTCCTGTGCCGCCCAAGGCATTGGCGTGCGCGCGCCGTCGCGAAACAGCGTCAGCGGCCAATTGCGCAACGCTTCGGGATCGCGCACCTGTTCAAATGGAATATCCACCTGCGTCAGGCCCAATTCTTCGCCTTGATACAGAATGATATTGCCGCGTAAGGCGCAAAGCAGCGCCATCTTCATCACCGCAAAATCATGGCGATGTTCGGGCTTTGCCCAGCGGCTGATCGCGCGCGGTGCATCATGATTTTCAAAGGCCCATGTTGGCCAGCCGGTTTGGCCATCATCGGGCCATTTGGCCAGCGAGGAACAAATAAGATCGGGGGTAAATTCATCGGCATATAAAAAGTCAAAATTATACGCGCTGTGCAGCCGCGTTGATCCCGCGGCGCAGGCTTTGGTAAAATCTTCGGGCGCGGTTCCGCCGACTTCGGCAACGGTAAAGCGCGCGTCATATTCATCGGTCAGGCGGCGCAGGCGCTTTAGAAAATCGATGATTGCGGGATGCCCTTGATTATAGATATTCTCCTGAAAATCATGCCCGCGCGTGCGCAGCTTGTGATTATTCAGCGATGGCGGATTATCGGTTAATTTGGGATCATGCATCATATGCAGCACCGCATCGATGCGGAAACCGTCAACACCGCGGTCCAGCCAGAAACGCGATGTTTCCAACAAAGCATCTTGCACCGCCGGATTATGCAAATTCAAATCGGGTTGCTGGATCAGGAAATTATGCAGATAATATTGCTGACGCCGCGCATCCCACGCCCATGCCGGACCGCCGAATATCGATTGCCAATTGTTGGGCGGGCTGCCGTCTATTTTGGGATCGGCCCAAACATACCAATCGGCCTTGGCATTGTCGCGGCTCGACCGGCTTTCGGCAAACCAGGGATGCAAATCGCTGCTATGCGAATAAACCTGATCGATGATAACCTTTATGCCAAAATGATGCGCCTTTGCGATCAAATGGTCAAAATCATCCAGATTGCCAAAAATCGGATCGACACCGCAAAAATCGGCAACATCATAACCAAAATCATGCATGGGCGAGGTGAAAAAGGGCGAGATCCAGACCGCATCAACCCCCAGCGACGCGACATGATCGAGCCGCGCGGTAATGCCGGGCAAATCGCCAATACCGTCATTGTTGCTATCCATAAAGCTGCGCGGATAAATTTGATAGATCACCGCCCCTTTCCACCAGGGGCCAGCGTACGCCGGCATTTCTTGTGTGTCACAAGAATTAGGGTGCAGCGAATAATTCAATTTACTTGGCCTCTGCCATACAGATAGCGCTACCAAATGCGGGCAATTTTATCCGCACCGATCCGGGGGCGGCCGCGCCCACCGCGCATTTCCCATAAAGCGCCGAAAAGCGAAGCGATCCGCTGTCAACCAGGATATTCGCCATTTGCGCCGCACCCGATGTGTTGTGAATGATCAGATATTCGCGGCCATTCGCCGGATCAAAGCGCGACACCGCAAACAAGCCCGTTTCGTCGCCATAATGACGAACGACCTGCTTGCCCTTCGCCAAGGCGGGGTGGTCTTTGCGCAAAGCCGCAAGCTGCGCGATCATCCGGTATAAGGGATGGTTTGCATCAAAATTGCTATCCGCGGTGGTCGCGCTGGTCCCGATCAGCTTATTGTCATTATAGCTGGCGGTTTTGCTGGGAAACATATCTTCGCGCGCGGCCTGATCATTGCCGTCGCCGACAAAGCCCTGCTCATCTCCTGAATAGATCGTCGGCGATCCGCGCAATGTCATCAACATCACATGACCCAGCGTGACCCGCGCGAGCAATTCCTCCTGACTGATTTTGGGCATATCGGCCTTTATCATCGTCGAAAAACGCCCCAAATCATGATTGCCAAGGAATGTGGGTATGTGGAGCGCCGC
>JAKFUU010000037.1 GCA_021732525.1 Sphingomonadaceae bacterium | reverse complement strand
CTTGGGCCAATATCCGCGCCATGCCGGGCCGCAAAGTCAAACCCGCGTTCAGCCACTTTCTTTATAAATATCGCAACTTGGTCGAGAGGTTCTTTAACAAACTAAAGCACTTCCGCGCCATTGCAACCCGATACGACAAACGGGATGACAACTTCCTCGCCTCCGTCCAACTCGCCTCAATCCGAATCTGGATCAAACATAATGAGTCGGTGACCTAGAGGCCGTCACACGGAGAATCTTTAACCTGCGTTTTAAATAGCAGCAAATCAGCGCAGCAATTCGCTCACCACTGACGGTTTGCGCGCGATTATTGCAAGTAGCACCTGCGCCGGGCCGGTCGGGTGCCTGCGGCCATGTTCCCAGTTCAGCAGCGTACCTTTGGCGACCCCAATACTCTTGGCAAAGGCACTTTGCGACAAGCCTGTTTGCGCCCGAACCTTGGCAACATCTATTGTCGGCACAGCAATTTTATGCACGATCGCGCCAGTGCCTTTACCGTCCGCCAAGGCGATGGCTTCATTCAACCCTTCGATCAAGCTGTCATAGACTTCGCTCATTTCAATTCTCCATATCGTGCCACCAGGCTTTTGCTGAGCGCAACCGCATGGGCTAGTTCGGCCTTGGTGAGATTATCTTGCTCATTCTTGGCAAATACCGTTACCAGTATCAGCGGCATATGCGCGCCGCCAAAAACATACAGCGTCCGGTATCCCCCGCTCTTACCGCCGCCTGCACGCGGAACCCGCACTTTGCGAAGACCGCCGCCAAGCGCAACGCCGACTTGCGGATTGGCCGCCAGATAGGTGACGATGCCCATCCGTTCGGCATCCGGCATAATCGCCTTGGCCCGCCGAATGAATGTATCCAGTTCGATAACGGTTTGCAGGCGATTCATATGACATCAATATACGCCAATGACCTATGTGTCAATGGCGTATATTGATGTCTTTCACGCTTTTGCTGCCCCGTTTTTTTCCGTATTTGCAGGAAACCATGCTTCAAAGAGGTCAAAATACGCCTTTAAAACGGCCGCGTTATCCCCGGCAGATGATCCCACGCTTTCAAGAGCACATCGACAGGCGCGGGCAGTTCTTCGCCATAATGCAAAGCCGGATACCAATGCACCGCCATCAACCATGTTGCCGCGCGCAGATATTGGCCGCCGTCCAGCCAGCCATTGTCATATTTATCGGTCAGGTTAGCAGTCAACATACGCTCGCCTGCTTTCAACAAATCGTCCCGATCAAATTCTCCATGCAGATAATGGCGGCACATCGCATAGCCCAGCTCATAGGGCTTGAGCGACTTTTTGAGCGAGATGTCGGTTTTGCCAATCCCCCTTTCCCCAAGCCAATGTTCATACATCTCGATCCCCGCCTCGAAAGGCTCCATGCCATGCTTATAATCCTCGGCCAGACCGCCCAGCACGCAAAGTGGCATATATTCGTTCAGCTCATCACGCAGCATCTCTTGGCGGGTGCGTTTAACCGATTGCCAGAATATCTCCAGATAGCGCCGCGCTTCGGTAAAATGCTCTTCGTCATTGTAATTTTCAGCAAGCCATGCCCCCATCGCACGGCCATGGTGCAAATCTGACCGGTGACCATCAACATGCGCGAACCATGTCCATTCTTCGTTGGTAAAGCCCGTGTCGATACGATTAATGCCACGGGCGGCATAGGGTTGGGCTTCGGCGGCGTAGCCGAAGATGGTGCATTTTATGATATCGTTAATATCACCGATGCCAAAATTACCAATTGGTTTATCTGGCCCTAATTCATCGTGAGATTGCATAAAAGAAAATGCATTGCCTGCGCCAACTATTTCTCGTTCGACTTTCAATGTCATAAATTATATCCCGCAAGGTTTGCCCATGCAAAAACGCACGGGAGTAGAGTTACGCACGTTGCCAGCGCCGGTCGTTATGGCACGGAAATTGCCCGCCCTGATATTTACCAAGGCTAAGTCCCTGACCGCGGGCGGAAGATTTGTATTTGGGTTATTTATCACTTCCTCCGCTTGTCTCCTAGCCGCAGCTAAAGCTCTTGAATCGGTCCTAAACGTCGCCGACCCCGGCAATCTGGTCAGCCCGGACCGGAATTTGCTATCCCATAATGTCACGGTGCCATCTGCGCTCACTGAAATAATATCCGCCCCATGTGTATTAACATTGCTGCCATAGCGCACAACGGTTTCGCCCGGCAAGGCGGCAATACGGTTCGCTTGTTCCAGCTCAGCGCGGTAGCCATTGATTTGAGAGTTAACCTGATTGGGCGTGCCATTGCGCAGCGGTGCAGGCTGATAATCAAGCCCTGCCTCCGGCGCTGGCAAACGCGGATCAAGTTCAACGCCCGCTGCAACGCGCGGCGGCACGGGCGGCGGCGGGGGTGTCCGGTCTTCTGGTCTTGCCGTACCGCCCGCGTTATCGCTCGCCGCAGGATTCGCGGTGTTTGTTCCGCCGTTATTCGCCGTGTTTGCGGTTCCGGAGTTTGCGCCGTTGCCATTATTGCTGCCAACGCTGCTATTCGTTGCCCCCGCGTTTGCCGTGCCAGAGGGCGTATTGGGCGTTGCTGCTCTTGCGGCGTCAGCTGCCCTTGCCGCTTCAGCTGCTCTTGCGGCCTCGGCTGCCCTTGCGGCCTCTCTGGCTTCTTCACGCACGGCGGCGACGGTGTCTGCCCGGCTGACAGGGGGCGTTGCTGCATCGGCGGCGTTACCGCCAGCCCGCGCCGCATCGGTCGCATTGCCCAAGCGGTTTGCTCCAGTGGCGGCATCAACAACAACGCCGCCTACAGTCCCCAGCCTGCGGACCGTGTTCACCGCCGCGCCAACCGGCACGATGGTGGTAATCGCTTCGAACGCGATCCGGCCCGCATAACGGGTAAAGAAGCGCCCAATCTCAAATTCGGCATTGGGGCTGGTCCGCGCCCGCGTATATTCGTTCCTTACCTCGTTCCAGTTATTCTGAACAAAATTGAGCAAGTCGCCCTGAAGCAGCTGTGGGTTATTCCAGCGCTCCTGTGCGTAAATCGCGACCGTTTCTGCCAATGCCGCTGCATCGCGCAAAGTCTGCGCACCGCGCGCATTCGATGGTAACAGATTGTCGGCAATACCGTCTTGCTCAAGATCAACATACCCGCGTAGCCAGTCACCGGCAGTACCCGACAAAGAAAGATCGGCAGATGTCTGCAGCGCGTTGCCCGCTAAAGTACCAAGATCGGTTGCCAAGCTCGTACCGCCTTGGACCAAGCCTTCAGCAAAACCAAACTGCGCGCCTGCGATGAGCAGTAGGGCACTGCCGGGGCTGCGAAGGAAGGTCGTTATAAGATCTTGCTGGAACTCCTGCAAAGTTGCCCTGATATCAGTGCCAAGCGCGACGCGCTGCGCGGCATAATTGAGGGGCACGCCCAAGCCGCGATGCAGCTCCAATACACTCGCAATCCGGTCACGGCAGCTCTCGTCTGTTGGCGCGCAGCCCAGGCTTTGCGCGGCCGACCGCCACAATAGATTTTCAGTGGCCCGTCCGACGCCAGGTTGTCCCCAGTCGCGCCATGGCCGAGCATCGCAACCAGGGGACCCAGCAGCGCATTCCGCTATGACTTCGCCGTTGGGACCAACTCCATTATTCTCCGTCTCGATCTGCGCTGTGGTCACTACGCTTGCAACATTCAGCCCGGCGGCGCTGGCTATGGTGCCGAGCAGGGTGGCGACCAGGGCGGTTTGCGCTTGTTGTTCTTCCAGGCTGCGCGGGTTGGCCGGGTTTTCGGGCGTGATGATGTTGCCGTTGGCGTCGCGGGTGATGGCCACCGTCTCATTATTGCCGCGGCCCGATAGCGCGTTCAGCAACAGGTTGGCCGCCACGCTGCCCGCGCCGCCGAGCGCTCCGCCGGCGCAATCGCCGCCGCCGATCGCCTGGCCCGCACAGCCTGCAAGGCCCTGCAGCAGGCCGCGTACGGCCTCGCTATTGGCATTGGGTGTATAGGTGATTTCCGTGCCATCCGCATTGAGCGTCGGCGTCCGCAGGCGGTCGGCGAGCTGCCCGATCTCATTCACCGCCAAACTTTGCAGCACATTGGCGGCCGCCGCCCGGGCCAGATCACCCAGCCCCCCCGCTGCATTGCCGCCCGCCGCGCCGTTCAGCGCGGTGGCGAATATCCGCAGCGGAGACGTGGCCCCAAACGTGCTGTCGAGCCGCGCATATTCGGTTTGCGCTGCGTCGAAGGCTCGAACC
>JAKFUU010000057.1 GCA_021732525.1 Sphingomonadaceae bacterium | reverse complement strand
GGGCCGTTGCTGCCGCTGCCGCTTTGCGGATTAAAGGTTCGGCCTGCGCTGGTATCGCGCTTGGTTGACGGCGCGTCGCCGGCTGGCGCTGTCTGTTTTGTTGGGCCGCCAGCGAGCATCGCGCGCAGACCGGTCCAGGCCATTTGCCATTGAAAGCGGCGCTGTTTGAAAAATGTCTGCCCGGTCAAATCGCGGATGGCTTTGCGCTGCAAACTGGCGCGGCTGACGGGGAAAGGGGCGGATAGGCCAAGGTCGGGATCTTCGACCTGCTGCGTATATTTATGATGAGTCAGATGATACGCGCGGTAAGCATGAAGGTCCGCCCCGGTGGCTGCCCCGGCGAGCCATTGCCCGAGAAAATTGTTAATCTTGCGGTTCCGGTGCAAAAGCCCGTGCGCGGCCTCATGCATCAATATCGCCAGCCCCAACTGCCGTCCGCCCATGATGATCAACGCCAGCGGAGATGACGCCAGCCCAGCAAGCCAATGCCATTGCCATAGCAGCGCGCAGCCCCATGCCGCCGCGATCACCATCAGCCAGGCGTGCGCGATCAACCAGATGCCATGCGGGTTTGAGACACAGGTGATCGCAGCCCAATCTTCCGGGCTGAAAATCTCCCTCGGGTTGACCGCCTTTACCGCTGGCATGATGATAATCTCCGCCGCATGCGTGCCATATACATCTTTATGACCGCGATGCCTACCAGCAGTTCGTATACGAACCGAAAATCGCCTGACACCATTGACAGAAACGGGGGGGGGGCGATAAGGAGTGCGGATCGGCATCTGCGCCGATTCCATTTGATAGGAGCAATGATTATGTCTAATCTTAGAGAATTATCAAAAGATGAGATTGCAATGGTTAGTGGTGGCATCGGTGCTGCATGCACTGCGGGACGAGCGGTTGTAACGTTTTTCAGGTCTCCTGCCGGGAGAAGGTTGACAAGTGTCGCCGGTTTTCTTTTGACCGATGGTCCAACAAGCGATACGCCGCAACCCACCCGGCAACCAGCGCCGCGTGATGCGTCGGCTGGACAAAGAGCGTAAAGGTAAACGGCGACTGAATATATTATTCGGATATTATAATGATCGAAAAAATTGTAAAAATATTGTTGTTATTTTTAGGTTTATTTGTTGTTTATCAATCGTGGATAGAAGAGAGATATCTTTCAGTCGTCGTACTTAGTATTTTTATATTTAATTTTATGCAAGAATCATTTGCTTTAATTTTTCGAAATTTTAATAATAAGATTTCTAAGAAAGATTGAAGGATTAAAATATTGAAACATATTCTATACGGGATATTAACTTCTATTTTAATATCATTTGGCTATGTTGCCAATGCAACCGCCGCCCAGCCATCGCCGCAATGCGCCGCCATCGTCGCATCCTTGCCGGAGCATCGTTGCGCCGAGACCGAATTTGGCATAATCCTCTCCGAAGCACCATTCCCGCGTGAGTTGGTCCGTGCGATTGGCCGGGGTGAGAAGCAATTCGCGGCTGCGTTTGGGCAGAAGCCAGTTCGCTATCTGGCGGTGTTTACCACATCGAAACCGGTTCCAACCGACCTGCCCGCCGACATTGCCCGATTGCCCGTCTTCACATGGTCAACCAAAGGCGCGGCCTCGGCGCTGAAAGCCATTAGCCATGGCAAGGAAGCGGCGGAGCCAAGCGAAGATCAGATATTGGACGTGAACCTCAGCCTCTATCCGCATGAATTGGGCCATTTTTGGGAAGAGCAGGTGTATAATCCCAACGCGTCCGATCATCCGGCCGATGGCTATGGTACAAAAGCGCCCGATTGGTTTGACGAAGCCAGCGCATTCTTAACCGAAGATGAAAATAGTGCGCGGAATGCACGGCGGATTATCATTGGTGAATATTACCGAGGATCGCCGCAATATCAGGCGAATTTTACCGCCAATATCGATCAGCTTTTGGCCGAACCGCATCCGGTTACAAAGCTGAATTCCACGGCCAAGAAAAATACCGCCGGAAAAGATGCTAAAATAACCAATGTCGGAGGCTCCGCAAAATCATCCGAGGAACAAGTCGTCATTATCGAATCTGCGGCAGATGGTTTGGATCGACCCGGCTGGACAAGCCGCGTGCAGATTTTCAAAGACTATTTGCTCGAACGCGCACGCGGCAAGCCGGTTTTCGGCTCCATTATGGCGGGCTATCTCGAAAAGCGGAAATTTGAAGAGTGGCTGGCGCAAAATGGCGCGCAATTTCATTTGCCGGTAACCATGGCCGATTTGCAAAAAGATTGGGAGGCATGGTTCACCATCCGATATGGCCGATGAATCCGTATTTTCGGTAGTTCAGTTCCGAATTAAGAGTAACTTTATGGCACTATTTTTATCACGGTTGATGTCGCTTGCATTAATCCTTGTCGGTGCCTTGAGTGCGAGCGGATGCCAAGCTCAAAATCAGCGTTCAGAAGTTTCGGGCACCGACAAGGCAATGGCGGAAACGAAGATTTATTTTGATCGCGAAGCACTGGTCTTTGATGGGGCAATAACACCGGATTCTGCCAGCAAATTTGCTGAAATGGCGCAATCCATAGAGCCTGGTTCTACATTGAAGATCCGAAGTAGCAGCGGCAGTCCAGCTGCTGCGCTTGCTATCGCTGACATAGTCATAGAAAAAAAGATGGATTTGCAGGTAACAGATCTATGCCTAGCTTACTGCACAATGATTTTTGCTGCTGCAAAAAATAAAAAGGTAGATGATCTTTCCATTGTTGCATTTCATTCTTCGGTAAAATCGCAAAACGACATAATAAAAATGTCGCAAAAATTCAAAGATCAAGAATTTTTAATAGAGATTGAAGGCAAGGAGATGGATTTTTTCCGTAAAACTGGAATATCTATTGGTATTCTAAATAAAGCAGATGACTTACTACAAGTTGTTTGCGTCGGCAATAAAACCGATCGCGGACGGTTAAGCGATGGAACGAAATTAGCATACGGCGCGCATTACATTGGCTGGGTGCCGAGCCTATATCAGATGCGGGCGTTGGGGATTAAGAATATCACCGGATATTGGCCCGAATCCCCGGACGAGCTTGACATGCTGGTCAAGAAACACTTTGCTCCCGGTGTCAAAATGCGGTTTGTCCGTGATCTCAGCTTGATACCCGACAAAACGCCCGAGTTACCGCCCTGTATAACGCAGTAAATTCTTAACTTTTCGCCGTTGTCAGTTCCAGCCAGTTATTCTGCCGATACCATTTGGTAATGACATATTTCACCCCCGCCTTCACCGGCGTGCCGGTATGCAGCGTTTTGTAATTGGGCGTGCCGTCCGGGTTCATATTGTTCCAGATCAGCATCATGCCGCTTTGCGGGCGCACGCCGATGCCCAGATTGGGAAATTCGGTGGTGCCGCCCTCATCCGGCTCATTCAGGAAAATCATCGCGGTCCAACTGCGCTGCCCGCCCGATGGCCCTTCCTGCTGCCAATAATCCTGCGACGGGTGGAAAAAATCATGGTGGGCCTTAAATTCCTGACCCAATTGATAACGCTGCGCCTGCATCGTTTCGGCATAGTCATTTTCGATGCCGAGCACATCGCTCATCCGCGCTTCGATCCGGCCGATATCGGCGTCCCACCGGCTCAGGTGGCAGCTATAGCTGGTGCGAAAGCCCGGCTGTTCGGTGCCTTTATAGAGCGTGGAGGGCACCGCCTCGGCATCAGTTTTGTCGATCAATATCTTGCAGTCGGCCGCGTTCAAAAAGCCTTGGTAGACATAAATCTGCGCATTGGGCACATCGACCGGGACGACGAGCGGATTGGATTCCAACCGCCGGGTCACAAAGCTGCCGATTTTGGCGAGCTTGGCAGGATCATTATTGGGATCAGATTTGGTTTTTGTCTGCGCGGCGGTCATGTCTCGATTGTCCAGCTTGATTATGAGCGAAACAGCATATTATGGGATCACCCGGCCGCGCACCATAACCCATTCCACCTTTTCCAATGTGCGGATGTTGGCGAGCGGATTTTCCTTCACCGCGATGATATCGGCGGAATAGCCGGGCGCGATCCGGCCCAGTTGATCTTCCATCCCCAGCACTTTGGCGGCGACCGTGGTGGCGCTGGCGAAGGCTTCTTTCGCGGTCATCCCGGCATTAACCAAAAGCTGAAATTCCTCACCATTGCGGCCATGGCCAAAAACCCCTGCATCGGTGCCAAAGGCTACGGGCACGCCCATCGCCTTTGCCATCGTTACCGCCTTGCCGACCTTGTCCAATGTCTGGCGGATTTTATCCTCCACCACGGGGGTGTAAATGCCCTTGCCCAACCCTTCGCTCACGCCTTTGAAGGCCATTAAGGTCGGCACCAACGCCGTGCCATTTGCCTTCATCACTTTCAGCGCGGCTTCATCGGCAAAGGTGCCATGGTCGATCGTGTCGATGCCAGCGCGTGCGGCGGCTTCGATCCCGCGTGCGCCGTGGGCATGTGCCATCACCTTCAACCCTAGCGAATGGGCGGTGTCGGCGATGGCTTTCATCTCATCGCTGGTGAAATGCGCCTCCAGCCCGCGGCCTTGTTGTGACAAGACGCCGCCGGTCGCGGTGATTTTGATGATGTCCGATCCGGCGCGCGACGCCTTGCGGACTTTTTCGGCGCATTGCACCGCGCCGGTGCAGC
>JAKFUU010000013.1 GCA_021732525.1 Sphingomonadaceae bacterium | reverse complement strand
CCTAAGCTATTTGCCAGCTATTGCAAGGCCGGGCGCTCCGACTGCCTGTTGCCAAAAAACAACAGACAAAATGGCGCAGCCTATTGCGTATACGTATGCAAACTATGCAGCATGGCTGCTTAGCGCTTACTAAGATCACGACTTTGGGAGGAGAGCGGATGTGGTGCTACCCAAAGAATGAACCATATAGCCAATAAGCGGTTCCGAATATCCGGGCCGATATGCTGGGGAGTGAACATGAAAAAATCTCAATTTGGCAGCAAAAATCTGTTTGGAAATTCAAGCCGTGCGGCGATCGTTGCTGCGCTGATCGTCGCGCCTTTTCAAGCCGCGCTGGCGCAGGAAGCACCGCAAGAGGCGCCGCAAGAGGTCGCCAGCGATACAGATGAAGGCGAAGAAATCGTCGTCACCGGCTTTCGCGCCAGTTTGGAAAATGCTATTCAGGAAAAGCGGTCGATCGATTTCATTGCCGACATTATTTCCGCTGACGATATTGCGGGTCTGCCGGACGTTTCCATTGCCGAATCGCTGGCCCGCCTTCCCGGTGTCTCGTCGCAGCGAACCGGCGGTCAGGCCAGCGCGCTTAACATTCGCGGGCTTAGCCAAGATTTGGTTTCGGCAACGCTAAACGGGCGCGAACAGGTTGCAACCAGCGGCAATCGCACGATCGAGTTTGATCAATATCCCTCGGAATTGATATCGCAGGCCGCGGTTTATAAAACGCCGGTGGCATCGATAATCGAAGGCGGCATTGCCGGTAAGGTTGAGCTAAAAACGGTTCGTCCGCTAAGCAATAAAGAAAGCTTTTCGGGGCAAGTCAATTTCCGCGGTCTTTATAACGACCGCGCTAACGAAAGCCCCGATGTCAACAGCACGGGATACCGGGCATCAGGATCGCTGCAATTTAAGCTTGCCGACGATACGCTGGGCATCGCGGTTGGCTATGCGCGTTTGTTTCAGCCCAATGTCGCCACCCGCTTCGTCCAGTTTGATTTTCCCTCACCGGGCAACAATGGCTCGCCAGTGCGCGATTTGAACGGCGATGGCCGTCCAGAAATCTTCAATTTCGGTTTTGAGGGCATCCAATTTGGTGGCCGCGAAACCCGCGATGGGGCAATCGGTGTTATCGAATGGCAACCCGATGATAAGCTGACCGTCTTGCTCGACGGATATTATTCGCGATTCACATCCGACGTGAAGCGGCGCGGCTTTCGGGTCGTTGCAACGCAAAGCGGAGAGAATAATTTTCAGAATCCTGTCATTGTTAATGATGTGTTGATCGGCGCCCGTGTGACCAACAATTTCCAAGGGGGTTTTGCGCAGGGTACCGAACTCGTCAACCAAGACGAAGGCCGCCGCGATGAGCTTTATACCTTTGGCGGCAATTTGGCTTATCAATTTTCTGACAGGTTTAAAGCGGCGATCGATGTCAGCTATTCGCGCGGCGAAAGCTTTTTCAACAATAGCGGGGTCAATTTGCGGCCTTTCACGCAAACCTCGAGCGGTCTTGTTCGCAGCGATCGGATTCCTGGCGTCATCACGGTCGATTCGCAGCTGAACGGTCTTGAACTGCCGACCATTCGGGAAATTACGACCAATTTCACCGATTTGACCGCAGCGGGCGGCGGTTTCCTTCTCGATGGACAATTTCTTGTGCCGCAGCGCGATACCGATGAGCTATTCGCGGTTGCGGGCGACCTGCAATATGATGTCGATAACGGCTTTCTAAAGACGATCAAAGTGGGCGGGCGCTATTCAAAGCGCGATGGCAATCGCATCGTCACTTCTTTTAACACCTTCAACATCCCCGGTTCGCCGTTGGAGTTGCCATCTAATTTAATCACCACCGGCGGCTTCAGGGGTGATTTCGCGGCCGCGGGGCTACCCAATTTTGGGGTGGTTGATATTGACGGGGCCTTCAACCTTGCCTTTGGCAACACGCTGGGCACCAATCAACCGACCGATCAAATTGCCTTTGATTTCACTATCGATCAAAGCTTTGATATCGATGAAGAAACCTATACCGGTTACGGCCAGATTGATTTTGCAACCGATGCGGGTTCGTTGCCCGTGCGCGGTAATGTCGGACTTCGCGTGGTGCATACCGAACAAAGCTCGACGGTATTTTCGGTTATCCCAGGGCTGACGGACAATCCGGCGACGCCGCCGCCGCTTCGCGAAAATCGCCGGTTTATAACCCGCGGCGATAGCTTCACGGATTTTCTGCCTTCGGTGAATGTGATTTTGGAACTGGCCCAAAATGATTTGCTCCGGCTCAGCTATTCGAGGCAAATTTCACGCCCGCGCTTTGTGGATCTGCGCGGATCGATCAGCGTCAATACTGGGTCCGACGGCAACACCAGCGGCGGCGGCGGTAATCCTTCGCTTTCGCCGTTCGAAGCGAACCAGTATGATATCAGCTTTGAACATTATTTTGGCAATGGCGGTATCGTTTCGGTTGCTGCTTTCTATAAGGATTTGCAGAGCTTCATCGTCAACGGCACGATACCCAATTTCAACTTTGTTGAAAATGGCATCACGCCGCCGCCGATTGGCGGAACCAACCCGCCAGTGCCGGGTAACGCCGTTGGCTCATTTTCCGCGCCGGTTAACGGCGAAGGCGGTTTTGTTTATGGCTTTGAATTTAATATCTCAAAAACCTTTACCGAATTGCCTGCACCGTTCGACGGCTTAGGCGTATCGGTGAATTATGCTTATAGCCAAAGCGATTTGAGCACCACCAGTTCGACTAGCGGCCGAACGCTGGAATTGGAACTGGCCGGACTTTCGGACCATGTGTTGAATCCGACCATATTCTACGAAAAGGCCGGATTTGGGGCGCGCGTTAGCGGACGGTATCGTTCGAGTTTCGTTAGCCCGCAAATCGGTATTAGCGAGCTGATTATCACCAGCGCGCCGGAAACTGTGATTGACGCGCAAATCTCCTATGAATTTACCAATTCAAGCATCTTCAAGGGTCTTAAGCTGTTGGCGCAGGCCAATAATTTAACCGATGAACCAACCCGGACATTCTTTGGACAGGAAGAGCAGACCGGCACGATCCAGAATTTTGGCCGGACCTTCTTTTTGGGCGCGACCTATAAATTTTAATCTGGTCCGGGGCCGACGCGCGCGTGTCGGCCCCGGTCTTTTTATGGCCCATATTATGTCCGTTAAATCGCAGGCTTCGAAAATGGTGCCTTAACCAATGATTTTTAACCGCTGCCTCGCCGTATTTTGTAACTCTTTGGCAATGATAATATCGCACGGCGGTTCTATCGCGTAATATCGCAGATCCGAAGACCGGCGAGGGATGGTGGTATATGACATTTGCAGCGAAATTTTTGACGATGGCGCTCCCGATCACCGCGATTATAGGGGCGCTGGCGGGCTGCGCGAGCATCGCGGTGGCGGGTGAGACTGATGCGGCGATCACTGCTTTGCGCAGCCGTGCTCCGGCAGAAGAGGTGATTTATTTCGTCCTGCCCGACCGGTTTGAAAATGGCGATCCGTCGAATGATACCGGCGCGATCAAGGGCGACCGGCTGAAACACGGCTTTGATCCCGCGCATAAGGGATTTTATCATGGCGGCGATTTGAAGGGGTTGATCAGCCGGCTGGATTATATTCAGGGCATGGGCATCACCGCGATCTGGTTTGCACCGATTTTCAAGAATAAGCCGGTGCAAGGGCCAAAGGGCGATGAAAGCGCGGGCTATCACGGCTATTGGGTCACCGATTTCACCAGCATCGACCCGCATTTTGGCAGCAATGATGATTTTAAGGCCTTTGTCGATGCCGCCCATGCGCGGGGCATGAAGGTCTATATGGACATTATCACCAACCATACCGCCGATGTGATCAAATATGCCGAGGGAGATGCCGCAGGTTACAAATATCGCAGCCGGGGTGATTATCCTTATTCGCGCAAGGGGGGCTTAAGCGGCAAGCCCATCAATGAAGGCTTTGAGGGCGATGATAAGCAAACGCCCGAAAATTTCACCAAGCTGACGGACCCGTCCTACGCCTATACCCCGGTTCTGTCCGACGCCGAAAAAGATATTAAGCGGCCGCAATGGCTGAATGATCCGATTTACTATCATAACCGCGGCGATTCCACTTTTACCGGTGAAAGCTCTCGCTTTGGCGATTTTGTCGGGCTGGACGACGTCTATACTGAACATCCGCGCGTGCTGTCGGGTATGATCGATATTTACCAAGGCTGGATCGAACAATTTGGCATTGATGGGTATCGTATCGATACCGCCCGCCATGTGAATCCCGAATTTTGGCAGAGCTTTGTCCCCGCCATTTTGGAAACCGCCAAGAAAAAGGGAATCCCCAATTTTCACATTTTTGGTGAAGTATACCGCGACACCGCCGACAATGGCTATATTGCGCAATATACCCGGCGCGATAAATTGCCATCGGTGCTTGATTTCGCTTTCCAATCCGCCGTGCGAGAAACGGTGGGGCGCGGCAAGGGCACCTTTGTGCTGAACGAGATGTTTAATGGCGATGTGCTGTATGAAGGCGGCGAAGATGCGGCGCTCCACATACCCACATTCCTTGGCAATCATGATTTGGGGCGTTTTTCGACGATGATAAAGGCCGATATGCCCAAAATCAGTCAGGAGGAATTGCTCGCGCGGGTCACGCTGGGTCATGTGA
>JAKFUU010000047.1 GCA_021732525.1 Sphingomonadaceae bacterium | reverse complement strand
ACGTTGCCGTTGGTTGTTGCAAGCGATGTGGTGAGATTGCTGACGTTACTGTTCGTCGTTGCAAGCGATGTGCCGAGACCTGTCACCGCCGCGTCGGTGGTGGCGAGCGAAGTTGTCAGGTTGATGACCGATGTTCCAAGGCCAGCGACGGTGCTGTTGGTCGTTGCAAGCGATGTGCCGAGACCTGCCACCGCCGCGTCGGTATTGGCGAGCGAAGTTGTCAGGTTGGTGACCGATGTTCCAAGGCCAGCGACGGTGCTGTTGGTTGTTGCAAGCGATGTGCCCAAATCATTCACTGCCGTTGCAGTTGCGAACAGTTGCGATCCATTAATTGCATCCGTGCTGGTCGCCGAAACCACGCCCGCTGCAACATTAGTGATCTGACGCTCGGCACCCGCCGCTCCAACGGAAACCACGGACGTTGGCGCAATTGCCGCTACTATGCCTCCGTTTAGTGTGAAGGCGCCGGTGTTGGGGGCGGCTACTGTTGTTGCATTGCCTATACCTACCGAACCGTCACGGCCCGCCGCAATCGTGATGTTGTTGCCGATGGCAAAAGCGTTATCAGCAACGACAGTGTTGTTGTTACCAAAGGCATAGCTGCCTGCGCCGCTGACAATATTGGGGTCACCAATAGCACCAGAGTTTACGCCCGAAACGATATTACCATTACCGATGCTGATCGCGTTAACAGCAATAGCTTGAGAGTTAACACCAATGGCAATTGCATTGCTATTGCCCGCCACCGAATTTGGTCCGAAGGCTAATGAGTCCTCTCCATTTGCTTGAGAGAGAAATCCTAAGGCAGTCGACCTCAGCCCCGTAGATCTAGCGACGCTACCACCAGCAAATGAACTTTGACCGGATGAAACAGAGCTTCCACCAACAGCTGTTGATCCTGGCCCACTTGCATTTGCGCTTCCACCAAACGCATTTGAATTTACTCCGGATGCACGGCTATTTGTGCCTATAGCTACGCTATTAGCTGCCGATGCAATTGAAGAAAAACCAAATGCTGACGAGTTACCGCCGGTCGCGCTCGAAGAGGTCCCAACTACAGTATCTGGAGTAGATGAAATAGGGCCGCCCGCAAGACTGCCTCTACCAATTGCAATATGAGCGCCGGTATTACCAATATTCGAAAGAGTTCCGATAGCTATTGAACCTACGCCTATTGAGTTGGCGCCAAAACCGATGGAAATCGCTTCTCTGGTAGAAGCATTAGAATTGCCACCAATTGCGATCGTATCATTAGCGATTGCCCGCGCACCAGCGGTTGTGCCACCGGCCAAACTACTATCACCCGAACCAATCGCAATCGCGCGAATGCCATTGGACAATGCCGCATTGGCGGGGCCGCTATCCGAACCACCGATTGCAACAGCGCCAAATTGATTGGTCTGTGCAAAGGCACCCAAAGCGGTTGCGCCTCTTGCTTGCGCCCCTGCATAAGCATTGGAACCAATAATAGTCGAACTACCCCGAAGCGAGGTCGCCCCACCGCCAAGAATAACGCTGGAATTGCTTGATGCGCTCGCATTATCGCCAATCGCAATGGTTGAACCAATGTCAGAACCAGTGGTTCCATCGAAGCGGGTAAAGGTGAACAGGCCAGTCGACGCGGTGGCGCTGGCCGCGCGTCCGATGGCGATATTTCCGCTGGCGTTACTATTTGCTCCAACGCCTAGCGCCAGCGAACCAGCACCATCTGCCACTGTAGCATTACCAAGTGCGACTGCATCGGCACCTGCCGAAGCAGCGTTAAAGCCAACCGCGACGCTCGTTGCACCCGTGGCAGACGAATCGGTGCCGACGGCAACACTGACACCCGCCGCATCCGCCCCTTGACCTATCGCAACCGACTGTTGGCTCGCTGTGGCACCGACGCCGCAGGCGACACTGATCGAACTCGAAACTATAATAGAGTTTTGCATGCAGGGCAGTCCTGGGTCTGTGCCGCCATTTGCATCGGCTGTCTGCGCCTGAGCAGGAAATGTTAACGCTAAGAGAGCGCAAGATGCAAGAAGAGCGCGAGATTTATTGATTATCTTCATTTTTCTATCCAACTTTGTGAAAATTTTTCGTAAAAGGTTCATTTAATTTCTATCAATAAATTAATTATTATTAAAAATAGTTAATATTTAATAGAACCCGAACTCACTGGATCACATACAAATAAAAAGATTTCCATTTTGACTGGAGCGTGATTCAGTATTCTCACAATTGGAGACACGCCATGACACGTTTTGATTTGAGCGATTTTAAGTAGGCGGCGATACAGCCGCTGCTACCGAATAGGTCACGCGATGTGCCGCGTGTGGATAACCGGCGGGTATTGAATGGGATATTCTGGCGGCTTGCTTCACCGCGTTGCGGGTTTATCTCTTGTGGGATGGGTCACTGTTGGGAACATAACCATAAGGCCAAAAGCAGCCTTGGAGCAGCGACATGCCTATATAAAGCAAACGAATAGAGGTTTATGTGAATCAAACGCCAGCGATTAGGCTGGCGTTTAAGATCCATGTTTCACTTGCTGCTATTTGCTCGGCTTGCTTGGGACGCTTTGCAGATAGGCAATGATATTTTGACGCTGCGCCGCGTCGGGCACCGCCAGAAACATTTTCGATCCTGGGGCAAATTTTTGGGGGGCCTTGAGCCATTGATCGAGGCGAGCAGGGGACCAAACACCCTTTATCTTTTTCAGCGCGGACGAATAGCTGAAACCCGGCACTGTAGCGATCCGGCGGCCGACTATTCCGCGGTGCGCCGGGCCGATTCGGTTGGCGTCGAGCGAGTGGCAACCGCTGCATTTTGCCTTATAAGTCGTTTCACCGGCGGCGGCGTTGCCCGCTGCACTTGCCGCCGTAGCAAAGGGTAATGCCGCCAAGAGGGATAAAGTCAGGGCAGCCGTGATGGCTGCCCTTGACCTGTTGCGCTTTTGCGAAAGCATATTAGCCGAACAAATAGGCGTCTTTGGCAATTGCTCCGCCCGACGCATTGTTGAGAATGGCCCAGTGTACCGCTTCGTCAGAACCAAGCTGCGCGAAGAGGCGCGACAATTGACGATCCTTCAGCGCAGCAACCTGACCAACATAAGCGTTGGCCGCACCTTGCTCAAGACCGGCAGCAAACTTAATAACATCGCCTTCGGATTTGAGCGCACCAATGTTCAGCGCGGCGATATAATCCGCGTCGGTCTTAGGCTGGACGGGCTTACCGCCAGCGGTCATGATCAATTTTGCCAGCGAGTCGCGATGAGCTTCATGGTGACCAAGAAAAACCAGCGCGACGTCGAGAACGCCTTTGCTGAGCAGCCCGCTGCCGCCAGCGATCCGGTAAGCAGCGATCCCTTCATGCTCAAGCGCCAAAGCACCTTGCATCACACCAACATCGGAACCAGCTCCAGCCACTTTGCGCGTATTTTTCTTTTGAACGGCGAGCAGTGGTGATCCAATAGTTGCAAGCCCGATTCCCGCGGCGGCAATGCCAGCAGTTTTGAACAAATTACGGCGAGTGTGCGTTTGTTCTTCCATTATATTAGACATATTATTCTCCATTCATATGTGGGTGCGCTTAGCCCGGTCACCGGACCGCTACACGGTAAATTGATGAGGTGTTTTCTGCAAGGCCAACTATGCTTGAGTGTAATATTTCTCCGAAACGATTTTGCCTTCGCGCCAATTGCGCACCAGCATCTCATTCCAAACAATTGGGCTGCCATCGCCGGCGATCATTTTGAAGGTCCATTCGCTGGCTGAGAAACAATCGCCGACGGCTTGACCATGCAATGTCGCGCCTTCAAACCCTTTAAGGCTCGCAAAAAACGCTTCGAGATGCGCGCGTTGATCCGCCTTTGACGACCGGCGCGAACCATCGGGTTCGATAAAGACACAATCATCGGCATAAAATTGATCAATGGAGTCAAGGATTTTGCCTTGCTGGGTTAGGGCGTTTGATGCTGTTTCGGCGGCTTCAATCGTATCGTTCATCGTTCAAATCCTTGTTGTTGTTTGTGGGTATTGGGTTGGATATCAGTAGGAGGAATAGGACGAATTGACAATGAACATGCATTGATATGGCATAAATTATCATATTTTTGGGATGGTTTGCAAATTGTTATAGATTTATGACTTGCGAAGCGACAAATTATCGCTAGGGAAAATCGCATGACAGATGTGCTAAGCGATATTCTCGATACGGTCGACTTGAAGGCCGCGGTCTATTTTCGCACCGATTTTCACCCCGATTTTGCGATTGCGGTTCCTGCCTATCAGCGTGCCGCTCGTTTCCATATGATCGTTCAGGGCCGCTGTTATGTTACGCTCAGCGATCAGACGCGGGTATATCTGCAGTCTGGTGACCTGGTGTTGGTTCCTCATGGTGCTGAGCATATATTATCAAGCGAGGAAACCATGGAGGCAGCGCCGCTTGCCGATGTAATGAGTTTGGCTGGTTTCACTGGATCAGAACCCTTCGTGGTTGGCAGCGGCGATAGCGGTAAATCCTGCCAGATGATTTGCGGCCATTTCACTTTTACACAAGGTGCTGACCATCCGTTGCTGCGCTCGCTGCCTGAATTGCTGCATGTGACTGCGGCAGACCGGGTGATGCGGCCCATGCTTGATGAAGTATTGCGTTTGATAGTGCGCAGGATCTTTGAGGGCAGCCCCGGGGTAACCGCCAGCGTCAGCCGGCTGTCCGAAGTGTTGTTCATCGAAATTATGCGTGCGGGGATTGCCAGAGAGCCTGAGATTGCGCGGCTTTTGTCTGCTGTCTATGATCCGCAAATCGGCAAATCACTAAGCTTGATTCACGATGATGTTGCCAAGGCTTGGACAGTTGAAAGTCTGGCCGCTGGAGTCGGCATGTCGCGAAGCCGTTTTGCCGAGCGATTCCGCGAACTTGTTGGAATGGGCCCAATGGCTTATATCGCCGATTGGCGGCTGCAACGCGCGCTTAACCTGCTTACCAAAAGCAATCTGCCGATCAAAACCGTTGCGCATAAGATCGGTTATCGATCAGCCGCCGCCTTTACCCGTGCATTTTCGGAACATTTTGGGCGGTCACCCAAAGAAAAGCGCAGCAGCCGGACCGGAAATTGACCTGCGCCAAATCCGCTATGACGGTGATCTTGATTCGGCTTCATTGAAAAACTGGTGCGCTGTTTTTTGCATCGCTCGCTGATTTCTCGCGAAGGGTGCGAAGATGCGCGAAGGGTGTAAATGATGAGGTTCCTCGCAATGACGGTTTCAGATGGTCGGATCAAAATTATTGCGCGGTAATTTCGTCGTTGGTTTCGGCTTCGATTGTGGCAGCCGTTTTTTCGGCTGCTTCTTCCAAAGCTTTTGTTTCACGGGCAATTTCGCTTTGCGATGAATTGGCGTT
>JAKFUU010000017.1 GCA_021732525.1 Sphingomonadaceae bacterium | reverse complement strand
CTGACCGGCCGAAATGAGCGGCAATTGCCCACGCCGGTTGATGGTTCGGACCCGGCTTGGGGACCAGTATTGCCGTAAAAATGGGCTTTAACGGGGATTAATAGAAAGAGGACAGAGATGATGAATAGACCAATATTTCCTGCATCCCAAATGAGCCGCGCCAAAATATTGGGCCTGTTTTTGCTGTCAAGCGCGGCGCTGTCGGCTTGCGGCCCGAAACAAGTTGCCGATATCCCGCCGCTTGCCGAAGGCACGCAAGGTTCGGCCGGCGCAGCAACCAATAACGCGGGCGCAGGTGCCAGCGGCGTTGTCCCCGGCAGCCAGCAGGATTTTGTCGCATCGGTTTCCTCCGACCGGATATTTTTTGACACCGATCGTTTCAATATCGACACCGAAGATCAAATTGCCCTGCAAAGCCAGGCGCAATGGCTTGCGCAATATCCGCAGGCGCAGGTTACCGTCGAAGGTCATGCCGACGAACGCGGCACGCGCGATTATAATCTGGCGCTGGGCGAACGCCGCGCCAACGCCGCGAAAAATTATCTCGGCTCGCTGGGTGTTAATGCCGCGCGTATTCGCACCGTGAGCTACGGCAAAGAGCGGCCCGAAGCCTTGGGGTCAAACGAACAAGCCTGGGCCCAAAACCGCCGCGCGGTGACGATTATCATCCAATAACGACGATCAAATCCAATCGCTCCAATCCTCCCCGCTTCCGGGGAGGATCGATACAGATTTATCGCATCATGCTCTAACTCTGCGTTTTGGCCGATTTATAGGGAATAAAATCCCCCAAAACGCATGTTGGACCGGGGATACCGCTGTATCGATCAACCAATTGGATCAAATCGCCGGTGCAATGATGCGCGTTAAAACTGCGAATGATCAGGATGTCGTCATCATCGGCCAAACCGGGGCAGATGCTGCGTAGCTGATTGCGATAGACCAGATTGGGTCCATCGCGATACAACAGCGCATCGTCGCTGATCCGCAGCGCCGTTTGGTTGCGAAAATTGCTGATACAACTCACCGCTTTTCCGGCCACTTTACCTTTCAACAGCTTTTCGACCAATTTTGCGTTCTTCGCGGTCAAGGGTGCGGGTGTTGCGGCAATATTTTGCGGCGCGCATGAAGAAAGCGCCATCGCGGCGGCTATGATGAGGGGTGTGATCGCTATACGCATTTTGATGCTCCAATTTGGCCGCCCCCGCCGGTCTGTATCTTAGCTTATATAGCAAAATTTGCCGCTATACCAGCGCCGCGATATGCCGTTTTTCGCCAGCGGTGACCGACACGATCCGCCCCACCAAATCCACCGGTGGCGGATCGCCCAGCACCGCCAGCGCGCGCGCGCCGCTTTCCATTGCGAGCAGCAGGATGGCCGCGCCCGCGCGGTCTTTGACGATGGGCTGCGTGAAGGTGAGGATACGGCCTTTGCCCGCCGGTGCATGGTCGAGTGCCACCGCAGCGGCTTGATATCCATGCTGCGGCGCGGCCGGCCAGCGCCGCCGGGGCTGCTCTGCGGAATAAATACCCACGGCTTGTTTGGACATCACGCCGCCATTGGCGGTTATCATCGCAGGTTTGCGGCCATCACGCCGCAACGTCTGCACCATTGCGGCCAAGCTGTGCAGCGCATAGCCATTGCCGGGGCCGCCAAAGAAAGTCAGCCCGCCGGTAAGCGTGTAATCGCCTGCCGGCCGTTCGGGCAGCGTCATGCCATCGGTGGCGGCAAAAACCGCGCAGGGAAAGCAGCTGTAGATATCGACCGGCCCCAAATCCGCCGCCGCGATGCCCGCTTGATCGAGCGCGGCATTCACTGCAAAGGCCTGCGCATCGCTGCCCGATAGATTTGTCCTTTCGCTGATCGGCGGGTCGGCGGCCTCGGCTGCCCCCGCCAGCCAGATCATCTTGTCATCGGCAATGCCAATTTCGCGCGCCGTCCCCGCCGTGGTCAGCACCGCCGCCGCCGCAACATCGACCGCATCTTGCGCCACCATCCAGCGGCGATAGATATCGGTGAGTTGATAATTGCCGTCCCCGCCCGATTGCAACGCTTCGGCGCTCCATTGCTGCGCGAACTGCGCATGTTCTCGGGTCAATGATTTTTGCGAAAAATTCGCCCATAGGCTCGCCATCTCCGCCTCATAGTTGGCTCTATCCATCCCTCGCCGCGCCCGCCGCGCGGTTTCAATCAGGCTGTAAGCCAGCGGCATCGAGACGATGCCATGGCGAATTTCGGCGCGGCTGAGGATCGGGAATGGCGTGAGCAGATCGATAAAGGCCTGGTCCGAAGGCATTCGCCAATCCAGCGTCAACCCCGATTTGCGCGCGCGTTTCGCGGTGCCGTTGGCTTCGGCACCGACGATCATCACCGCCTTATATTCGCCGCGCTGCACCGCGCCCGCAAATTGATTGACCTGCGCCTGCGGGGTTTGCCCGCCAATATCCGAATAGAATGAATGGCGCAGGTCCAACCCGCCCGCCGCCGCATAAGCCTGCGGCACATTATCGGGTGAACCGGTGCCGAGCGAAACGCCGCTATCTTCGAAAGTGCGGATGGCAATGATGCAATCGGTTGCCGCCGCCAGCGCCGCCGCCTGTCCGCTATCGGCCAACGTTGCACGAATCGCCGCCCCGGCCAAATCGCTGGGCGCGGGCCATTCCAGCCCGAGCGATTTGCCGCTCGCCTCGCCCACCGCCACCAGCACCGGGGCATCTGCATCAAAATCTGCCATTGCGTCTTTTCCTGCCTCGTTTAATCATTCGATTAAATTAGCGCGCGCAAAAGGCAAGTGAGGAGAGAGATTTTATGACCGCATGGCCAAAGCTATCATGGGACAAGGAACCCACCGGGCCGCTGAAAGGCATTAAGATTGTCGATATGGCATCGGTCGTGCTCGGACCCTTTGCCACGCTGCAACTGGCCGATCTGGGCGCGGAAGTGATCAAGATCGAAAATGATGAAGGCAACACGCCCGGCGATATTATGCGCCATGCCGGCTATTCGCCGACCGAAGGATTGGGCCCGATCTTCGCCGCGCTTAATCGCAATAAGAAAGCGATCAATCTGAATGTTAAGAAGGCGGCGGACCGGCGGGTGCTCACCGCATTGATCGCGGGCGCGGATGTCTTTATCCATAATGTCCGCATGGCGGGGATCGAGCGGCTCGGTTTTGGTTATGACGCGGTGCGGGCGATCAACCCCGATATTATCTATGTTCACTGCGCCGGATTTGGCACGGGCGGGGATTATTCGGAATTGCAAGCCTATGACGATCTGATCCAGGCCGCATCGGGCTTTGCCGCTTTGTCGCAGCAGCGCGATGGCGGCCGCCCGGCTTATTCGCCCTCGTTAATTGCCGATAAGGTCAGCGGGCTGTTTGCGGCGCAGGCGGTGATGGCGGCGATTATCGCCCGGCAAAATGGCCAAGGCGGGCAATTTGTGCAAATGCCGATGTTTGAAGCCTTCACTTGGTTCAACATGGTCGAAAATCTATGGGGCGAGACTTATATGCCCGGCAATGGCAAAATGGGCTATACGCGGTCGGTCAACCCGCGCCGCCGCCCTTATCCGACCGCGGACGGTTTTATCGCCATTGTCCCTTATAATGATCAGCAATGGACCCGGTTTTTCGAACTGGGCAACCGGCCCGGTGTGTTTGATGATCCGCGCTTTTCCACCTATCAGGAGCGCACCAAAAATGTTGGTGATCTTTATGCGATCATCGAAGAGGTCGCGGCGACCAAGACGACCGCGCAGTGGATCAAACTGCTCGCCGACAACAGCATTCCGGCGATGAAATTCAGCGCGATGTCCGATGTACTGACCGACAAGCATCTGGAACAGGTGGGTTTTTTCGAGGAACGGATCAGCAAGACGGCGGGGCGTTACCGCGCGATGCGGCACCCGGTGCGTTATGACGGCACGCCGGTGACGATCTATGCCGACCCGCCGCTGCCCAATCAGGATGGCGATGAGATCAGGCGGGCGCTGGGGTTAGCAGACCGGAGTTAAACCAACAGCCCGCGCATGATCAGTTCGACCGTATGTTCGCGATATTCATCGCGCAGTTCCTCGCTGACCTCATCGGTGTCATAACAATGTTTGAGCACTTGGCGCGCGTTGAAAAAACGGTCCGCCGCGCCGGTGACGGTGAAGTAAAATAGCTGCGGGTTGAGAGTGCGAAATTGCCCCGCCTTCACGCCTTCGGCAATCAACGCCGTGTAAGCATCCGAAATTGGACGCAGATAGAGATTGGCAATCCGCTTGGCCTCGTTTGGTGAGCTATCGCGGATCATCCGCATCAGCAACCGGTTCAGATAGGGAAATGCATAATATGTATCGATCACCGCGCCAATATGCAGCCGCAGCTTGTCTTGCGGGGCCATATCTTTGCTGACCAGCGCTTGCAGGCCCCTCACCACATTGGTCATGTCGCGTTCGAGCAAGGCCAGCAGCAGGCCGCTTTTATTGCCGAAATAATATTTCACCAGCGCGCTGTTCAGCCCCGAACGCAGCGACAATTCGGACAGCGATAGATCGACGACATCGCCGTCGCGCATAATTTGGCAAGCCGCCTCTACAAGCTGTTCGCGCGCCGATGCATTGTCCAAATTATCATTCAATATGGCGGCCATTAATGCCTCTCCCCCCAAAAAGCGGTCTGCCGCGCGGTTGTTTTTTTTGGCGCTGCTCGGTTAACTATAATCGGCCGTTTCCCACCAAGGGAAGAAATCGGGCATATCGGCCGACACTCTATCGGGATAATCGGGCGGGCGCTTTTCCAGAAAGCTGGCGATCCCTTCTTTGGCGTCGCCCGAACGCGCGCGGCGGTATATGGCGCGGCTGTCGATTTTATGCGCCGCCATCGGATGTTCGGCCGCCGATAACCGCCATAGCATCGCCCGGGTCATCGCAATCGACACCGGCGCGGTATTGTCGGCTATCTCGCGGGCCAAGGCGGCCGCGGCAGGCAACAAATCTTCGGGCGGGTGGACCGACCGGACAAGCCCGCCCGCCAGCGCTTCTGCCGCATCAAACACACGGCCGGTCATGCACCATTCGAGCGCTTGCTGCATTCCCACCAAACGCGGCAGGAACCAGCTCGACGCCGCCTCAGGAACAATCCCGCGCCGCGCAAAGACAAAGCCAAACCGCGCCGTGTTGCTGGCGAGGCGGAAATCCATCGGCAATTGCATTGTCGCGCCAATGCCCACCGCCGCCCCGTTAATCGCGCCGATCACCGGTTTTTTACAGTCAAAAATGCGTAAAGTCAGCCGCCCGCCCGAATCGCGCACCCGCTCATCGGACAAAGATTCAACCGCATCGCCGCTGGCAAAGACCGTGCCGCTGTCAGGTGTCAAGTCGGCTCCGGCGCAAAAGGCCCGGTCGCCATGGCCGGTAACGATCACCGCGCGCACCGCATCATCACCGT
>JAKFUU010000041.1 GCA_021732525.1 Sphingomonadaceae bacterium | reverse complement strand
GAAGACGATGTTCGCGCCGTCGCGGCTTAGCCTGCCCGCAACCACTGGCTCAGCGGCGCCCGGTAACCAGATCCAGACATAGGCTTCCTCGTAACGGGTTTCAGAAGTCATCCTTCACCGCCTTGCTGCCTGTGCGCGCTGACTTCGGCAGGAGGGCAAGCCTTTCTGTCGCGTGATGCAGCTGGCTGGTGAGCCGACTGCGCTCCGGCTCAAACAAAGATACGCCAACGATCGCAGCAACTTCAAAGACCGAGCCAATGGTGCAGCCGGGGTCACCGTGTTCAATGCGCCGGAGGAGCGCGCGCGATATACCGGCGCGGGTCGATGTCTCATCCATCGTCAATTTGCGTTCGATACGCGCCGCGCGAATGCGCTGCCCAAGGAGGAGGAGTGCTTCCAGGGCATAGCGCGATGCAACGCGGTCAGATAGTTTAGCCATGAACGATCCATAAACAGCCCTGAGATAGAGCTTGCGGGCTGTTTATGGCGCATTTCTTCGAAAGTCAATCTTATTGCGTTCAATTGGGTCATAAATATCTCAAAAAAGCATAATAGGGGATGTTTATAGACCGTATTTGTGGACCGTCACGGCTGCTGAATCTTCTCGGTCGTGCACAAAAACCACATTATGTCATTTGGGTCTCCGCTATAATCCCAATCCGCGCCCGCGTCCGAACGACCAATCCACTCCGCCATCGCGGCGCATCACGCCCGAGATATGCTGACCCAATTGTTTGTCGAGTGAGGGCGACCAAGGCACCAGCGCAAAGCCCAGCCCGTTGTCGATTATCGCATAGCGGCCTGATGCCAAGGTCAGGCGTTGACGCACCGTGCCCATCACATATTCGCCAGACTGGGCAGGGCTATAGGGTATGCCGATCTCAGCAGACAAACGCTGCGCTGCCGCATCCAGTTCGCGGCCTTTCAGTGTATCGAGCAAATTGCGCGCGAAGATAATGCGCTGGCCTTGCCGCCGCGCCAGGCCTTCGCTTGCCAAATGCTCGGCGCGCTCTTCCATCGCCCGTCCTACCTCGGCCCCGAAACCACAGCCTAGATCATCGCTGCCTCTGCTCAAATTGCGCCGATCAAGCCAGGTTGCGCCGGGCGCAGATATTTGGCTTTGCAAATCCATGTCCGAACGCACGGCGAGCGCGGTGCGTGCCCGGCCTTTACGATCTTCAAAATGGCGCAGCTCAACAATTGCTCCCGGCCTGCAATCGCCCGTCGCCTCAATATCGGGGAATTGGACATGATGACTGCGACCGTCGATCCCATCGATGATCGCATAGGCGCTGCCGGTCAGTTCGTCATGCAGGCCGCGATCAATCAGCTTGCCAATGATTGCTTGTCCGGGTTCTGGGGCAAGGCTGTAATTGGCAACGCCTCGGTCGATGCCGCGCTCCGACATCGCTTGGTGCATCCGCTTGATAATGTCGCCGCGCGATCCGAGTGCGCGCAAGGCCTGCTCTGCGTCACCCGAAAGTGTCCATTGTCCCGGAGCGATTTCCTGCGCCACGCCAAAATGCTCCAACTTGCGGAGCCGCCCCATTTTGAGCGCGTGGGTTATATCAGGCTGAACGCCGGGGTCAGGAGCCATGTCGATCAGGCCGTCACGCTGGACAGAGCGTGCCAGATCGCGGTCAATATCGGTCCAGCGTTCGGCCTCGACCTGCCGTTCGAGCGAACGGCGGATATCGACTTCGGTGCGAGGGCCAAGCTCGTGCGTAATCAGTTCGCGCGCCCGCGCACGCATACCTTCGCGGATGTAGTCGCGGGAAATCACAAGATTCTGGCCGTCGTCACCGACCCCGCGCACGATGACATGGATATGGGGATGTTCGGTATTCCAATGATCGACCGCCGTCCAGTCGAGCTTGGTCCCCATATCCTTTTCCATCTGCCCCATCAGATCACAGGTGAAGGATTTGAGGTCCGCCATTTCGAGCGCATCATCGGGTGAGACAATGAAGCGGAAATGGTGCCGGTCATCTGCACATCTCTGTGCAAATGCATCGCGGTCAACTTCCTGACCCTTAGGCCCAAACAATTTGCCCGTCTCGCCGTCTCGGGTGACACCGTCGCGCTGGAGATAGTTGAGATGGGCAGCCAGTGATCCGCGCATAGTATGTTTGACCACACGCGCTTTCATAACAGCGCCGCGTGTGCGGCTCCCCAGTCGGTGGCTTGCCCGCACACTGGCGGCGCGCCCCCGGCCAAAGGTTGAATTGCGCGGGCTGAAGATCCGGCCACGGTTTGAAACCAGTCCGCCGGCCCGCTGCGCTGAGGCAAGGGCTTGCGCGATGATTGGCCGTGTTCGCTCCCCGCCGCGCGAGCGGATACGTCCAGGCCGAATGCGGAAGTCATCGTCACCTTTCACGCCAATTTGGCCTGCGAGGTGCGACAATGCGGCTTACAAGCTGAGTTTTCGCAGATCGTCCACCTCGCAAGATTTTCAAACACCTCGCGGCAGCGTCGCAAAAAGCCTTGTAAAACAAGGCCACAACCGAGGGTAGATGGCTCCGCACATCGTTCCCCTTTATCCTGCCCTCGAAAATTCCCTCCCTCTTCACCACTTACCAAATCTGCCAAAACAGCGACGCTATGCGCCAGCCAACGAGAAACAGCGCGGCAGCACATTATTGCGAAATTCGCGCGGAAATTTGGACGAATAGGCCATTTGGGGGCGCATTTCCCTGAGCACGAGCAGGGTTTTCGCGAGCGGGTGAGGGCAATTCAGCCACGCCTGGCGAAACCAAAGAGCTGCGGTCCTTGTGCACGGCAAACAATGCCGCATGGGTCCAACTGGGTTGCGCGGGCAGAGCCGGGCGGGAGGGTGTAAGGCTGTTCGGCGCTTGCGATCCGCCTGCAAGTGCGGGCGCAATTTTGGCGATATAGGCGCGGGTTTCAGCGGGCAGGGAGCGGCCCTTGGTGACATAGTCACCGTAGCGGCCCGGCCCTGCATTATACGCGCCAAGGAAACCCGGCGCCCCAAATTGGTCGTACATTTCGCGGATATAGGCTGCACCCGCCATGATGTTGTCGCGGGGGTCATAGGCATTGGAACCAAGCCCGTAACGGGCGCGAAGCACGGCCCATGTCGCGGGCATGATCTGCATCAAGCCTTGCGCGCCGACTGGCGAGGTCGCGTTCACGCGGCCTGCACTTTCGGCGCGCATCACGGCATATATCCAATGCTCAGGAATACCAAAGCGGTGTGCGGCATCCGACACGGCGGTTGCAGCGGTGTTGCTGTCAGGAGAGGCCGTAACGGATGAAGGTTGTGCGCTTGCCGGTGCGGCAGCGAGCAGCGCGAGCGCAGCCGCAGCGATAAACGAACGAGCCATTTTGCATGATGTGCGCGCCATGGTTCAGCGCTTCTCGCCGCGCTTGATTGGACGATTCCACAGCAATATATGCGCCGTAGGATCGCTGCTGGATTGGAACAGATTGGCGTAAATCGGCTGAGCTAAAGTGGGATCATCAATCTGCAACGAGAGATAATGGCCCGCTTTTTCGCCGACACGTTTCCAACCCGCACCGATTTCAATCGCGTCATCACTTTCGCCAAGCATGATCCGGTAATCGGGGGCGTTTTCGGTGTCGCCGGTATCAGCCTCGACAATCCGTATTTCAGCATTGATCGTGAGGCAGTGGATGCGTCCGGCATAGCCATCGGGCATCGCTTCAAATAGGCCAATCTGGGTCATGTCAGTTTCCTTCTGGGTGTGTTGGTGTGGGTTTTTGATGCGGCCCTGCGAACCAGATGTGGCGGCCATCACCTGCTTCATCGGTCCAGACCGGAACGGCGTGGCCGACGATGTAGCTGGTTTTGAACGTACCGAAGTAGCGCCCGTCGAGACTGTCGCTAACACTGAAGTTCATCAGGAAAACCTCGCCCTCATTCAGCGTGTGACAGCCTTTCCACGTCTTTAGCGGACGGCCTTTGCTGTCGAGATCGCGCGCAAACCCTACCGTCTTGCCGTCAATCGTGATGCGTTTGCCCAAGCGACAAACCCGCTGGCGCATGGTTGCGGCGACAAATTTGAGCAGCGGCACACCGCGAGGCAAATAGCCACTTTCATTCAGTGTTTTGGCAAGCCAGGACGGTGGATTGGCGGCGATCAGGTCGCCGCGCTGATACTCCTTTGCCGGCCTGATGGCATAAAGACCAACCGGAACGCTGGGGCTGGCATTCCAGACCAGACGCGGGATGGGCGGGAAATAGGCTGTCACTAATGTTGCCGTAATAATGACCAAAGCGATGAGTGCGACGCGCGTATTCATGGGGTAAGTCCTTCACGCAAAAGCCAGGATTTGTGGCGGGCGAGCGAATAGCTGCGCGGCGGCAAGCCTGCAGAAATCCGGTTGTGAATGTGCCGCCAATGATCGGGCGCGACATCATCGAGCGCGATCCCGAGCGCCTCGATGGCGTCGATTGCGAGCAGCACCTGTTGGACTTTGGGCCAGCCATTCACGTGCAGCAGGATGTCCCCGCCCGGATCGACATGCGGCAGTGTTGAATAGGGTTCACCGCGGGATACAGCGCGCACGATGTCGATCTTTGAGACCACTGTGCCATAGTCATTCGACGCCCAGCGGATGAACGCGAAGATCGCGCCAGGCGCAAAGCTTGCGACACGGCGGCGGCGGTCGATGATCCGGTCGCGGACCGGCCTACCAAAGCGCAGCCAATGTTGCCGGACGCCTTCCTGCCAGAATAAGTCGACATGGGTGAGAAACGGCTTGCCCGATGCCACGGCCAGCGCGGGGGGAGTTGGCGGTAGCAGGTCGCTGCCTGCTGCGGCTTCTGGCGTTAGAAAGAATCCGAAGGATTCTATGTTAGCATAGTTAAGGGGCTGAATTTCATAGCCACTGCAATGGCTTAAGTCCGATTTCGGTTTCCGATAGGCCGACTCTGCGGTCAACGATAGGCCGTGCTCACGGGTCAATGATAGGCCGAACGCGCTCATGACTTATCCACAGGCGGTAAGCCGAAGATACGGGCGGCCCTATCGAGCGCATCCTCTGGGATCGCGACGAAGTTCAATCGCTCACGGCCCAGCGTGGTTTCGAGGCGCAACGTGTAGCCGGGAAGCGGTTGCCTCAGCACAATCCGGCGCAGATCAAATGCAAATTGTTTGCGCGGCGACAGCACGCCGGACTTCAAATAAAGATGCGATACATCGAAGCTCCAGCCGCCGATCTGATGCCCGCCATGCTTGCGCACCAATCGGTAAAGCCAACGCTCAAGGCCGCCGGTCAGGTCGAAATATGCGCGGTCGATGGTCAGCACGAGTGCGGAGTCAATGACGGCGCTGTAGAACCAGTCGGGCAGGATCAGCTCGATACCGAGCGGTCTTCCGTTGCCGTCGAGACGCTCCTTCCATTCGTTGATCCATGAAAAACGGTGACGCCTGCGCTGCGACGGCTGACGGATCGAAGTCGCGATGGTGGTTGACTGGAGCCGGTCAAGCGCAGCTTTCAATCGGTCGTAATTATGCCCCGCTGTGCCGCGCCCGGTGAATGTCAAAATCTCGTGCGGGGTTGTTGCCATCAGCCGCGATGTTTCGCGGCGATTGTCGCGCGCTTCGACGATCTGGCTGGCAGCCCAGATCAGGATGTCAGCATCCCAGA
>JAKFUU010000034.1 GCA_021732525.1 Sphingomonadaceae bacterium | reverse complement strand
CGCCGCGCCCAAGCGCGTCGGTTGCCGGTGAAGCGACATCTATTGCGATGCCTCGCGGGGTAACGGCCCGCGTCCACAAAACGAACAGCCGGTATTGGCCGCGATTGAGTCCACCCTGATATTCGCCAAGGATTTTCGTGCCTTTCTCCATCAGCACGACACGGCCATTGTCGGAGTAGATGTTGCGCGGGACGATGCAGCTCACATATCCGGGTTGGCTTGAGTCCATTGCTGATTGAAGAACGCAGGGAATGAAACTGCCCGCTGTGATTAGGAAATTGCGATCAGGAAGTGGCCGGGCCTGCGCCTGCCCGATCGCCGATGCCTGGCGGAGCGTGTCGAGATTGGTGGCCGGAGGCGATGGCTGGCGTCCGGCATTCGGCGCGCCGCCGTAGTCGCTGGAGCGAACGCCCGCGCTGCCACTGTCACGTTCGCCGCCATAGGCAATCAGCGAAGACCGCCGCGCGGCTTCGCGAAGCGCTTCGGCTTGTGATGGCTGGCGGGCTTGCTGTGCGGCGGATGGAGGAATCTGTGTCGGCGCAGGCCCGGCACCAATCGCGGGAACAATCGGTTCTCCTAAGGCGATTGGTGCATTTGGATCGGTCGCTGCACCCGCAAGCGTGGGTGCGATCACAGTTGCCGGATCATATTGCGCCGGTTCCAGCGCCGGTTTGGGTTTGACCGGAGGAAGAGTGGAGTTGCCAGTCAGTCCGGTGCCAAGCGCCAGCACCGTAAACATGATCGCACCTGCGGCGGCGGCAAAGCCGATCATCTTTTTCGGGTCCATTGCTGTGCCGGGGATCGACGGCATTTTACTGGCACGCTCGGTGGCGGGAGCGCGGTCAATGTCCTGCGGGTCGGGGGTTTGATCGACGGTTGCGCGTTCGCCGCTGGCTTTCTCGGCCATCACTTTGGCTCCCCATTTGCTTGATTTGGCGTGCGTTCAACGATACTTGACGCAGTGCCGGTCTTTGGATCGCGCCCGTAAAAATCCGGCGCTTCGTTGAACACGCACAGCACCTCCCTGCCGCGCCGGAGGCGAAGCTGGGCAAACACACCGTGGATCACGACAAATTCGTCGCGGACATCGAAGGGAACGATGCTTTCGCTCCCATCGGGATTGACCGCAAAGAAAGCGGGAAGTTCGCGCAGGTTGGGAAATCGCAGCGCGGTGAATTGGCCGTTATCGGTGATTTCGGAGGGCTGGATCGCCGACGATCCTTGCACGCTATATTGAAGGTTCCGCTTGCCTTCGAGGACGGCGAGATCGAGCGCCGAGCGGATCGCGCCTGCTTGCAGCGCGACGGCCCGGGTGTAGGCGGCCTGCGTTGCCGCCGCTTGAGCAGCGGCGGCTTCTTCGCGCGGATAGCGGAACACGACCTTGAAGAAAGTGTCAGCCGAACGCGGGCCGATGGCCCCACGCCGTGCCGACAGCTCGAATGTATAGGTGCGATTGCCCGTGCTGGATCGGGTAATGACGATCAGATTGGTCGATCCAGCCAGCTCTCGGGGTTTGATAAACAGCGAATTTTCGGCCGGGGCGACTTCCCACGATACCGTATCGCCGAGCGCGACATGCTCGACCCGCTCGCTGGGCGAAAACACGATCTGCGTTGCCGAGCGGAAAACGCCGACAATACGGAAAACTTGCGTGTCGCTGTAGATCACTTCGCGGATGCGATTGTCTTGAGGCATTGAGCGGGGCGTTTCGCTTGGCATTGCCGGTTCACTGCTGAGCAGGAACGCAATTGCCGTCAGGCCGATAATTCGCTTCATTGCGTCACCTCCAGGTCGGCGCGATAGGTCTGCACTTCCAGGCCGAGAGGGTTTTTGAACCGCTGCTGTTCGGTGGTCGGCGTGTCGGTGGTGTCGTAAGTCACGGTCGCAATGGCGGGGGTGTCCGTGACAGTCGAACCGCGCTGGAGCGTCTTGGTGAAGCGTATCTGGGCGACTTTCGCGGAAACGAAGGTGACGGATTTGACCGCGATGAACACGGTATCGAGATCGGTGAAAACCGATTGCGGCGACTTGGGATTGTCCTTGCCGTAAAAGGCGGTCCACCGCGCCTGCTCTTCGCGTGACGACATTGCCAGGACGCCCTCGAAAAATTCCTTGCGCGCCTGCGGTATCCAGCCTTCGCGGTTGCGGACATAATCGGCGAGGAAATATTTGGCGACGGCCTCGTTATAGGTGATTTGCCGGTCGCCCGACATCGGCGAGGTGATTTCGCTCGCGCCAGTCGCCTTGTCCACGGTAATGACATAGGGCGCGACGGTCTTGAGCGGCGTCAGCATCGCTATCGCTGCAACCCCGGTGATCGCCAGTCCGCTCGCCACCCCGGCGACCATCCACGCCAGCCGCTTCGAGCGATTGGCCGCGATCAGCCGGTCGTGATCCCAGCTTGCGGCTTCCGCAAAATAGGCTTTGAGATCCTCCCGGTCAGTGATGCCTCCCGCCATGACGCTCAACAGCTCCGGTGAGAGGTTTGCGGAGACAGGGTGCTGATTGGCGGCACTTGGCGTTCTGGCCTGCCATCTGGAATTGCGGACTTCGGCGAAGCCGGGTTTTTCTCGGGGAACACCTCGACACCCCTGCGTTCTGGTCCTTGGCTAGGCGCTTGGCCTGCGGGAGTGGACGTGCCGCTGACCGGATCGACGGTTGGTAGAATCGAACCATAGGGATTGGCCGGGCGGCGCTGCTTGCCATTGCATTTGGCCAGGTTTGGCGACTTTGCGCCTGCTTCGGCAATGCCGACCGGCGCAATCAGCGCCAATGCCGCCAAGATACTTATTATACGCTTTCCCATGACCCTATCCCTTTATGGTGTTCCCCGGCTGACCGAGCCTGACGTCCGCATCCGGGCTATGCCGCGCGCAAAGCCGCGCTCGATGGCACGGCTGGTTGCTTGTGTGGCGGTCGCGCCGCGTCCGGCGACAAAGCCGCCTGCCGCTGCGATGGCCGATGCAAATTGATTGGCGAGGGCAGGCCCGCCGCCGCCAAGAGAGGCGGCCAACATTGGAATTTGCAGGAAGAAAAAGAAGCCGAGTGCGTAAAAGGCCAGCGCCTTGATCGCGGCCATGCCGATTTCGTCATTCTCCGAAATCGTGGCGATGACGGCATCGCCGGTCTGCGTCAGGAACAATGTCAGCACGAGCGCAAACACAATCAGCATCAGGTAGTTGATGCACGCACCCAGCCAGGCGAAGAAATAGCCGCGCGTGGATTCGAACAGCAAAGCCGCCACGAACAGTGGTCCGACCACCGACAATAGGGCGAGTGCAAACAGTCCGAAGGCGCTGATAACGAAACCGATCGCCGCGCAGAGCAAAGTGGCAACAATCACCATCACCACGAGAAAGCCGGAAAAGACCGCATAACCTATGTCGGGCAGAGTGCCTTGGGTTTGCTGGTAATCGGCGGCGATCTTCCGCATCGTGTTGGCAGTCTCGAAACCCGTTCCTGCGAGCTTGTCATAATACCCGCCAAGACCGCCGACGTCCGAACCGCCAAGCGCGGTGGCAAACTGGCCGGGGAGACCGCCCAGCGCGAACATTCCGATCTGGGTTCCGTAGAGCGAGGTGACGGCAAAATAGAGAAATGCGAGCTGACAGCCGCGATAGGCATATTCGCGGAATGGATATTGCACCGCGCCGCGCATGATCGCGTAGCCCAAGAGCGAAATATAGATCACGATGCCGATGCGTAGCGCCGGAGAAACGATGCCGATCACTGCCGCGTATTTCCCGACGATGGCCGCAAGCGCATTGTTAAGCGCTTCGAACATCGTAGTGAAAACATGATCGCTGAAATCCATATCCGGCACTCATTCCTGGAGCATTTGGGTCAGTTTCTGATTTGTAGCTGCGACTTGGCGAAAGCTGCCGCACGGCAGTTTGTCATGACGACGGCGGGTTCGGTGTCATTGGGGGCAGTCGATCCCGCCCATTCGCGGCAAATCTTCTGCATCGGTTCGATCTCGTCGGGGTTGGCGACATAATATCGCCAATCCCGCGCTGGCATGTTGGCTTGGGGTGTGGACGTGCCACACCCCGCCAACGCTAGCCCCGTGCAGATGATCGCCGATCGCATCATCATTGCCCGCGATAGTAGCGGCTTGCGGCATCGAGCTTTTGGGCGAGAGCTGCCTGCCCTTCGGCTGCGCGCTGGCGCTCCTGCGCCTCTTGCTGCAAGCCAATGGCCTGCAAGCGGAGCTGGTCGTTCTGCATCGCAGCGGATTCAAGTTGCAGCCGCGCCGTCAGGTCAGCCACTTCCTTCGCCGTTCCTGCGGTTGCCAACCGGCTGCGCAATTGATCCAGCCCTTGCGCCCGCGACGTGACGGCAGCGCCCATATTCTCGGCGAGACCGGCATTGATGCCGATGTTGCGAGCATTGAGATCATAAGTCGCGCGGGATTGTTCGGAGCCGGCAAGACCCAACTGCCCAAGCAGATCGCGATACACCGCATCGGCCTTGGCGCGGCCCGCGCCGACAACATCGAGATTACCGTTGCCAAAGCCTTCGAGCGAGCCGCCCGAAATGTCGAGTTCGCGCAGGGCATCAGACTTGAGCTGCTGTGCCAGCCCCGGAATGTCGGTGAGCTTGTTCAAATCCTGATAAAGCTTCTGCGCCTCGGCAATTTGCTGCTTGCCTTGGGCCACGACCTGGAGCGCCTGTCGGACGGCGTTGATCTGCTGGATCAGGCTGGCACTGTCATGGACAGGCATCCCTTGTGCGAATGCTGGCAATGGGGCCGCGAACAGCAATGTTGCGCTTAGTGCTTTGGTCAAATTCTTCATCGACTTACCTTTCTTTCAGTTCAGCTAGGACGCCTCCGACGGTGGAAGAGGGGCAGCCAGACAGCGGGATCGTTCCCCACCTCGGCGATAATCTCGTCAGCAACGGCAGTGGTTTCCGCGCGGCCCGATAGGACCGCCAGTTCGTCATCCAGCCCTGCCAGATCGAGTTCGACCACCACGCTGTCATGGCCTTGCTTGACCAGAAATTTGTGGCTTTCGGGCGCAAGCTCTTCGCGCACCAATTTGTATTCGGCTTCGGACAGCGCGAACCCTTCGACATAATCGCGCCGCGCCCCGAACGGGTTGGGCAGCATGATCTTGGTTGCGACCTGTTCAAGAATCGAATGGCTGATGTCGCTCTTGAGCGCGTCGGCAGGTGACTGCGTGGCGAACACCAGCACGGCGTTACGCTTGCGGTAGGTTTTGAGGCCGTCCTGGGCGAAGCGGCGGAACGCCTCGTCGCCAAGTGCCTTCCAAAATTCGTCGATGCAGATCACCATCCGCTCGCCAGTCAGAAGCTGGTCGATGCGGTGGAACAGATACAACATGACCGGCGTGCGAATGTCGGCATTGTCGAGAAAGTCGGTCATGTCGAAGCCGATGAACCGGGCATTGAGCGTCATTGAATCCGCCGGATTGTCGAACACCCAGCCAAGCGATCCTTCAGACGTCCATTTCTCAAGCCGTGCACCGACGCCGCTGGAATCCTTCATGCCAAGCATCGAGCGGAGCGCGCTAAGCGAACGATCAGCAACGTCGAGCTTCATCACGGCATTGATGCCGTCCTCGATCAGTCGTTCTTCCTGAACTGAAATCGGTTTGCCGTCCGCGCGGACGAGCTGGCGGATGAACAGCGACAGGAAGCTCTTGTCCTCTGCGCGATTGGCGAGAGCCTTGAGTGGGGAGAATCCGGTCGGAATGCCGTTATGGAGCGCGAGATATGTGCCGCCGCTGGCCTGCACGAAGATCTGGCCCCCTCGATCCTTGTCGATGAATATCTGCCGTGCGCCGGTCTTCTCGGTCTGCGCCATCAGGAAGTTGAGCAGCACGGTCTTGCCGCCGCCCGATGGCCCGATGATGAGGGTATGACCGAGATCGCCC
>JAKFUU010000062.1 GCA_021732525.1 Sphingomonadaceae bacterium | reverse complement strand
GACAAAGATTCAACCGCATCGCCGCTGGCAAAGACCGTGCCGCTGTCAGGTGTCAAGTCGGCTCCGGCGCAAAAGGCCCGGTCGCCATGGCCGGTAACGATCACCGCGCGCACCGCATCATCACCGTCGATCAGATCAAAGGCCGCGCACAGCTCGCGCCGCATGATATTGGTAAAAGCGTTCATTTTTTCGGGGCGATGCAGCGTGATCGTCGCGATACCGTCTGTTGCTTCGTATAAAATCTGGGTGAAGTTGGTCATGATCGCCCTTTCGGTCAGCCTGGTTTGTTAACGCGGTGCCATGGCGCTACCCCTCGCGTTAGCGAGGGGCCATTCTAATAGCGCCGTCAAGGCGGACATCTTCGCCGTTGAAATAGCCGGTTTCGATCATGCACAAGGCCAGTTTGGCATATTCGGCGGGCATACCCAAACGCGGCGGGAAGGGCACCGAGGCACCCAGCGCATCGCGCACATTTTGCGGCGCGGCGGCAAGCAACGGCGTATCAAATATCCCCGGCAAGATGGTGTTGACGCGGATGGCTTCGCGCGACAAATCGCGGGCAATTGGCAATGTCATCCCGACCACGCCCGCCTTTGATGCGGAATAGGCCGCCTGACCAATTTGACCATCTTCGGCGGCGACCGATGCCGTATTGACGATCGCGCCGCGTTCGCCGTCCGCCATGGGATCGAGCGTCAACATGCCCGCCGCCGATTTGGCGATACAACGAAACGTACCGATCAGGTTGACCTGAATGACGAAGTCAAAGGCCGAAACCGGGAAATGCTTGATCGATCCGTCTTCCTTTGCGCGGCTCGCGGTTTTGATCGCGTTGCCGATCCCGGCGCAATTGACCAAGATGCGTTCCTGGCCATGCGCCGCGCGTGCCTTGACAAAGCCGGCGTCCACTTCCTCATCGCTGGTTACATTCACTTTACAGAAAATTCCGCCCAGCTCGGCGGCCAAGGCTTCGCCTTTTTCGGCATTCATGTCGAACAGCGCAACCTTCACACCCTTTGCCGCCAATGCGCGCGCGGTTGCCGCACCTAGGCCCGATGCGCCGCCGGTGACGACTGCCGCAATATTATCACTCAGTTCCATTGTAGATTTCCTTTTCATCGTCATCCCTGCGAAGGCCGGGATCTCCTGCCGCTGGGAGATTCCGGCTTCCGCCGGAATGACAGTTATCGTTTGTATGAGGGATTACAGCCGCTCAATGATCGTCACATTGGCCTGGCCGCCGCCTTCGCACATCGTTTGCAGGCCATATTTGCCGCCACGCGTCTCCAGCGCGTTGAGCAATGTCGCCATCAGCTTTGTGCCCGACGCACCGAGCGGATGGCCAAGCGAAATCGCGCCGCCATGGACATTCAGCTTGGAGTGATCCCCGCCAGTATGCTTCATCCAGGCGAGCGGCACGGGCGCGAAGGCTTCGTTGACTTCATACAAGTCGATATCGCCGATTTTCATGCCCGCGCGCGTTAAAGCGCGGTCGGTGGTAAACAATGGCTCTTCGAGCATGATAACCGGATCGCCGCCGGTTACCGTCAGGTTGACGATGCGGGCGCGCGGCGTCAGGTTGTGATCCTTCAGCGCCTGCTCGCTGACGATCAGCACAGCGGAGGCTCCGTCGCAAATCTGGCTGGCGTTGGCCGCGGTAATCGCGCCGCCTTCTTGCAGCAGCTTAACCGACGCGATGCCCTCGAGCGTTGCGTCAAAACGGATGCCTTCGTCGGTGCGGTGAATTTCGGTGCCTTCAGCGGTCTCAATTTCAACGCCGATGATTTCGCGGTCAAACGCGCCCGCTTCGGTCGCCGTTTTGGCGCGCATGTGCGATTCAAAGGCAAACCGGTCGAGATCATCCTTGGTCAGGCCGTATTTCTTCACGATCATTTCGGCGCCGACAAATTGGCTGAACATCACCTTGGGATAAGCCGTCTCCAGCCGCGGCGATTTATAATTGCCCAGGCCCTCTTTCATATACAGCATCGCGGTCGAGCCCATCGGCACGCGGGTCATCGATTCGATACCGCTGGCCAGCACGATATCCTGCGTGCCCGACATTACCGCTTGCGCCGCAAAATGCATCGCTTGCTGCGATGATCCGCATTGCCGGTCGATCGTTACCGCCGGGATGCTGTTGGGCAGTTTCGACGCCAGCACGGCATTGCGGCCGACATCCATCGTCTGTTCACCGCCCTGCATCACGCAGCCGGTGATGACATCTTCGATCGCGGCGGGGTCAAAATCATTGCGACCGGCAATTGCATCAAACACCGCCGCGCCCAGGTCAACCGGATGGATTCCGGCGAGTTTTCCGCCGCGCTTGCCGCCGGCGGTGCGGACGGCATCGACAATATAAGCTTGCGCCATATTAAGGCTCCCTTTCACACGAATTGAATAATTTAATCGTTTGATTAAACCGCCCACCACCAGCCGTCAAATGAAAAGGCCGGGTGTCGCCAAACCAGGCCGATCAAAATAATCGGTCGCTGCGCGCATTTTGGTTCAACCCAGCCAAATTAGAGTCTAAGCAGATTTATGTCCAAAAATATCCGTATCGCTTCGTGGAATATCAACTCGGTCCGCGCCCGGCTCGACATTGTCGAACGCTATTTGCGCGATGAAGCGCCCGACATATTATGCCTGCAAGAAACCAAGGTCACCGATGATCAATTTCCCGAAGGCCCGTTTCGTCAGCTTGGCTACCGCAATTTTGCGGTCAACGGCATGCCCGCCTATCACGGCGTGGCGATGATCAGCAAGCTGCCGCTGCGCAATATTGAAAAGCTGGATTGGCAGGCCAATGGCGAAGCGCGCCATATTGGCGTGGAAATCGATGGCGGCATCCGGCTCAATAATGTCTATATTCCCGCTGGCGGTGACATACCCGACCGCGATGAAAATGTGAAATTTGGCCAAAAACTGGATTTTTTGGCGCGGATGACGCAATGGTCAGCGGACCAGACGGGCAAAACCATCCTGACCGGTGATTTTAACATCGCGCCGCTGGAACATGATGTGTGGAACCATAAACAGCTCCGCAATGTGGTCAGCCATACGCAAATTGAAATTGACGCATTGGCGGGGTTACAGGCGGCGGCAAATTGGGTCGATTTGGCCCGCGAATTTGTCGATCCTTCGCAAAAGCTGTATACTTGGTGGAGTTACCGGGCGCAGGATTGGGAAACAGCAGATAAAGGCCGGCGGCTGGATCATATGTGGGTGACCCCCGATTTGAAAAACGCAGCCAAGGCCCATCTGGTGCATAAAATGTGCCGCAGCTGGGGCAAGCCATCCGATCACGCGCCCATCGTGACGGAATTTGATTTTTGAACGGCAGTATGGACGGCAGGCCCGCCGATTCGGCAAAACAAGCGGCCCGCGCGATCGATGCGCTGCGCCGCGGCTGGGCGGTGACGATCGTTGGCGCTCGGGCGGCGATCACATTGCGCGCGATCGAAACGGCGGGGGCTGTTTCGGCCTGTGCCTTGTTGCTTTCGTCGGCCCGCGCGGCGACACTCAAATTGACCAATCAACATGCGGCGGGTGATACTCATCTGCCGGTGATGATCGCGCGCCCAGCCGATCTTAACGCCGCGCTGGCCATGGCAATTGCCGATCCGCTGCGCGATCTTGCCCATCCGATGAAGGGGCCCTTTGCCGCGCTACCGCTGCCCGATAACGCCGCCGCCGCCGCCGCGATGGAATTGGCGCGGCATGCCGGACTGCTGCCGGCTTTCTTTGTGTGTGAGGATATCGATGCCGAAAAAGTAACGCCCGATGCCATCGATCTCTATGCCGATTCGGGGCAGCTGACGATCGCGGCGCGGGCACGGCTGCCGGTGCAGGCGCATGAAACCGCCGAAATTGTTGCCTTTCGCAGCATCGCCGATGCCAGCGATCATATTGCCTTGATCGTGGGGCAACGCGACGGCACGCCGCCGCTGGTCCGGCTGCATAGCGAATGCTTAACCGGGGATATTTTGGGCAGTCTGAAATGCGATTGCGGGCCGCAGCTCGGCGAAGCGCTGCACCAAATAGCGCGGGCCAATTGGGGCATATTGCTCTATTTGCGGCAGGAAGGTCGCGGCATCGGCCTGATCAACAAATTGCGCGCTTATGGGTTGCAAGATCAGGGATTTGACACGGTTGATGCCAATATCCGGCTTGGCTTTGCGGTGGATGCGCGCGATTTTTCGGTGGCGGCACGGATGCTGCGCTTGCTCCATGTGGAGCGCGTCCGGTTGCTAACCAACAATCCGCAGAAAGTCGCCGGGTTGGAAGCGGAAAATGTGACGGTGACCGAACGATTGCCGCTGTCGATTGTCGCCAATGTGCATAACCGCCATTATCTGGATACCAAGCGCGACCGAACCGGGCACCGGTTGCCTTGAACGAGGCGAACCCGCTGGATTGATTTGCCGTTGATGGATAGTATAAGAAGGCTCCGAAACAGCGGCTCCTTTGCGGGGCCGCTTTATTGTTTTTGAAGGAAATTGCGATGACGATTACCCCGTTGATGCCCGTATATCCCCGCTGTGGTTTTCGGCCCATTCGCGGCGAAGGCAGCTATCTGATATCCGAAGACGGCACCCGCGCGCTCGATTTTGCCAGCGGCATCGCGGTCAATATTCTGGGGCACGGCCATCCGCATTTGGTGAAAGCCATTCAGGAACAGGCCGCAACCTTGATGCATGTGTCGAACCTATATGGCAGCCCGCAAGGCGAGAAATTTGCCCAGCGGTTGATTGACAGCACCTTTGCCGACACCGTATTCTTTACCAATAGCGGCGCAGAAGCGGTGGAATGCGCGATAAAGACCGCGCGCGCCTATCACCAAAATGGCCCCGAAGGCGAAGCCAGCGACCGGTTTGAGATCATCACCTTCAAAAATGCCTTCCACGGCCGCACAATGGCAACGATCAGCGCGTCGAACCAGGAAAAAATGCATCATGGTTTTGCACCCTTGTTGAATGGCTTCAAATATGTCGATTTCGACGATCTGGAGGGTGCAAAGGCCGCGATCACCGACAAGACCGCCGGCTTCCTGGTGGAACCGATTCAGGGCGAAGGCGGCATTCGCCCCGCATCCGACGCCTTTATGCAGGGCCTGCGCGCGCTGGCCGACGAACATGATCTCATGCTGATCCTCGACGAAGTGCAATGCGGGGTGGCGCGTTCGGGCAAGCTTTATGCCTATGAACATTATCGCATCGAACCCGACATTATGGCCTCGGCCAAGGGCATTGGCGGCGGCTTTCCCTTTGGCGCATGCCTTGCCACCGAAAAGGCGGCGCGCGGCATGGGGCTGGGCACGCATGGCAGCACCTATGGCGGCAATCCGCTGGCGATTGCGGCGGGCAATGCGGTTTGGGACATTGTAGCCAATGACGCGTTTCTTGAACATGTCCGCAACATCGGAGAGAAATTGCGCAGCGCGGTGGAGCAATTTATCGGCAATTATCCCGAAATGTTTGATTTTGTCCGCGGCAAAGGCCTGATTTTGGGGCTGCGGATGAAAGACGCGGTCATCGTGCGCGATTTTGTCGGCCATTTGCGCGACAATCACGGATTGCTGAGCGTGGCGGCGGGTGACAATACGCTGCGCATTCTGCCCCCGTTGAATATTGGTGAGGAGGAAATTGCGGTATTCATCGAAAAATTATCGGCGGGTTCGGCAAGCTTTGCCGCGCCAAAAGCGGCCTGAACCATGATCCGGCATTTCCTCAATCTGTCCGATGCGGGCGGGGATGCGATCGCCGCGATGATCGGCGATGCGCTCGACCGCAAAGCGGCGCGCATCGGTTGGCCAAAGGGTAAGGTGGATGCCGATGCGCCGCTCGCCGGACATGTGCTGGGTATGATATTCGAGAAAAACTCAACCCGCACCAGGGTATCGTTTGAAATGGCCATGCGGCAACTCGGCGGCGACGCGATCTTTATGGCGGCGGGGCAGATGCAATTGGGGCGCGGCGAAAGTGTGGCGGATACTGCGCGGGTCCTGTCGCGCTATGTCGATGCGATTGTGATCCGCACCGATGACCATGCCAAGATCGAAGAGCTTGCCGAATATGC
>JAKFUU010000058.1 GCA_021732525.1 Sphingomonadaceae bacterium | reverse complement strand
GGCGGAGGCGATGATGACGGATGACGCGCATGTTATTCGATAGCAATCATACCCGTCAAACTTTGACTTGAGGCGGCTATTCCTTCCAATAGCCGTTAGTGAACAATAAATATCTTTCGTTTATGCGTGACTCAATCCGGTCACCTATAGCCAATAGTGAAAATTTGGCGGAGTAAGCGAAAAGTTGCGTTCCAAACGTCCTTATCAGAGCAATCAAGCGACCGTCCGAAGAAAGCAGCCAAAATTTGCTTATCTACGGCTTGGTTTTTCGTTTTTGATTGCGGCGTTATTTGCCATTTACATCACGCAGAATCCAGTCGAACGCGCAATCCAAAATATCCGTGATTCGATCAATAGCAGGCCGGCAAGTGGCACCATCCATGTGGTCGAAATTGATGCAAAATCCCTACAAAAACTTCAACGTTGGCCCTGGCCGCGCCGTTACCATGCTCAACTTATTGATCAGCTAAACGCCGCAGGTGTCGATCAAATCACATTTGACGTTGATTTTTCCTCTCATTCTGGTCCGCGCGAAGACACCGTATTTGCCGCCGCCATTGCCAGGGCCGGGGGCAAAGTTGTTTTGCCCACATTTCGTCAAGCAGAGTCTAGCCAGGGTTCGACTGTTGAGGTAGAAAGCTTACCGATCGAAATTTTGCGCAAAAATTCATTTTTGGGTTCGGTAAATGTCCATCCGGACGGCGATGGACAAGTGAATAGTTACCCTTATGGAACCATCACCGGTGCCACGCCGCGTCCTTCAATTGCCGCGTTGCTTGCCGATAGCAACGGCCCTCTTGATGTCGAGTTTAAAATCGATCAATCGGTCAGCCTCGCCAGCATTCCCAAGCACAGCTTCGCAGATATTATTAGCGGAAAATTCGATAAAAATGCCTTGAAAGGGAAAAAAGTGATTGTCGGCGCAACCGCGATTGAGATCGGTGATCGCTACGCCACCAGCCGCTATGGCGTCATCCCCGGGGTCTTGATCCAAACAATGGCCGCGGAAACATTATTGGCTAAAATGGATCTGCCAAATTTTGGGGGTTGGCCCATGTTGTTCATCATAGTCGCCGCATTGATCTTTTGGATCCACAATGGAACAAGTCGCGGAATAGCCGGATCGACTATGATTGCAATGACCGCATTAACATTGCTTATGGTTCCACTGCTTGCGGAACGATTAAAATTGGCTCATTTTGATCTCTTTCCGGCATTGTTGATGCTGATTATCTTTCTATCGGCGCAATATGTGGCCAGCATTTTACAAAAATTAGCGGTCGAACGGCGGGTGGATCGCGACACGGGTCTTGCCAACTTTGCATCTTGGCAAATTCAAAATCGAGCCGACCAATATGGCACCGTCATTGTTGCCGGAATAGCCAATTTCCAAGCCATTATCTCGACGCTGGATGAAACAGACGCAGGCAACTTCATGCGCGCGATCGCAAGCCGGTTGGAGATCGCAACAGGCGGAACGCAGCTATTTCGGATTGGCCGCGAGCAATTTTGTTGGAAAATTGAAAGCAATGTGACCGATGATATCAATCATCAGGTGGAAGCGGTCAGCAGTCTGTTCAACGCGCCTTTGCTGATTAATGGCCGGCCTATTCGTGCGACTATTTGCTTCGGCGCGGCATCGGGCAACATGGCGGAACCCGCGACATTATCCAGCAAAGCAGGCTTAGCCGCAAAAAAGGCCAGCGAAACCGGCACCCGCATTGCTTGGCATGACGATGGCCTTGCCGAAAATACAGACATATCCCTATCGATCGTCTCACAATTTGAAGAAGCCTTGGAAAATGGCGAAATTTCTGTTGTTTATCAACCAAAATACAGCACACATGCCAATCGCGTCGTGGGCGCGGAGGCTTTGATCCGCTGGTCACATCCCGTTCGAGGGGCAATTAGCCCGGCGGTCTTTGTCCCTATTTTGGAACAAGAAAATCTGATGGAGGCGCTTACTGTATTTGTCCTTCAACAATCGTTAGAAGAGCTGCCGAAATGGAACGCTTTCGGTGAAAAAATGAGCTGCGCGATCAATGTTTCCGCTTCGCTCCTCACCAATTCAACATTTGTAAACCGGGCCAGCGACATGATCAACGATAGCGGAATCGACCCCGCCTTGATTACAATCGAACTGACGGAAACCGCTGCATTATCCTCGCTTGACCAAGCCGAGCGGAGTTTGAAACAATTGAAAAATTTGGGTGCACAGCTATCCATTGACGATTATGGAACTGGTCAGTCCACGCTAAGCTATCTGAGAAAATTTGACGTCGATGAAGTGAAGATCGACCAAAGCTTCATTCGCTCGTTGACGGCGGATACCGCCAGCCGTATCATGGTGCAATCGACGATCGAACTGGCAAAAGCACTGCAAATCTCCGTTGTCGCAGAGGGTGTGGAGGATGCAGAAACGTTAGAATTGCTCGCGATGTTGGGATGTGACAAAATCCAAGGCTGGCACATTGGGAAACCCGGCCCGAGCGATCACTTTATCGAAAATTGGTGCCAATCCGATGGCTCTAAAGCTATCTTAGGCGATAGGGTCAAAACCCGACGCCGCGCTGGTTAACAAAAAAGATCAAGATAGCGGTTATGCCCAGACAGCTACCCAACGGTATCCTTTGCTCGCTGTCATCCGCCTTCTTATTCCGGATGGAAAATAGCAATAATCCAAGCATGCTCGCACCCAGCAGCAAATAAGGCAGCGACAGCGGCGGCAGCCACAGCGCCAATGCGCCAAATAATTTCGGATCGCCCGCGCCCATACCGTCTTTCCCGCGCGTCAGGCGAAAACCGCGGCGCAGCAATTCGAATGCGGCAAATCCGGCCGCTGCCGCCAGAAGCTGCACCATCAAATTATAATCAGAGCGCAGCAAAAGGCCGCATATCGGTCCGGCGGCGGCAAGCGATATAATCAACCGATCGGGCAACCAATAATGCCGATAATCGAGCAAGATCAACGGTAGCAATATCCAGCTCATAATCGCCAATACCGCGCCCGTTACCAAGGGCAGAAAGCCGAAGGCGCCTATACCGATTGCGCCCCCCGCCAATTCGGCGGCCAGCTGTGTCTTGTCCACCAATGCGCCGCATGTTCGGCACCGGCCACGCTGGATCACAAAGCTGATCAGCGGGATAAGCTCCCACGCGGTCAAAATTTTTCCGCAACCGTCACAATGAGAACGGCCGCCCACCACCGAAACGCCGCGCGGCCAACGGAGGCAGAGCGCGCCAATGAAGCTACCCAAAATCGCGCCCAGCAATCCGCCCAGCAGCATGAAAAAAACCGGCGGTAACGACGCCAAAGTTCCGATCAAAATTGTCTCTTAACGATCAACCGATGCCCGCCCGATATTGGTTGAAATCCATAGGCCGTCAGCAGCAGCGCCGATTGCGGGTTTTGATTCTGTATATTGATTGTAATAGTATAGCTGCCACCGGGAGAAATACGGATATCGGCGCGCTCCATCGCCGATTGGCTGACCAATGGGAGCAGCAGGGCGTTGCCGTCGCATCGCGCCTGCCCCAAAAATCCGCTGTCCAGACCCAAGCTACTAAGCCCGCCCGGTTTCATCATCAAACGCACGCTGCCGCTCGCTTGCCGGCAACGGCCCGATTCAAACCGCGCCGAAAAATCTTGCAGCTCCACCCGTGACAGCGGCAAGCGTTCATCCACCATCGTGAGCGGTATTTGCCCCGTGACATTTCGCAGCGCGCTGCTGCCCAACCCGCTTGACATTGTTCCGGTCAAACTTGGTTGACCCTCGCCCGCTGAACGATCAATATGAAAATCGGTGCGCGCCAAAAACAACGGAAAAATCTTCAGCGCGGTTTCCACTCGGCCCATTGCCAACGGCCCAATTTTTAGATCAGCAACAACGCCGCGCCATATACTGCCGCTCACCGCCTTTGCCGTTACCGAAGCGGTTTTTGGTATCGCGGCATTGATGACAACCGAAAGCGGCATGAAAACCAGAAAAATAATCAACGAAGCGGCGATCAGCAACAAGCTGCTTCCGCGATTTCGGCGGAAAAATGCGATCATGGCCCGCTCCGTTTCAGCAATGCAGTAACTGATACGGTGCCATCATTGCCCGCTTTCATATCGAGCTGCTCTGCAAAAATACCTTGTGTTTCCCAATCATTCAGCCAGGCCATCAACGCCTTTGGCTTGGCTTGTGCCATGCTAATATCAACGCTATCCGGTGCCGGTGCATCCGCTCGATCGAGCGCAAAACCTGCCTCCGCCGCGCTTTGTGAAATTAGCGATTGCAACGATCCTTGGAAATTGGCGCTCACCGGCGCGGCCGCCGCGATATTGCCGATCCGCGCTTCGATCTGCGCCCGCCGTTCCAACGCCGCCAGATATATTTTCTGCTTGGCTTGGATTCCACCGATCAACGGCAAGGCGATCAAAAATATGATCGCGACAATGCCCGTCAACAAAGCGGCAACCGCGATCATGATCTTTTCCCGCAGGCTTAACCCGTCAAACCAATGTTGCAGCGCGCTCATCATGGTACCCTCATGGTAATTTCGGCGATGGTCAGCCCGCTGGTATCCTGACGCGAGGTAGCGGTTACCTTATAACCTTGCGCCTGCAATGCCAAAAGCACGCGGTTGATCGGATCGGCGGTCGGCGCGGCCAAGTTAATTGCCAAGGTACCATCGCGGTTATAGCGCATATCGCGCAGCGCCGTTTCGCGCTCATTTTGCAATTCTGCGAACAGCGCCGATGCAAGCGCCGTGAAGGAACGAACCGCCTGCCCTTTCTGCCCCAGCGCGCGGTTCAGCGCAGCTTCGGCCGCCTCCGCGCTGGCCGCTTGCGGCGCGATTTTGCGGACCGCCGCCAACATGCGCGCATCTTCGCGCGCCGCTGCACGATGATATTGCCAATAAGTGGCAAGCCCCAGCATCAGGCTCAATAACAAGCCCCCTAATAGCATCATTCCCAATATCCGCCATTGCTGCGGCGAAATCCGGCGGCCACTGCGCCGTTTGGAAAAGGCGGCGCGGCGCAAATTAATCGGCGGATTGGCAAAAGCTTTGCGAAGTTGATCTTTCATCGCGTCATCGCCAATTTCGGCAATCTCCGCTTGCCCCGCCAACGCAGCACGCAAGCTGGGTTCATCAACAACGGCCAATTTCTCCCCGCGCAGGATCGGCGCACCGTCCCCCATATCGGCCCGCACAACCCCCGCTTCCGCCGGAGTAACCGCCAACGCGGCGGGCAAGATAATATCGGGGTCCAGCCCATATTCACCCAGCCTATCCAGCCCATATTGCAAATCGGCTTTTGACAGGCTGCATACCAGCACTTGGCCGTCCGGGTTATGCGCCGCGACAACATGCAAACCATCCGCTTTGTCCAGCGATTCTCCCGCTATTTTCAAGCTTGCGGCTGCTTCCGCTTGCGGCGCGGGAAGATCGCCCATGTCGGCCCAGCGGACCAGCATTCGATCGGCAGAAATCAGCGCCATAATCCGGTCATTGGGCCCCGCCATTGGCAAAGCCGAATCCTGCTTATGCCCATCCAGCCAGCCATGCGCAGCAATGGCACCGTCCCGCACCGACCACCAAGGCAGCGCAACGGATGCACGCGAGGAGGTCGGCAAAAACACGATCAAGCCATTCTCCAAACTCACTGAGCTTCACCCCAACTGCGCAGCAGGACAAAGGGTGCGGGTTTTCGCGCGTCAATCAACGCCGTGCTTTCAAACTCCACATCTTCGGCCAAGATTTTGAGCTGTAATGAGAAAAATTTGCTCTTCAACTGAACTTGTTCCTGTATTGCTTCGGGCGGTTTAATTGCGGCAAGGCGTGGATCGCTCCAGAATCGGACCAAACTGCCATAGCCATCAATTGGCCGCCTGGCGAGGATTGCCTTGGCCTCGGCAATGGGCAATTTTTCGTCAAACAACATCGCCAGCAAAATCGATTGATCGGGCGACAAAGTATTCGCATTAATCTGCGTTGGTCCGGCGGCCGGATTGGCACAAATCCATGATTTTATCCGGTTATAAATTTGCGCTGTTACCCCTTTTACTTGCAACAGCTCGCTACGATCGGCCAGCAGGCGGTTGGGCGGCAGAGTGGGTATTTCCAGCCCGCGGTAATAAGCATCCTCTGCCCCTGCCGGTAATGCCTGCTGATCGCT
>JAKFUU010000056.1 GCA_021732525.1 Sphingomonadaceae bacterium | reverse complement strand
AGCAAGGCGGTGAAGGATGACTTCTGAAACCCGTTACGAGGAAGCCTATGTCTGGATCTGGTTACCGGGCGCCGCTGAGCCAGTGGTTGCGGGCAGGCTAAGCCGCGACGGCGCGAACATCGTCTTCAACTATGGTCGCAGCTATCTTGAGCGCGCCGATGCTATCGCGCCTTATGCGCCTGAACTGCCGCTGGAGACCGGGACGCTGCCTTTGCTGCCTGGCCTGACGATGCCCGGTGCTATCCGCGATGCCTCGCCCGACGCATGGGGCCGCCGCGTTATTATCAACCGGACGCTCGGCACTAAAGGTGCGTTAGCAGGCGCGATTGAGCTTGATGAGCTGACCTATTTGCTTGAATCTGGGTCTGACCGGATTGGTGCGCTCGATTTCCAAAAGTCGGCAAGCGATTATGTGCCGCGTGCGCGGCAAACAGCATCGCTCGCCGATTTGATGACAGCGGCAGAGCGCGTGGAGCAGAGCCTTCCCCTCGACCCAGCGCTAGATCAGGCGTTGCAACACGGAACGTCGCTGGGCGGTGCGCGGCCGAAAGTGCTGATCGATGCCGACGACCGCAAGTATATCGCTAAATTTTCGGCGAGTGGTGATCTCCACAATGTCGTCAAAGCGGAATTCGTTGCGATGCAGCTCGCCAGTCTGGCTGGTCTCAAAGTCGCGCCGGTCCAGTTGGAGCGAGCGCTGGGCAAGGATGTCTTTCTGGTTGAGCGCTTTGACCGCGTTCAGGTTGGAGAATTTTGGCATCGCCGCGCGCTTGTGTCCGCGCTGACCATCCTCGAACTTGACGAAATGATGGCGCGCTATGCAAGTTATGAGCAGCTTGCCGAAATCATACGCCACCGCTTCACCGACCCCAAAGCCAGCTTGCACGAGCTTTTTGGTCGGCTCATATTCAACATCCTGTGCGGCAATACCGATGACCATGCCCGCAATCATGCCGCATTCTGGGATGGGCAGAAGTTGACCCTAACCCCGGCCTATGATGTCTGCCCGCAATTACGCACCGGCGGTCAAGCCAGCCAGGCAATGTTGATCCACGGCAATCGTAATGCGAGCCAGTTGACCAGCTGCTTACAAGCGGCACCCAATTTTCTGCTGTCAGCCGCCGAGGCTAAACAGATTATCACCCAGCAGATTGCTGCGATCAAAGCCCATTGGGACAGTGTTTGCGATGAGGCGGATCTAAACGCCGGTGAACGCGACATCCTCTGGAATGGCGCGTTCTTGAAAGACTTTGCATTTGAAGGGCTGGACGGCGAATTTACGGATGATGAGTGAAGTTTTGGGTAAAGCCAACGCAGATTACCATTATAAAAACCCAAGTGCCCTACGCCATTCCCTGTCTTTCTACGCCAGAGTTTCTCCCTGACAATTAGCGCTTGAACTTCGCCGCTTCCTGCTCCGATCCCTCGGGATTTGGAGAGCGATCATGCACGCAACGCGGATATTATGGGTCCAGGTCTTGGTTGTCTTCTCCGCCGTTCTGGCCGGCATTTGGTCTGCGACCCAGTGGACCGCAGCGGCTTTGGGCTATCAGCCTGAGTTGGGGCCGCATTGGATCATGCTTGGGCCTTGGCCGATCTATCCGCCTTATTCCTTTTTCTGGTGGTGGTTCTCCTTTGATGCTTACGCACCAGGCATTTTCGATCGCGGTGCGTATATCGCTATTTCGGGCGTGGGCGTTGCCATTACCGCCGCAATGGGCATGTCGGTCTGGCGGGCGCGTGAAATCAAAAATGCCGAAACCTATGGCTCTGCGCGCTGGGCAACGCAGCGCGAGGTGAAGGCCGAAGGCCTGCTGGGCGAAGACGGCGTGATGTTGGGCAAGCTGGGCAAACAGTATCTGCGCCATGATGGGCCAGAGCATGTGCTTTGTTATGCGCCAACACGTTCGGGCAAAGGCGTGGGGCTGGTCGTGCCAACGCTCCTGACTTGGCCCGGAAGCTGTATCGTCCACGACATCAAGGGCGAGAATTGGGAGCTGACCGCTGGATTTCGCGGCAGCTTTGGCAGAGTATTGCTGTTCGATCCAACCAACGCGGCGTCTGCTGCTTATAATCCGCTGCTGGAAATCCGCAAAGGCGAGTGGGAAGTCCGCGATGTCCAGAATGTCGCCGATGTGCTCGTCGATCCCGAAGGCAGTCTGGAAAAACGCAACCACTGGGAGAAGACCAGCCATGCCCTGTTGGTCGGTGCGATCCTTCATGTGCTTTATGCTGGCAAAGACAAGACGCTCGCCGGGGTCGGAGCATTTCTGTCCGACCCCAAACAACCGATAGAAACCACGCTCCACGCGATGATGACAACGCCGCATCTGGGAGAGGCCGGTGTCCATCCTGTCGTTGCGTTCGCCGCGCGCGAGTTGCTCAACAAGTCCGCCAATGAACGCTCGGGAGTGTTGTCCACGGCCATGTCGTTTCTGGGCCTCTACCGCGATCCGGTGGTAGCGCAAATGACTAGGGCGTGCGATTGGCGGATTGCCGATCTGGTTGACGGGATACAGCCCGTCACGCTCTATCTGGTCGTGCCGCCCTCTGACATCAGCCGCACCAAGCCGCTGATCCGGCTCGTGCTCAACCAGATCGGGCGCAGGCTCACTGAAGATTTGCAGGCGCGGCATGGCCGCCAACGGCTGCTGTTGATGCTGGATGAATTTCCGGCACTTGGCCGCCTAGATTTTTTCGAGAGCGCACTCGCGTTCATGGCTGGATACGGGATCAAGGCATTTCTGATTGCCCAGTCGCTCAACCAGATCGAGAAGGCTTACGGACAGAACAACTCGATCCTCGATAACTGCCATGTCCGGGTGAGCTTTGCGACCAATGACGAACGCACTGCCAAGCGGGTGTCTGATGCACTCGGCACTGCAACTGAAATGCGCGCGATGAAGAATTACGCCGGGCATAGGCTTTCGCCCTGGCTCGGGCATTTGATGGTATCGCGCTCAGAAACCGCACGGCCGCTCCTCACCCCTGGCGAAATCATGCAGCTCCCGCCCGAAGATGAGATTGTGATGGTTGCAGGCGTGCATCCGGTCCGGGCGAGGAAAGCGCGCTATTATGAAGATCGGCGCTTAACCCAGCGTTTGCTGCCAGCACCACAGATTGTGCCAAGCGATGACGCGCAGCAGCCCAATGACTGGAGCCATCTACTGCCCATCGCCACTGCCATTGTGGTTTTACCCACCGAGAGTGCCGAACCGCCCAAAAAGGCCAATAAGAAAAAGCCCGGTAAGGCTGATAAAGGCAAAGCGAAAGATGATGATGCCACCAATGCCGATTTGCGCCGTGAGCCGATGATCGAACCGCATGTCGATATTGCGCCGCCATTGCCGCCTGCACCCATCAACGAATTTGACCCCGACGAAGCTGATCCCGCCGCAGACGCTGCCCGCATCGCCAATATCGCGCGCGAACAGGGCATGAATGCTAGGCGAGCTTCACTTGATCCCGACGACGGATTGGAGATTTAGCGATGTCCGTGAAAGTCAGGCTTTCCGTCTATCTAGATCCGGAATTGATGGAAACACTCGCATCCTATGCGGATCGGCGTGAACGCCCGCGGTCCCTTATCGCAGAGGCCGCGATTGCGTCATTCTTGTCGCCCGATGCCGATGAAGCCCGTGAAGCGGCAATCACCAAGCGCATCGATCAGCTCGACCGGCGTATGAACCGCCTTGAGCGTGATGTCGGTATCGGTGTCGAAATGATCGCGATGTTCGTCCGCTTCTGGTTATCGAACGCGCCGCCACCACCCGAGACAGAACGTGCGCTTTTGCGCAAACAAGGCGGGGATCGCTACGACGCCTTTATGGCAGCCCTTGGTCGCCGTCTCGCGAAAGGACCAAAGGTGCGGCAGGAAATTGCCGAAGATAATCCGGGTCAAGTCATATAGAGGTCTTTAACTTGGCAAATACCCCTCTCCACCCGGATTTCCAAGAAGGACGGTTTGCATGAAATGGGTCATCATGTAGCTTAGGCCATGGGCCTGTGGATCCACCAATCCGTTGGCGTCGTATGGTGCAAGCATCTTGACGCTAGTAGGCGTTTTGTCTCCAGCAGAGGTCGCCAAGTGAACCAAAGTTTGGCCCATAAAGAGAATCGGTCTTACCACTTTTCCCGTAAACAATTGATCCCATTCGGATTGCTCTCTGTCTTTCTCCGCTGCCGCGATAAGATCACAAAGTTGAGCTTTTAGCGCGTCAATGGCTTCTTGAAGAGATTGAAAATTGGCATCCCAAAGCGCGTTGTGTTTCAACGCGCTTTTTGCGTTGATCACAACCATCCCCACGTCGGCTTTGCACTCAGGACGGTCAATCTGTTTCGCGCCTTCCGCAATACGGTCAAAAATAGTCTGTCCCTGTGTCGAGGATATAGTCTTGATCGCGAGCGCCCATTTTCGCGGAGCAGTACCATCGCAAGGAGTCGCTCGAAAAATGACGTCCGGGTTGTCGCCTTTTGCAGCAGTGGGTGAATCTAGGCGGACTTGATCGCCAACATGGGCCGCCAAACATCCGAGATAGAGTTCGGCGATTTTCCGAGAGGTGTCGTCGGAACTCGCGCTTTGCGCGTTCTGTATGAGAGACGCTGTCGGAATCTTATTTTCCCCAATCAGCTTAAGATGCGGCAAAAATTCTGAAAATTCCGCAAGACACTCAATCGATAGGACTTTTGCTGCAAGGTCATGGATTCCTGCCGCCGACCTTAAAATTGCCGCTTCGTCCTTTCCGCTCGCAATGCTCGGATTTTTTACAATTTCGAGCAGTTTCGGTAAGGAAAGAAGCTCATCTTCCAAGGCGGAGCCTATTGGTGAGTGAATGCCATGCTTTTCCAGTAGTGCAATGAAGCGGCCGCAGATTATGTCGGCATTTTGGAATGGCACATAGCTCACGACTCTCTCCAGCTGTTTGTCACGAAGCTGATGCTGTAGCAGTCTCGTCCTGATCGGCGAACAGCAAAACCGCCGTTTCCCTGTCTTTCTGCGCTACACTACGACGAACACAAATAGCTGTTGCAGTTCGCTATTTCCTGCGTCTCTTACTCAGCCTCGTTGCTCAGACCTCCGCTGCCTGAGCCAAATATGAGGCTGAATATGAGCGTTGTCCCGATCAGGTCTGAAGCAGCATCGCGCGGTGCGCGGATGCTGCGCACGGCCCTTGGGCCAGCGATTGCAACCTGGCTCGAAGACCCCGCCATCATCGAGGTAATGCTCAATCCAGACGGGCGGCTCTGGATCGACCGGCTCGGCGAAGGCTTGGCTGATACCGGCGACATAATGTCCGCCGCTGACGGCGAGCGCATCATCCGGCTGGTTGCCCACCATGTTGGCACCGAGATCCATTCCACCTCTCCGCGTGTGTCCGCAGAATTGCCGGAAACGGGCGAGCGGTTTGAAGGGCTGATCCCGCCGGTCGTTGCGGCCCCGAGCTTTGCGATCCGCAAGCCCGCCGTCGCAGTGTTCACGCTCGCCGATTACGTCCGTGCCGGGATCATGTCGGCGAGCCAGGCCGCCATATTGCGCACGGCTGTTGCAACCCGCCAGAATATCCTGGTCGCGGGCGGCACATCCACCGGCAAGACCACGCTCACCAATGCGCTGCTCGCAGAAATCGCCAAAACCAGCGACCGCGTCGTATTGATCGAAGACACGCGCGAACTGCAATGCACTTCGCCCAATTTGGTGGCGCTGCGCACCAAAGACGGCGTTGCGACGCTTTCCGACCTTGTCCGCTCCGCTTTGCGCCTGCGCCCAGACCGTATCCCGATCGGCGAGGTTCGCGGTGCCGAAGCGCTCGATCTACTCAAAGCCTGGGGCACCGGCCATCCCGGTGGCGTCGGCACGATCCACGCAGGCTCAGCCATCGGCACATTGCGGCGGATGGAGCAGCTCATCCAGGAGGCGGTCGTCACCGTGCCGCGTGCCCTGATCGCCGAGACCATCAACATCATCGCCGTGCTCGTGCGCGACGGCAGCGGCCGCCGCCTCGCCGAACTCGCCCGAGTCGAAGGGCTCGGGACCACCGGCGATTACCAAATCACGCCCATCATTTCTGACAATCCACTTGCCCCCGAAGGAGACTTTGCATGATCCACAATTTTACCCGTGCCCGCCGCAACATTGGCACGCTTTGCTTGTCGGGCATCGTCGCCCTCACACTGGCGACCCCTGCCTATGCCGCAGGATCATCGATGCCGTGGGAAGCACCGCTGCAATTGATCCTTGAATCGATCCAAGGCCCGGTCGCCAAGATCATCGCGGTGATCATCATCATCGTGACGGGGCTGACCTTGGCATTCGGCGACACCAATGGCGGCGGAAAACGGATGATCCAGATCGTTTTTGGCCTGTCGATTGCTTTTGCCGCCAGTTCCTTCTTCCTGTCCTTCTTCTCGTTCGGCGGCGGGGCGATGGTCTGATGAACACCGCGCACGATCCTTCCGCCGCGATTGCGGGCTATTACGTCCCCGTCCACCGTGCGCTGACCGAGCAGATATTGCTCGGCGGCGCGCCGCGCAGCCTCGCCATCGTCAATGGCACG
>JAKFUU010000045.1 GCA_021732525.1 Sphingomonadaceae bacterium | reverse complement strand
TCTGGCGCCGTAAGATCGCGACTTTCCAATGATTCCTTTACCTCAGCGGGATTCCGCAACATAATGATGATGCATGGTTCGACCGCGGCGGCTGCCATTGCATCAACCCACACATCGGCAAGCCGGCACATCCGCGGATCTTTAACCGCGAACAGTGGGCCAAGCGCTGCATGAGTCTTTATCAATACTGTTGCTTTTGCGAGCATTGAATTGCGAATTCCGGATTCGCGCCAATCAGCGTTTACCGGCCCCCAATCCTGCCAACTTGAGCCAGCAGTTAAAAGCATCTCATCATTGAGTGCGACGACATCATTAGATTCCCAATGACCGGTTTCATTACTATCAGCGGCCGCCATTAGATCATCCGGTAGAGCGCAACCCATCAGATTGAGCACACGTGTGCAGGCGCTTGTGCCACTGCGGTGCATACCGAGGACCAAAATTCCTTGCGCCTTTGCCTCGGCAGATACTTTTGTCCGACTGGCTTTGCTCGGCGCTTCAATTTTGCTCATAGGTTACCTTACCTTGTTACAGCCTGTGTTCCGTGTAAAAATCATATGAATCGTTGATATTATCAAAATGATGCATCGATCCGGCTGATAACACTACCGCGCGGTCGCAATGATCGCGAATATAGTGAGCATCATGAGACACGATTATCATTGCGCGTTCTGCTCGTTTAACAAAAAGCTCTTCTTGGCACTTTTCATGGAATTTGGCATCGCCAACAGCCACGATCTCATCTATTAAGAAACAATCAAACTCCACAACCATCGATATTGCAAAGGCTAGCCTTCCTCTCATACCTGCAGAATAGTTTTTGACTGGTTCACGCAGGTATGTGCCCAGCTCAGAAAATTCCTGAACAAAATCTTCTTTATCTGCTGGGTCAGTCCCATAAATCCGACAGATAAAACGTAAATTGTCTAGGCCCGTTAATCCCGATTGGAAAGCGCCACCAAACGCCAAAGGCCATGAAACCGACATTGTTCGCGTAATACTACCCGATGTTGGTTGCTCAGCGCCGCTAATCAAGCGAATAACGGTCGATTTTCCAGCGCCATTTCGACCCAAAATGCCAACGCGTTCGCTGGGATTGACCGTTAAATCGATAGACTTAAGAACCGAAACAGGACCATTTCGCGTGCTATAATCTTTACGTACATTTTCAAGCCTGATCATTGAGGTGAGACCGCACGGCTGATCTTCCGCAGTATCGACAAACCAAGAAGCGACATTATTGCACACACCGCCGCCATGTAAGGCAGATCGTAGACCGCATTAAACTGTGATCCAAAATAGCCGTCGCGTACAAATTCCACTCCATGGACCATGGGCAGGATTAGTAGCACCTTTTGCGCGGAATCAGGCAACGCCTCCACCAAAAATGCTGCACCCGAAAGTGGGAACAAAAGATAAGAGGCCGGATGCCAAAGTTTTTCAACAAACTCATAGAGTTCCTGTAAGGCACCGAGCAATATCGCCAATGAAAAACCAAACCAAGTCAGCATCAACCAACCGGCAACGACTTTCAAGATGTCTTCGGGGGGCTCAAACCAACCAATAGTTACGAAGAAAATGGAGAGTGCGGCGAAAGATGTTGTAGCTCCAGCAAATTCCAATAATAGCCTTGCTAAAAAAATGTCGATAACCTTGACGTTGCGGTGATACATTAGCGACAGATTAGGCTCAATCGAGCCAATAAGACGTGATGGCATATTCCGCCAGAGCAGAACGCTGGAATAGCCGGTGACCGCAAAAACCGCAATCGGAAGATTGGAGCCATGAAGCGCCTGTGTCAACGTCCACAGCGTTGTCACACCTAAAGTAAAAATCATAGGTTCGACAAACAACCACAAAAAACCGATATTGTGTCTGCCAAATCTCGTCAGGGTTTCCCGCATTAAAAGCGCGAAAATCACCCGGCGCTGCACTTGCCAGCTTTTCATGAGCGATCCGCGCTCAACAGGCAAATTTTGCGTATCCATCAATCGTTATGCTCCCGCACACCGGCCAGCAGCATGGTTAATATTCCCCATGCAATTAAGCCAAGAATGAGCGTCGATAGAATCCCGCGCAGCCGGCGCGGTTCGACTGCCTCGTCCGGAATATTGGGCGAAACGATCCGTTCGACATAGGCCTGTTTGCGCCGCGCTTCATTTTGGGCCTCTTGCAAGGATGTCATTGCCGCGGCAAGTTGCCGGTCGGCAAACTGGCTTTCCAATTGCAGCCGCTGAAATTGCTGCGCGGTGGCGGCCAGCGATTTGCGGTTGCCGGCGACCCGGCCAAGCTGTTCGTCAATCTCCTGCTTCAACCCCTTAACCCGCGTTCGCAGCACCGGTATTTGCGGATTTTGCGGGGTGAATGTCCGCAATTGCAAAAGCTGCGTTTCGGTGTTGATCAACTCATCTTGCAATTTGGAGATCATCTGCAATTGCGCCGTTGCTTGCTGTTCGGGGTCGACTACGCCTTCTTGATTTCGGTAGCTGGCAAGCGCGGAACCCGCGCGGCGAGAGGCATCTTTTGCCTCTTCCACTTCGCGCAGCGCATATTCAATCAAATCTCTGCGGCCGCGCTCATTCAGCCGGTTCACCAATTCTTCGGCTTGTTGGAGCAGCAAAAGATTGATTTTGCGGGCATTTTCGGGGTCATAGGCCCGGACGGTCATCGTCGTGGTTGAGGAAACCGATTCATGCTGCACATCCACCTTGCCCTGATAATATTTATACAGATCCTCAAAACTTCCATCCCAACCAAGCGGATCGAAACGGTCGAAGACCGAAACGCTTTGCGAGCCATAGGCACGTTGAATAAAATCTTTATCATTTAATGTTTTAAGGGCATCGCGCGATTTAACATAATTTTGCACCACATAAATTTCGTCGCCCGCGTTGGAAAAGCCCGCGCTTTTCAGGATCACGCCAATGCCGCTGCTGGCCGGTTTATCGGGGCTGCGCACCACAAAGCGCGACTCGGAAATATAAACGTCGCTAGCAAATATTCCGAAATAAAGGCAGGCAATGACGGTTGGAATTATGACGGTCATCACCATCAAACCATTAATCTTTTTGAAAATTCTTGTCATTGCTACTCTCATTTGTGGCGCCGCAGATAGTGGCCATGACGACCAGAGTCTATCAATTTTTTGCCTATCGGGCTAGATCGAAGCCGTTCTTATGGCTCTCCTATTTATCCAAATTTGCCCGTTCCTCCTCCGTATGGTTTGAATTTTATCAATAATTCTGCGGCGTTCTTCCCGCGATGAATATTTTGGCGATTGCATCAAAATTTAATTTTGCTAGGCGCGGCGAGTGATTTTGAAAAAGCTCTACCTTTATCCCTTCTGGCTAATCAGCCTGATTACCGGGGCCAAATCCTTTCGGGATAACCCCATCATCGGGTCAAAGCGATTGAATCAAATGGGGCTGCATATCATGCGCATGCGCCTGGCCCAACGGTTGGCTTGGTCGCGCCGAAAAAGGATGGAGCACCATGTGCCAGCGGCATATCGCGCGCAGTTTCAAAAAAATGGTTTTATCCTCATTCCCAGTTATCTTGATACAGATCATTTTGCGGCCTTATCCGCGCAGATTTTGTCAACCACGGCGCCCGCGCGTGAAATGGTTCAGGGTGACACGGTTACCCGCCGTATTGCCATTAATGCCGAATATATCAAATTGGTGCCGGGCTTGCGTAATTTGATTGATGATCCAAAATGGCGCCGCCTGATGCATTATGTTTCCAGCTATGCCAGCGAGCCACTTTATTATGTGCAAACCATCTTGAAGACAGCGGCAGAGGGTGAACCCGATCCGCAAACCGAAATGCACGCCGATACATTTCACCCCACGATGAAAGCATGGTTTTTTCTGCATGATGTCGGCGAAGATGAAGGGCCGCTGATATATGTGCCGGGATCGCATATTCTGACGAAGGAGCGGCTGGCTTGGGAGCAAAAACGGAGCATACAGGCATCCGAGGGGTTGGATTTTCTGTCGAGTCGGGGTTCGATGCGCATTGATCCAGCGGAATTGGCGCAGCTGGGATTACCGCCGCCGCGGTCGTTTGCGGTGCCGGCAAACACGTTGATCATTGCCGATACCAGCGGTTTTCATGCCAGGGCACCATCGCCCGGAGGCAATAAGCGCATGGAAATATGGGCTTATTGCCGCCGCAATCCCTTTTATCCTTGGACCGGCGGCGACATCCTGAGTATGAAAGGGATCGCGGAGCGGCGCATTGAACTATTTTGGAAGGCAAAGGATATGCTGCGCCCTTATCTTGGTCAACCTTGGCAGGATGTCGGCCCGAAACGTCCGGGTGATTAGAGTCTGTTTCAGTTACACTGAAATATTGACGGCACCAGCCCACTCCCCCACCCGGTCAGGATATGCTACGGGTGGCCGGGTGGGGGAGTGGGCTGGTGCAGCTTCCACGTAAGTAGAAAAAACTCTAGGCGTATCGATTGAAAAACAGGCGCGCAAAATTGTCGGCGGCGCACTTATTCGACAAAGGCGGATCATGCCTCGACGAACGCGCCGCGTGACCATTAAACGATAAGGCATTGCCAAAAAAAACCGCTATGGCATGGTTATGAAAATGAGGCCTGTCAAAACAACGCCGTTGGTTAGCCATCAGATGGCGTTTCTCACCATCGTGGGCTTTTGGATCTTTCACGCATTGATCGTCGCGCTGCGTGCGATGGTGATGGATTTTTCCGACCAAGGGGAACTAGCCAGCCGCCGGGTTGTTGTTACCATTAGCGGCATCGTGCTCACCGGATTGCTATATCTATTTTTGCGTTTGTTCGACCGGAAACCGTTAAGCCACCGGGTTACTGCGGCGTTTTTGGCGGCCATTCCGATCGCCTTTGCCTTTGCCTGGATCAATTATTATGTCTTTAATATTCTTAACGATCCGGTCGCCTTATTCGACGATCCCGATATCTCGCGGCGGATAAAGGAAATTGAACGGCTGATCGGCGTCACCCCGTTTCAACAAGTGGCAGAAGTCGCAATATCGCGCTATTTTTTTATTATCGCCTGGGCCTCGCTTTATTTGGCGATGGGCAATGCGCGCGAAGCGCGGGATGCCGAGCGCGTGGCATCGCGCTATGCACAGGCCGCGCAAGATGCCGAGCTGCGTTCGCTGCGCTATCAAGTGAACCCGCATTTCCTGTTCAACACACTCAATTCCTTGTCCAGCCTTGTCATCAAAGGGCAAAATGACCGCGCAGAAGCCATGATCCAAAATCTATCCAGCTTTTACCGCAACAGCCTGTCGAGCGACCCGCTTGAAGATGTTACCTTGTCCGAAGAGGTTGAGCTGCAAAAAAAATATCTCGATATTGAAGCGGTCCGTTATCCCGAACGGTTGCGCGTGGAAATTGCGATTCCAGATGCACTGAATGACCTTCCCGTGCCCGCGTTGATCCTGCAGCCGTTGGTGGAAAATGCCATAAAATATGCCGTTTCACGCTCCAATCGCCCGGTTACCATTTCGATCAAGGCCCATCAGCATGAAAAGAATGCCCTGATCATTATCGAGGATGATGGCGATTTGCCCGACAATGGGAACAACGGCGAAGCTGCGGTTCATGGCAACGGCATTGGCCTGCGCAATGTTCGCGACCGTTTGGAAACACGCTATGGCGACAAAGCGCGGCTCGATATCTTCAACAAACCACGCGGCGGATTTATCGCCGCAATCTCTTTACCTGCGCCGGCGTTAGAATCTGCGGCGATAACGCATGATTTGGCATGAAGGATAGTATGGAACGACGGCTGCGCACGATCATTGTCGACGATGAACCGCTCGCCGTCGAGCGGCTGCAAATATTATGCGCCGATATTGATGCGATCGATTTGGTCGCAACTGCGGGCGACGGCGCAGCGGCCATTCGGTTGGCGAAGGAGCTGACCCCCGATTTGATGTTTCTTGACATTGGCATGCCAAAGATGGACGGGATCAGCGCCGCGCGGGCGCTATCCTTGCTCGAACAAAAACCGGCGATTATTTTCGTAACCGCATATGATAATTTTGCGGTCGAGGCCTTTGATCTTGATATCGCCGATTATGTACTCAAACCGGTGTCGGCCGAACGTTTGCGGCGTGCCGTTCAGCGCGCTTTATCGAATGGCGCACCAAAACCGCCGGTCATCAGCGGAGAAAATAACGGCGAATTTGCCAGCGAATTTTGGGTCTCCCACCGGTCCGAATTGATCCGCATTGCGGCGGTTGATATTGAGCGTATTGAGGCCGAGCGCGATTATATGCGGCTCTATACCGGCGGGCGCAGCTATTTATTGCATCAGACAATATCGACCTTGGAACGGCGGTTAAATCCCGAAGAATTTTTGCGCATTCACCGCAGCCACATTATCCGTCGCGATCTTATCATGGGCCTGCGTCACGAAGGCGGCGGTGTTTGGCACGCGCTGCTCGCCAATGATATCTCCATGCGGATTGGCCGTAAATTCCTCGCCGATGTAAAGAAAATAGCGGGCAAATAGCGCATCACTATTGCCCGCCAGATTGTTCAGAAAGGTCATCACGCTCTAGGTCA
>JAKFUU010000029.1 GCA_021732525.1 Sphingomonadaceae bacterium | reverse complement strand
GCGGCACACCGCGTGGCTTATTCGGTAGCAGCGGCTGTATAACCGCCCACTCAAAATCGCTCAAATCAAAACGTGCCATGGCGTGTCTCCGGTTGTGGAAACACTGAATCACACTTCAGTCCAAAAGGGAATCCCCTTTATGAGTATGTGGCCTAGGATAAGGCTTGCGATAGCAAAGCGGCTGCGCGGTTGCGCCAGACGGCGGATAAAGTTTCCAGCTCGACTAACTTGGCCAAATCCGCGCGAGCGCCATCGGCGCGGTGCCCGCCCGCAATCAGCAATTTGAACACGCGCGCCACCGTCCATTCATGATCCGCCGCCGCAATCTGCTGAATAACATCGCCTCGCTGCACTATTCCTTCTTCGATAATGCGAAAGTAAAATCCGCCTTTGCCCGTGCGGATCACTTCGCGCGAAAGGCCGTGAACGCCAAAATGATGATCAATTTTCCAGCATGGCTGCCGTCCCTGGCAAATTTCAACCACCGCCGCGCCCATGCTGAATCGATCACCGATTTTCACTTTCTCTTCGGTCATTCCGCTGGCGCTGATATTCTCGCCAAAAGCGCCCGCTTGCTTAAGCAAGCTATGCCCATCGAGCTTTATATTCCAATAAGGATAATGTTCGGGCGGATAAAGATGCAGCGCCTTTTCCGGCCCGCCATGCACCGACGGATCGGCCACTTGATCACCATCAAAGCCATTTTGCCGCAGCATCACGGGCGCATCGGTCGCTTCGCGCGCCATCGCGCTTTGCGTGCCGTCGCTGCGAAAGGGTTTGGGTCCGCCGATCAATAAGCTATCTATTAAGGTTGCGATCATAGCAAGCTGCATAAGCGATCTGTCGCGCCATTCCCATTGGCTTTTTTATTTCTGCCCGATAAAAGCGCGATATGCAAACCAGTGACCTGCGCATTGCGCTATTTAGCGGCAATTATAACATGACAACGGACGGCGCAAATAAGGCGTTGAACCGCCTTGTTGGCTATTTATTGCGGCAAGGCGCGCAGGTCCGGGTCTATTCGCCGACAATTGACCCGCCCGCCTTTGAACCAACGGGCGATTTGGTCAGCGTGCTATCGATGGCGATTCCCGGCCGCGCCGAATATCGACTGCCTTTGCAGCTAACGGGCCGAGTGAAGCGCGATTTGGAGGCATTCAACCCAAACATCATCCATATCGCCGCACCCGACCGGGTATCCCGCCAAGCCGTCAAATGGGCAAAAAAACGCAATCTGCCGGTGCTCTGTTCGGTCCATACCCGCTTTGAAACCTATTTTCGATATTATAACCTTGCCTTTATCGAACCGATAATGCTGGCGTGGCTTCGTCATTTATATCGCAAATGCGATGCGCTGGTTGCACCGTCGGACAGCTTTGCGCAGCTGCTGCGCGAACAGCGAATGAATTATGACATCGACATTTGGTCGCGCGGCGTGGACCGGACGATATTCCAAAGCGCACAGCGGGATATGGCATGGCGGCGGCAGAATGGCATCGCGGATAATGTGACGGTGATTGGTTTTTTGGGGAGAATAGTGGCCGAAAAAGGCCTTGATGTATTCTCCGATACGATCGATCAGCTTGGCCGCCGCAAGGTTCCTCATAAAGTGATGGTGATCGGGGAAGGGCCGGCAAAGGCTTGGTTCGAATCGCGGCTGCCCGGCGCCACCTTCGTTGGCTTTCAAGCGGGTAAAGACCTTGGCCGCGCCGCCGCCAGCATGGATATATTGTTCAATCCATCGATTACCGAAACATTCGGCAATGTCACGTTGGAGGCAATGGCGAGCGGCGTGCCGGTGGTTGCGGCCAAGGCAACAGGCAGTCAGAGCCTGGTTGCCGATAAGAAATCGGGCCGCTTGATCACGCCGGGCGCGACCAGCCAATTTGCCGACGCATTGCAATATTATTGCGAGAATCTCGACATCCGGCAAGCGCATGGCGAAGAAGGCGAGCGGCGGGCACAGAGCTATAGCTGGGATGCAATCAACCAGGTGGTCGCCGATATTTATCTGCGCCTGATCCGCCAAAAAGCCGCGCAATCACATAATGCACGCGGATAATTAGCGCAGAATGCTGCGCCCGCGCATCCGCATGGCAAACCATAGCAGGCCGAGCGTGGCAATCCAAATCACCGCGCTAAATGCCCATGCGGAGGCCGTGTTTAGGCTGCTGGGGATATCCGCAGTCATTTGATAGATCGTCGCTCCGATCAGGCCAATCACCGAGATGGCAAATGACTGCACCGCCCATTTGCTGCGCAGCAAAAGCAGTAAGGAACCGGCAAAGCTTCCCCAAACGCCCAATGCCCAGCAAGCCACCGCCCAGGCCGGATAGCCAAAAAAATAGGCTTTCTGCTCTTCGGTAAAGGCCGCCAGATAGGATTCGACGCGCAAATGTGTCATCGTATAGTCGAGCGCACCAACAAAATTCCAAAGCAAACTGATAATGGCAATCACCCAAAACCACCAAGGCGTTTTTTCTGTCATGATTAATCTCCTTCCCAAGATCCCATTACGATAGCACAGACCCAGCATAAAACCAACCGCACCCACCGAAAGCCTTGCAACGCGGCAAATAACAAGACACCAAGGGTTATGCCCGATCTTTTCGCCGCCGATATGCCAATGCCGCCGCGCGATCGCGCGCGCGCAGACGCACCGCTGGCCGACCGGATACGCCCCGCCGCGCTGCACGAAGTGATCGGTCAGGAGCATATCACGGGACCCGAAGGCGCGATTGGCCGGATGATTACGGCGGGTAAGCTTTCCTCGGTGATATTATGGGGGCCGCCCGGAACCGAGAAAACCACTATTGCGCGGTTGTTGGCGGATGCCGTTAACATGCATTATATGGCGGTTAGCGCCGTTTTTTCAGGCGTTGCTGATCTTAAGAAGGTCTTTGCTGAGGCCGAAAAAATCGCCGTGATGGGCAAAAAAACGCTGCTATTCGTCGATGAGATTCACCGTTTTAACAAGGCGCAGCAGGATGGGTTCCTGCCCTTTGTCGAGCGCGGCGTGGTGACACTCATCGGGGCGACCACCGAAAATCCCAGCTTTGAACTCAACGCTGCTTTGCTGTCGCGCGCGCAAGTTTTAGTGCTCAATCGGCTTGATGAGGCCGCATTGGCGGCATTACTGGCGCGCGCCGAAGCCGCAGAAGCCAAGCCCCTGCCCGTCACCAGCGGAGCCCGTATCGCCCTTATCAACAGCGCGGATGGCGATGGCCGTTTTCTGCTTAATCAGGCCGAAATATTATTCAGCATTGATATCGAAAACCCGCTCGATCCGCCGGCGATGGCCGCATTGCTCCACCGCCGCATGCCTGTATATGACAAGGGCGCGGACGGGCATTATAACCTGATTAGTGCGCTGCATAAATCGATGCGTGGCAGCGATCCGCAAGCCGCGCTCTATTGGCTCGCGCGGATGATGGTGGCGGGCGAACAACCGCTTTATGTGTTGCGCCGGATCACGCGCTTTGCCAGCGAAGATATCGGCCTTGCCGATCCGCAAGCCTTGCAGCAATGCCTTGCGGCTAAAGATGCTTATGAATTTTTGGGCAGCCCCGAAGGCGAGTTGGCGATTGCGCAAGCCTGTCTCTACCTCGCCACCGCGCCCAAATCAAATGCGGTCTATGCGGCGCAAAAATCGGCATGGAAAGCGGCCAAGGAAACCGGCAGCTTGATTCCCCCCGCCAATATCCTCAACGCGCCGACGAAGCTGATGAAAGATCTGGGCTACGGCCAGGGCTATGCTTATGATCATGATCATGCGGATGGATTTTCCGGCGATAATTATTGGCCTGACATCATGACACCGCAAAAATATTATCACCCGGTCGAACGCGGTTTCGAAGCGAAATTGCGCGAGCGACTGGCTTATTGGGAGAAGTTGCGTGAGGAACGATCATAGTTTGAAGCCGGGATTTTTGGGCAAATATGCCGTAATGCTGCTGGCTTTGTCGCTTGGCGGTTCGGCGGCGGCGCAATCGAATGATGCGCTGCTGCGGCGCGCTTATGCAGCGGGGTATAAGGCGCAATTTCTGTGCAGTGGATTATTCAACGGCGGCAAAACGGCCGAGCAAATTGAGCGGGATGAGCTGACCGGAATATATCCAGAAATCGCCGATATTGTTCCTACGCTCCCCGCAAAGATCGACCAGACGGCAAAGCGCGTAACGGTGGCCTATGCGGAAAATACCCCGCCGCGCGCCGCGATCCATGGCCGCACGACCGGATGCACCGCAATGCCAATCGGATGGACGCCGCACACGCCGAAAAAGCCAACGGATAATGACATTATTTCGTATGGATTACCGTCCGCCCTTTACGACCGCTTGGCACCGGGAAGTCTGGATACAAAAAAATGGCCGATGGGTGATGCAGGCAGCAGCAATGATAAAGCGCCGGGCAGCGCCGCAGCCAAAAAGCTGATCGCCGACATCCTGACCAACGGGAAGTTTGGCGGCAAAAGCAGCGCGGCCTTGGTGGTTCGCGGCGGGCAGATTATCGCCGAAGATTATGCGCTCGGTCATAATCTGCACACCGGCCAGCGGACATGGTCGGTCGCCAAATCGATTACCGGCACCTATGCCGGTTTTGTCCGCCAACAATCCAGCCTGGCGCTCGATATTCCCGGTTTAGAAGGCTTGGCTCCAATCGACCCGCGCAGCAAAATTATGCTGGAAAATTTGCTGCGGATGGCAAGCGGGCTGCATTCCGATTATGCGGGCAACCGCAGCGATCATATTTACCTGGGCGGTGCGCCGGTCAGGCAACATGCCGCCACCGGGCTTTTGCTGCGCGCACCGGGCACGCATTTTCGCTATGCCAATAACGACATATTGCTCGCCACGTTAGCGATACGCAACGCTGCGCCCGATATTCATCCGCATCATTTGTTTGACAAGCTCGGCATGACGCGAACTTTTGCCGAAACCGATCATAAAGGCGATTATATCCTGTCGAGCCAGGTTTGGACAACCCCGCGCGACCTGGCGCGGATGGGCATGCTCTATTTGAACAACGGAACATGGAATGGTGAACGGCTACTGCCCGAAAATTGGCGGGAATTTGTCAGCACACCATCGGGGCCGCAGCCCTTTGGCGCCTTCGGCTATGGCGCGACATTTTGGTTGATGAATAAATCGGATGGCATTCCCGCCGATACATTCGCCGCCTTTGGTAATCGCGGCCAATATCTGGTGATCATCCCATCGAGGGATATGATTATCGTCCGGCGCGGTTATGACAGCACGGGCAATCAATTTGACATTGAAGCCTTCACCCGCGCCATGGTTGCGGCGGCGGCTCGACCGTAAGGAAAAAGCAGGCGAGCGGCCGATAAACCCCGGCGGAATCATCCTATGCGCGGCTTTTCATCCTTTGCATGTATCGATTGGTCCGGCGCCGCGCTTGCCCGTCCGCCCGGTATCGCTGTGGCCCAAATTGGCGTTGAAGGACCGCCTGCATTGATCACGCCCGACCCGCACTGGTCACGGGCGGACATCTCCGGTTGGCTGGAGGATCACGCCGATACTCAAAGCGATATTTTGATCGGCATGGATATGTCATTTGCTTTTCCATATGAGGATAAGGGCGGCTATTTCCCGGAATGGAACGATAGCCCGCCCAATGCCCGCAGCCTATGGGCATTGGTCGATGGCCTATGCGCCGATGACCCGCATCTTGGCGCATCCGGCTTTTTGAAACATCCGCAGGGCCGCCGCCATTTTCGCCATGCCAAAGGCAATATTGGCGATCTTTTTGAAGGCAGTATCGGCCGCTTGCGGCGCGTCGAACATCATCAACGCACCACCCGGCAAGCCAATAGCTGGAGCAGTTTCAACCTGGTCGGTGCGGGTCAAGTCGGCAAAGGCTCACTCACCGGCATGCGGATATTACACCAGCTGAATGGCCGCATACCTATTTGGCCGTTTGATCCGGTCCCCGATACCGGCCCGATGGTGATCGAAATATACACCAGCATGGCCGCGCGCGCCGCTGGCCTGCCCGCCGGACGGAGCAAAATTCGCAGCCGCATTGCGTTGGAGATGGCACTCGCAGCGCTCGGCTACGACACACCTGAGCTGCTGGCGCATTATGACGATCATAGCACCGATGCATTGATTACGGCGGCGTGGATGCGAAACATGGCTGGAAATCCGGCCATTTGGGTCCCTGCAAACCTAAATTCGCAAATTGCCGCAACAGAGGGCTGGACCTTTGGGGTAATTTAAGGCTATGGGCGCTTCCGATGCGTAAAGATCACGCAATCACAGCGCCGGCTTAGCTCAGTTGGTAGAGCATCTGATTTGTAATCAGAGGGTCACGAGTTCGAATCTTGTAGCCGGCACCATATAAGACGCTGAAATGCATCAATAAATTATCAACCCTGCATTTCCCACCGTTCTAGAAAGTCGAACTAGAACGGTAATTAGAACGGTAAACTTCAGCTAAAGTTTTTGGGGGAGGAAGTCTCCTCCCTGCGCGAAGCCTGAGAGTCTTCGTGTTACCTACCTCTGCGGGGACACCCCGCAACGCCCCGATACGAATAATGAGCAGGATTTCTTTCGTCGCACACTGGCCGCATGAATGCGGACCAGAGAGCGGTGCCTTTGTTCTGACCCGCTGGCACTCTTGCGTCGCTCATGGCCGGACGCCCGCTTGCCCACAGGCCCGGGCGCAGGACGTCCGTCTTGCTTCGCGCCTTGCAAGGGTTGGACTTGCACCGGTTTGGTTCCGGCCACCTGTCTATCATTATGCCACCTTAGCTTCGAAAGCCAAGGGGCTTATGCCGCCCAGATATGAGTGGCGTCTTCGTGGGTTATAGAACCCGTTGATGTAC
>JAKFUU010000064.1 GCA_021732525.1 Sphingomonadaceae bacterium | reverse complement strand
CATCCAGACTATTTCGAGCACCAAGGTTGGTAGATTGAAATTGACCGTCAACGATACGGTCAGCAACGCTGCTCCGATCAGGTTGAGCCAGTTGAATAACAGCGCATTCATCCGCGTGGTAACATTGCTATAAGCAAAAGCGGCAACGATAAAAAAGCTGCCGGCAAAGCCGATAAGGTCGGCGGCAAAAGAACTTAAATAATCGGACATTTTTCTGCTCCTAAATCTTCCAACATCGCCTCAAAACCGGGGAAGCTCGTCGCAATGGGGGACATATCATCGACTGTTACGGCGCGCGCGCAATTTTGCCCCGCAACCGCAAAGCTCATCGCGATACGGTGGTCGAGCGCGCTGATGATTGTTGCGCCGCCTTCCAACGGTTCCCCGCCGCTGCCGTCGATAATCAGGCCGTCTTCGGTTTCGGTTGCCTTGGCGCCAATCGCGGTAAGCCCCGCCGCCATCAACGCCAGCCGGTCGCTTTCCTTAACGCGCAGCTCCTCCAATCCGTTCGTCACCGTGCGGCCCGAAGCCATGCTGGCGGCCACGAAAAACACCGGAAATTCGTCGATCATACTCGGCGCAACATTGGGCGGAACTTCGATACCTGTCAGCGCCGAATACCGCGCGGTAATGTCGGCCACCGGCTCGCCGCCGACTTCGCGCTCGTTGCTATAAGTCAGGTCTGCGCCCATTGCTTCGAGCATTTTATAAATGCCGGTGCGCGTGGGGTTCATGCCGACATGGGTGACGGTCACTTCGCTGCCCGGCGTTATCAATGCCGCGACAACCGGAAACGCCGCCGAGGAAGGATCGCCGGGCACTTCGATATTTTGCGGCTGCAATTCTGCCTCACCCACCAAGCGGATCGTGCGGACACCGTCACCATCTATTTCCACCGACAAATCCGCGCCAAATCCGCGCAGCATCCGTTCGCTATGGTCGCGGGTCAGGATGGGCTCGATCACTTGGGTGATGCCGGGCATATTCAGCCCAGCCAGCAAGATCGCGCTTTTCACCTGCGCGCTGGCGACGGGAAGCCGGTAATCGATCGGAACCGCAGGGCAAAGGCCGCGCACCATCAAGGGCAATGTGCCGCCGGGGCTGGCGGTAAATTCTGCGCCGATCAGGCTTAAGGGATCAATCACCCTGCCCATCGGGCGGCGCGACAGGCTGGCATCGCCGATGAAGCTGGCGGTAATGCCGTGGCTGGCCACCAGCCCCATGAGCAGCCGCGCCGATGTGCCGCTGTTGCCCATATCGAGCGCAGCAGCCGGCTGCATCAACCCGCCAACGCCCACGCCATGGACGGTCCATATGCCGTCCGCGCCGCGATCAATTTGCGCCCCCATGGCGCGCATCGCGGCGGCGGTGGCGAGCACATCTTCGCCTTCGAGCAAGCCGGTGATGGTGCTTTTGCCGATCGCCAGCGCGGACAGCATCAACGCGCGGTGCGAAATTGACTTGTCGCCCGGAACGCGCACCGTGCCGCGCAGCGGACCACTGGCCAGAAAATTTCGCGAAGCGCTATGGTGACGGGACATAATCTTCGCGCTTTGCGGTCTGTGCCGCGTTAAGTCAACGTGTGCCGACAGAAATGATACGCAACTTTTGACAGCGCCGCTGCATTGTGGCAGGGGCGGCGCAATCAAGGCGATTCCGCGTCACCGGTTCGCTTTTCACGTCAAATTGCTATCAGAAGGACAAAAGCCCGAAATGATTAAGGCTGAATGGGGAACCAAGCGCACTTGCCCGAAATGCGGCAACCGTTTTTATGATCTGGGTAAAGATGCGCCGGTCGAATGTATCGATTGCGGCAATCAATGGACGCCCGAACCGGTGTTGAAATCAAAGCAACCGCTGCCTTTTGAAGAAATTGAAAAGAAAAAGGATGATAGCGACCTGGGGCCGGATGACGATCTCGACATTGACGTCGATGCCGTTGACGGCGATGATTCGCCGGACAATGACGTTGATCTGGGCGGCGACGATGATTTGGGCCTGTCAAAATCGGATGATGACGAAAAACCTGACGATAATTAGAGGCTGATCATGACCCAGCCCCTCCGTATAGCCATCGCGGGTCTGGGCACCGTGGGGGTCGGCGTTATTCAGCTGATCGAAACCAACAAGGCAATTCTCGAACGCCGCGCGGGGCGGGCAATCGAAATTGTCGCAGTCACCGCGCGCGACGCAGCCAAAAATCGCGGGATCGACCTGTCACCCTATCGCTGGGTCGACGATGTCGGCGCGCTGGCTCAGGAGGCCAGCGCCGATGTTGTCGTCGAATTGATCGGAGGGGCGGACGGCGCTGCGCTGACATTGGCGCGCGCGGCATTGGCGAGCGGCAAGGCGCTGGTTACCGCAAATAAGGCGATGGTTGCGCATCATGGGCTGGAATTGGCGCGCATGGCGGAGGCGGCGGGACTTGCGCTGAAATATGAGGCGGCGGTTGCCGGCGGTATTCCGGTTATCAAAGGATTGCGCGAGGGCACGGCGGCGAATAATATCGAGCGGGTCTATGGCATTTTGAACGGCACCTGCAATTATATCTTATCCTCGATGGAACAAGATGGGGGCGATTTTGGCGACGCATTAACGGCGGCGCAGCAAAAAGGCTTTGCCGAGGCCGATCCCGCATTTGATATTGACGGGGTTGATGCCGCGCATAAGCTCGCCATATTGGCCTCGCTCTGCTTTGGCACGCAAATTGACTTTGGCGGAGTTGAAACCAGCGGTATCCGCAAAATCCTGGCGGCGGATATCGCGCAGGCCAAGGCGCTGGGTTATCATATCCGTTTGATCGGGCTTGCCGAAATCGACTGGTGTGATGGCGCGCCCTACCTGTTTCAACGGGTGCATCCTTATCTGATCCCAAAGGACCATCCGCTGGCGCATGTAACCGGCCCAACCAACGCGGTGGTTGCCGAGGGCAACTTTTCCGGGCGCTTGTTGTTTCAAGGCGCGGGAGCGGGCGACAAACCCACGGCATCGTCGGTGGTGGCCGATCTGGTGGATATCGCGCGCGGCGAGACCGGCCCCGCCTTTGCCATGCCCACCGGCCGGCTCGAAAATATGCCGCGAGCAAACAGCGGCCACCGGACCTCCAAAAGCTATCTGCGGATGGTTGTGGCGGACCGGCCGGGCGTGCTCGCCGAAATTACCGCCGCGATGCGCGACGCCGGCCTGTCGATTGAAAGCCTGATCCAGCATCAACCCGGTGACGATGGCCGCGCGCTGATCGCATTGGTCACCCATGCCGGATTGGAGCGAGCAACCGCGCAGACCATTGCCGCCCTGTCGGATTCCGATGCGATGCTGGGCGAGCCGATGGTGATGCATATTCTGGCCGAATAAGGACGCGGGCACAATCATGCTATGGGCCGTAGAATCTAGAGCGCGCTGCGTGAAATAGGAATCACACCGCCCGCTCTATCGCTTTGTTGTCGCATCGCTTTATGCGAAAAACCGGTGCCCATTTTTTCGCGCGATGCTCTAATCCATAAATTGGGCGGTGCGTTTTTGCATGCCGGCCATGACGGCCTCGATCTGATTGGGGGTGCGGATTATTTTCATTTGGCTTTCGCTTTCGGCCAATAGGATGGTGTCCTCATCCATATCGGGCAGGCGGTTGAACAGGTCTTTGGCGGTCCGCATCGCATCGGGGCTGCGGCTTGCGATCTCAGCGGCGATAGCCATCGCGCGGGCATGCGGATTTTCATCGACATAAGTGGCAAAGCCCAGTTCCTTTGCCTCCAACCCAGAAAATTCACGGTTGGTATAGGTCAGCTCGCGCAGCACATCATCGCGCACCAGCCCGCGCCATAACGCATAGCCGCCCATATCGGGGATCAGGCCCCATTTCATCTCCATGATCGATAGCCGGGCATCGGGGGCCATCACACGGATATCCGCGCCGCTGGCAATTTGCAGCCCGCCGCCAAAGCAGACGCCGTGCACCGCCGCGATCACCGGCATGGGAAGCGCGCGCCAAAGCGTGCAAACATATTGGAAATCATTGGCGTTGCCGTGGGTGCGGTCCATGAGCGACGTGCCGCTGCCGCCGCTGACATTGCCGCCGGAGCCCGCCGATGCCATGCTCGCCATATCGAGACCAGCGCAAAAGGACCGGCCCTCACCTGATAGCACCGCGGCGCGCACGCCCGTCATTTCGGACAGTTGCTTTCCGGCTTCAATGATCCCCTGAAACATCGCAGGATCAAGCGCATTCATTTTGTCGGCGCGGATTAAACGGACATCGGCGATGTGATTTTCAACCGATATAGCAACGCGGTCTTTCATGTGTTTCTCCCTTGAGGCTAGGTTGTGTTGACATCCAGGTGACAGGTTACCGATAAACAAACCTTCGTCATTCCGGCGCAGGCCGGAATCTATCACCTGAGTTTGATTTATATCACTAACTTGCTTTGCGCAGATAGGTCAGGAGATGGATTCCGGCCTGCGCCGGAATGACGAAGGTTGGATTTAGGTCTATAGAATCTAACAATGTCAACATAATCTAGCCTCGACCAGCGGCAATTGATCATTGCCGAAATACATATATTTGCCGTCGACAAAAATACTGGGTGAACCATAAGCGCCGCGCGCGATGGCCTCATCCGTGTTGGCGCGCAGCTTGGCTTTATTGGCATCGCTGAGTGATGCTTCGGCGATGGCCCCGCCGTCCAGCCCCGCGCCATCCGCCGCCGCGATCAACACCGCGGGATCATCGAGATTTTCGCCGCGCCGGAAATAGCTTTCAAAGGCGGCTTTGGTAAAGCGCCGCAGCGCCGTCTGATCATCCTCCAGCGCGCAGGCCATCCGCATCGCCGCGATGCTTTTGGCCGGATGATATTGTGACGGGAAGTTCAGCGTTAGCCCCGCGAGCGCCGCCCAATCTTTGAGCACGCGAAAGCTATGGGTGAATTTAGGATTGTCGGCTGCGCCGCGCGCAGCGTAAACGCCTTGATTCACCGCATTGAATATCCCGCCAACCAGCACGGGGCGCAAAATCGCGGTCTCGCCCGTACGCTCTTCGACGCCCGCTAAATTGGTGAAGGCGATATAGGCCCAGGGCGACGATAGATCGTAGAAAAATTCGAGGCGCGGCATCGCCGTCATACGGACGGCTTTGCTGCGGCATCGAAGGCCGCAAATATCGCTCGCACAATATCGGGAACGGGGCGCGGACGATGATTTTCAAGATCTACATAAACATAGATCATTTCAATTTCGGCGCGAAGATCATCGCGGCCGTCATCATGATGACCATGAATTTCGATCATTTGAGTGATACTGGTGTTACCGATTCCCGTCGTGCGCACCATCACCTCGATCATTTCATCGGGTTTGATCGGCGCTTGATAGGTGACGGTCGCCCGCTTGACATGCGTTTCAAAGGCCCCCGCCCCTGCCTTTTCCAGCACCGCCGCCGCCCGCCAATATTCGGTAATGCCAATATCGGCATAATCGAGATAGCGCGCGTTAAAGACAATCCCTTGCGCATCGGTTTCGGACCAGCGGACGCGAAAGGGATAGTGAAAGGCAAAATCGCGGCGTGCCATAATGCCCCCTATATCGCCTTAGACTGGCTGGGCGTATTCACGCCCATACTTTGCAGATATTTCTTTAACTGGCGCGCGGCTTGGCGGATGCGTTGTTCATTTTCGACCATAGCGATGCGGACAAATCCCTCGCCATCTTCGCCATAGCCAACGCCGGGGGCGACTGCGACGCCGGCCTCGGTTAGCAATTGTTTGGAAAATTCAAGGCTGCCTAGATGCTTGAGCGCGGGTGGCAATGGTGCCCAGGCGAACATGGAGGCACGCGGCGCGGGGATGTCCCATCCCGCCCGGCCAAAGCTTTCCACCATCACATCGCGGCGCGCATGATAAAGCAGCCGGTTTTTCTCGACGATATCCTGCGGGCCATTGAGCGCAGCGCAAGCGGCGGCCTGTATCGGCGTGAAACTGCCATAATCAATATAGCTTTTGACGCGAGAGAGCGCCCCAATCAGCGTCTTGTTGCCCACCGCGAAGCCCACGCGCCACCCCGCCATCGAATAAGTCTTCGACAAGGACGTGAACTCTATCGCCACATCCTTCGCGCCCTTGGCTTGCAGGATCGACGGCGTGGGGTTGCCATCAAAATACAGCTCCGAATAGGCCAGGTCAGACAATATCCAAACCTTGTTGGCCCTGGCCCACGCCACGAGCCGTTCGTAAAAAGCCAGATCCACCGTTTCCGCCGTCGGGTTGGACGGATAATTGACCACCAGCAAAGTCGGACGCGGCACGGTGAAGGCCATCGCACGTTCCAGCGACGCGAAATAATTTTCATCAGGCGTGGTCGGCACGCTGCGGATCGTAGCGCCTGCGATGATAAAACCAAATGTGTGGATGGGGTAACTGGGGTTGGGGGCTAGGATGCAATCGCCCGGCGCGGTGATCGCGGTGGCTAGGCTGGCGAGGCCTTCTTTCGAACCCAAAGTAACGACCACTTCGCTATCGGGATCGACATCAACGCCAAAACGGCGGCCATAATAATTGGCCTGAGCCTTGCGCAGGCCAGGGATACCTTTCGATGATGAATAGCCGTGGGCATCGGGCTTTTGCGCGACTTCGCACAGCTTATCGATCACATGTTGCGGCGGCGGCAGATCGGGATTGCCCATGCCCAGGTCGATAATATCCTCACCCGCCGTTCGCGCCGCCGCCCGCATCGCGTTGACTTCGGCGATGACGTAAGGGGGCAGGCGCTTGATGCGGTAAAATTCTTCAGACATTGGCCGGGGTTCCATGAATGTGGTGGATACTCTCTCGTCCATGCGTGAATTTGTAAGAAAGTTCCAGCGAAAGCTTGTCGAAAGCGCTCCATTAAGATGTCACCGTCATGCTGAACTTGTTTCAGCATCCATCGCGCCTAGACCCTGTTCGTTTTTGATTGAATCAAAAACTGGGTCTAATTTCCCTGTTTTCCGCGATTTCCGAACCGTTCGGTGTTTCCACCTCACTGGAAATCGCTCTA
>JAKFUU010000031.1 GCA_021732525.1 Sphingomonadaceae bacterium | reverse complement strand
CGCGAAACCGATATCGGCATCACCGGCGGCGGCGCGGGCAAGCATATGGTCTACCTGTCCGGCGTCACCGACCATCATGTGCAGGATGACGATATGATCGGACATATCGTCAAGCTGGTCGAAGCCAAGGCCGCCGAAATCGATGCTGGAACGAGCGTGAGCATGGACGTGGCGCACGGGAAGGCGGCTTGATAGGCCGCTTGGATGACAGCGCCGATATCGCGCCAGAATGGCCGGCACAGGCCGTGGCCTGGCTCTGCACCAATGCTGCCGCCCCCTATTTGGGCATCGGTTTTGCGCATAAAGCGATGCAACAACAAATAGATAGAGCGGGCGATGTGAATGATATTTCACGCAGGCCACTCTAACGCCAAAACCGCCGATGAATTCATGGACGATGGCCGCCACCGATGCTACGGCGCGGGCCGAAAAGACTTTGCATAACTTTGGCAAAGCCGTTTATGCATGGATCAAACATAACGATAAGTGGAATGAAAATTGGCAAATGTAACCGTGATCGGCGCGCAATGGGGTGACGAGGGCAAGGGCAAAATCGTCGATTGGCTGGCCAGCCGCGCCGACGTCGTTGTCCGGTTTCAGGGCGGCCATAACGCCGGACACACTCTGGTCGTTGGCGAAAATATATATAAACTTTCGCTGTTGCCGTCCGGTATCGTGCGCGGCACCTTAACGGTTATCGGCAATGGGGTGGTGTTCGACCCCTGGCATTTTCGCGATGAAGTGGCCAAATTGAAAGGCCAAGGTGTCGATATCCATCCGCAAAATTTGATGGTTGCGGAAACCTGCCCGTTAATCCTACCTTTCCACCGCGATCTGGACAGCTTGCGCGAAGATGCGTCGGGCAGCGGCAAGATCGGCACAACCCGGCGCGGCATAGGCCCCGCCTATGAAGATAAGGTGGGCCGCCGCGCCATTCGCATCTGTGATCTGGCCCATTTGGATGATTTGGAGGCGCAACTTGACCGGATCTGCGCGCATCATGACGCCATCCGTAAAGGATTTGGTAAGGCACCCGTGGACCGCGCCGGATTGATCGATGAATTGACCGACATTGCCGCCTATGTCCTGCCTTTTGCCAAGCCGGTTTGGCGAACGCTTAATCAAGCCAAGACCGACGGCAAACGGATATTGTTTGAAGGCGCACAGGGCGTCCTGCTCGATATTGATCATGGCACTTATCCGTTCGTTACCTCCTCCAACGTCATCGCGGGCACGGCGTCGGGCGGATCGGGCGTTGGCCCCGGTGCCGTGGGCTTTGTGCTGGGCATTGTGAAGGCCTATACCACCCGCGTGGGATCGGGGCCCTTTCCGACCGAATTGACCGATGATGTGGGGCAGCGGCTGGGAACGCGCGGCCATGAATTTGGCACGGTCACCGGGCGGAAGCGGCGCTGCGGTTGGTTTGACGCGGTGCTCGTGCGGCAAAGCTGCGCCGTGTCGGGCGTATCGGGGATTGCGCTGACCAAGATCGATGTCCTCGATGGATTCGACCGGCTGAAAATATGTATCGGATATCAAATTGGCGATATTCATTATGATTATCTGCCGCCGCATTCGGCCGATCAAGCCCGCGTTGTGCCGGTCTATGAGGAAATGGACGGTTGGCAAGAAACCACCGCCGGCGCACGCAGCTGGGCCGATTTGCCCGCGCAAGCGATCAAATATGTCCGCCGGATCGAAGAATTGGTCCAATGCCCGGTGGCACTGGTCTCCACATCACCCCAGCGCGATGATACGATATTGGTGCGCGATCCGTTTGCAGATTAGAGCGCAACAAAAAAAGCGGCCAACCGGAGTTAGCCGCTTTTTTGTATGCCTTGCCGTTCAAAGCATATTTGTGAAGCCCGAATTGGACCGGCCAAGCCGGGCTTCGTTTTAATTAGAATTTCAAACGCAGCGCCAATGTATAACGCCGGCCCAGCGCGTCATAAACCGATGGGAAAGTATTGCCACTGTTGGGGCCAGTGCCACCAATAGTGTTTCCTACCAGCGGCGGATCGCGATCAAAAAGATTCAATGCAGACAAGGTAACTTGGAAATTTTCTCCAATGGCTTGACGAAACGACAGATCGAAATAATCGAATGATGGTATCTCCCGGAAAGCCGCAAATACGGTGGCCGGACCCGCCGTCGTTGGCGTGCCGAGAGGAAGCTGAGGTGACGGGGCTACCGGCTCCACATCGACCCCGCCTAGGTGGCGCCAAAGCAGCGAAATATCGGTTCCTTCGCCAAATGACAGGCCGGTGCGAACATTCCATTGCAATTCCGGCTGAGGGTTACCACACGAAGTGCTGAAGAAACCAACACATTCGCGATTGAGCGACACACTATTGGCTTGGAACCGATTGGCCAAAGTATAGGTAAGGCTCGACACCACCGAAAGCCTCGCAAAGCCAAGATCGGTGTTATAGTTTAATGCAACATCGATACCATTGGTTTCAATTATTCCCAGGTTCGACACAGCAGTCAAAACACCAAGGGTTGTGTTCGATGGGCCGCTGAGCCCACCCGTCAAGGTATTGCGTGAGATTAACTGGCATTCAGGCAAATTAGGATTGGTGTTTGTCGCCGAAAAACATCCGTTGATTACAGTTGCGACAGATGGTGCAGAAACCGCGTCAACGACATCAATATCAAAATAGTCGGCAGATATTGATAGGCCTGGAACAAATCTAGGTTCCAAAACAACACCAGCTATAAAGCTGTCCGCCGTTTCCGCTGTCAGATCTGGATTGCCGCCGCTAGTAAAATTGATCTGGCCTGCTGCTGGAGCCGGGATATTACCAAACTGGGTGCCTAACACCTGAGTCTGGCAAAGCGCCGGGAAGTTTGGATTGCGCGCCGCCACCTGCGCAGCCGTTCCCTGGCAAGGATCGGTCGTCAAATTGCTAAGACCCGTAACTTGCGGCGCAAATAATTCGCCAACATTGGGCGCACGCACCGAACGCGAATAGCTCGCGCGGAGTTTAATATCCTCAATCGGGGCCCAGTTTCCACTAAATTTATAAGTGTCGGTTCCGCCGATAGTATTATAATCCGAATAGCGATAACCACCCTCGACCGTCAAACTATGAAAAAACGGCCGATCCTCGATCAGCGGCGCGATCACTTCGATATAGCCTTCGTAGGAATTATAAGAACCACTAACGGGTAACGCCGCCGCGCCTTGCCCCAAAACGGTGTTCGGGGTTGACGACAATCCGTCACCACGGCTCGATGCGGCATATTCACGATATTCGCCGCCGACAGCAAAGCTGATTGGGTTGGATGCAAAGGGTGATACAAAACCAAAGTCCCCTTCTAAACCGATATCAACCGACGCCAACGATGAATCCGCAAAGGAAAAAGTTGGAACATTGATGAAATTCAACGCTTCCTGCGAAAGCGTTCCCGGCGCGCCGAAAATATTGATCGGCACACAGCCGCCAGCGGAACCCGCTGGACAATTGCGAAGCGCCTCTTGCACCCGCGGCGCGATACCCTGACCCTCGGATGTGTTGACAAAGCTTGATTCACCATATTGGCCGCTAACATTCCAATTGATGGTCTCATTGATTGAACCGCGCAATCCCGCCGTAAGCTGGAATGTTTGGCTGACAAAATTTGTCAGACGCGGACCAAACTCGACGAAGCGGCGGCCAATCTGCGTCGTTACCTCGGTGCCCGCGGCGATGGCCGCAGGACAATTGGTGCCGGCGGGCAATCCGCCAGTGATACCAACCGCCGCCGTGCATAATTGCAAAGCCTGCGCCGGTGTCAGAAATTGGTTATTAAGCGGAACCTGGAATGTGTTGAAGAAAGTGCCGCTGGGCGCAATACGCTGCTGTATTTCGTTACGCGTGTAAAAGCCTTGCGTGAATACTTCAACCGCGTCGGACACTTTATAGGTGCCCTGACCAAAAATGTTAAACCGTTCCAACGGGGTTTGAAAAACATTGAGCGGGTTAAAGTTAAAATCGCTAAAACCAGGTACGATTGTGCCCGTCGCTGGATCGAACCGCGAACCCGCTATTGGAAAGTCAATCGAAGCCGGCGCTGCCGTTGGCGACCCTTGCGGCAAGCCCGTCGCCGAACTGATCGATACCTCACCAACCTCCCGGTCACCTTGCAGCACCGGATCGGTGTCAGTATAGCCGATGCTAAATACCGCATTACCGCGATCATCATCAAAACTTGCACCAATCGTCAAATCTGTACGGAATTGTTCGCCGTCGCCCTGTTCGGTAATCCCGAAGTTGGTATCAAGTTGAAAGCCCTCAAAATCGTTACGTATGACGAAGTTGGCAACACCGGCAATCGCGTCGGCACCGTAAATGGTCGACGCGCCGCCGGTTAAAACCTCGACCCGTTGAATCAGCGCAATAGGAATAACATTAAGATCGGTAACGCCGCCGGTTCCAGAGGGAACGACGCGGCGACCATCCAAAAGAACCAGATTCCGGTTTGTTCCCAAGCCGCGCAAATTGAAGGTCGCGGTGCCGCCGGTTCCGTTATTAACGGCCGAACCAATGCCAGGAATAGCGCCAGGCAGCGTCCGCAGCAGCTCTTCAATCGAGGCTGGTTGACGATAATCAATTTCATCCTTGCCAATGACATTCACCGGGCTGGAAAGCTCAATATTGGGGTTGCTGATGCGCGAACCCGTAACAACGATCGCCTCTTCTTCATCCGCTGCGGCATCTTCGGCTGCGGGTGTTTCTTGCGCAAATGCGGATGTCGAAATCAAAGCCAAACCCATGGCAATGGGTGCGGCGGCGTATTTAAATTTGCTAATGCGTGTATTCTTCACGGATCAAGCCCCTCTCAATTTTGCTATATTTTGGCGGTCAAGCGCCACAAACAACCGGTTACAAATTCCCTGGATTAAGAGCAATTGACGTGCGAGTTTTACAAACTCAGCAGCACACACTCCCCAGATTGCCCGTAATGTCGCAGCAAAACGGAGGGTGCGCAATAAAAAGTCAGCGCCGAACAATTAATGCATCTATACTGTCACCATTATGCAACAGGGGTGTCTTTCGATGGAGTGAATGATGTCACATCTTTAAGGCGCGCTTCATCGTCATTCGTGAAGGACCGTTGGTCGTCATCACCGCACTTTGGCTTTTCTGTGCATTTCCAGACCGACTGCCCAGCGGCGGGGGAAGCCGCGCCAATGACCGCTTTCCGCCGCACCCGCACGCTTACCGTTCAACTGTTCACCAAAACCAATCGGCCAATTGCTTTCGTTCGAATTGACCACGGGGAGATTCAAATAAGCCGCTTTGGATATATCACCTTTTAGATAGCGATCGAGAAAAGCCGTAACAAAATGCTGGTTAATGCTGTTGATCCGATCGGTCCGCCAAACCGGTTCGCGTAGAAATTCTAAGGTTGAAAAGCCGCTATTATCGGCAATGGTAAATTCATTGCCCGCCACATTATGCCGCGCCTCTCGGTAGACCAGCATATAACGATCGCTGCTCGTCAAGCTGTTGAAAATCCATTGCACGCCGTCGTTGAAATTGACGATATCATCCTGATTACCCGCGATCATCAGCACGGGCTGCGTTATCTTGGCCAAGGACGCCGCGCTCCAAGCTCGGTTACCGGGCGCACCGCCCCAGGGCGCAATCGCGACGATCGCTTTGATCGGCGATGGGTTCTTGGCTGCGGCTTTCATGGCATCGGCCGATTGTTTGGGCATGCGAGCAAAAACGCTGCTGTCATAATCATAAGCGGCGCCAGCGGCGGCAAACGCGCCATAGCCGCCCATTGAATATCCGATAACCCCGATCTGCTGCGTATCAATGATCGCGGCATATTGAACGCCGGCTGGTCCTGCTTCGCCATTGACCGCCGCAGCTTTGGCAGCCGTGCCGATGATCTTATCCAGCAATTGACGCTGATCCTGCGCGCGGTCCGCCAGGACATTGGCAAAGGAGATCAAAAAGCCGGGCGCACTGGCCGCTGGCTGATCGGCATGGTCGATCGATGCCACGACATAGCCGTGCGATGCGATATGTTCGCCAAGATTGCTATAATGCGTGCTCCACGCGCCAAATCCATGCGACATGATAATAAGCGGAAATTTCTTCCCATTTATCGGTTCGGCCTGCGAGATAGCGACGCCCTGCGTCGTGATGGTCAGCGGTTCTTTGCCGGGCAATTGCATTGGGTGGCTATAGCGCGCTGGCTCCGCCTTATTTTTCGCTTTCGCTGGATACCATATGCGCACCGATAAGCTGCGATCGCTCACCGGCAAAGCGCCGGTCGCCGCTCCGGTCAAAGTAATTTGGCTGCGGTTGTTCAGAGTAAATCGCTCGGCAATAGTGCCCACGCGATAAGCACCAAGCAAACCAAGCTCGGGCGCTTCACCCGGCTGGCCCGAATGCACTTTGGGCGACAAAATATAGGCCGCCGCGCCGGCGCCGGCGGCCGATAGGGCCAGGATGATTAAGGCAATATAACGTTTTTTCATAACGGGCTTTCCAATGTCCAGATCATATTGATAGGCCGCATGCGCGCCGCCGCCAAGCGTCAATATCGGATCGGCCGGTATCGCGCGCGTTACTGGACCAACGATCCTTACCATTACCGTTTGCCCGCCGCTTATGGCAGTTACCGCTGGGTGCGTTATTATGGCGATATCCTGTTGGTCGACACGTATAATAGCTGCGTCGCCAATGTGATTCACGACTTCTTCTATGAACCGCCGTAATCATACCAAACACACGGCCCGGACCGGTTCGCCGATCCGGGTTTCTTTTTTGCTTGAAAGCTAACGCGCGAACCCGCAGTATCTGATCCGTAATTTATGGGAGATAGATATGATCGGCAAGATATTGGCCGCTGCTTTATTGGTGGGAATCGCTAGCCCCGCATTCGCCGAAAAAACCATCATTTTTGCCGGCAATTTAGTTGCCGATGCCGATAGCGGACCCAGCGGCCCCGCGGTCATCACCGTCGTCGATGGTAAAATCGCCAGCGTCGAAAAGGTGACAAATTTGCCCGACGCGCCCGGTGCAAGTCAGCTTGGCCCCGGTGACCGTTTTGTCGATCTTTCGGGGTCAACGCTGGTCCCCGGTCTTATTGATCTGCATGTGCATTTAACCGGCGATCCGGGCGGTGATTTTTGGAAAGAAACCACCGAGCCGGTGGAATGGGGCGTGGTTGTCGGGGCAAAAAATGCGGCTGTCACCGCCAAAGCCGGCTTTACCACGGTGCGCGAGGCGGGATCGTCGCAATATAGCGCCTTTTCGCTGCGCCGGGGCACAGCCGAAGGCCTTATTCCCGGCCCCCGGATCATCGCCGCTGGCCCCGCGCTCGCCATTGTCGGCGGGCATGGCGATACCACGGGCTTCACCGAGGATGTCAACGATTTGCTCGCCAGCGGCTATAGCTGCACCGGCGCGGTGCAATGCGCCGAAAAAGTCCGCAAGGCGTCGCGCGCCGGATCGGACATCATCAAAATCACCGCGACCGGCGGCGTCTTGTCACAACAAGGCCGCGGGCTGGAGGCGCATTT
>JAKFUU010000033.1 GCA_021732525.1 Sphingomonadaceae bacterium | reverse complement strand
AACTTCGCGCCGCAGCTTATAACTGATATTGCTAGTTTCCGTCTCTTCCATGGCAAGGACTATCTAGCGAATTCCCGCGTCAGGTCCAGTCGCGATTGCCGCAACCTGTCCTATTTCTTTGCATCATACTTGTGCCAGCGATCCTTCGAACAATTTACCCGCCATGCCGTTCGGCATCCGGTAAAATATCTGGCCGCTGGCCTTGAGAAGCTGCGTTGATAAGCAACCGCGCCGATCACTGGCGTCAGGCAGCCTGTCAGTTTTCGGCTTTGAGATGATAGATTAAGCAGTTGTCGGGCATGATCAGCGGCATTTGAATGCCGTATTCCATCAAAGCGGCGCCGGAAAATATCGTTCCCGTCCCCAATAAATTGGCGGCCTCTAGGATCGACGGGCTGGAGACGGAGATATTACGATCCGGCCAGATCAGCTTTATCCGATAAGATTTTACCGGATCGATACCGGTGAAGCGGAGCTGCGGGGGGCGTGTTTCCACAAGCATATCAAGCAGCGCGCAGCTGAACAAGGCCTCCGCCCGGTCCTGCGCCACCACGCCCATCGCTAACATGGACGGCGCCGTGTCCAAACGGTGCAACCGCCCGCCATGGATCAGATCGCGGTGCCGCTTATGCAGCGCTATAGCGCGGGCGAGGATGGCGCGATCTTCCGGGCTTTCCTTTGCAAGATCCAATTCCATACCCATATGACCGAAGATCGCGCTGGCAGCGCGAAATTCCATGCTGAATATACGGCCCGTAATATGGCATTTCTGCGGCCCGACATGGCTGCCGGTGACGCGCAGCGGCAGGAAATAGCTCGCGCCCCGTTGAATATGCTGCCTGTGGCGGGCGTCATTGTTGTCCGATGTCCAGACGCGGTCGGTGTGCCGCAGGATACCATAATCGGCCCTTGCGCCGCCCGACGAACAGCTTTCAATCTCCAACGTTGGAAAGGCCGCGCGCAATTTGGCGATCAGATGGTAAACGGCATTTGTTTGGCGGTGCATGGCCCCGCGCCCTTTGGACCCGGGAAAATGGGTGTCACGGTTCATATCCCATTTGATATAATCGATGCTATATTCGGCAACCAATAGCGCCATTTTCTCAAACAGATAATCGGTGACCGCTTGCTGCGTCAAATCAAGCGTATATTGGTTGCGCGAGGAGATGATATCCACGCCCGGCGCGGCCAATATCCAACTGGGATGATTGCGGTAAAGATCGCTATCGGGATTGACCATTTCCGGTTCGAACCATAGCCCAAATTGCATGCCCAGCGCGCGCACGCGGTTGACGATGGGGTGCAGGCCGCCGGGATAGACCTCCGGCGAAACCCACCAATCGCCCAGACCCGCGGAGTCGTTGCGGCGGCCGCCAAACCAACCGTCATCAAGCACGAACCGCTCCGCGCCAACCTCGGCGGCCTTGTCGGCCAGATCAAGCAGGCGGCTTTCCGAATGATCGAAATAGACCGCTTCCCAAGTGTTATAATGCACCGGCCTTGGCCGATCAAAAATCCGCTTGCCAAGAATACTGCTTTCAAGATGCCGGTGCAGCCTTTGTGATAAGTCAGAATAGCCCAATTTGGACCAGCAGGCCTTTAACACCGGTGTGTGATAGCTTTCATCGGGGCCAAGCTGGATTTCGCCCGGAAGTAAAAGCTCACCCATTTGCACCGATGCCGCGCCACCTTGTGAACAGTCCACCCGGACGCGGCTGTTACCGCTCCATGCCAGATGGAATGCCGCGGCTAATCCCGAATCTTCGCAAGTTGTGTCCGTCCCGGCATAGAGGCCGGGAAAATTGTCATGGCTGGTTCGGCCCGACTTATTCTCGCGGATATAGCCGCCGCGAAAAAGCGCAATCTCTTCGACCTGAAATTCCGACGCCCATTTTCCGCTAAATCCCAGCAGCCTGGTAAAGCGCGGATCCAGCGGCAGCACGGCGGCGCTGCACCATTCCACCGAAAGCGGTTTCGGGCTGATATTGGTGATCCGGCTCGATAGGGAGAGCACGCCGCTACCCGAATCGATCGTCAGAACATGTAACGTGCGGATATTCGCTGCCTTATCGGCGCATTCAATGTCAACATGATTGCTCGAATGCTGGGTTATTTTTTCGATACGTAAATCGGTCGCCCAATCTTCCCCGCTATGATGCGCGATCAAGCCGGATGGCCCCGAAATGCCCGTTCCCCATTCGCTGAGCAACGATGCGCGCAGCGGCTTGGCCGGGCCGCCTTGTGCATGCTGCCCGGTGGTCAATAGGGCCAATTCTTCGCCAGACACTGCCATGTCAGGCCCGCAAAAGAGAATGACCGGCCGCTGACCTATCGCGGCCTCGCACACCAGCATTATGCCGCCGCCCCGGATAATGACAAAATCACCCGCCGCCACCGGCGCCACGTTGCCATTGATAAATGGTTCATCCGCCATGATGCAAATCAATCGTCAAAATAATATCCAAAAAATGCATCCTGTCCCTCATACCGCGCAGCGTAATCCTCTTTATGCCGATATAAACGTGTATTTATGTGATTGAAATTGCGCTTCTGGCCCGAGATGGATTTTTTGGGTGAAAGATACCGAAAATTGTTTACACCACATTCTATGTGGGAAGAACGGATATACAGGCAAAATCTCCATGTGTCTCCTCTTGGTGGTATCCGGCTTGCTTGTTATATTAAAGACGGTGTTGGGGTGCTAACCAGCAAGCGCATTCTTCCGCATTATAATCTTGTTTTTGTGACCCGGGGTTCAGGGCTGCACCGCGATGAAAATGGCGTGGAAAGGCCAGTGAATGCAGGCGATGCCATTATCGTTTTTCCCGGAAACGAACATTGGTACGGCCCGGCAAAAGGCGACAGCTGGGACGAATTTTACTTGGTCTTCGAAGGGCCGGTTTTTGATATGTGGCGCAACACGGGATGTATTGCGCGTGATCAACCGGTCATCTCGCTGCACCCCATGGATTTTTGGCGCGACCGAATCCTTCAACTGATTGGCGGGCCGGCCGCCGCCAATGACGATGACCATTTGCGCGAATGTATCCGGCTGCAAGAGCTGCTCGCCGATATTCAAAAGGCATCCCATGTCGATATGCATAATGATATCGAATGGTTGGAACGCGCAAAACAGGCGATTGATGACACATTGGATCCCAAGCGCGCGGCAGAGATTTTGGGCCAATCTTATGAGGTATTTCGCAAGCAATTTCGAAAATTATCTCGGATATCCCCGGGCAAATATCGCACCGGTGTGATTATGCGCAAGGCTTGCCAGATGCTGGCGGTCGATGGTCTTCTCCTCAAACATATTGCAGAAGAGCTTGGCTTTTGCGACGAATATCATTTCAGCCGCCAATTCAGCAAAACAATCGGTTGGGCACCATCGGAATATCGCGCACGAATCCTCCGGCAATCGCAGGTCATGAATAAATTGGGCAACCAAGCTTATTAAGCGAAAGTTGGCGCAGCGGCGATGTTGCTTAAATATCACGGCGCGACCCTTATCGGTAATTCTATCCCAAAATATTCATCCTAAGCCCAAATCAACCATGGAAAGGCCATGACTTTTGGGTTCTGCTGGCGTTGCCGCGATCCGATATAGTTCCAAATTTCAAAGGAGCGAGATCGAGAAATTGAACAGAAACTGGGAATATAAAATTCCCGTTATTTGGGAGAGGACATCCATGAAATCCATATTACACACTGGCTTTTTGGCAACTGTTGGTCTTTTGGCATTGGCAGCAACCGATCCCGCTTTTGCGCAAGATTCGGTATCCGATGGCGCAGCAGCCGATGAAGACGACGTCATTGTCGTTACCGGCTTTCGCAAGAGCCTGGAGGATGCAATTGCAGCCAAACGCAACTCTGATGTCATTGTCGATTCGGTTTCTGCGGAAGATGTTGGTAAATTTCCCGATCAGAATGTCGCTGAATCGCTGCAACGCATTACTGGTGTCGCGATTGATCGCAGCGGCGGTGAAGGCCAGTTTATCACTGTCCGCGGCCTTGGCCCCGAATTTAACGCCGTCCTGTTGAACGGCCGAACCATCGCGACCGATAATGACGGCCGTGAATTTTCATTCGATGTTCTTTCATCAGACATTATTCAAACCGCAGAAGTCTATAAATCGTCACAACCCGGCTTGCAGTCGGGGGGTATTGGCGCGGTGGTCAATATTACCACGGCGCGGCCTTTGGACCGCCCAGGCTTTAACATCACCGGTTCGGCAGCGGCAATTTATGAGGATCTAAGCGGGGATTTTGGCACCGATCTGAGCGGCGTTGCATCTTGGTCCAATGGCACATTCGGGGTCTTGTTTGGTGCATCCTACAACAAACGCAATTCGCAGTTTGACCGCGTTTTCACCAATGGCTTCGCGCTTCGCACCGGCGATCCCTTTGTGAATGCACCGGAAACCGCATCAAACCTTACATTGGCAAATATCTCGCCGCTTCCTGCCGGAGCGCGGGTTCAGCAGCAGGTTGTCATCAGCCGGGATGTGCAGGACCGCGAACGGTTAACATTGAACGGTTCGGTCCAATATGCGCCCTCCGATGCGGTGAAAATTACGCTGGACGGTCTATATTCAAAGTTTGATATTGAATCGTTCGACTCGCAATTCTCAGGCTTTTTCAGCCCGCCTTTCATCAATCCGCAGATTGATTCCAATGGCACCGTCACCTCTTTCAGCCGGCCTAGCCTTAACTTTACGGCACGCAATCCGGCCATCGCCGCGCAGGTCGGCCTGTCTCAGAATGACAATGCCATCACGTCGAATAACCGGGAGGCGGAAACTTTCGCATTTGGCGGCAACATTGAATTTCAAGCGAGCGACGCGCTGAAATTCGTCATCGATGCTTCCTGGTCCAGAGCGACACGCGATGGGACCAACCCATTTGTTGTGCTGGGCGCGCTTGCACCGACATCGCCGTTGATCGAGTCAATCAGTACAACCGGCATTTCGACCATTACCAATATCAATGCAGCGGATTTTGTGAATCGAAGTATCCAGCGGCTTCACTTTGTCAACGTCAACCGCACGCAAGTTGAAGATGAAGTGAAGGAATTCCGCTTTGATGGTGAGTGGGACACCGAAGCCGGGCCTTTGCGCAAAATTACCTTTGGTGGATTCTACACCGACCGCGAAAAAAGCCGTAACTTATTTGATAATTTTTCCGATCCCGACGGAGCGGGTCCGCTTAACGCAGCTCAGATATTTTGCGCTTTTTGCGGATATACGGTGCCATTTGATACCTCGATCCTGAATGAATTTTCGTTTGACGGCTTTCTTGACGGCGTGGACGGGGCAGACACCATTCCGGCAACGATCCTGAATGCAAGCTTTGCCGATGCATTCCGCGTGCTGAATGATCCGGTTAATATCAATAATCCTGCCCGCACCGGCGGTAATACTGCGGCGTTGTTGGCCTTTGCAAATCGCCCTGGGTTGGATCCGGTCTTTGGCTTTTACACGCCCACCTTCAACCCATCGGGCAGTTTTGCGGTCGACGAAAAAGTTTATTCGGCCTATTTCAATTCCTCCTGGGGCGGCGAATTTGACGGCGAACTTCCGTGGAAAGCCAATATCGGTTTCCGGGTGGATTTTACCGATGTGGTTTCAACCGGGGTTGACGCGCCGGTCGTCCAATTCCGCGAAACACCGGGCGATACGCAGCTTCAGGTTATCTTGGGGCCCCCGGTTGCGGTGTCGGTTCCTAATGATTATGTGAATTTCCTGCCTTCGGTGAATTTGACGGTGGAACCCGCCGAAGATATTATCTTGCGGCTCAGCTATGCCCGAACAGTGACGCGGCCAACGCTAACCGCGCTGGGCGTTGCAAACACCTTCGGCGGACGTTCCAATGCACCGCTGAGCGGCGGCGGCAACCCGTTATTGGAGGCTTTTGAATCGGATAATTTTGACATTTCCTTTGAATATTATTTCGACCGGTTAAGCTATGTAAGTTTTGCCGGGTTCCATAAGCAACTGGGCAATTTCATCGAAACCAGCACGCTGGCGGTTAGCAATCCGGTTGTCTTTCCTGCTGGCAACGGCGGGCGGTTGGTCGATGAAGTCGTGAATGTGGAATTTCAAGACACGCGCCAACGCAACGGCCAATCGGGCAGCATCACCGGCTTTGAATTTGCTCTGCAAAAGACGATCAATTCGGGCGCGCTGGAAGGATTCGGCGGTATTGTCAATTATACCTATGTGAATGCCAATCGGGACGATGCGCCCGCCGGTGACCTTGGCTTCAACGGCTTTACGCCGCATACATTCAATATCACCGGGTTTTTCGAACGCGATAGCTTTGGTGCGCGCGTGTCCTATAACTATCGCGATGGGTTCCTTGTGCAAGGACAAGCGGAATTTAGCGAACCACGACAACGCGAATCCTTTGGCCAGCTCGATTTTTCGGCAAATTACAAACTTACCGATCAATTTCAGATCTTTGCCGAAGGTTTGAACGTGCTGGGCGAAGACACACGCGACTTCTCCCGCTTTCCCAACCGCCTGCTCACTTACACCAGAACTGGCGCGCGCTATACCGCCGGTGTCCGCGCCACATTCTGACTATTGAGGGATAGCTACAGCGTGATGCGATTAAATGGGCACCGGTTAATCGCATCACGCTTAGAGCATTTTGCGTTAAATGTGGATCGCTCAAATCCTCCCCGGAGCGGGGAGGTGCCCGCAGGGCGGAGGGGTCCCAGGCTAGGTAAAGGGCAATGCAGGCGGGGAGCCGGGACCCCTCCGCCGGCTTCGCCGCCACCTCCCCGTTCCGGGGAGGATTGATACAGATCTGTCGCAAAACAACTAGGCTCAGGACCTATTAAACTGCTTGCATACGTGGTTCGAGGTTGATTCAATGGCGGTGCAAAGGAGGCATTGCTATGAGTGATTTGATTTGGTTGACTGAGGCGCAGATGCGCAAGATTAAGCCGTATTTTCCGCTGTCGCATGGTATTCCCAAGGTTAATGACCGGCGGGTCATCAATGGGATTATTTTCGTGATCCGTAACGGTCTGCGCTGGCGCGATGCGCCTAGTGACTATGGCCCGCATAAGACGATCTATAATCGGTTTATCCGCTGGAGCGCGATGGGCGTGTTCAACAAGATATTTGCAGACCTCGCAGCCAAGGGCGGCAAGCCTGATCAGTTGATGATCGACGCGACGCATCTGAAGGCGCACCGAACCGCTGCCAGCCTTTTAAAAAAGGGGCTATTCCCAGACGTATCGGGCGCACCAAAGGTGGTTTGAACTCCAAGCTGCACGCCGTATGTGATGGCAAGGGGCGGCCGTTGATCCTGTTGCTGACCGAAGGTCAGGTGTTCCTATCCGCCATCTGCATCGCAGCAACCATGATTTTCTGGATCAATTAATGAGTCCTGAGCCTAGCATTTTTATGGTTAATATTGCGTGAAGATGCATTTTGCCCGCCACCTTGGCTACTGTCGCGAGCGGTTGCGATTCAATCCGCTTGACTTTCCCCTTCAAGACCGACATTAGCCCGTGTCTGAAAGCGGGCGATATTGCGCCTTTTCTCATTCAAGCATTATGAAATAAAGGAACGGGCCATGGCGAAGCCAGCCACTATCAAAATCAAATTGCTCAGCACAGCTGACACAGGGTTTTTCTACA
>JAKFUU010000051.1 GCA_021732525.1 Sphingomonadaceae bacterium | reverse complement strand
ATCTTGATGATAGCATCGATTGCCCGATCTTCATCACTCAGCATTTGCCTAGCACCTTTATACCATTTTTCGCGACGCAGTTGGCCAGCAAAACCCGGCGGAATGTTAGCGTGTCTACGCCCGGTGTGATTGTGCAAAAAAACCACATTTATGTTGCCCCTGGTGACGCGCATCTGGTGTGCCGTTGGGAAGGCAAAAATATCATTTTGGATCATGACAAGGATTATGAGCTAACTCGTTATTGCCCATCCGTTGATGCGATGTTCTCCTCAATTGCTGCTGTTTACGGGAATGGCGCAATAGCGATCGTGTTAAGCGGAATGGGCAATGATGGGACGTTGGGCGGGCAGTCGCTGGCTTTGGCAGGTGCCAAAATTTTTGTTCAGGATTCCTGTAGTTCTGTTGTTTGGGGTATGCCAGGCAGCATTGCCCGCTCAAACCTCGCCGATGTAGCCTTGCCGCCCGATGAAATCGGCGGTTTGATATCGCGCTTGGCCGCTAGGAACGATTGATGGCGATTGGACCAATATATCAAAAGCTTTCCGACTTGCTTGAACGATACACGGGCCAGGTTTTGCTCGCCAACCGACATTGGCGTGCCGAAGTCGCGCTAAAGCCGCTTATGCGCGAAAATTTGATTCCTGATTTGGATAGTTTGATTGCGATATTGGATGCCGATGCCAATAGCTTGCTTGCGCGGCAATGTGTCGAGGCGATGATTAACAACGAAACCTGTTTTTTTCGCGATCAACCAAATTTTGCACTTTTGACAGGGCCGGTTATCGACTCGTTGCGCGAGCAGCGGCGCATGAGTAAGCGCTTGCGAATATGGTCCGCGGCTTGCTCAACGGGACAGGAAGCTTATTCTTTGGCGATGGTCTTTGCCGAAAATCCAGAAAAGTGGCAGGGTTGGAATATTCAAATCATTGCAACCGATGTCTCCCGTACCGTATTGGCGCGAGCGCGACAGGGCCGTTATTCCCAATTTGAGATTCAACGCGGCCTGCCGGTAAAGATGATGATCAACTATTTCACTCAGGATGGAGAGGATTGGGTTGTCGATGCAAATTTACAGAAACTTGTTAGCTTTAGCGAGCATAACATATTGAAACCAGCGGCCCAACTGGGTTCGTTTGATGTTATACTATGCCGAAATATGCTGATGTATTTATCCGAAGATAAGCGAAAAATCGCTCTTGAAAGGCTAAGCGGTGCAATGGCAATCGATGGAATGTTAATGCTTGGTGCGGCTGAAACCGTGATTGGACAGACCGAAAAATTTCGCTCCAGCCGAGATTTTAGAGGTTTCTATGAAAAAAGCCAAAATGACGCTGCGCAAATTATATCTGGCGAACGCTTAACCGGTTAAGAAAAATGCCTTGCCGATTGGCAATTGCCTTACGCTGGATTAACATAGTCCGATGATTTGGACCCCGTCCCCCAATTTTGGCGAACGCACGCTGCCGATTAGCATGCTGGTGCTGCATTATACCGGCATGCAAAGCGGGGCGGCGGCGATTGACTGGTTGGCCAATCCGCAGTCGGGCGTGTCGGCGCATTATGTGGTCGCCGAAGATGGGCAGATTGTGCATATGGTCCGCGAAGAATATCGCGCGCATCATGCCGGGCAGTCCTATTGGCGCGGGATCAGCGATGTGAATAGCGCGAGTATTGGCATCGAAATTATCAATCCGGGGCATGAGTGGGGCTATGTGCCTTTCCCGGCGGAACAGATGGAATCGGTCGTGCGCCTGACGTCGGAGCTGGTGACGCTGTATAATATCGAACCGCGCAATATTGTGGGGCATAGCGACATCGCGCCGGCGCGAAAAATAGACCCTGGAGAGCTGTTTGACTGGGAGTTGCTCGCCCGGTTAAAGTTGGCGGTGCCGCGGCCGCAGAAAAATCTGGTCGATCCCGGATGGAGCGACGCGGCATTTTTGCTGGCGCTGGGCCGATATGGCTATGCGATTGATGACGGGCGCGCAGCGGTGGTGGCATTTCAGCGGCGGTTTCGCCCGTCAAATCTGGACGGTATGATCGATGGCGAATGCCGGGCGATATTGTGGCAGCTTTTGCTGGATTTTGAAGGCAATGCTGTTATATGAGCGGTGCCAGAGGGCCGGGCGACCGCCGCTATATGGGTAACTATATGGGGGAGGAAAGTCCGGGCTCCAGCGAGGAACGGTGCCGGGTAATTCCCGGCGGAGGTCACACTTCAGGGACAGTGCCACAGAAATTACACCACCGCGCATTCGTGCCGGCCAGGTCGAAATGGTGCGGTAAGAGCGCACCGCGCCGGTGGCAACATCGGCGGCACGGCAAACCCCACCGGGAGCAAAACCGAATAGGGACGGCGCGCTTCGGCGTTTTTGGGCAATCCTCCTGCCCGTCGTCCGGGTTGGTTGCTTGAACGGCGCAGCAATGCGGCGTCTAGAGGAATGGTCGCACATCCTGCCTTGGCAGGAGGACAGAACCCGGCTTACAGGCCCTCTGGCATTTTTGACTTTGCACGATGCTGCCACTGGACAAAAGCGCTTTAATCTTGAAAAGACCGCAATATGATGTCGCGATCGTCGAGCAATAATTGGGGTTTTCCGCGCGAACGTGGCTATGGCGGCCCGCGCGAGGCGCAGCGGGTGCGGCTGTGCGACCGTTATGGTTGCAACAATGCCGGCGATTGCCCTGCGCCCAAATCCCCCAACAGCCCCGAACGATGGATGTTCTGCACCGAACATGCGGCGGAATATAACCGGGGTTGGAATTATTTCGAAGGCTTGTCAAAAGAAGAGGCAGCGGCGCGTGAGGCGCAGGAGCGCAGCGATTTTTCGGGCTATAAAGAGGCGGCCCATTATGGCTGGGCGGGATCGGGCGACGGCAGCCGCAGCAGCGATGAGATGCGCGCGCTCGAAATTTTGGAACTGGACCCCGATGCCAGCTTTGAAGATGCAAAGAAAGCGTGGCGCAAGATCGCCAAAGAAACCCATCCTGACGTAAAGCCCGGCGATGAATGTGCCGCCAAAGCTTTCCAGGCGGGGCAGGCGGCCTATGAAATATTACGCATGGCGGAGGATCGCCGGGTATGGCGCGGCGTTTAACATTGCAGCTTGCCTAAAGTTTTTTCCACTTACGTGGAAGCGGGCTGGTGCCGCCAATGTTTCAGTATAACTGAAACAGACTCTAACCCGTCAGGCGGGCCGCCGTTTCCCGGATCAATGCGATCATATTGGGAATGCCCTGTGTGCGGTTTGAGGATAGCTGATTTTTGAGATCGAATGGCGATAAAGCGGCTTCGATATCGGTGACACCTATTTCCGCCGCATTTTTCCCCTCGACTGTTTTTAATACCAGCGCGATGATGCCCTTGGTGATCGCGGCGTTGCTATCGGCCATAAATTGCAATGACCCGCCGCCTTGCGACGCCGGATAAACCCAAACCGAGGCCGAACAGCCGCGCACCAATGTGGCATCGGTCTTCAACGCATCGGGCATTGGCGGCAATTGCTTGCCGAGATCAATCAGCAATCGGTAGCGATCATCCCCGTCGAGAAATTCATATTCCGCGTGGATTTCAGAAAGTGTGGTCATCGCGCCGCCATAGACGGCACCGCTTAAAGATCAATCCCCGCAGCGATCGCTTCGAGTTTTTTTACCCGCTCCTTCAAATCGGCCACCTCGATACGCGATGCTGCCGATGGCGCGGCGGATATATTCTGCCCTTGATCCCGGCCCCGATGATCGAGTTCGGCATGTTTAAGCGTAATCCATTCGCGCCAACCCCGCAGCGAAACGAGCGACACAAAGATGATAGCTGCAAGCGAAAAGCTGGCGATGATGAAATAGAAATTGGGATCCTGTGACATAAGTTTCCTTCCTTTCGTGTCGCGCGATTATTATCGGTCGCGCAATTGTTCAATCTGACGGTTAATGTCATTCGCACTGTTATTGTCGGTAGCAATCCGTTCCAGAACTTGAATCCGCTCTTTCAATGCAGCAATTTCGCTGGCCAGCTGATTTTTTTCGCTATCATGGATCAGCCGCTGGGTCTTGTTGCCCATCATATCTTGGTCTTCGATTATGCCATGCTTTGCTTGGTATCGTGACCGAAGCACACTGCCGATTGTCACGATCAAGACAATACCAATTACCATTTCAAAGGGGTTCATAGGATTTCTTTCCGTTTAGATTTTGAATGGGGTCTGGAAGCGGGGTGGAGCGCAAATTTTCAATTTCTTGCGCCAGGCTGTAACCCTGATCGGTTACGATCCTTTCCAACACTTCAACCCGTTCTTCAAGACGTCCTTTATCAGCGGCATATTGCGCCGCTTTTTCGGCAACCATTTGCGCGTCCAATTCCATTTTTCGTTCTTGTAACTTCAACCAAGGTTTTACAATTGCGCCGGCAAAAATCGCAAGCAACCCGCAGCTGATACCCAAAATCGGAATGAGAAGAGGACTTATCTCCATCTCTGTTACCTTTCATTCGTTAGCGTAAATTTTCAATCTCTTGCGATAGGCGCCCTGATTTATCGGTAACGATCCGTTCGAGCACCGCGATACGCTCTTCCAGATGGGTCACCTTATTGGTCAGTCCTTCATTCTCGCTTGCGAGCAAATCGATTTTCCGTTCTGCGGCGGGATTGCCTTTCGCGGTCTTGCCGCCCCATTCATCTTCGAGGGGATAGCCGTGACGCGCCCTGATCCAATTGTTGAAAATCCAACCTGCGGTGCAAATTGCGATAATCGCGATAACGAAACCCGGCCCGCTCCAGCTCATGTCAAATCCTTCCAGCGAATGCGTTTCGGCGAATTTGCTTGCTCGTGCCGGTGCTCGACCGACCATTTTTTGGCCTTGGCTTCATATCTCTTCTTTTTGATATGGCTAAAGGCGAATAACGCAATCGCCGCGATGATGATTAATGTCCACATGATGATATTCCTTTCACACAGGCTTCGGTTTAACGCAGCCGTTCAATTTCCTGGCTCAGGCCGATATGGCTGTCGGTTGTGATCCGTTCCATGACCGATAGCCGTTCTTCGAGGCGGCTCATCTGCCCCTTTAGCGCCTGATTCTCGCCGACCAACAATTCGGTCTGCCGCGTTGGGGTTAAGCCTTCTTGTTTCATCGCCGATCGAACCTTCCTGCGGCCATAAAATTGGATCAGCAAAGTTCCGAAAACGCCAAGCATAAGCCCGAGTATGAAGAATGGTGTCCCCTCATCCATAATCTTTCCTCCCAATTTGCTGCTTAGCGCAGGCTGTCGATCTCGTCCGCGAGTTGTTTATTGTTGCTGACATAATAGCTTTCGATATCGGCGAGCCGGTGGTCAATCGCGCGAAAGCGCGAACGGATATCGCGGGTGGTGCGCGCGGGTGATTGGCGGACGCCTTGCCAGAATTTCTGATCTTGCGGATCGCTGTAAAGCGCGCCGGGTTTTTTTTCCGCCATCCATGCAGCGATGAAATAAGCCACCAATGTCCACGGGAAACCGCCCATTAAGGTTAGCATAATCGCGCCCAACCGGACCCACAAAACGTCTACGCCGGTATAATCGGCAATCCCGGCGCAAACGCCTTTCCATTTGGCATTCGCTTTATCGAGATAAAATTTGGTATGTGTGCTGGCCATCTCAACGGTTCCTTTCCAGGCGGGCAATGTTATTGGCGTTATAATTGTCGCCTTCATGATCCAGGCGGCGCGGTTCCCAATCGGCATTTTCAGATGCTACGAGGCGTTCGACGGTATCCAGGCGTTCCTCCAATCGGCGCGCCATATCGTGCATGTCGCCCAGCATCCGCTCGTCATCATTGCTCAGCGTTGCGGCGGTTTTCCATTTGGTGACATGATGCAGGATCAGCCAGGGAAGCCCGATGAACAATGTTCCCATGATGATGGGAATGATGATGATTTCTGAATCCACTGACTAATCTCCCTTTTTCTGGATTGGATCATTCTGGGCTTGTTTGAGCGCTTTTTTCATCGCTGCTAATTCTTCGTCGACCTCATCGGTATCGGCGAGTGCGGCAATTTCATCACCCAGCGATAATGGCCCTTCGCTCGCGATATTCATTGCCTCCGCATAACCTTCGGTGGCATCGACGCGGCGTTCGAGCACGTCAAAGCGCGAAAGCGCCGCCCGGACCTTGTCACCATTGACCAGCGTGCGCAGCTTCACCTGATTTTCCGCGGTTTCCAGCCGGGTCATCAGGGCATTTTGACGGCTGCGTGCATCGATCAGCTTTTTCTGCAACTTGTGGATATCGCCCTCCGATGCACGCAAGGCGTCATCCAAAACCGAAACTTCCGCGCGCAATTGATCGGCCATATCGGTGGCTTTGCGTTTTTCCACCAACGCCGCCTTGGCCAGATCTTCGCGATCCTTTGACAAAGCAAGCTGCGCCTTTTCGGTCCAATCCGCCTGCAACATATCGAGCTTGCCAATATGGCGGCCAAGCTCCTTTTTGTCCGCAATCGTGCGCGCGGCGGATGCGCGAACTTCGACCAAAGTTTCCTCCATTTCCATGATGATTACGCGGATCGTTTTCGCCGGATCTTCGCTATTGTCGAGCAGATCGGCAAAATTCGCGGCAAAAATATCGCGGGTTCTTGAAAATATTCCCATGTGGAAACTCCGTTTGGTGATGCTTGATGTGACGTTGTTAAAAATTGCGATCGGGGCGGCGGGAGGCAGGGCCAGTATTTGGGGGGAGCGTTGCCACCCCGACCGCGGACCAGACATGTCAGGCAAGATAGCTGACGGCGACTGGCCTGTCTCGTTGATATTGGTCATGTGGCGCTTTGTCTTTCTGCTGTGCCATAACGGGGGCGAAACAGGCCGTGATTAATGCCGTTACCGACAGCAAAAAGGGTGCGCTGCTCCGCGCCGCCTTTTTCCATTGATGTTGGTGCATCATCATTCCATTTCTTCCTTTCTTTGGCTCGACCCATTATGGGCTTACCTGCATAGAAAGCAGGAAGCGTGCCAGTTTGCGATAAGCCGCAATAGACCGTGGTAATCTACGATAATTCGGATATTATGTCGCTCGCGGTGCAGTAAATATTGCCAACTGCTGGTGAAATATGCCAATATTTGCAAATGGACCGCGATAATCAATTTGTTGGCCAATCCTCGGCCTTTTTGGACGCCGTTGAAAGGGCGAGCGCGGCGGCGGCGCTCAACCGTCCCGTTCTGGTCGTTGGCGAACGCGGAACGGGCAAAGAATTGATTGCGGAGCGATTGCACCGCCTAAGCCTGCGGTGGGACGGTCCGCTGGTCACGATGAACTGCGCCGCTTTGCCCGAAACCTTGATCGAGGCGGAGTTATTCGGCCATGAAGCCGGGGCCTTTACCGGCGCGACCAAGGCGCGCGAAGGGCGGTTTGAGGAAGCCGACGGCGGAACACTTTTTCTCGACGAGCTGGGCACGTTAAGTTCGGGCGCGCAGGAAAGATTGCTGCGGGCGGTTGAATATGGTGAGGTTACCCGGATTGGCTCATCGCGCCCCGTTCGCGTCGATGTTCGGATTGTTGCGGCGACCAACGAAAATTTGCCCAAAATGGTGGAAGATAATCGGTTCCGGGCCGATTTGCTCGACCGCCTATCCTTTGAGGTGATTACGCTGCCGCCGCTGCGAGTGCGCGAGGGCGATATTGCCGTGCTTGCCGATTATTTTGGCCGCCGGATGGCGGCGGAACTGGCCTGGGACAAATGGCCGGGCTTTGGCGAGGTGGCGATGCGCGCGATGGAAAATTACCTTTGGCCGGGCAATGTGCGCGAATTGCGCAATGTTACCGAACGTGCGGTATACCGTTGGGGCGACAATGGTCAGCCGATCGATTATATCCAATTCGATCCCTTCGATAGCCCATGGAAACCATTACCTTCATCGTTTCAAACCGCGAAAAGCGAAATGGGAGCCACCGAACGTTTGGTTTCAACCGATCTGTCCGATTTACCGCTGTCCACCGGTCTCGATATCAACGATTTCCGCTTGGCAACCGAGGCTTATGAAAAGGCGGTGCTTGAACAAGCCTTGGCCAAACATCGCTACAATCAAAGGCAAACCGCCAAGGCGCTTAATCTGTCTTATGATCAATTGCGCCATACGCTTAAAAAGCATGAATTGATGGGATGATGGCCGAACAAAAAAGCGGCGCTGTGGCCGCTTTTTTTGCGTTGCATCCGGCCGAAAATTCATCCGCCGTTGGCGCTTACCATGCAGTAAAGCATCGGGATCGACAGCAATGTATTAAGCCGAGACGCCATCATCGCGTTCGTTGCTGCCTTGGCTTTGGCCGCATCGTCGGCTTCAACCATGCCCAATGCTTTCTTCTGATTAGGCCAGATGATAAACCATACGTTAAAAGCCATAATCAGCGCCAGATACATGCCCACACCGATCAG
>JAKFUU010000027.1 GCA_021732525.1 Sphingomonadaceae bacterium | reverse complement strand
AGACAAATTGCGGCATTTTGAGCGGGTCATAAGCTGCCACAGGAAGGCCCAGAATTACCCAACCAATCATGCTGGCAATGGCAAGCGCGATTCCCAGCCCGAGCGGGATGGCGATCAAATATCGTGCCGCCCCGCCGTCAGGCGAGGTGCCTGCTTTCTGGGTCATAATAGATCTCCGTCACCCGAAATTCGCCATCGGTTTTCTTGGTCTGGACGACGACATCGACGAGCATTTTGAGCAGCGCGCGAATGTCGCCGCGTGCCAGATCGGAGCCGCCTTCGCTTTCCTTGACCAGCAAAGTAAGTTGCTCGAACGCCAGTTCGGCGGAATCGGCATGGATGGTCGTGATCGAGCCGGGATGGCCGGAGTTCACGTTGCGCAGGTAAAAGAACGCCGTCCCGTCACGCAATTCCTGGAGCAAAATACGGTCGGGGCGCATCCGCAGCGCGCTTTCGAGCAAATGCTTTGCCGTGACATTGGCCGTGCCCTGGCCGTCCTTGGCATAGAGCATGTGGACCACATTTTTGTGCGGGACGATCAGTTCGCGCGTGTCCTCGATCGTCAGCAACCGTTCCTCTGGCGGGATGAGCTGGATCAATCCCTTAGAGAGCGTGGTCTTTCCCGATCCGGTCGCGCCGGAGATCAGGATGTTGAGCCGCGCCTTCACTGCGCCGTCGAAGAATTCAACGTGGCGGCCGGCTTTGAGCAGCGCGAGCAAGTCCAGTTCCTGAGATGACACCTGCTTTTCGGCGATGCGCGTGTCCTTGAACAAACCCGCCGCTTCAAAATCCGCCAGCGTCATCGTGACTGTGGAAGGTTTGCGCACGGTGATCGACACGGTTTCATCTGGGACGACGGGCGGCACGATGATTTGCACCCGTTCGCCGGTTGGGAAGATTGTCGATACAATGGGATTTTCGCGGGTAACGTCCTGCGAAGTGAACGCCGCCGCAGCCGTCGCCAACGCCATCAGATTCTTGAAATCGAGACTTGGTTCGCTTTCCCATGTCCATCCGCCGCGCCGTTCGATACCGACTTCGCCGGGACTGTTGATGACGAGTTCGGTGACGCGCTCGTCATCGAGATATTTGCGTAAGGGCGCAGTCACGCTGTCGAGGACAGCGGTATTTTTGCCCGGAGCCGCCATTATTTGAGCGCGAGGCCGTAAACGGTCGAGAAATCGAAATCCTGGGCGACGGTAATGCCGACATCTTCACCCTGATTTTTGCGCAGCACGGGTTTGATCTGGCCGTTCTGTTGCAAGATCGTTGAAGCTGCGTCGGAAGGAACACGGGTGGTATTGGAGGCGCTATTGCCGACAGCTTCCGCGCCCACGGTGGCCGCGTCTTCAACCAAGCTGAAGAGCAGGGCCGTGCCGAAACGCTGCCAGAAGAAGTTGTTGACGCGCCCATCCACGCCGCCGCGCCCAAGCGCGTCGGTTGCCGGTGAAGCGACATCTATTGCGATGCCTCGCGGGGTAACGGCCCGTGTCCACAAAACGAACAGCCGGTATTGGCCGCGATTGAGTCCACCCTGATATTCGCCGAGGATTTTCGTGCCTTTCTCCATCAGCACGACACGGCCATTGTCGGAGTAGATATTGCGCGGGACGATGCAGCTCACATATCCGGGTTGGCTTGAGTCCATTGCGGATTGCAGAACGCAGGGGATGAAGCTGCCCGCCGTTATCAGGAAATTGCGGTCAGGAAGTTGGCGGGCCTGCGCCTGCCCGATTGCCGACGCTTGACGGAGCGTATCGAGATTGGTTGAAGGCTGCGAAGGTTGGCGTCCGGCATATGCCGCACCGCCATTATCGCTGTATCGAACGCCCGCACTGCCACTTTCACGTTCGCCGCCATAGGCAATCAGCGAAGACCGCCGCGCGGCTTCGCGAAGCGCCTCGGCTTGTGATGGCTGGCGGGCTTGCTGTGCGGCGGATGGAGGAATCTGTGTCGGCGCAGGCCCGGCACCAATCGCGGGAACAATCGGTTCTCCTAAGGCGATTGGTGCATTTGGATCAGTCGCTGCACCCGCAAGCGTGGGTGCGATCACGGTTGCCGGATCATATTGCGCAGGTTCGAGCGCCGGTTTGGGTTTGACCGGGGGAAGCGTAGAGTTCCCAGTCAGCCCCGTTCCCAGCGCCAACACCGTAAACATGATGGCACCCGCGGCAGCGGCAAAACCGATCATCTTCTTCGGGTCCATTGCCGTGCCGGGCATCGACGGCATTTTGCTGGCACGCTCGGTGGCCGGTGCGCGGTCAATATCGTCAGGGTCAGGGGTTTGATCGACGGTAGCGCGTTCGCCTTTTGACATTTCGGCCATCACTTTGGCTCCCCATTACCCTGACTTGGCGTTCGTTCGACGATGCTGGATGCTGTTCCCGTCTTAGGGTCACGGCCATAGAAATCCCGAGCCTCATTGAAGACGCACAAAACCTCCCTGCCGCGACGCAAGCGGAGCTGCGCAAAGACGCCGTGGATCACGACAAATTCGTCACGGACATCGAAGGGAACTATGCTCTCGCTGCCATCGGGATTGACCGCGAAGAATGCCGGGAGTTCGCGCTGGTTGGGGAATCGTAGCGCAGTGAACTGACCGTTATCGGTGATTTCGGAGGGCTGGATCGCCGACGAACCTTGCACCGAGTAGCTCAAGTTCCGCTTGCCTTCGAGGACAGCGAGATCAAGCGCCGAGCGGATCGCGCCTGCTTGCAACGCGACGGCCCGGGTGTAGGCGGCCTGCGTTGCCGCCGCTTGCGCGGCGGCGGCTTCTTCGCGCGGATAGCGGAACACGACCTTGAAGAAAGTGTCAGCCGAACGCGGGCCGATGGCCCCACGCCGTGCCGACAGCTCGAATGTATAGGTGCGATTGCCCGTGCTGGATCGGGTAATGACGATCAGATTGGTCGATCCAGCCAGCTCTCGGGGTTTGATAAACAGCGAATTTTCGGCCGGGGCGACTTCCCACGATACCGTATCGCCGAGCGCGACATGCTCGACCCGCTCGCTGGGCGAAAACACGATCTGCGTTGCCGAGCGGAAAACGCCGACAATACGGAAAACTTGCGTGTCGCTGTAGATCACTTCGCGGATGCGATTGTCTTGAGGCATTGAGCGGGGCGTTTCGCTTGGCATTGCCGGTTCACTGCTGAGCAGGAACGCAATTGCCGTCAGGCCGATAATTCGCTTCATTGCGTCACCTCCAGGTCGGCGCGATAGGTCTGCACTTCCAGGCCGAGAGGGTTTTTGAACCGCTGCTGTTCGGTGGTCGGCGTGTCGGTGGTGTCGTAAGTCACGGTCGCAATGGCGGGGGTGTCCGTGACAGTCGAACCGCGCTGGAGCGTCTTGGTGAAGCGTATCTGGGCGACTTTCGCGGAAACGAAGGTGACGGATTTGACCGCGATGAACACGGTATCGAGATCGGTGAAAACCGATTGCGGCGACTTGGGATTGTCCTTGCCGTAAAAGGCGGTCCACCGCGCCTGCTCTTCGCGTGACGACATTGCCAGGACGCCCTCGAAAAATTCCTTGCGCGCCTGCGGTATCCAGCCTTCGCGGTTGCGGACATAATCGGCGAGGAAATATTTGGCGACGGCCTCGTTATAGGTGATTTGCCGGTCGCCCGACATCGGCGAGGTGATTTCGCTCGCGCCAGTCGCCTTGTCCACGGTAATGACATAGGGCGCGACGGTCTTGAGCGGCGTCAGCATCGCTATCGCTGCAACCCCGGTGATCGCCAGTCCGCTCGCCACCCCGGCGACCATCCACGCCAGCCGCTTCGAGCGATTGGCCGCGATCAGCCGGTCGTGATCCCAGCTTGCGGCTTCCGCAAAATAGGCTTTGAGATCCTCCCGGTCAGTGATGCCTCCCGCCATGACGCTCAACAGCTCCGGTGAGAGGTTTGCGGAGACAGGGTGCTGATTGGCGGCACTTGGCGTTCTGGCCTGCCATCTGGAATTGCGGACTTCGGCGAAGCCGGGTTTTTCTCGGGGAACACCTCGACACCCCTGCGTTCTGGTCCTTGGCTAGGCGCTTGGCCTGCGGGAGTGGACGTGCCGCTGACCGGATCGACGGTTGGTAGAATCGAACCATAGGGATTGGCCGGGCGGCGCTGCTTGCCATTGCATTTGGCCAGGTTTGGCGACTTTGCGCCTGCTTCGGCAATGCCGACCGGCGCAATCAGCGCCAATGCCGCCAAGATACTTATTATACGCTTTCCCATGACCCTATCCCTTTATGGTGTTCCCCGGCTGACCGAGCCTGACGTCCGCATCCGGGCTATGCCGCGCGCAAAGCCGCGCTCGATGGCACGGCTGGTTGCTTGTGTGGCGGTCGCGCCGCGTCCGGCGACAAAGCCGCCTGCCGCTGCGATGGCCGATGCAAATTGATTGGCGAGGGCAGGCCCGCCGCCGCCAAGAGAGGCGGCCAACATTGGAATTTGCAGGAAGAAAAAGAAGCCGAGTGCGTAAAAGGCCAGCGCCTTGATCGCGGCCATGCCGATTTCGTCATTCTCCGAAATCGTGGCGATGACGGCATCGCCGGTCTGCGTCAGGAACAATGTCAGCACGAGCGCAAACACAATCAGCATCAGGTAGTTGATGCACGCACCCAGCCAGGCGAAGAAATAGCCGCGCGTGGATTCGAACAGCAAAGCCGCCACGAACAGTGGTCCGACCACCGACAATAGGGCGAGTGCAAACAGTCCGAAGGCGCTGATAACGAAACCGATCGCCGCGCAGAGCAAAGTGGCAACAATCACCATCACCACGAGAAAGCCGGAAAAGACCGCATAACCTATGTCGGGCAGAGTGCCTTGGGTTTGCTGGTAATCGGCGGCGATCTTCCGCATCGTGTTGGCAGTCTCGAAACCCGTTCCCGCCAGCTTATCATAGAAGCCGCCAAGCCCGCCGACATCGGCACCGCCAAGTGCGCTCGCAAACTGGCTTGGCAAGCCGCCAAGCGCGAACATTCCGATTTGCGTGCCGTAAAGCGACGTCACCGCGAAATAGAGAAAGGCGAGCTGACAGCCGCGATAAGCATATTCGCGGAACGGGTATTGCACCGCGCCCCGCATGATCGCATAGCCGAGCAGCGAGATATAGATCACGATGCCGATGCGCAGCGCCGGGGAGACAATGCCGATCACTGCCGCATATTTCCCAACGATGGCCGCAAGCGCGTTGCTCAGCGCCTCAAACATCGTTGTGAAAACATGATCGCTGAAATCCATATCCGGCACTCATTCCTTAAGCGTTTGGGTCAGTTGGTGATTTGAAGCTGCGACTTGGCGAAAGCTGCCGCACGGCAGTTTGTCATGACGACGGCGGGTTGGGCGTCATTGGGAGCAGTCGATCCCGCCCATTCGCGGCAAATTTTCTGCATGGGTTCGATCTCCTCGGGGTTGGCGACATAATATCGCCAATCCCTTGGCTGAATGTTGGCCTGGGGTGCGGACTTGCCACACCCCGCCAACAGCAGTCCTGTGCAGATGATCGCTGACCGTATCATCATTGCCCGCGATAGTAGCGGCTTGCGGCATCGAGCTTTTGGGCGAGAGCTGCCTGCCCTTCGGCGGCGCGCTGGCGCTCCTGCGCCTCTTGCTGCAAGCCAATTGCTGCCAAGCGGAGTTGGTCGTTCTGCATCGCAGCGGATTCAAGTTGCAGCCGCGCCGTCAGGTCAGCCACTTCCTTCGCCGTTCCTGCGGTTGCCAAGCGGCTGCGCAACTGATCCAGCCCTTGCGCCCGCGACGTGACGGCAGCGCCCATATTCTCGGCGAGACCGGCGTTGATACCGATATTACGGGCATTGAGATCATATGCCGCGCGGGATTGGTCGGAGCCGGCAAGGCCCAACTGCCCAAGCAGATCGCGATACACCGCATCGGCCTTGGCGCGGCCCGCGCCGACGACATCGAGATTACCATTGCCAAAGCCTTCGAGCGAGCCGCCCGAGATGTCGAGTTCGCGCAGCGCATCGGATTTGAGCTGCTGTGCCAGCGCCGGAATGTCGGTGAGCTTGTTCAAATCCTGATAGAGCTTCTGTGCTTCGGCGATTTGCTGCTTGCCTTGAGCAACGACCTGGAGTGCCTGCCTGACGGCGTTGATTTGCTGGACCAGGCTTGCGCTGTCATGCACAGGCATCCCTTGTGCAAACGCAGGCAATGGGGCCGCGAACAGCAATGTTGCACATAGTGCCCCAACTTGGGCTTTGCTCAAATTCTTCATCGACTTACCTTTCCTTATCAGATCAACTTGGACGCCTCAGCTTATGGAAGAGGGGGAGCCAGACGGCGGGATCATTCCCGACCTCGGCAATCACTTCGTCGGCAACGGCGGTGGTTTCCGCACGGCCCGACAGCACGGCCAGTTCGTCATCCAGCCCGGCCAGATCGAGTTCGACGACGACGCTGTCATGGCCTTGCTTGACCAGAAACTTGTGGCTTTCGGGCGCAAGTTCTTCGCGCACGAGTTTGAATTCGGCTTCGGACAGCGCGAACCCTTCAACATAATCGCGCCGCGCCCCGAACGGGTTGGGCAGCATGATCTTGGTGGCGACTTGTTCGAGGATCGAATGGCTTATGTCGCTCTTGAGCGCGTCGGCAGGTGACTGCGTGGCGAACACCAGCACGGCGTTGCGCTTGCGGTAGGTTTTGAGACCGTCCTGGGCGAAGCGGCGGAACGCCTCATCACCGAGCGCCTTCCAGAATTCGTCAATGCAGATCACCATCCGCTCGCCGGTCAGAAGCTGGTCGATGCGGTGAAACAGATACAACATGACCGGCGTGCGAATGTCGGCATTGTCGAGAAAATCGGTCATGTCGAAGCCGATGAACCGAGCGTCGAGCGTCATCGAGTCAGCCGGATTGTCGAACACCCAGCCAAGCGATCCTTCAGACGTCCATTTCTCAAGTCGTGCACCGACGCCGCTGGAATCCTTCATGCCGAGCATTGAACGAAGCGCGCTCAGCGAACGATCGGCAACGTCGAGCTTCATAACGGCATTGATACCGTCTTCGATCAGTCGTTCTTCCTGGACCGAAATCGGCTTGCCATCAGCACGGACGAGCTGGCGGATGAACAGCGACAGGAAGCTATTGTCCTCTGCGCGATTGACGAGCGCCTTGAGCGGGGAAAATCCGGTCGGGACGCCGTTATGGAGCGCGAGATATGTGCCACCGCTTGCTTGCACAAAGATTTGGCTCCCTCGATCCTTGTCGATGAATATCTGCCGTGCGCCGGTCTTCTCGGTCTGCGCCATCAGGAAGTTGAGCAGCACGGTCTTGCCGCCGCCCGATGGCCCGATGATGAGGGTATGACCGAGATCGCCCTTGTGGAAGTTGAAGAAATAGGGGCTGCGGGCATTTGTTTTGAGCAAGGCAATCGCATCGCCCCAATGATTGCCACTGGCACTTCCCGCCGGGAAGGTATGGAAAGGCGAGAAGGCTGCGAAGTTGAGCGACGTGATCGGTGCGGGCCGGGCGCGCCATGCGAAATTGCCGACGAGCTGCGACCAATAGGCTGCTTCAAGAGCCGCCCCTTCGCGCGCTGCCACCATGCCAGTGTCGGCCAGCGCCGCCCGTGCGACCGACATATGATCCCGCAAACCCTTCACGCTGTCGGCATAAACCGCGAGCGTGAAGTGGTGATCGCCCAGCACAAAGCGGTTCGACATCAGATCATCGCCCGCGTCGATCAGCGCATCAGCTTGGCTCACGGCCCTGTCGCCTGCATTTTCCATCTGGGTCATGCGCAGCCGGAATTTTTCGGTCGCAGCAGCCCGCCCGAGGAAAGTGAAACTCTGCGTCAGCACGAACCCGAAATCGACCGACAGCAGCGCCTCGAACTGGCGCGGCGTGGTTTGCGCGGGATATTCGCGGATACCGAATATCCCGCCGAATGCCGACGCATCGGCATCTCGCACTTCGATTGTTTCTGCGCCAAAGATGGTGCGCGAGCGGTAGAGCGCACCGCCGAGATGGCCACGCACGACCGGAACGCGGCGGTGGCGACCTGTCATCACCATGTCGGCCACTTCCATCGTCTCTGAAAACATCAGGCCGCGATACTCGTATATCGCGCAGCGGCGAGGTTCACAGCGCGCCATCAACTTCTCGAAATCGCGGGCCTTGTCGTCGAGCAGCTCGATAAGGGACTCGTCGAGCATTGGGCCTTGTTTGGGCTGGCCTGAGACCTTTTGCTTGAAAAGCTGGATGATCTTGTCGCCGCCAGTGGCACCTGGGCGAATTACCAAAGTGACGAAGAAGCGGTTGATGAACATCCGCTCCCGGTTGATCCGTCCGAAATAGGCGCGGTCGAGATCGGCGGCAAAACCGGATTTGAACGTGCCTCCGGGATATTGATCGACCCGCATCCTGATGAGATGCGTCCAGATCGACAGCCGTTCGTCGTGAAGGTTGCGCAGCAACCCGTTGAGCTTGGTATGCCAGTCGTTGAGGTCGCGCACATCGGCTGTCTCGAACGCGCGGCCCTGCAACTCGAAAGTTAGCATGACGTCGCCGGAATCGAGGGCAACCATGTCCTCATTCAAATGCCGTGAGTATGGCAGGAATTTGGCTGGGTCGGCCTCTCGCTGCGCCACCTTTAGTGGCACCCCGTTGGTCGAGGCGAGCAGCCTAGCCATGACGGCCAAAGCCTTTGCGCCGAAGCCCTAAAAGCGGCAGCGGCGAATAGCTACTTCCGCCCCAGAACGACCTATTGCGATTACCAGCTTTGGTGCGGCCCCACAGGAACAGCAAACGGAAGGCGTTGACATCGTGGCGAACGATCAGCCGTGAGATCGAATAGCCGAAGGCAACGACCAGCGCCGCATAGACCGGACTGTTGCTCCATATCAGGGGTCAGGACATAGAACGGGCACAGATATACGCTAAGCGTCTCTGCGCGCACTTATGGGTCGACTCTATGCGTCGACGACTCCAGCATTCCAAAGGCATCCATCGGACAGTTGTAGCATCGCCTCT
>JAKFUU010000067.1 GCA_021732525.1 Sphingomonadaceae bacterium | reverse complement strand
CCCCCGCAGAGGCCGCAAAACAAGCTCTATCGGGGCATGCCCCGATAGAGCTTGTCATCCCTTCAACCATCAAGCATTTAACAGGAGGACTCTATCTCTGAATGGTAACAAGTTGGGGTGCACGTCAAACTGAATAGAGAGCCGCTAAAAGGGGTGCCAAGAGCAAGCGGCTTGTGTGCCGTTCCTTGGTGGTGTTCTGTGTTGTGTGACCGGAATTACAGCGCGACCTTCTTGGGCGCATTGAGCAGTATCTTGGGCGGTGGCGGCCTTGTGGGCGCTGGCGCGGTTGCGGGGGTAAGCGGCGGGGTTATCCTGAGCGCCTGCAAGGCAGCCGAAGGGCCCCTCGCAATGACGGATCATGCATATGTCATCACGCTCTAAAAGCGACGCGGCGGAAAATAAACGGCATGGATCAGTGAAAATCGCGTGATTTCGGCAATATTCGCACCTGGCGGGGATGGCCGGCGCGGTGGTATTTTATCCCTGGATGGGCGATGGCCGGATATTTAACCGCTGCGTCGCTGCTTCCGGTTTCTTGCTGTTCCTTTAGCTTATCTTCTTTTGCATATTTCGGCCGTTGCACCTCATCGCCGTAAGCCATCGCCACGGGCAGGATTTCACGCCCGGCGACGCTATCGAGCATATGGCTATAATCCTCCACCCGGCTGATCATCAGGTGAGTGACGCCTTCCTTGCTGCGTTGCACCGCGCCCGATGCCAGCATCAACCGCGCGGCCATGACGGGGCGGCGCATCCGTTCGAACAGCCGCGACCATAACAGCAGGTTGGCGGTGCCGGTTTCATCCTCCAAAGTGATAAAAATCGCATTGCCCTTGCCGGGCCGCTGCCGGATCAGCACCAGCCCCGCAACGTGCGCGAAGCTGCTATTTTTGGCCCTGACCAACCCGGCGCAGGTTAAAACGCCCTGATCATGCAAAGCGCCGCGTAGAAATTCCATCGGGTGACCGGTCAGCGACAGGCGAATAGTTTGATAATCGGTGATGACATGCTCGGCCCTGGTCATCGCCGGCAAGCGGGCATCGGCCTCATCCGCTTGCTCGCGCGCATCGGCAGCGGCAAATAAGGGCAGCATATCGGCCCGCGTTCGCCGCACTTCCCATAGGGCTTGTCGGCGATCCAGCCCAATCGAGCGAAAAGCATCGGCATCGGCCAGCAAGCGCATGGCGCGCGCGGGCAGCTCGGCGCGGCGGGCCAACTCTTCGATACTCGCAAAGGGGCTTTTAAGTTTCCGCGCCGCCATAATTGCTTCGGCCCAATTTTCGCGGAAACCATCGATCTGACGAAATCCGATACGCAGCGCGTGGAGATGCGGGGCGCGAGGATGGAGGGTGCGGCGGGGAAGGATATCAGGATGGGATGGTTCGTCCGCCGCCTCCAACCCATTATCCCAATCGCTGTGGTTAATATCGATACCACGTATCTCCACGCGATGTTCGCGCGCATCGCGGATAATCTGCGCCGGGGCATAAAAGCCCATCGGCTGCGAATTGAGCAGGGCGGCAGCAAATACGGCGGGATGATGGCATTTGATCCAAGAGCTGACGTAAACCAATATGGCGAAAGACTGAGCGTGGCTTTCGGGGAAGCCATAGCTGCCAAAACCCTGTATCTGCTTATAACAGCGTTCGGCAAAATCGCGTTCATAGCCGCGCGCCACCATGCCATCGATCATTTTGGCTTGAAAATGATGGATCGTGCCAACATTGCGAAATGTCGCCATCGCGCGGCGCAGCCGGTTGGCATCGGCGGGCGAGAAATCCGCCGCCACAATGGCAAGCTTCATCGCCTGTTCCTGAAACAAGGGCACGCCAAAGGTTTTGCCAAGCACCGATTTCAGCTCATCGGGGTCATGCGGCGGCGCGGGTGAAGGCAAGGTGACCGGTTCTATCCCGGATCGGCGGCGCAAATAGGGATGCACCATATCACCCTCAATCGGACCAGGGCGCACGATTGCCACCTGGATCACCAGATCGTAAAATTCGCGCGGACGAAGCCGCGGCAGCATGTTCATCTGCGCCCGGCTTTCGACCTGAAACACGCCGATGCTATCACCTTTGCACAGCATGTCATAGGTTGCGGGATCTTCGCTTGGCACGCTCCCCAATCGATAGTCGCCAAGCCCATGCCGCCGCATCAAATCAAAGGATTTGCGGATACAACTGAGCATGCCCAGCGCCAATATATCCACCTTCATCAGGCCGAGCGTGTCGATATCATCCTTGTCCCATTCGATAAAGGTCCGCCCCGCCATCGCGGCATTGTGGATCGGCACGGTTTCATCAAGCCGGTCCTGCGTCAGGATAAAGCCGCCGACATGTTGCGACAAATGGCGCGGGAATTTCAAGATGGCGCGCACCAGATCGGCCAGCCGCGTTATTTCCGGCGCATCCGGGTCCAGCCCGGTTTCCTTGAACCGGTCATCGGGCGGTTTGCTGGAATAGCTGCCCCATACCGTGCTCGACAATCGTGCGGTGATATCTTCGGATAGACCAAGCGCTTTGCCCACCTCGCGGATTGCGCTGCGCGATCGGTAATGCACCACGGTGGCGGCGATTCCGGCGCGGTGGCGGCCATAGCGCTGGTAAATATATTGGATCACCTCCTCGCGCCGTTCATGTTCAAAATCGACATCAATATCGGGCGGTTCGCGGCGCTCTTCGGAGATAAAGCGCGAAAAAAGCAGATCATGCTGCATCGGATCAACCGACGTAATGCCAAGCACATAGCAAACCGCGCTGTTGGCGGCGGACCCGCGGCCTTGACACAAGATACCCTTGCTGCGCGCAAATTGGACGATATCATGCACGGTCAGGAAATAAGGCGCATAGTCCATCTTTGCGATCAGCGTGAGTTCGGCAGCAATCTTTGATTTCAATTCTTCGGGGGCCGCGCCGCCACCCTGCGCATCGGCGGCATCATAGGCGAGCTTTTCCAACCATTGTTGCGGGCTCCACCCCTTGGGCACCGGCTCATCGGGATAATGATAGGCGAGCTCGTCCAGCGTGAAATTGATCTGCGCGAGCAGATTTTGGGTTTCCGCAATGGCCGCTGGATGGGTTTTGAACAATCGCGCCATTTCGGCGGGCGTCTTCAAATGGCGTTCGGCATTGGCGGCGAGCCGGCGTCCCGCCTGCGTTATCGTGGTTTTTTGCGCGATGCAGGTCAGGATATCATGCAGCGGGCGCTGATCCGGCCCGGCATAGAGCGGATCGTTCGTCGCCAATAGCGGCAGATCCAGCATAGCCGCAGCGGCCGCCGTCCGGGCCAGCAAGCGTTGATCGCGCCCACCACGCAGCATCGCCGCCCCGATCCATAAGCGCCCTTGTGCCAAATCGGCCAATGACTCCAGCAAGATGACCTGTTCGGGCGTGGCCATCGCGGTCATTAACAGGCCGTGCTGATAATCCAAAAGATCGGCCAGTTCCAAATGGCATTCGCCTTTGATGCTGCGCAAATTGCCGGTGGACAGCAGCCGCGTCAACCGCCCCCATGCCGCACGGTCCTGTGGATAAGCGATGATGTCGGGCGTGCCATCGGCAAAGACCAGCCGCGCGCCCACTATGAGCTTAAAATCGGGCAGGCTCATCCCGTCTTCGGCGGCATCTTCGCGCGCCCGGCGCAGGCAAGCATGCGCGCGCACCACGCCCGCGACGCTGTTTTTATCGGCGATGCCAATGCCGGTCATCCCCAACATCATCGCGGCGCTCACCATATCGGCGGGGGAGGAGGCGCCATGCAGAAAGCTATAATGCGTCGCGGCGCCTATTTCGGCATATTCCACGCGCGGCGCTGTCATGCGAACAGGCCGTGAATATACCAATTGGGACTACGCTTTTCGCGGCCATATAGTCCGTGGCGAAACAGCCAGTAACGCCGCCCGCGCATATCTTCAACGCGGTAATAATCACGGGTTAGCCCGCCTTTGCCCGCTTGCTGCCCATCCTTACGCTGCCACCATTCCGGCGCAATCCGTTCGGGCCCTTCATAACGCAAAATTTGATGCAGCCTGCGCCGCCAGGTAAAGCGGTATGGCGGGCCATCGGGCACCTCGGCAATCACCGCGATACGTTGCGGTGGGTCAAACAGATGCAGCGGGCGCAGCGGCGGCTCCCCCGGCTTTGGCGCTGGCCATTTGTCAAGCAGTGCAGGCGGCGGCGCATCCAGCGCGGGCAGCGCCAACAGCGCTTGTTCGGGAATATGGCTATCGGCGGGCCGAAATTGGCGGATCTGCCCCCGGCCGAGCCTTACGCTCAACTGACCGATTAAAGCCGCTTGATCGCCCTGTGTATCGCCCCGTTTTTCGGCATCTTCCAGCATATATTGCTGCGCGCCCAAAGCTTCGCTGGCGGCAATCGTCAGCCGGATCAGATCATAGCCAAAACCGGGGTTGAGCGGATCATCCAGCGCAGCGATACGTTCCTTCAGCAGCCGGGCAAATAAGGCCCGGTCGCGTGTCGGTGCGCCGGTTTCGATGCCCAGCCGCGCCATTTTCCCGTCGCAGCGGAACAGCAACATTCGGATTATCCGCGCGCCTTGTCCGCGCTCCTGCAACATTATGGCGGCCTCGGCAAACAGCTCCTCAAGGCAATTTGTGATAAAATCGACCTGCGTGACCGGATCGGCAAAGCGGCGTTCGGCGGTGACATTGCCCAATAGGCGCAGCGGATTAATGGGCCGGTCTTCAATCCCCAATATCCGGTCAAGCCGCAGGTTTATAGCAGCGCCAAAACGCACGGCCAACCCCGCGCGCGGCCGTACCGCCAGATCGCCAATATGATACAGCCCCGTCCGTTCGAGTGCGCGGTGGGTTTTTGCATCCATGCCCAACGCCGATACCGGTAGCTGCCTTTCCGCGCCTTCGCGCAGGCCATGGCGAGCGAGCGCCAACGCGGCGTCGGGCGTTCCGGCAATGGCCCAGGATGCGCTATAGCCCGCGCCGTCCAGCCGATCCTCGATATTTTCGGCCAACATCTTTTCCGCCAGCGCCGCGTCGCTGCCATAAAAATGTGTGCAGCCGCTAATATCGAGCAACAGCGCACCGGGCGGCACGGCGGAAACCATCGGCGTATAGCGCAGGCACATCTCCGCCAGCCGGTCAAGCAAGGCAGCATCGGCCAGCGGGTCATAGTCAAATACCAACAATTCAGGCACAAGCGCCCGCGCATCGGCCAGCTTCATGCCTGCGGCCAGCCCCAGATCGGCGGCTTGCCGGTCCACCGCCGCCAGCATACATGCGCCGCGATTTTTTTCGGTCAATGCAAAGGCGGTTCCCACCAGTATTTCAGGCGCGTTGGCGCATGTCTTTGCGATCCGCTCCGATGGAAGGAAGGGCAGAAACAGCGCCAATATCCGGCGTTTCGAAAAAGGCTCTTTCATCACGGTTCCACTCCAGATGCGCGGAAAATCCTGCATGCCCGCCGCGATAGCGCAGCAGGTTAACGGCAAAAACCGGATGGCCCGGTGCCTTTGCTTCCATGGCGCATGACGGCGCGCTGGTCACTTGCCAGCGGCTATAGGCGGCGCTGGGTTGGTTTTGGGGCAGCCCGGCATTATGGCGCAAACAGAATATTGGCACGCCCGATTTTTGCGCGGATAAGGACAAGCGCCGCGTTGCGGTAAAATCAAAGCCCTTGGGCCGCTGACCCGAAAGTTCGATGATAACAGCGCCAAGCGCGCTACACCGCGCTGCATCGGCAGCGGCGCGGAGCGCGGCCAGCGTATCGGGGGCATCGATATAAATTATACCGGCAGGGTCGATACTCAATTCGGCCACGCCGGGCGGATAAAGATAGCCATGCCGCCGGATATCGCCATTTTCGCGCACCCAGAATATTGCGCCCGCACCCTCTCTCCCTGCCTTTTCCATCGCCATCCGCGCCCGTTCAGCCATCAACAAAGCAAAAGCGGCGCTATTGCTGACATCGCCCGGTTCGCCGGCGTGAATTTCATGCAGCGCCGCGATCGGCAATGCCGTTCTCGCCAAAATCCCGGTGGCTGTGCGATCATCGCCATGATCCGCCATCGTCAAAGCGAAATGATGCGGCGTCAGGGATTGGCGCAGCCCCGCCGCATGGTTCGTTACAATATGGTTCGTTATAATTTTATGGGTTAGCGGCAACCCATTTCCATCTGCAACCTCACGCGCCACCGGACAGACAGCGGGTTGAGGCCAAGGTGACAGGACATTCGAATCGATAATGTTCATGATATGTTCTAAATAAGTCAATATTCGGAACAGGTCAACCCGGTTTCAAACCGCCGCTATGCCTGGTCTTGCACCGATATCAATCACAGCCGCCCAGCGGCCTTGGCAACTTGCTGCCCCACCAGATCGAGCTGAAACTTCGCGCTTTGATCGATGATCGCGCCGTCGCTATCAAATGTTTCTGCCGTGGTGCGGATCGCCGCGCCCATGGGCGTTGGCCAGCCGCGCAAAGCATGGGTGATTGTGCGCAGGGTCAGCAAAGTGCTCATCGCCGCTTGATGGCCAAAGGCGGTGGCGATCAAGCCCACCGGGCGGCTATCCAGATAAGGGCGTTCATCTTGGGCAAGGTCTTCCAGATAATCGAGCGCATTTTTCATCATACCCGATATCGATCCGTGATAACCCGGTGATGCGATAATCACGCCGTCCGCCTTGCGGATGGCTTCGACCATTTCGGCGCCCGCCGCGTTGCCATCGGCGCTGCTGCCATAATGCGGCAGGCCGCTGATATAGCTGCCATCGAACATACGGAGCGTCGCGCCGCTGGCCTGCGCCGCGCGGCAGGCGGCGGCCAATGCCTTTTCTGTCGATGAATTTTGCCTTGTGGTCCCGCCAAGCGCGACTAAAAATGTCATGATACCTTATGCCTTTGCGTCAAATATTGGGATAGCTGCTGGATATGTTCGGGGCCGAAATGCAGGCCCAACTTGGAACGCCGCCACAATATATCTTCGGCAGTTTGCGCCCATTCATGGCCGATCAGATAATCCACCTCCGCCGCGCTCAGGCCGTAGGCGAAATTCTGCCCCAGGTCAGCCAGCGATTTTGCATCGCCAAGCCAGATTTGGGCATGCGTGCCATAGGCCTTGGTAATCCGGTCCAGGCTGGCGGGATCAAGGAAAGGATATTGCTCCGCATATTGCACTTTCAGCGCGGCCGCGCCGGTTACCGGAAAATCGCCGCCGGGAAGCGGCGCATCTGCGGTCCAATGGCCGCCGGATAATGACGGCACGCGCGGGGCGAGCTTATCGACGGCGCTTTGCGATAAATGCCGGTAGCTGGTGATCTTGCCGCCAAAGACATTGAGCAAAGCGGGGCCATCGGCGGCGCTCGACAATTCCAACATATAACCGCGCGTCGCCGCCTCGGGCTTGCCCGACCCATCATCGAGCAAGGGCCGCACGCCCGAATAAGTCCACACCACGTCGGCGGCGCTGATCGCCTGCTCAAAATATTGGTTCACCCCGGCGCAGAGATAGGCAATTTCTTCATCGCTCGCTTTGGCATCGGCAATATCGCCGGTATGGTCCTGATCGGTGGTGCCGATCAGGGTAAAATCGCGTTCATAAGGTATGGCAAAAAAGATCCGGTCGTCGGGAAGCTGAAAAAAATAGGCATAGTCATGATCGAACAACCGCCGCGTGACGATATGCGATCCGCGCACCAGCCGCATATTGCGCTTATTCGCGGTTCCGGTGCGCTCGATCAGCTGCAAAACATAGGGCCCCGCAGCATTGACCAGCGCGCCCGCCGTGAAGCTTTCCGTCTTACCAGCGGGTGTAACCGCAGAGATTTTCCAATGATCACCATGGCGCTCCATCTCGGTGACTTGGCGGCGGGTTAAAATATGCGCGCCCCTATTCGCGGCATCGCGGGCATTCAGCACCACCAGTCGCGCATCATCAACCCAGCCATCCGAATATTCAAACGCCTTGCCAAAGCCCGCCTGCAATGGCGCGCCAGCGGGATGGTTCTTCAGATCAATTGTTTTGGTAGCGGGTAGCAATTTTCGCCCGCCAATATGGTCATAGAGAAACAGACCGAGCCGCAATAGCCAGGCGGGACGCAGCCCCTTGCGGTGAGGCAGGACAAAGCGCAAGGGCCAGATGATATGCGGCGCGATCGCCCACAGCCGTTCGCGTTCGGACAAGGATTCGCGCACCAAGCGAAATTCATAATGCTCCAGATAGCGCAGCCCGCCATGGATCAGCTTCGTCGATGCCGATGATGTGCCCTGCGCCAAATCGCCTTGCTCCAGCAGCAAAACCCGCGCGCCGCGCCCCGCCGCATCGCGGGCGATTCCGGCGCCATTCACCCCGCCGCCAATAATCGCAATGTCGAAAATATGATCCGTCGTCATCGATTAAATTATCCCCGAAAATTTCAATTCCCTATCGCGTGCCGGTTGATGAATAGCAGTTGCGCTATGTCTTACGGTGTCATATCGATCAGGTCTATGGCTATCGCGCAAATGGCTTGAGACTTTTCCGGCGCAATCTTTAGCCGCATAGATTGGGCGAAAGCAAAGAAACATAGCAAGCGGGAGAAACAGCATGACCGATGTCGATCAGGATAATACCCACCGTGGCGGCCGGGCGATCCGCTATGGCTTAATCGCGCTGATTTTTTTTGGCACCGCGCTTAATTATCTCGACCGTCAAGTGCTGTCGCTGGTCAAGCCCAATTTAGAGGCGGATTTTGGCTGGTCAAACAGCGACTTTGCCCATTTCGCCTCGGTCTTTCAAATTGCCACCGCGCTCTCTTTGCTCGGCATCGGCTGGTTCATCGACCGGTTTGGTGTGCGGATGGGTTATGGCATCGCGGTCACCGCATGGAGCCTTGCCGGGATTGCGCATGGCTTTGCCGCTAATATCAGCCAATTTGTTACAGCGCGCATTGCGCTGGCGGTTGCCGAAGCGGCAAATACGCCCGCCGCGATGAAATCCGCCGCCACTTATTTGCCCGAACGCGAACGTTCGGTTGGCATTGGCATTATCAACAGCGCATCGAACATCGGTGCCATCGTCGCGCCGCTCACCGTACCCTTCATCGCCATTGCCTATGGCTGGCAGGCGGCTTTTTGGATCACCGGCGGGTTGGGCTTTATCTGGCTGCTATTATGGGTGGTAGGCACGCGCAATCTTCCCGAATATCAACAGGTATCAGCGGAGGCTGTCACGCCGCTGA
>JAKFUU010000060.1 GCA_021732525.1 Sphingomonadaceae bacterium | reverse complement strand
GCGGCTTTCATCGCCAGGAATATCGAACCGGGCAGCCGGGCATCGGCGGCTTCCTCTTTCGATAACGCCCCGATCATCCGCTTGCGGCTGGCACCAAATAATAAGGGGCAACCGAGGGCATGATAGATCGCCAGATTGTTGATGATTGCCAAATTATCGGCGAGCGACTTGCCAAAGCCTATCCCCGGATCAATCAGGATTTTTTCGCGCGCAATCCCGGCCGCAACCACTGCGTCCACCCGCGTTTCCAGCCAATCAAACACATCGGTGACGACATTATAATAGCCGTCACCTTTGTGCGGATCGCTGCCTTGGCTGGCGGCATGCATCAATATGACGGGAACGCCCGATGCCTTGACCACGTCCAAAGCGCGGTCGTCATAGAGAAGGCCTGATATGTCATTTACCATCTGCGCGCCGCCCGCGATTGCCGCCTCCATCACCGCGGCCTTGCGGCTGTCGATCGACATAGCGGTTCCGGTCGCCGCAATGCGACGAATAACCGGTTCGACCCGCTTAATCTCGTCGCCTTCCCAAACCAGTGCAGCGCCCGGCCGGGTGCTTTCGCCGCCAATATCGATGATGCTCGCCCCCGCACTGGCCATCGCAACGGCAGCAGCAGCGGCGGCTTCGGCATCGCTATCATTCTGGCCGCCATCGGAAAAGCTGTCGGGCGTTACATTCAAAATCCCCATCACTTGCGGCTGTTCCAAACGGATGGTGCGTTCGCCAAGTTGCAGCGGCGCGCGCGGCGCGATGATCCGCGCAAACAGCATCGCAGCCCGCTCGGCAACCGCTCCGGGCATCGCAGAAAGACTCCGCTCCCAATCCTTTACCGGCACGATTTGGCGCGTGAAAACCCCGCCTTGATGGACGGTCACCTCAACGGCCGAAAACCAAACCATCCCGCCCGCAAGCCGCGCGGCGCGGCCCTCATGATGCTGCGGGCTTTCGATAAAATGGACCGGGCGCAGATAGATTTTCGCCTCCGGTGATATCCGGCTCAAATCCGCCACGCTCAAGGCTCGGTAGCGAGCAGATAGGTCTGCCGGATGGCGTCCACCGGCTTCATTTCGCCATCCTCCCCCGCGCTATACCAATAGGTCCAGCCGTTGCAGCTTGGCGCATCTTGCACCAGCGAACCGACCTTGTGGATCGAACCTTGATGATCCCCGCACAGCAGCGACCCATCGGCGCGCACCGTTGCCTTAAATTGCCGTTTCTTGTCGGTCAGCACCGCGCCGGCCTTAACATATCCGGTTTCGACCAATTGGCCAAACGAGACACGCGGCGCGGATTTGGGCGATTGCATGGTTTTCAGAGCGCTCTCATCGAGCGGCAAGGCGGCGGCGATGCGTTCCACCGCCACTTCTACATAAATGTCTTCGCGCTCACAACCGATCCAATCGCGTCCCAACCGCTTGGCAACCGCGCCGGTGGTGCCGGTGCCAAAGAAGGGATCGAGCACGATATCGCCGGGCTTGGTGGTGGCGAGCATGATCCGGTAGAGCAACGCTTCGGGCTTTTGCGTCGGATGGGCCTTAACGCCGCCGCGCTTTAGCCGCTCCTGACCGCCGCAAATCGGGATCGTCCAATCCGACCGCATCTGCAGTTCATCATTGAGCGTCTTCATCGCACGGTAGTTAAAGGTATATTTCGCCTTGTCGCTATGCGCCGCCCAGATCAGCGTTTCATGCGCATTGGTGAAGCGCGTGCCCTTAAAATTGGGCATCGGATTGGACTTGCGCCAAACGATATCGTTCAGGATCCAAAACCCCGCGTCCTGAACCGCGGTGCCGACGCGAAAAATATTATGATAGCTGCCGATCACCCACAAGCCGCCATCAGGTTTCAGGATGCGGCGCGCCTGCGCCAACCATTCGCGGATGAACCGGTCATAGGCAGCAAAGGTTTCGAATTTGTCCCAATCATCATCAACGGCATCGACCATGCTGCCGTCAGGACGGCTCAAATCCCCGCCGAGTTGCAGATTATACGGCGGGTCGGCAAAAACCATGTCGATACAAGCATCGGGCAATCCACGCATCGCCTCGATACAGTCCATCTGCAATATCTGACCCAGCGGCAAATCGGCGCGCGGCGTTGCGGGCCGCTGCGCAGCCGCTTTTTCCGCCATTGTTGCTGGTCTTTTTATCCGCTCAATTACGCCCATAAATCACCCTGCCGCGAAATCCCTGATAGCCCCGATGAATCCTCAAACGGTTAACGTCAAGCGCGTTTACCGGCGGCAAGCGGCCAAAAAAGAGGAGATGGCGCCTCAAAAAGGGGAAACAAAGGAGCCGCCCACCAGATATAGAGTCCATCAATTCTGGGCGGACTCAACCGGTGGTGGTGTTGCGGGAAAGACTCACCGGCGCATAATTGCATCGCGCCCTGTCCCGCCCATCAATCGGCGGCGGTAACCGTGCCCGACAAATCCGCCAGAAATGATTTTATCCGCCGGGCATTGACGCCCAAATCGCTCTGCCCCACCCGGCTGACCGACCGCATGTCGATGATGCTTTCATCGCCATCCTCGCTGGGCCGCACGCGCAGCACAATGTCATCCTTAAAGCGGAACAGGCGGCTGGTTTCGGTCGCTTCCATCCGGCCTTGCGCGGGCAGATAGAGCGCAATATCCCATCCTCGCGATTTGGCCAGCCGCTGCGCCTTGGTCATCACTTGGGGCACGGGCTGCGCAATGCGGACCGAGCGGATATCGCTATAGGCCGTCTGATGGACCGACAGCCAGCGTTGCTGCGGGCTTAAGCCGCGCATTTCGGGGTCATCCGCGCCGGGGATATTATCGAGATTATCCGCGCGCAAATTGAGCAGTTGAAAGGCCGGCGGATCGGCAAGATCGGTCGATATGTCGTGAATCCGCGGCTCCGCCTTGCTCGCCAGATTGGCAAGCCAGCCCGCATAGCAAAGGCCAACCAAAATACCCGCCCATAAAAATGGCCGCCAAATCCGTCCCGACCTGCGCCCCAAAAGAACAAGGATAATGCCAAGGATAACCGCAGCAACACCAACCCAAAAGGACCAGAACATGCCAGTGATGGCAAAGCCATAATCCCACGCGCCCAGCCCGGAACCCACGGGTCCGGCCAAACCCCATAGCGCGGCCGCGGCGGCCAGGATGAAAATAAGCCGCCCCGTCCAATCGGCATATTTGGCACCAACCACCGCCGTTGGACCGGCCGCCACCGGTGCATTTGCCGCCATCTTGTCCATTTCACCCTGGTCCATATTCGCATTTCCCCATTAGAGCGCGCTGTGTGAAATCTGAATCACTTTGCGCGCTCACTCTTTTGTTTGTGCCGCATCGTTTTTTGCAAAAAACCGGTTCCCACTTTTTCGCACGATGCGCTAACCTGCTCACCCTATGCTATCGCAGCCCGGCGATAAATACAATTTTCGTGATTTGTCATGGACAAAAATGCTGGCGGCTGACAGGGATCACCGCGTGACGATGAATCCCGCCCGGAACAAAAGCGCCATGCGCTTTGTGCTTTTGACCGTATTTATTTATGCGGCGGGCTTTGGCATCATCATGCCCTCGCTGCCCGATCTGATTCAGGATCTCGAGGGGATCAGCCTGTCGCAAGCCACACAGCTTGGCGCGTGGATCGGCGCGACATATGCGATATTCCAATTTGCGCTGGGGCCGATGATCGGCAATTTGGGGGACCGGTTTGGACGGCGGCCCGTGTTTCTGGTGTCGTTATTTGCCTTTGGCTTTGATTTTCTCGTGATGGGCATGGCGCAGTCGATCATCTGGCTGTTTATCGGGCGCGGCATTGCGGGCGGGCTGGGCGCGGTATTCGGCCCGGCCAATGCCGCCATGGCGGATTTGTCGGACGACAAAAACCGCGCGGCTAGTTTTGGTATGGTCGGCGCGGCCTTTGGCACGGGCTTTATCATTGGACCGGCGATGGGCGGCTTCATTGCCGATGCTCAATTGGTCAACAGCCTTTTTGCCGGATTGGGAATGACCGAAACGGGGCGGTTTTTGGCGGAACACAGCACCCGCCTGCCGTTTTTTGTCGCCGCCGCGATGGCATTTGCCAATTGCCTTTACGGCTTTTTTGTTTTCCCCGAAACCATGCCAAAAGAAAAGCAGCGCCCGTTTGAATGGCGGCGGGCCAACCCACTCGGCGCGTTAATAAGCCTTGGCAAAATTGGCAGCATTTTGCCCGTGGCGCTAATTTATTTTCTCTGGTCCTTTGCCGGGCAAATTTACCCGGCATCCTGGTCCTTTTTTGCCAAGGCGCAATATGGTTGGGACAGCAAGATGATCGGCCTGTCGCTGACCGCCGTTGGTATCTCCATGGCTTTCTGCCAAGCGGTGGTTATCCGCCGCGCGGTGGCACGTTTTGGCGAACGGCTTACCGCCCAAATCGGCATGCTATGCGGTTTAGCTGGGTTCGTCGCAGTCGCCTTGGTCAGTAGCGGCGTCGCCGGGCTTATTTTATGCCTGATTATGGGCTTACAAGGCATTGCGCAACCGGCGTTGAACGCGATTATGTCGCGGCGCGTGCCCCCCGATCAGCAAGGCGAATTGCAAGGTTTCAACGGCAGTATGGCGGCAATGGCTTTCTTGTTGGCGCAGCTTATTTTTAACTTCACGCTCGCTTTTTTCACCAGCCCCGCTGCGCCGATCCAATTTCCCGGCGCGCCCTTTATCATTGCCGCCATATTCGCTGCTGCTGCGTTCATTCTGTTGACGCTACTACCGCGATCACAGGGTGCATCGCAGAGTGCATCACCGGCCCTATCCGCGCAGCCGGCAAAAGAAATCCGATAAATGCCTGAGCTAATTCCGCTAAGCGCCGGTAATGCGGGCGCGGTCGAAAATCTATTGGACGATGCTTTTGGAACGGACCGCCAGCGGCGCACCGCTTATTTGCTGCGCCAAGGGACGGTTTATATTCCGGGCCTATCCTTTGGTTTAATCGACAGCCGCCGCCTGATTGGCAGCATCCAATGCTGGCCCGTGCGGATCACGGATGATGACGGCGAAGCGGCGGCGTTAATCCTAGTCGGCCCGGTCGCCGTGGTACCCGATCGGCAACGCGGCGGCCACGGCCAAATATTGATGAATGCCATGCTGGATGCCGCAATGATGGGGGGCAACCCGCCGCTGATGATGATTGGTGATGCGCAATATTACGGGCGCTTCGGCTTTGGCGCGGATGAAACCGGCGGCTGGCGATTGCCGGGTCCGGTTGAGGCGCACCGCCTGCTGCTGCGCAATCCGGGCGGCCACATTCTGCCGATTTGCGGGGCGCTCGGCCCCGATATTGCCGATTGAGCCTTTGCAGATGCGGCAAGGCATCCTATCTATGGCGTGATGCCCTACACCCCGCCCCCCGAACTGGCCGCTTTATCGATCGCCGAAATTGCCGAGCTGGCGGCGCAGCGCAAATTGCCGCCGGTGGAGCAATGGCAGCCCGAAAAATCATGCGACAGTTTGATGCGGATCACCGCCGATGGCCGCTGGTTCCATGATGGCGGCGAAATCACCCGGCCCGCGATGATCCGTGCCTTTTCCTCGCTGCTGCGCTGCGATGATGATGGTCAGCATTGGCTGGTCACCCCATATGAAAAACAATCGATAATTGTGGAGGATGCTCCCTTTATCGCGGCCGAGCTGCGCAGCGAGGGCGAAGGCAGCGCGCGGCAATTGGCGCTACGGCTCAATAGCGACGATCTGGTGATATTGGACAAGGACCATCCGCTGGTGATGCGCGCCCAAACCACATCGGCCAGCGAGCCGCCGCTGCCTTATCTTAAAGTGCGCGGCAATTTATGGGCCAAATTATCCCGCCCGGTTTATTATGAATTGGCCGCATTGGCGCTTTCGGAAAATGAAGATAGCCCCAGCCTTTGGAGCGGCGGAGAATATTTTAGCCTCGACGGAGCGTTATGAGCCTTATTGCGCTTATTGAAGCCGCGATTGATCCCGCCCGGCGGTTTAATGCCGAAGATGATCGTGCCTGGGGCAGCGATGATCACCGCGAAGCCGCCGTCCTTATCCCCATTACCGACCGGCCCGAACCCGGCGTTATCCTGACCCAGCGACCCGAAAATTTGCGCAATCATGCCGGACAAGTCGCCTTTCCCGGCGGGAAAATTGACGAAAGCGATGCGGACGAAATTGCCGCCGCGCTGCGTGAGGCGCAGGAGGAGCTGGCCATCCCGCCCGCCGATGTCAACATCATCGGCGCAACCGATATTTACTATTCGGGCAGCGGATACCGGATCACCCCGGTGATTGGCGTAATACCGCCCGATCTCGATTTACGGCCCAATCCGGGCGAAGTGGACGATTGGTTTGAAATACCGCTCACGCAGCTGCTCAACCTCGAAAATTTTACGCAGCGCCGGGCGATGCGGAATGGCCGGGAACGCCAATATTATGACATGACATGGCAGGATCGCCGGATTTGGGGGGTCACCGCCGGTATCATCGTCAATCTGGCCCGCCGGATGCAGCAATAATGGCCATATTGCCCGATTGCGAATGGCGGCGCGCCGATGGATTACGGCGGATTGTTGCGGCCTTGCAAACGGAGGGGGGCGGCCCGCGCGTTGTCGGCGGCGCGGTGCGCGATTGCCTGTTGCGATTGCCGGTGACCGATATCGACCTAGCGACACCCATAGAACCTGCGCAGGTTATCCGGCGATTGGAAGCGGTTCAAATAAAGGCAATCCCCACCGGGATTGACCACGGCACGATCACGGCGGTGGCCAGCGGCAGCAGCTATGAAATCACCACGCTGCGCCGCGATGTTTCCACCGATGGCCGGCATGCCATTGTCGCCTTTTCGAAGGATTGGCGGGAGGATGCCGCGCGGCGGGATTTTACCTTCAACGCCTTATATGCCGACCCGCAAAGCGGCGAAATTTATGATTATTTTGACGGTCTTGCCGATTTGGAACGGCGCTATGTCCGGTTTATCGGCAATGCACAGGAACGAATTGCCGAAGATCATTTGCGCATATTGCGCTATTTCCGCTTCCTTGCGCGCTTTGATGGTGGTCAAGCAGATGATACCGCCGTTGCCGCCTGCGCGGCGAGCGCGGCCAAGATGATGGCCCTATCGCGCGAACGGATCGCCAGCGAGCTGATCAAGATATTGTCGCTTCCCGATCCGGTCGCCGCGCTCGGCTTGATGATCGAACACCGAATTTTCGCGCCTTTTTTGCCGGAATTGGCGGATAATGCGCTGGCCATTTTTCGGCGTTTGGTCGCAAGAGAGCGCCGCTTGACGGTTCAGGCCCGGCCCACCGCACGGCTGGTGTCGTTGATTGGCGCACAAGCCGATTCCGCCGATCAAGTCGCCGTGCGGTTAAGATTATCGCGCCGGATGCGATCCGAAATGATAGCCTGTGTCAGCGGGCGGAATATCTCCGCGGCCAACATCCGCGCCTTTGCCTATGCGCATGATATTAAAACCGCGCGCGAAGCCGCGATGCTTTACGCCAACGACACCGATCTGGATGGCTGCATCGCATTGTTAACGCATTGGCGCCTGCCCGAATTTCCCATTAAGGGCGGCGACATCATCCGCCGCGGCGTGACGCCTGGCCCGCTTGTTGCCAAAAGCCTGCGCCAGATTGAGCTGGCATGGATTGATGAAGGCTTTCCGGGGCAGCCGCGCCTTGATCTTTTGATCGATCAAACGTTGGCGCAGGCCCTGCTCGCCGACAAAAACGCATAAGCGGCATCCTTGGTCAAAGGCTGCGCATAATAAAAACCCTGGCCAACCGAGCAGCCCAGTTTTTTCAAATCCTCCGATATCGCGGCGGACTCAATACCCTCCGCCGTGGTTTGCATGCCCAGCGCTTCCGCCAGCGAAAGAACCGTGCGGACAATGGCCCGTTTGTCTTTATCAACCAGCATGTCAGTGATGAAACTGCGATCAATTTTCAACACATCAATCGGCAGCTTTTGCAAATAGGCCAGATTGGAATAGCCCGTGCCAAAATCATCCATCGCCAAACTGGTGTCGAGTGCTTTTAGCGATTCCAATATCTTTTTAGCGCCTTCGGGATCATCAACAAATGCACTTTCGGTCAGCTCAATCATCAACCGGTCGCCCGATATTCCGGCGGCGTTAATTGCCTCCGACACCGCCTGAGTGACGTCATCACGCAACATTTGCACCGCCGACATGTTGACCGATATCTTGAACCCGCATTGCCGCCCGGCCCGGTTGTCCCAATCTTTTATCGTACGGGCGGCTTCCGCCAATGCCCAACGGCCCAATGGAACAATTAATCCGCTTTCTTCGGCGACCGGAATGAAATCCATGGGTGAAATAAAGCCAAAATCGGCATGTTCCCAACGCGCCAACGCCTCAAAGCCGCTAATCACACCGCTTTCCAAATCCATCAACGGTTGATAATATAATTGCAATTCATCGCGCTGAATGGCGCGGCGCAAATCGGTTTCGATCGAAAAACGTTGCTGCGCGCAGGCGATACTGCCGGGAAAATAAAGCTCAAATTTCTTACTTGATTTTGCTCGCTTGAGAGCGATTTGCGCGTAGCGCAGCGTATCGGTCAAATCATCGGACGCAATTTCGCCGATCGCCGCCGCAAAGGCGCATTCAACTTGAATTTCAAGGTTTGACAGCTTGCAAGGTTCAGCAAAAGCATCGTCCAGACGTTGCGCAATATGCTCTACGGTTTCGCTCTCTTCATCCAGCAACACAAACAAGGCAAATTCATTACCGCCCAACCGCGACAAAATCTCATTGGCCCGCGTGCGGCTTTTCAGGCGGCGGGCAACGGTGATAATCAATTCGTCACCGGCCAGCGCACCGACCGATTCATTGATTCGGCTAAATCGCGCCAGATCGATCAGCAAAATAGCGTATCTCGAGCATATATGGCCATTATCGCTATCCAATTGACGGATAATGTTTTCAACTTCTTCTTCAAATCCGCTGCGGTTAAAAAATCCGGTCAAGCTATCGCTCAGCATCTCACGGCGCAGGCTAATCCGGCTAAGTGTTTCTGCCGTCCGATCGACCAGCGACAGCATAAACAAGTCTCTCGCTTCTCCAAAGCGCGCGATGTTAATATCCAGCTCGCGGCGGCTAACCGGATCGGGCGACTTCCAACATTCAAAATGCGATTCGCGATCATCGGCGATCATCCTATAAATCCGCTGCGACAGACCGGACAAATCAAGACCCGTTTCTCGGTCACCATCAATCAACAATGCGTCGAACATCCGGTTGCTTGCAATATTTCGCGTAAGTTGCCCATTTTGCTGAAAAATACAGGCTGCAATAGGTAGCGATGCAACCCACATAAATTGCGCTTGCATACCATCCAAGGGTTGCCCCGCACCGAAAGCTTCTCCAATTTGCGTCGCCGACCCGAGGGCAAAGTTATCTTTGTCCCACATCTTCATGCAATCAGATTTAGCGGCAATGTGTAAATTAATGCTTTTCGTTTTGTAACAAACAAAAGGTTAACGCCAAATCGGCCCGCCGTTAATCAAAGCGGTTATTGCGCGGAAAACCATTGGGTGGCAATCGGCCCGCAGCGCCGCGCGCCGCGCGCCATAAGGACATGTCATTTTCGGTCCGCGTGCGGCCGCTGTC
>JAKFUU010000022.1 GCA_021732525.1 Sphingomonadaceae bacterium | reverse complement strand
TCCATCTGCTTTTGCCGCGCGGCCATCCCGATGCTATGCGCCGCGCCCACCGCCTTGGGCAAATGCGATGCGATGGTGCTGGTTTGCGGCGGGATATATGTATGCGCGCATCCCAAAACCTTGTGCCGGCCGCCCGAAATCGGATCATCCGCCGATGCCGAAAAAGACAGCGCCATATCATAGAGCGGTGTCATTCCGCCCGCTTGCTTTTTGCGCTGGATCAAGAAAGCGGCATCGCGGTAATGCAAAAAAGCCATGTCATTTTGCCGCGTTGCCGCCGCCAAAGCCGCGGTTCCTTCATGCCCCGAACTGCCGATCGAATAGAAAGTTTTGCCTTTCTGCCGCCGGGTCCAAAAATCCAAATGGCGCGACATAATTTGCGTATCGAACAGATCAACCAACAAATGCTGCGCAACATTTTGATATATGGTAACGCCCCGGGAAGGGGGAGGGAGCAGGCCCGCTTGCACCCGTTTCACAAAGGCTTCGTCAATAATTTGAGCGCGGTCAAACATGCCAATTGCTCATAAACCAGTGCGGTATAATTGCCACCGTAAATTCGAGAAATTCAATTGCGTGATTAAATTACTGGATTTAAGCATTTTCATGACTTATTCGGCTTTAAATAGCATCTTTGAGGAAATATAACATTATAGGCGAAAGACGGCGAAGATGGCACAGACACCATCAATGCTGCGCAACAATTTGGAGGAGGAAAGAATGCGAAAATTTAACCAATTGATAACGGCTGCATTATGCAGCAGCATGATGATACCCGTTGCCGCTTATGCGCAAGAGACGCAAAGCGCACAAGACGCACAGAGCGAAGAAGAAGCGGTTGATGAAGATATTATCATCGTGACCGCGACCCGCCGCGCCGAAGATGTGCAAGAAATTCCCATCGCCGTTACCGCGATCAGCCCAGCGAAGCTCGAACAGCAGGGTATTGTCAATGTTCAGAATATCGGCAGCGTCGCGCCCAGCTTTACGGCGTCCAACGCGCAAACCGCGTCGGGCACGGTTGTGCTTCGAATTCGCGGGGTTGGCACGACATCGAATAATATCGGATTTGAATCCGCCGTCGGTATATTCGTCGATGGCGCTTATCAATCACGCCCCGGTATTGCGCTAGGCGAATTTGTCGATGTGGAGCGCGTGGAGGTTTTGCGCGGGCCCCAAGGCACCTTATTTGGGCGCAATACCTCGGCAGGCGCGCTGAGTCTGACCAATAAACGCCCGGATTTGAACGAATTTGGCGGATTCGTGAACGCTACTTATGGCAATTTTGACCATAAGAGCGTTCAAGCCGCGATCAATCTGCCGATTATTCAGGACAGCGTCGCTTTCCGGCTGACCGGGGCTTGGCGGGACCGCGACGGCTTCTTGACCTTACAGGATCGCAACGGCGTGGAGGTTGGCGAATCAAACAATGTCGATCAATTTTTGATTCGCGGTCAAATTGGCTTTGAAACCGGCGGCGGCATTCGCGGCCGTATCATCGGCGATTATTCACAAAGCGATGCCAGCTGCTGCGCGGCGGTTGAGCTGCTGCGCTCTCCGGTTGAAACCGCTGGGTTATTCGGCCGAGTTGGATTGGGCGCACGCGGCGGCCAATCCGCCCCTGCCGTTGGGGTAACCGCTTTTGACAATAGCGGAGCGGAGGCGGCGCTCGATAACCGGATTGCGTCTTTCAATGCGCAGTCGGTGAACAGCAATAACCAATGGGGCATTGTCGGCGAGATTGAGTTTCCGATCAGCGACAATGCCGATTTAATCTATATCGGCTCTTACCGCCAATTTCAGGCCAATGAATCGTATGATTCGGATTTCTCCGGCCTAGATGTATTCAATGTATTAAATTCCCCGACCAATATTGACACATTAACGCAGGAATTGCGGCTTCAAGGCGAATTTGCCGGTGGTAAGGTGCAATATGTTGTTGGCGGCTATTATGCCGATGAAGATATTGCACAAGATGTATCATTCGGTCTTGGACAGGATTATGGCGAACTTGTCGGCGCGCTGCTCTTTGGCCCGACGGGCGGAACCTTGGGGGCCAACCCGCTCACCATTTTTTCAGGCGGAATCGATCCATCGGTGGTGAGGGCAACCAATGCTTATCGCCAAAATAGCATAAGCTGGTCGCTTTTCGGAAATGTCACATGGGAAATTGTCGAAGGGCTGAAATTAAATGGCGGCTTGCGTTATTCGAATGAAGATAAAACCGGTTCTTTCTCGCAGCCGTCAATTAACAATCCGCTATGCCCGGCCATTTTGGGATCGATCGGCGCGGGCCGAGTCCCCGCTGCACTCGTCCCCAATATCTTCGCCTTGGGTTGTTTTGCGTTTACCGCGCCCGCGATTGGATCGAATGCGAACCCATTTGCGCTACCGCGGCTGTTTGATTCGACATTCAACGATGATGAGTTGATTTACACCGGCAAGATTTCCTATGAATTTGCGGTGCCGGTGAATATCTACGCCAGCTTCACCCATGGCTATAAATCGGGCGGATTTAACCTAGATTCCACCGCCGCTATTCCTGTGGGCGGTGTTTCCGATCCCCGCTTCCGCTCGGAACTGGTTGATGCTTACGAAGTGGGCATAAAGGCAAAATTCCTGGATAATGCCGTCACCATAAATATTGCCGGTTTCGTGGAAGATTTTACCGATTTCCAAGTTTTGGAATTTACCGGAACGCAATTTCAAACCTTCAACGTGCCCAAGGCGCAAACATCTGGGGTGGAAATTGAAACGGTCATCCGTCCCGATGATAACTTAACATTCACGGGCGGTTTGACTTATCTTGATGCCAAATATCCCGATGATTGCGCGGGCACGATAACGACCGTTAATGTCGTAGCGTTATGTGGCAATTCGCTCACCAACGCATCGGATCTTGTTGGGATTTTTGGTGCCAATTATGAGCGGAAATTGGGCAACAGCCTGAAATTCTTCCTAAATGGGCAGGCGCGTATTGAAAGCGATTACCGCAGTTCAACGCAGGCTGTTATCTTGCCGACGGCAGCGCAAATTGCTGCGGCGGGTAGCGTTCAAGCGGCGGTTGATGCAGCAGCGCTGCTGCCGTTTGATGTGCAAGATGGCAATATTAAAGTCAACTTGCGCGCCGGAATTGGCGATGCGGACGACCGGTGGGGTATCGAGGCTTGGGTTACCAACCTGACCGATCAAGTAACCCGCGGCGTAACATTTTCCACCACATTGCGCACGGGTTCGCGCTCCGCATTCATATTGGAACCGCGGATGTATGGCGTAACGCTGCGCGGGAAATTCTAAAGCGTAACGCCATAAGGCAAGAATTTCGTGGAGGAGGAAGGCCGGTCTCAAAAAGAGGCCGGCCTTTTATTGCTATGCCCCGTTTTCACCCGACCCAGCGATCACCGCGCCTTCGCGGATCAAATCGGCGATCTCGTCGCTGTTCAAACCCGCCTCGGCCAAAATGGCGGCATAGTCTCCGCCCTTGCATGCCATGGTAAAGCCCGCTGCCAAGGCTTGGCTGGCAAGGCGCGGGGCGATTTGCGGGTGGGTCCAGCCAGGCTGGGATATATGCGTGTGCCGCGCAGCATTGGCGGGATGCGAGCCCGCCTCCTCATAATCCAACACCGGGGTAACGCAGGCATCGGTTCCGGTAAAAATCGCCTCCCATTCATCGCGGCTTTTGGCGGCAAAGATGGCTTCGAGCATCCGATGTTGATCGGGCCAGCGAACGCGGTCATTCTGTCCGCCATAAACCACTGCATCCACCGGCAAACGCGCGATCATCGCGGCGAAAAACTGCGGCTCGATACAGCCCACCGCGACGAATTTCTCGTCCGATGTCGCATAGCAACGATAATAGGGCGCGGCCCCATCGAGCAAATTGGCCTGGCGCGCCGGTTGCCAGGCGCGCGATCCGGCCATCCCGTGAATGAAGCTCATGAGAGAATTTACGCCGTCAACAATCGCCGCATCGACAATATCCCCCTGCCCGGTTTTTTCCGCGCGCAGCAACGCGGCGATAATGCCGGTGACCAGAAACATCGAACCACCGCCAAAATCGCCCACCAGATTAAGCGGCACCGGCGGCGGTTCGCCCGCCTTCCCCATCGCATAAAGCGCGCCGGTCATCGCGATATAGTTGATGTCATGCCCCGCCATCTGGCTCCAAGGACCGGTTTGCCCCCATCCGGTCATCCGGCCATAGATCAGCTTGGGATTGACCGCATGGCAGGCATCGGGGCCGACGCCCAGCCGCTCTGTTACGCCGGGGCGCAACCCTTCGATCACGATATCCGCGCCCGCAATGATCATCAGTAAGGCCCGGATCGCCGCAGGCTTTTTAAGATCGAGCGATATCGACCGCTTGCCGCGCATATCGATCCCGCGCAACGATGGTCCGGGGCGCTCTACTACGATGACATCCGCGCCCAGATCCGCGAGCAACTGCCCCGCATAAGGCCCCGGCCCGATGCCGGAAAGTTCAACGACCCGGTATCGGGCCAACGGTCCTTTGCTATCTCCGCTCATATCTCATCTCCAAACCGCGTGAACCAACCCTTGAACAAGCGTTAGCCTCCGCATGGGGCCGGAGCAAGCGGCGCGGCACCGGCGCAATTTATCGCTAATATCCGTTAGAGCGATTTCGAGTGAGGTGGAAACACCGAACGGCTCGGAAATCGCGGAAAACAGGGAAACTAGACCCGGTTTTTGATTCAATCAAAAACGAACAGGGTCTAGCGCGCGCTGCGTGAAATCTGAATCACACTGCCCGCTCTATCACTTTGTTATCGCATCGCTTTATGCGAAAAACCGGTGCCCACTTTTTCGCGCGATGCTTTAGGCGGCTTGGAGCGAAATGACAAAGGCGCGGCTGCGCGCGCTGATATCGGAGGCGGATGATAGCAGGCTTTCGGACACGCGCTCCAATTGCTTGGCTTTGGATTGCAGTTGATCGGCGCGCCCGCCAATATCGCTCGCTCTTATCGCGATATCCGAAGTCGCAATAGCGGCTTGTTCGACAAATCCGGCGATCGCAAGGCCAGTTGCGCTTTGCTGTTCAACCGAAATGTCAATTTGATTAGAGATTTTGCTAATCTGATCCATCGCCACAACAATTTCTTGATGACCGCCAAGCACATCGCTCACGGTCCGGTCAATTTGATCGGCTTTTTCGGAAACTTGGTCGACCGATCCGCGTGTTTGCTTGACGAGCTGCTTAATTTCACCAGCGACCGCGACGAAACCCGCCGCGCCGGCATCCTGCCTTGCCGCCTCTATTTGAGCATTCAATGCCAGAAAATTGGTTCGCCGCACGACATTCTGGATCACTTCGATAATATCGCTTATCGCGGCCCCGCTATCGGCCAGAGCTTGCATATTTGGCGCTGCGGCATCGATCACATTTCTTGTGCGGCTGCGGATCTGTTTGGCTTCCAGCGCAACCGCGCCCAAATTCTCAAGCGCCGCCGCAAGGTGACGGCCACGTTCGTTAACATCTTGCAATCCCATTGACGATTGTTCCGCTCCCAACGCGACATTTTGCGCCGAATCAGCTAGGCTCTGAGCTTCAAGATGAAGTGATTCCGCCAAATCATACACCCTGCGCGCGGTGTCGGACAATTGGTTAGATAGCGTTAGAATCTCACCGGTAAAACGTTCTCCACCTTTTGAAATATGCTCTGCTCGCTCCAACCGCGCTTCGACCATCAACGCAATCAATTGATCATTGCTCAGCGCCTCTAAAAATTTTCCCTGATACGTTAGAATTAATCCAGGGCTGTCTGGCTGTTCAGCGTGACGCGCAACGATTTCGGCCTGCCCCAAATCATGCTCGGCGACCGCACAAGGAAAAATCAGGCCCGAAATATCATTCCCAAAACCCGGATTACTCATCAATGCATGACCAAAGGGATTATATAATAAACCGCGAATATCATCTTCTCGAATGACACCAATTGGTTTGCCCACTTCGTCAACTACGGTCAGCAGACGCATCGTCATATGTTCGTGGAACTTTTCGACCGCGGTAGACAGGCTATCGTAATACCGAACCGACAACCGACTATGATCCTTATGCTCGATAGGAATTGGCGTGTAGTTCACAAATAGACCCTTGTTTTCTTTCCGCCTAAGTAACGTGATTTTGGTTAACAAGGAGTGACAGAACATGATATTTTCGAATAAATTGTCTAATAATATCAATATTGCAAATTTATTACACTAAATGACGTGCCGCTGCTGCCGGGCGAAGGCCCGGCCCCTGTGGGCTTAAGATTGGACTCTAATCCACATCATCAACCGCGACCGCCTCGCCCGTTACTTTTTGCGCCAGCGCCGCCGCGATGAAAGGATCGAGCGCACCGTCGAGCACATCGCCGGGCGCGGTTGAAACCACGCCGGTGCGCAGGTCCTTCACTTGCTGATAGGGTTGGAGCACATATGAGCGGATTTGATGGCCCCAGCCGATTTCGGTCTTGGCGTCATATTCGCTGCCCGCCGCTTCCTCGCGTTTGCGCAGCTCAGCCTCATACATTCGCGCCTTTAGCATGCCCATCGCGGTTGCGCGGTTTTTATGCTGGCTGCGGTCATTCTGGCTGGCGACGACGATGCCGGTGGGTTTATGGGTGATACGCACTGCGCTGTCGGTGGTGTTGACATGTTGGCCGCCCGCCCCCGACGCGCGGTAGGTATCGATCTTTAAATCGCCCTCGTTAATCTCAATTTCAATGTCATCGTCAATCACCGGATAGACCCAGATGCTGGAAAAGCTGGTATGCCTTTTTGCGGCGCTGTCAAAGGGGGATATCCGCACCAATCGGTGCACGCCGCTTTCGGTTTTGGCATAGCCATAGGCATTTTCGCCCTTGATCTGCATTGTCGCGCTTTTGATCCCGGCTTGGTCCCCGGCCTGATATTCGACCATCTCCACCTTATAGCCGCGCGCCTCGGCCCAGCGATAATACATGCGTTGCAGCATTTCGGCCCAATCCTGACTCTCGGTGCCGCCCGCGCCCGCATGCACCTCGATAAAGCAATCATTGCCGTCGGCTTCACCCGATAGCAGCGCGGCCACTTTGTCGCGGTCCGCCCGTTCGGCGAGCCTCTGCAAGTCGGCCACCGCGTCATTTGCCAATGTATCGTCGCCCTCCATTTCGGCAAGCTCGATCAGCTCCATCGTCCCCGTCTTGCTTTCATCAATCTCACGCACCGTCGAAATGGCGGCATCGAGGCGGCGGCGTTCGCGCATCACCTCTTCGGCGGCTTTGGGATTATCCCATAAGGTTGGATCTTCGACACGGGCATTCAGCTCGTCAAGACGGCGCAAAGCGCGGTCCCAATCGAGCGACATCCGCACCAGATTCAAGGCGGCATCGATGCGCCCGGCAAAGGCTTCGGCGTCAGCGCGCATAAGAAAACTCCAATAATAAAATATGTTGGCCGCACCATAGAGTCAGGATCAATGCGATCCAACTTAGAGGTTTGAATATATTCTGTTCAATGCCAGGCGGCAGATCGCAGGAATATGTCGATATTTCAAGGCTTGTCAGCAAGGCAATAGACAAAGCCCGATAAATCCCAAAGCTTTGCGGGGCGACCTTACAATATTTTTCCAAAAGAACGGACGGCGCAGGCATATTGCGGTCCTGCAATTGCAATAGGATCTAACCCTGTTTGGTTAGGATGGAATGCGCCGATCAATAAATCCCGCCCTCACTTTGAATAAAATCCTGATCGCGTTTTGTGCCGGTTGCACCCGGAGCGGCGGCAGCGTTGCCGGCGTTGCCCGCCGCGCCACCTTGAACAGATTGCCCCGCCGCACGCTGCTTGGGCCGAGCGGAGGCCGTCCGCGCGGCCAGTTCCTCTTGCCGGATCGACCGCTTGGGTTCGGTTTCGGCTTTAAAGGCTTCCCAAATAATTCCGCTCCTGGCATCGGTGTCGGGCCAACCGCCAAACACCCGCTTGCCCGTGGAACGGTCAATACGCACCATGCGCACGCCGTTTGGCGCAACGAAAGGCGTTTTTGGCGCATCTGCCAATGCTTGTGCAGCGAATTGTTTGAAGATCGGTGCGGCCAACACGCCGCCCTGCGCATAGCTGCCCATGCTGCGCGGATTGTCATAGCCCAAATAGACGCCCGCAACCAAATTGGGCGTGCCGCCAACGAACCAGACATTGGTGGGTCCAGATGAGGTTCCCGTTTTGCCAAAAAGCGGCCGATCCAGATCGAGCAAGCTGGTTGCCGTCCCCCGCTGAATCACACCTTCGAGCATGTGAACGACCTGATAAGCGGTGATGGGATCCAGGATCTGTTTGCCCGCCGCGGTAAAACGCGGCATCGGCTTACCGTCCCAATCCGCCGTGTTACAGGCTTTGCAAGGCTTCCATTTCGATGGCAAAATAACCTTTCCGCGCCGATCCTGAGCATAATCGATGAAGGTTGGCTTCAATTCGCGGCCTTGATTGACCAGCATCGAATAAGCATTGGTCATCTTAAGCACGGTGGTATCGCCGGCCCCCAAGGCAAAGGACAAATAGGACGGATAGTCCCCGATACCCATCGTGCGAAAAATATCAGAGACATTTTCCATGCCCGAATCATTTGCCGCGCGCACGGTCATAAGGTTGCGCGATTGTTCCAGACCCCATCGCATGGTTCGAGGGCCAGCGCCGCCGGCTCCGTCAAAATTGCGGAAACATTTGCGGCCCAGCGAGGCCGATTGCCAAACGCAATAAGGCCCGTCGACAATAATCGATGCCGGTGTCATCCCGTTATCCAGCGCCGCAGCATAAACGAACGGCTTAATGGCGGAGCCCGGTTGCCGCTGCGCCTGGGTCGCTCGGTTAAAGCTTGAAATACGCGAATCAAAACCGCCCTGCACCGCAAGGATACGGCCGTTCAGGGGGTTTTGCACAACCATGCCGCCGCCCACTTCGGGTATCGTGCGCAGCCGGTAGATTTTGCCGCCCGCCGGCGCAACCGCGATGATATCGCCTGGTTTTAAGGTTGGCGGACGCGCCTCAAGAAATCCCGTAGAGCCATCCGCAAAACCAATTTCAGCATTGATTTTTCGGGTGGTTAAAGTGACCGCGACGCGCCAATTGGCATAATCGATCCCCAGGTTCGATGCGATAAGCCGCGATTGCCATTTGCCATCATCCATTGGTATCGTTGCGATCGGCGCCTTCCAGCTTTTACCAGCATGATAGCGCAGCATACCATCGCGCAATGCCTCGCTGGCCAGTTGTTGATATTCGGGTTGCATCGATGTCCGCACCCATAAACCGCCAGCATAAACGCTATGGGGTTGACGGCCGCCATCGGCATTTTCGCCAAAGCGTTCGATCAATTGACGCCGAACCTCCTCAGTAAAATAACCGCCAACCGGATTATAGGCTTTGCTCCGCCTCGTCACCAGCCCCAACGGCTGCGCCGCCGCGCGCGCGCGCTGCGCTTCGTTGATCCAATTGTTGCGGACCATTTCACCCAGCACCCAATTGCGCCGGGCAATCGCGGCCTTCGCATTTTTCTCCCGGCCATAGGTTTCGGGCGCTTTGGGCAAGCTCGCCAAAAAAGCCATTTCATGAAGTTGCAGCTGGTCCACGCTTTTGTCAAAATAGGCCTGTGCTGCGGCTTCCACACCAAAAGACCGCCGCCCCAGCGCAATTTCATTCAAATAGAGCGACAAAATCTGTTGTTTGGTGAGTGCGGATTCGATCCGCTGGGCCAGCAACGCTTCCTTCAGCTTGCGGATATAGGTAACCTCATTATTCAGCAGGAGGATTTTGGCCAATTGCTGGGTAATGGTGGAGGCGCCGACGGGCCGGCCTTCGCGGCTCAGATTGCCGACCGCTGCGCTTACGATCCCCGGAAAATCGATCCCGCCATGTTCAAAAAAGGTTTTATCCTCCGCCGAAAGATAAGCGTGAATCAACAATTTCGGAAAATCGGTATATTCCAATAGCACGCGGTTTTCGCGCGCGTAGCTGTGAAAAGGCATGCCGTTAATGTCGCGCACCACCGTTGGCAATGGTGATTCATATTCCAGCAAAGTTTCGGCATCGGGCAGGTTGCGGATAATGAAAACCCATAGCAACGCGAAAAATAGCAGCGCCGCACCCGCCGCATAAGACAAAAAACGGAACCAGCGCCGCTGCCACATGAATAGCAGCCGATCCCACCATCCGCCAACTTCGCGCCGCAGCTTATAACTGATATTGCTAGTTTCCGTCTCTTCCATGGCAAGGACTATCTAGCGAATTCCCGCGTCAGGTCCAGTCGCGATTGCCGCAACCTGTCCTATTTCTTTGCATCAT
>JAKFUU010000030.1 GCA_021732525.1 Sphingomonadaceae bacterium | reverse complement strand
CCCCCGCAGAGGCCGCAAAACAAGCTCTATCGGGGCATGCCCCGATAGAGCTTGTCATCCCTTCAACCATCAAGCATTTAACAGGAGGACTCTATCTCTGAATGGTAACAAGTTGGGGTGCACGTCAAAATCTATTCCATTCTTGATAAAAATTGATAGAAGGCGCCGCTAACAGGGGCTCGCGCTCGACACGTCGTGCGTTTTTGCAAGGAAAATCGAATGTCTTTCAATCGTTACAGCAAAGCGATTCACGCTTTTGCGACCGTCGCCGCCATATCCATCGCGGCTCCGGCCTACGCGCAACAGGCTGGGCTGCAAATCAACGTTGTCGACAATGCGTCAGGAGCGCCTGTCGCCAACGCGGAGGTGACGATTGAAAACGCGGATATCGGTCTGAAGCGCGTTGTACGTAGTGACGATTTCGGCAGGGTTCGGCTCGAAGCCCTCGTTACCGGCGGACTTTACAAGGTTTCAGTTGCGGCAGGCGATGGCTATGATGCCGCAGCAGCGACCCCGGTTTCCCTGCGGTCAAATTTCACAGGTTCTGTGACAATTCGGGTTGGCGGCAAATCGACAAGTGAGATTGTTGTAACGGGCACCCGCGCGGTAACGGGAATCAATAGCGTAAATGCCGAAGTCTCGTCATCGCTGCCTCGCGAAGCATTGACGGCGCTACCTATCGAAGGCCGTGACGTCATCCAAGCGCTCATCCGCCTACCGAACGTGGTGGCATCTACCGGCTTTTTTCCAGAGGCCCCGGTCGTTTCCATCAACGGCGCGAATGGCTTGGAAACCAACTATCTGATCGATGGTTTGGATAATAACGAGAATTTCCTAGGCGGCCCGAAGTTTCCGGTACCTCTTGGTTTTACCAAGGAAGTGACCGTGCTCGCCAATAGTTATTCGGTTGAGTTTGGTCGAACCGCCAATGGCATTATTAACTACACCTCGCCGTCGGGGACTAACGAGTATCACGGCGAAGTTTATTCGCTTGTTCGGCCAGGTCGTCCGATTGACTCGCGATCCGCATTTCCTCGTCGCGACTTGACCGGCAATCCTGTCGGCGAAAGTTTTGAGCGTTATCAGGGCGGGTTTGCTGTTGGCGGCCCGATCGTCAAGGACAAGACCTTTTTCTACGCAAACTTTGAATATACGCGTGACAAAAACAATCAGCTCGTCGATGCCCCGCAACTTGGGGTGACTCAGAATGTGACCGGCAACAATGAGTTTTTGCTCGGTTCAGTGCGCCTTGACCACCGCTTCAATGAAGAAATTACCGCGACGTTGCGAGGGAATTTCGGGCGGGTAACGATTGAACGGCCCGGCGGCGGCCTCGGCGGCGGCAACAATACTTTTCCGTCGGCCGGTTCTGATGAATTCCGACCATCAACGATTATCGTTGGCTCGTTGAATTACGCAGGCGATAACTGGACCTATGATGGCAGCTTGCAATACAGCCGCTTCCGTTTCCAATATGCGCGTACGAATGTCCCAGCGGGCCCTCAAGTTGCAATTCTGGATCAAACGGGACTCGGCGTTGGCACGGTTGGTCATCCCGGCTTTGTTTTCAACGATATTGAAAATACATTTCAAACGGTTCAGCGGCTCCAGCGTAAATTTGGCAATCACAGGGTAAAGCTCGGCTTTGACTATATCCGCTCGAACTTTGATCTGTTTGGTGGCGGCAATCCAGATGGGAACTTCACCGTTACGCTTACACCAGCCCAGCTTGCGACGCTCCGTGGGCGCAATCTTGGTCTTAACCTAGGCGCGCAAGACGTGCTTTCGCTCAACCCTGTCGTGAATAATTATTCGGTCGAACTGCGGCCCAATTCCTTTGGGACGAGTCAAAACCTGCTGGCTTTCTATCTTGAAGATGAGTGGCAGGTGACATCGAAGCTGACGGCGACAGCGGGACTGCGCTGGGATTATGACTCGCTGACCGGCAAAGGCGGTAAGGGCGGCGATTACAATAACTTCGCCCCCCGTCTCGCGCTTAATTTCCGACCAGACTCCCGTTCATCATTCCGCTTCGGCGCTGGCCTGTTTTACAGCAAGATTATCTACTCGGTGATATCAGACGCGCTTCAGCGCAACACCACCTCACCCGCATTCCTGGGCCAGCTCAGCCAGCTCGCTGGCCTCGGGATTATCCCCAGCAATACCAATCTGAGCAAGGTTACCTTTGACGGCAATCTGACCGTGTCTCCGGCCTGCCTGACTGCCAGCGCATGCCCGCCACCGTCGGCGGTCCAGTCGCTGCGTAACACGGCGATCATCAACGAAGCACGGATTTTGAATCCGCGCGGTTATGATAGCCCCTACAGCCTGCAACTGAGCGGTGGCTATCAGTATCAGGTTTCCAGTACGATTACGGCCGGCGTCGATTTGATTTACAGCCGCACGCGCAACCTCGTTCGGCTTCGCGACCTTAACTCGCCAACATCGTTTATCCCCAACGCGGCGAACCTGACGGCTGCGAACATCGCAGCTTTGCGCGCACTTCCGGACAATACGGCAAGGCTCGCGCTGGCACAGCAGCTTGGGCTCGTACGTTCGCAAGCGGCAGCCGATGCTTCGCGCCCAGTCGCGTTAGTTCCCGGTGGCGCTCGTCAGATCACGGTTTCGGAAACGGAAGGGAAATCGCTCTATCGTGCGGTCAACTTGCAGGTAAACAAAGTACGCGGCGATGACGATTATGCCTTCCGCTTTTCATACACGCTTTCAAAGCTGACCAATAACACCGATGACATCAACTTTCGCGCGTCAAACGCGAACAACTTCAGCGTTGATAATGGTCCGTCGGCGAATGACCGGCGCCATGTGATTTCGGCTGTTGGTTTCCTGTATCCAATCAAAGGATTGACCGCGACAGGTGCGTTGCTGTTCCAGTCAGGGCAGCCGGTCAATCTCGTTCCCGATGCAAGCGTGTTTGGAACGCAGGATTTGAACGGTGACGGTCAATCCTTCGGTGAGGCATTCGTCGGCAACTCCGATCGCTTCCCCGGAGCAACCCGCAATTCGGCCCGGCTCCCGTCATCGACCACGTTTGATATCGGCCTGCGCTATGCGCTTCCCGTGCTTGGTGGCAATGTCGAAGTCAGCGCCGATGTGTTCAATGTTTTCAACGCGAACAATCAGTCGGGCTTTGCAAATGCTGCATCGACTTCAAACCAAATTCAGTTTGGCGGAGGCGCGCCGTTCATCCAGCGCAACGCCGGCCCGCCACGTCAGTTCCAGTTTGGACTGTCGTACAAATTCTAAGATATCCTAAGACGGTTACCCAAGCCCCGGCAGCAAGACTGCCGGGGCTTTTTTATGCGCTTAAAAGTCGCTCCATCAAGTCATCGTGGAACCGATCATTATCCACGCTGTGCAGATAAGTGACAGTCGGCCCTTCGCAACCCAGATCGGCGAGAAACAGCGGCCGATCTCCATCGTGATAAACTCTGGTTGGCCAACGGTGCAGCGCATAAACATCAGGCATCAGCAGCCAGCCGACAGCAAGCGTGTCAAAGGGGGTAAATCCCGGCGCGGCAAAATCGCGCTGCCAGTCCGCCTGCCAGCCTCGGGCGCTTGCTGCGAGCCACTGGGCGCATTCATCTCCCTCATCACGCAGCCTATCGAGATCATTTGGCGTTAGCCACATTTTGGCACAGACCTCCCAGCCTGCGAGGGTCATCGGCACGCCAAGCGCAAGCAGTTCGGCAGCGGCAGCAGGGTCACACTCAAAATTCATATCTCCGAACGGCTTCTTTTGCGTTGGCGTGGCGCGAAACTCCAACCCTTCACGTCTGCCGCCGACAAATATGATCTCCTCCACATTGCTGATCGGGGCATCAGGCTGACCGAGCGCTGCGGCAAGCGTGGTGAGGGGGCCGAGTGCCAGGATCGTCAGTGGCCCCTGATCCAGCGCTTGCGTAAGGGCAGATGTGGCCTCGTTCGCAAGGCGATCTCCTTCGCGCCCACTGCCCCGATAAACCCGAATATCTGCGCGATTGGCGCGCGCTAATATTTCGCGCGCCATCGCAAATGTGTGGTCGATATCGGTATTCCCGAATACCGCCGACACCCCCACAATATCCAGTTCGGGCGATCTGAGCGCCTGGATCAGCGCGAACGCATCATCGACTTCGCCATTTCCTGCGGTGATCGCCGGATCAGTATCAATCCAGACGCGGCGCCGACTCATTCCGCTGTTCCGAGGACAAGGGCACGCGCTTCTGCGAGCAACATGGCTTTTTCTTCGAGCCCAATTGTTAATGGCAGTTGGGCAACCCCAATCAAGCGCCGCATAATCTCTATGCCGACAATCTGATGCAGCAGCTTGTGATCAAGTATAGCGCCATAACGCTTGATCAGCCGTTCCTTTGACTCCTTTGGCTGACCACTGAGCCGCAGATGCGCGATCAGCACGCCAACATCCCATTCGCGGGGGCCGATCCAGCAAAACTCCGGATCGATGACGAAAATGCCCGCCTCTGTTGTCAGCCAGCTTCCGGGATAAAGGTCACCGTGTAGCAATACCCCGGTCTCATTCCCAAGGTAACGTTGCCCCACCCCCTTGACTGCTGCGACAAAGATACCATCCTGCTTGAGCGCATCAGCCGCCCCCCGCAAACCCGGCGTTATCGCATCAAGATCAAAGCCATTGTCAGGGTCGAGCGGATAGTCAAAAATGTGAATGGCATTGAGCGCACGCATCGCCGGGTTGGCGAGCAGGCTATCCGAAGTGGTAGGCAGATTATGGAGCGTACGCATCCAATCAGCGATGGCATCAAGTACGTCATCATTGATCTGCTGTCCCGTGTAGGCCGTCATCCCATCACGACCTTCGCCAAGATCCTCAAACAGATTGGCGGCAGCGTTCTCATCAAAGTTCAGATGCTTTGGCATTGCTTTACCGGCAGCCGTGTCTGCAACGGCCCGGTAAAAGGCGGCTTCAACCCCGGCTCGTTCAATTGGCGCAGGAATATGAGGATATTTTTCAACCCAGCCATGGGCACGCTTGAGGATTAACGTTGACCCATCATCAAGCGTAACCCGCTCTACCAAGTTCATATTTCCGGCACCCGCAATAGCAACTGAAGCGACAGAACGACCCACAGGCAACCAACCAAGTGTACCAAGACAATCCGTTGTGGCCTGCGCTGAAAACTCTAACATTTTGGCTAATCCTTGAGACTCGAAAATCGTTTGTGTTGAACCTTTGCCGCCACCTAACACGCAGGTCAAAATCTAAAGTGAAACGATTGCGAAACTCCCGCTGCAATGAACATTCTGCACAAACGGATCAGATAGTATCGTTCCTATTGCGAGCAAGCTGCGCGGCGGTGATATTGCCGAGACGAAGATCGAGGATATCGTCATAATCCGCACCACCGGAAATCGCGCAAACGTCATTCAAAAATGACAGGACGGCCGATCCGATTTGACCTAGTGGCTGAAATTTAACAGTTCTTGGTCACATGACTTGAACGCCACGGTGGATCAGTCGAGGATCTCATATTTCCAAGCCGCATCAACTATATCTGACACCTGAGTACGCGCCACTATAAGCACCTAGTTGACTAATGGGTGATCGTTTTTTGGTCCTGATGCGCTAACATTTCTGCTGTTTAGTCCGTCGCAACGCTTCCCTGTTCGCTGCGGTACATTCACTTCAACTGTGGACGGTTCCGCGCCGCAGCGAGGAGCCGTCCCGTTCAAATTTCTGTGCGTTCTGCAAGGGTAATTGCGTCGTCGATGTCGACGCCCAGATAGCGAACGGTATTCTCGATATTTGAATGGCCCAGCAATATCTGGATAGCCCGCAGGTTGCCCGTCGCTTTGTAGATGAGCGAAGCCTTCGTTCGGCGCATTGAATGTGTCCCATATTCGCTGACATTGAGGCCTACCGCGCTAACCCATTCATCGACCAGCCGCGCATATTGGCGCGTACTTAAGTGGCCCATGTAATTGACCCGGCTAGGGAAGATGAAATCGTCAACCGTGCCGCCGCGACGGTTGAGCCAGGTCAGCAATGTCCGCCGCGCCTCGGTCATAAGTTCGAACTGAACAGGCCGCTTGGTTTTCTGCTGCATTACAGTGGCCCGATTTCGGATCGCTCCACCCGCAACGATATCACCAATTTTCATTTTGACGATGTCGCAGCCACGAAGCTTGCTGTCGATCGCTAAATCGAAAAGCGCCCGATCGCGTAGTCGTCGATGCTCGTCCAAAAAGAATCGAATCGCCCAAACGTCGCGGGGCTTAAGCGGGCGCTTAGCGCCGACCATATTGCCAGCGTTCCAAGGACGACGCCCGTGTGCATCAGGATCAAGATCAGATACGCCCATAGCACATCCTATCTGGTTCAATGGATATCAAGCAAAGTGGACTGCTTGCACCCAATGTTCGCCTAGGGTCGGCCTCGGCGTATGCATCGAAAGGTCATGCCCAAGATGCAGATATGCCAGAAGATGCTTTCGAAAGTTGCAATATATATGGACTATAAGGGCGAAACCATCTTTGGCTTCCGCTAACAAACCGGCCATTCCCGGCTCAAAAGACCTCGTCAAAACCGGTCGTACATTCACTTCTGCGCCGATGGGGCGAAATGACCGGGTTTGGGGACTTAGCCGCCATTCCCGCGTGACGTATAAAGCAGCGGATTACTCGCCAAAACCTGACACCCAGCGATCAACCGACCGGCCATGCACAGCGACGACAATTGGCCGTGTAGTAGACTGTCCGCTATTAGCCGGACGATAGTGGAAAGTGGACGCTCGCTAAAGGGAGCCGCGACTTGCGCCAACTTTTCCACTTGCGGCCAACTTCATCCTAATCACACGCTGGCACAGTACATCAGCAGCGACGAACTGGCCGAACCTGTTTCACCGATAGCGCACCACCTCATCGAATATATGAGCCCAGTGCCAAGACAGCAGGTCATCCATCCAGCAAAACCTACACCCTACCTTGCTCGCATTGTTCCGCTGCGCGGCACAGAGTGTTACTTCGTAGCGCGATTGTTGCTGTTGTCCCGAAGGCCTAATTCTCGCCAATCAACAAATCGAGCGAGATTATCATGCCAGATGCCAGGACCATAAAAGCCGATGTCGTCATTATCGGTGCGGGTAGCGCCGGAATGTCGGCTTACAAATCAGCACGCCAATTCACAGACTCGATCCTGGTAATCGAGGAAGGGCATTACGGGACGACATGTGCCCGGGTCGGTTGCATGCCATCGAAACTCTTGATTGCAGCCGCTGAAGCGGCGCACCACGCGCGACACGCTGGCCGGTTCGGCGTCAATGTTACGGGGCTGATAGTCGACGGCAAGGCGGTGATGGCTCGTCTCCGTGCCGAGCGCGACCGCTTTGTCGGTTTCGTAGTGGAAGATGTCGATGGCTGGCCTGATGCCCACAAGATCCGCGGTTCGGCCCGCTTCGTCGGCCCCAACCGCCTGGTACTCGACGATGGAACCAAGATCGACGCCGGGCGTATGGTGATTGCGACCGGTTCGCGCCCGGACTGGCCTGCGGCATGGAATGCGCTGGGGGATCGGTTGATCATCAACGACGATGTCTTCGACTGGGATGACCTGCCAGCGACCGTCGCGGTGTTTGGCAATGGCGTCATCGGTCTCGAATTGGCCCAAGCGCTCAACCGATTGGGCGTACGGGTCAAGCTGTTCGGACGGAGTGGTCGGGTCGGTCCGCTGACCGATCCTGTTGTCGCCAATGCGGCACACGCCGCCTATGCGGCCGAGTATCGTTTCTCGCCCTCGTCCGAGGTTGTTTCGGTCGAACGCCATGGCAACAAGGTAATTGTGACCGAACGGATCAATGATCGTTTCGTCGAAGAACCATTCGACTATCTGATCGCTGCGACAGGCCGCAGGCCCAACCTCGACCGGCTGGGTCTAGAAAATGCCAACATAGCTCTCGATGAGAGTGGCACGCCGCTAGGCTGGGATCGCCACACGGCGCAGATCGGAGAGAGCGCCATCTTCCTTGCCGGTGATGCAGCGCCCGATGCGCAGCTGCTGCATGAAGCGTCGGATGCCGGGCGGATCGCCGGGGAGAATGCCGCGCGCTTTCCTTTCGTGGCGCCGCGTCATCGCCGCACGCCGATCGGCGTCGTCTTTTCCGACCCGCAAATCGCGATGGTCGGGCAAAGCTATGCACAATTGACCAAAGCCCCGGCTAAATTTGTCACGGGCGCTGTCGATTTCACCGGGCAAGGGCGCGCGCGGGTGGCAGGGCGTAATATAGGCAGGCTCAACATCTACGCCCACCCCGAAACCGGGAAGTTCCTCGGGGCAGAGATGGTCGGTCCGGCAGCCGAACATATAGCCCATTTGGACTTGTAACGGTTTTGTGCCGGTCACCTATCTCATTATGCTACCCTAGGCTCAGGACTCATTGATCACAACCAGTAGCAGCATGTTGCGGCGATGGAGATGGCAGACATGAAGGCGTGTGCGCATCTGTCGTAACGGGTTGCGACGCGCCGCCAGTCCTTGATCCTGCCAAAGACATTTTCGATTTTGTGGCGCTGGCGGTAGAGGTTCTTGTCATAGTGGTATTGGACCTTGCGGTTTTTGCGCGGTGGGATGCACGGCGTGATGCCGCGTTCGGTCAGGGCAGCGCGGAACCAGTCGCTGTCATAGCCTTTATCAGCGAGCAGTTCCTTGGCCTGCGGGAACGCTGAAAGCAGCAGGAAAGCGCCCTTGTGGTCGCTCATCTGTCCTTCTGTGAGCAGCATCATGATCGGCCTGCCCAAACCATCGCAGACAGCGTGGAGCTTCGAGTTCAAGCCCCCTTTGGTGCGCCCGATACATCTGGAAAGAGCCCCCCTTTTAAGAGGCTCGCCGCTGTCCGGTGCGCCTTCAGATGGGTGGCGTCGATCATGATCCGATCGGGCTCGCCTGCCTTGCCCGCCAGTTCGATGAAAATGCGGTTGAACACGCCCAGACGGCTCCAGCGGATGAAGCGGTTATAGATGGTCTTGTGGGGGCCATAAGCCTTGGGTGCGTCGCGCCACATCAGACCATGCTTGATCACATAGATAATGCCCGACACGATCCGGCGGTCATCGACCCTCGGCACCCCGTGCGACAATGGAAAATAAGGCTCAATCCGGCGCATCTGCGCCTCACTCAGCAAAAATGGAACATCCATCAACAGCGCCTCCTTCGCGCTGCCATTGAATCAACCAATCATCACTCATGCAAGCAATTTAACAGGTCCTGAGCCTAGCTTCGAAAGCGAGCGGGCTGATGCCGCCCAGATATGAATGGCGTCTGCGGGTGTTGTAGAACCCGTTGATGTATTGGAAGATGGCAGCTTCCGCTTGCCGCCGTGTTGGCCATTTCTGGCGCCAGATCAGCTCCGCCTTCAGTGACTTGAAGAACGTTTCGACCGAGGCGTTATCGTAACAATTGCCCTTGCCGCTCATCGATGGCCGCAGGCCGTGAGCCTGCAATTTCTTCTGGTAGTCATAGGAACAATATTGGCTGCCGCGATCTGAGTGGAACAGGCAGCCCTCTGGCGGCTGTCGCAAGCGAACCGCCATATCGAGTGCCCGGATCGCCAGATCTTTCTTCATCCGGTCACTGGCCGCCCAGCCCACAACGCGGCGGCTATGAAGATCAAGGATAACGGCGAGGTAGAGCCAACCCTCTGCGGTCCAGACATAGGTTATATCACCGGCCCATTTGCGGTTGGGTGCGTCAGCCACAAAATCCCCATCCAGCCAGTTGGCGGCGACACCCAAACGGTGGTTGCTGTCGGTTGTGACCTTATGCCTGCGTGTGCGAACCGGCTTGATGCCATTGATCCGCATCAGTCTCCCGATACGCCGCTCGCCAACATCAAGGCCCGCCTCCTTCAACTCCATCGTCATCCGAGGACGGCCATAGCTACCCAGGCTGAGGCGATACTGTTCGCGGATATGCGCTAACACGGCCATGTCAGTGCGGCGACGCTGACAGATCGGTCGTGCCCGCCAGGATCGATAGCCCCGTTCGCTGACGCGCATGACGCGGCACAAAGACGCTACGCGCCATTGATGCCGCCATGCATCGATAAACGCGAACCTCATGGCCGTTCCTTGGCGAAGAACTGCGTGGCCTTTTTTAGAATGTCCCTCTCCTCCTTCAGAATGCGGTTCTCAAGGCGCAAACGTTCATTCTCCAAAGCGAGATCGGCTTGCGGTGCCGAAACCAGGTCAGCAGGGCGATAGTCGGCCAACCACTTGCCCAGCGTCGACTTCCCAACCCCCAAATCCGACGCAACACGTGCGCGGGGCAACCCACTGGTCAGTGCAATCCGCACCGCTTCCTGTTTGAACTCTTCTGAATGCTTGATCATCTCGTCGGTCTCCTTGTGCGAGCTCTAAACGCTCAGGTGACCGGCGCAAAACCGTTACAAGTCCAGT
>JAKFUU010000025.1 GCA_021732525.1 Sphingomonadaceae bacterium | reverse complement strand
CAGCGCGTCCAGCACGCCTTCTACATTCAGCCCGGCAACGCGTCCTAATCCGCGGAAGATACCAAAGCTGTTGGCAATTTGATCCAGCGTCAAAACCCCCTCGCCAGTGTCGGGATTTGGCGACAGCCGCGCACCATTGCCCAGCGCCGCGCCAAAGGAGCCGCCATCGCTGTTCAGGAATGCGCTGACGCCCAACTGCTTACCGCCTTGCCGGGTCACTTCGGAAAAGCGCACTTCCAGCATAACCTGCTGGCTGGCGCCAACCGACATCATGTTAACAACCTTGTCACCGGCGTAGGTTTTGGCGAGCTGAATGGCCCGGTCCACGGCGGGGCCGCTGGATACAATCCCGGTCAGAACCACCGCTTCGTTGGAGATGCGGGCGCCAATCGGTTCACTGGGCAGCAATTCCGATAATTGCCGGCGCAGCCCGACAACATCAGGGCCTACCGCAACATCAAGCACCGAAATGACCCGGTTGTTGGCGTCGTAAACCGTCAGGCTGGTCGTGCCCATTTTCTTACCCAGCACATAAAGCGATTGGTTAGTCAGGGGCAACACATCGGCGATTTCCGAATTTCCGACCAAGGCTTTGGAAATGGGCCGGTCAACCGTGATGACCTGACTTTTATTCAGCGGCACCTCAAGCTGCCCCGCATGGAGACCGCGATCAGACGCCGTATATATATCCTGAGCAAATGCCGGCGCCGCCATTGCCGAAAAGGCGAAGGCAGCGGCCAAAAACAAAGATTTCCTGGTCATGCGCTTAATACCCCCTGTGGCGTTTCACGTCATAAACGGAACTTTCGGTGCCCCGCACAATCTGGACGGTTGGACCATCGCCCCGCGGTGTGGGCGGTGCGGCGGGGCGCGGTGCAACCGCAGGCGCGCGACGGGGCGGCGCAAAGCTTGCATAATTTGGCAAGGGCGCGGTTCCATAGCCGGCGCGGTCCTTTCCGGCACCGGCATAAAGGCTTTGCGAACGATCGCCCTGACCCAGGTCACGGGTGCCGATGGTGCCTGCGGCAAATTCATCCTGATTGACGGGATTGCGCAGCGCCAGTGATAATGTTCCGACCTGCCCCGCAAGCGCCAGTTTCTGCGCGCCCTGTTGATCGACGATCAATGTCGCGGTCTTGCCGACCTTTGGCTTGGCGGTCTTTTCGCTGGGATTTTGATCAATCGCTGCCACGCGAATATTTTGCAGGATCATATCGGTGATCTGTTCGGTCTCGCCCTGCTCGCCATCGAGCTTGGGTTGGCGTGTGAGCATGACATCGACCCGGTTACCAGGGTAGATATGGCCAGCCACACCGGCAACGTCGCTGATGCGCACAGCGACGGCGCGCATATTGGTTTCGATCAGCTCGGCAAGACTGGCTTTTCCGCCAAAGCCGGTAATCTTGCCAGGAAGAATGGGTTCACCCGCCTCGATCGGGCGAAGGACGACGCGGCTTTCGGGGCCGAAAAGCCCCTTGGTCGATTGGAACGCACCTTGCGGCATAGAAGTCGCGGGCCAGCCAACCATGCGGATATTTTCGGGGCTTAGCGTTGCGCCATAATCCAGCGGAACGCGCGCGACGGCGATCTGGATCAAACGGCCTTCCTCTGCGGCGCGCTGCTGATTTTCTTCCACACCGGAAAGAAAGCTGTTGGCAACGATAACGGCCGCAATCCCCAAGATGGCGGCGATAAACAATGCCATGATATTACGGTTTTGAAACATGATCGAAGCCGCCCCAAATCAACTGTCCGAAGAAAAATATCCGCCGCGCTGTCGCCCAGCGCGGCGGCCTATTACTTCACTTATGGAGTCGTAGTCGGAGCCGGAGCCGGAGCTTGACCACCTTCTTCGATTTCGGTTGTTGCCTCGTCTATCGCTTCGCGTATTGCGTCACCAAGTAAGAAAGCCGCACCGGCGATTCCAGCGCCAACAACAGCAAGGATCAAAGCATATTCTGCGGCCGAAGCGCCGCTTTCGTCAGCAATAAAAGATTTTACAAACTTAACCATAATAATACCCCTTATACAAATCAATTTCCAGAGAACTGGAAATACCAGACATTGCGCCAAGGGAGGGGGTGAGTTTGGAACCGTCGCGACCCAGTTATGTTATAGCCAACTCGCGTCGGCTCTTCGCTCGGGATCCCCCTTGACGACGCACACATCGGGTGAATCGGGGTGCGGCGTCAACCGGTAAAATTTACATTGTGTTAACAGTATGTTACGTTAGGATTTCGTTAACCATAATGCATATTTTGCGTCATTTGGTAAAAAACGCTCGAATCACAATATGTTACTAAAGTTATATAACTACGATCCTTCATGGCGATTTTCGCTCCGCTCCGCGCAATGCCCTAAAATCCTCCCCGGAACGGGGAGGTGGCAGCCGCATAGCGGCTGACGGAGGGGTCACTGAAGCAGCAAGCATGCGGCGTGATTTGGGAACCGTAGCAATTCTCCCCCATGAAAATAGCCGCCACCCCGGCGCAGGCCTGGGTCTGGGGCGGCAGGGCGCCGCAGCAAATAAATCTGCGAAAACTGCCGGAGATCCCGGCTTACGCCGGGATGACGGGGGAGCGGTAACAACCCCTCACCGGGCAATCCGCGAGCGATAGGTCAGGTTCACCCGTTCCGAAAGGATCAGGTAAGGCAGCCAGATGACCATGCTGATCATCACCTTCTTGATATTGCCATCCAGCAGGCTGGCAATCGCGTAGCCGACCTTTGTTGGCAAACCTTCAACATGGCCCACCCATTGCGCAATCGCCAGCTGCGAACAGATATCAACACCCCAAACCATCACCAGCAGGCGGGGGAACCAGGGCACATTGCGCAGCGCCATTACGAAAGCGGCGACATAGAGGAAGTTCATGATCACTACGTCAGCCGTCATCGCCGCGAAAATCACTTGACCCCATAGCGGCGCATTGCCGTTCATTGCCGGAACAGCGGTCAGAAACTCCAAACTGCGCACCGGCACATTGATCAGCATGCCGATCACCAGCGATGCCATCATCCCCGTGGGGCCGAACATCGGATGGTCGCGGGCATCCAAGCAGTTGACCGGCTGCCATTTGCCATAACGGGAAAGCCTAATCTGCGGCTGCTCATAGAGCATTCCACGCCGGAACATGCCATCGCATAAAAACCAAGCGGCGATGGGTGCGGCCACCACAAAAATATAAGGCAGTGTTGTTTGCAGGAAGGTTGCGGCATCGGTAATTGGCGATACCGCAAAGCCGATCCGCAGACCGCAGATAAAGGCGGCAAAGATCGTCCAGAATAGCAACATACGGCCAAAACCGTGTTCCAGCGCAGCAATTGCGCCCACACTTTTTTGGTAAAGATGGCCACTAAGCTTCTTCATCGCCGCATCCATGCCATTGCCTCCTATATATGTTACCGGCCAAAGGATAAAAAGATAGGGTTAATATTTCGTCATACGGTCGCACCAAATTCTCAAGGGCGGTCGAAGTGAAAATGGCGGCATCGCCAGCGCCATGATCGGCGTTGCCAGCGCGCCCAGCCCCGATAACCCGCCCTTGGCAAAGCCAACCAAGATGACGGCGATAATCGCGGCGGCAATGGCATAGGGAGTGTCGAGCATTTCACCGTGGTCGCCGATCCCCCGCCATTTATCAAGCATTGGTTGTTTGTAATGGGCGCAGGTGGGCGCTATTGAAGATAAAGATCCGATCCAAAGAAAGCGCCCGCATGCCCAAACTTATCCTGATCCGCCACGGCCAATCGCAATGGAATTTGGAAAACCGCTTTACCGGTTGGTGGGATGTGGACCTTACCCCGCAAGGCACCGCCGAAGCCTTGGCCGCGGGGGCGTTGATGAAATCCAAAGGGATTGCGCCCGATATCTGTTTCACCAGCCTGCAAAGCCGCGCAATTAAGACCTTGAATTTAGCGTTGGAAGCGATGGGCCGCCTGTGGCTGCCGGTAACCAAAGACTGGCGATTGAATGAACGGCATTATGGCGGCCTGACCGGGCTCGACAAGCAAGAAACACGCGACCGGCACGGCGATGCCCAGGTGCATATTTGGCGGCGCAGCTTTGATGCCCCGCCCCCGCCGATGGAGGAAGGTTCCCCTTATGACATGGCAAACGATCCGCGCTATGCCGGGATCACCGTGCCGCGCAGCGAGAGCCTGAAAGACACCATCGAACGCGTTTTGCCTTATTGGGAAAGCACGATCGCGCTTGAATTAAGCGCGGGCTGCAATGTCTTGATTTCCGCGCATGGCAACAGCTTGCGCGCGCTGGTCAAACATTTATCGGGCATTTCGGACGCGGAGATTACCGATCTCGAAATTCCAACCGGACAGCCGATTATCTATGATATGGATGACACTCTAACGCCGGGCGCGCGCTATTATCTTGCGGAGCTTTAGAGCGTGATGACGTTCAGTTGATTCTTCTCGTCATTGCGAGCGAAGCGTGAAATCTGAATCACACCGCCCGCTCCATCGCTTTGTTGTCGCATCGCTTTATGCGAAAAGCCGGCGCTCACTTTTTCGCGCGATGCTTTAACCGCCCATTTTCTTCGTGCGGCGGCGTTGGACCGATGATCCGATGCCGATGGCCTCGCGATATTTGGCGACGGTGCGGCGGGCCAGATCAAACCCCTTGGCTTTTAGGAGGTCAACAAGCTTGTCATCGGACAAAATCTTGACGCCCTCGCCGTCGATCAATGCCTTGATATGGCTCTTCACCGCTTGCGCCGATGCGCCTTCGCCATCGTCGGAACCCACTCCGCTGGTGAAGAAAAATTTAAGCTCAAACAGCCCGCGCGGGCAGCTGATATATTTATTGCTGGTCACGCGGCTGACGGTCGATTCATGCATGTCGATCGCCTCGGCGACTTGCCGCAGGGTCAGCGGCCGCAGGAAAGCGACGCCGTCACGGAAAAACCGGTCCTGTTGCTTGACGATTTCGGCCACGACTTTGATGATGGTGCGTTGGCGTTGGTCCATTGCCTTGATCAACCAGTTGGCGTCGGTGAGCGCTTCGTTCAGCCATTCTTTGGCAGCCTTATCCGCGCCATCAATGCCCAGCTCGGCGGCATAGCTATGATTGACCAACAGCCGCGGCAAATTGGCGCTATTCAGCTCCACGATCCAGCCGCCGTCTCGTTCGATCAAAAATATGTCGGGGGTTACCGCCTGCGCGGTTTCTTCGCCAAAATGACAACCCGGCTTGGGATCATAACGGCGCAGTTCGATCAGCATATCGCGCAGATCTTCCTCATCGACCCGGCATAGCCGTTTCAACTGGTCGAAACCGCCGCGCGCGACCAAATCGAGATTGCCGATCAACCGCGCCATTGCGGGGTCATATCGGTCCGCCTCTTTGGCTTGTAAAGCGATACATTCGGCCAGATCGCGCGCGCCAACCCCGGTGGGATCAAAGCGTTGCAATTGGCCGAGCGCGGCCTCCATTTCCGGCAACGAAGCGCCCAGCCGGTGCGCCAGCGCGAGCAGATCGATACCAAGATAGCCGGTATTTTCAATATGTTCAATCAATTGGCGCACCAGCAATAATATGCGGCCCGAAAGCGCCGCGCCCGCCTGAACCAACAAATGGTCACGCAGCGACATATCCGCCGCCGCAAAACGATCAAAGTCGAAATCATCGCCCCATTCCTGCGCCCCGCCGCCCGGTGCCGCGCCGCCGCCCGACAGGCCCAGCATCCCATCGGCGCTGCCCATGCTGCCCAATGTCTCGCCGACGCCGCTTTCCGCCCCGCCACTGCCCGCCCGGTCGCTGCCCGCTCGGTCGCTGGCGCTATCTTGATGGAAATTTTCATGATTAAGATCGATATCAAGCGCATTTTCCGCCGCAACATCGCTTGCCGCTTCGCCGCCGCTGGGCGGAAAAATCGGATCGCTGAGGTCGAAATTGGAGGCAGAGCGCGGATCAAGGCTTACGGGTCCATCGGCTTCGGCGGTTTCGAGCAAGGGGTTCTTCTCCACCGCATCCAGAACATAAGCCTCAATTTCGGCCGATGACAAGGCGAGCAATTTGATCGCCTGCTGTAATTGCGGGGTCATGACCAGCGATTGGCTTTGCCGCAAATCCAGGCGAGGGGAAAGTGCCATTTTTTATGTTAAACCGGAACCGTTCCTTGGTTCACATCACAAAACTTTCGCCCAGATACAGCCGCCGGACATTGGCATCGGCAACCAAGGCTTCGGGTGAGCCCGCGAACAAGACCTGGCCGCCATAGATAATGCAGGCGCGGTCAACAATGTCGAGCGTTTCGCGGACATTATGGTCGGTAATCAAGACACCGATGCCGCGGGTTTTCAGCTCCTTTATCAAATCGCGAATATCCGAAATGGAAAGCGGATCGATCCCGGCAAAAGGCTCATCGAGCAGCATAATCGATGGATTTGCCGCCAGCGCCCGAGCAATTTCGCAGCGGCGGCGCTCGCCCCCCGAAAGCGCCATCGCCGGGGCGGCGCGCAGCCGGGTGAGGCCAAATTCATCGAGCAATGTTGCAAGCCGCGTTCGCCGCGCGTCGCGGTCCGGTTCGGCCATTTCCAGCACCGCCATGATATTTTGCTCCACCGTCATTCCCCGGAAAATGGAGGTTTCTTGCGGCAAATAACCAAGCCCCAATATCGCGCGGCGATACATGGGCATTCCGGTGATATTTTCGCCGTTGAGCATAATTCGCCCGCTGTCGGGTTTGACCAGCCCCATGATCGAATAGAAACAGGTGGTTTTGCCCGCGCCATTGGGGCCGAGCAGGCCGAGCACTTCGCCCTTGGCCACCGACAGCGACACATCGGTCAGCACCGCGCGCTTATCATAGCTTTTGGCGATCGACACCACGGACAGACCAGAGGTCGCCGCCTCGATCGCGGCCTGCCCCGCCATTATATCAGCGGCAGCGGCCATGTTACCATCGGTGCTCATAGCGAGCTGTTCCATATTGCCATGTCCTACATATTTTGTGACGATCGTTATACTGCTACAAAAAATCGCTAACGAACATAAGCAGGTTTAGCAATTGGCAGGATTTTTGCCTCCCCTATTCATCGGTTCATTGTGCGTTCCAAAATGAATGTTGCTATTTGCCAGCGAGAAAATTAATTTTTCCGCTGCGGCACGGTGAAGGTTCCGGTAACGCGCCCATTGCCGCCGCCCGATATTCCCGGCGCCGCGCCGGCACCGCCCGATATGCTCGTTCGATCGGATTTGAGGTCGATGATCATCCGGCCGCCGCTCAGCCGATTTGATCCTTGTTTCAAATTGACATCGCCGATCAACGTAATCAAGGCGCTATCCACATCATAAATGGCCGCATTGCTGGTGGCGCGCAGATCGTCTTTGGTAATGACAACACCGCCAACGGCATCAAAGCGGTTAACATCAATTTTGCCATTGTCGGTATAGGCCGCCGTCAAACGCGCGGCATTTAGCGTAAGCCCGGCTTGCGTTATTGTCACCCCGCCCGACATGACAACGCGGTCATCGCGGTCCGATGCCTCCAACCGTCCGGCATCAACACCGACCGGCGCATTGGTATTATGATTGCGGATCACTTGCGCGGGCGCGGCGATGGACAGCAGCGCCGCCGTGCCGACAAAGCTGGCCGCAACGATCATCGCCGGTTTTTTCAAAGAAGCCATGATGTTCATTTAAGCGCATTTCCTTGGATAAGCAATCTGACGTTACCCGACAGGATAATATTGCGATTTTTAAGATCGGCGCTCATGCTGCTCGCGCTGAACGGACCCAGCTTCATCCGGCCGCTCACCGGTCCAAAGCTTTGCATCATTCTGCGCGCGATATCGACCTCAACATTATTCGCGGTCAAGGCATAACCATCGTTGCCCTTGAAAGCGACGGTGCCTTTGCTGCGCATTGTCTGAGTCTTAAGCGCGAAAAACACGTCATTGGCATCCATCGCATAGCCGTTGCCCGACTTTATGGACAATAGCCCCGGCGCGCGAACCGTTTCGGTATCAAGATTATAGCTGCCTCTGCTGGCGATCAAGGAGGCGGGGCCATCCTCCATCATTATCTGCGCCGACAAATCATTCATCCGGATAATGGGTTCGGCGGAGCTTTTCTGTACCGCGCTACCCGCATGGAGCGAGAATGGACGCCCCTTGCCATCTTCGCCGCGATAGGTTGCTTGCGAAATGCGCATCCGTTCCTTGGCCAAATTAACCTGATTTTTGTCGAGGACGAAGCTTGCCTCGCTGCTATTTGCAAAAGGGCTAAAGGTTAAAAGCGCCAATAATATGCCGACAACGGCGGGCAACAACACGCGCAGCCAGGCAATCAACCGGTCATGCCGGCTGCCCGGTGCGGCCCAATGCTGCCGCCGCGTGCGCTCTACATCGGCCAACTCAGACATGGATATTCCCGCAAGACAAATCGATATGACGCGCCGTGATAGTCATCTCAACCTTAACTATGGCCGAATATGTCAATTTCGGCCCAACCCATCAGATCGAGCCGCGCCCGGTGCGGCAGGAAATCAAAGCAGGCCTGCGCCGCGGCACTGCGCCCTTCACGCTCCAGCCGAACCGCAAATTGATCATGCAGCCGGTGGAGATAGCGTACATCGCTTGCCGCATAGTCTTTTTGCGCCTCGGACAGCTCGGCCCCGCCCCAATCGCTCGATTGTTGCTGCTTGCTAATGTCAATGCCCAACATTTCGCGGACCAATTCTTTTAAGCCATGCCGGTCAGTGTAGGTGCGCGAAAGCCGCGACGCAATTTTGGTGCAAAATACCGGCGCTGCGGTGACTTTCAGATAATATTCGATCGCGGCAAGATCAAATCGGGCAAAATGAAACAGCTTCAACCGGCCGGTGTCGGCCAATATCGCGCGCAGATTGGGCGCGGCAAAATCGCTATTTTGGCCAAACCGAATAAGATGCTCATCCCCTTTGCCATCGGCAATTTGCAGCAGGCACAGCCGGTCGCGCGGCGTAACCAGGCCCATCGTTTCGGTATCAACCGCCACCGGCCCATCGGCCAGCACGCCCGATGGCAGGTCTTCTTCGTGAAAAAATACGCTCATCTTATCCCCTTATACCGCTTTTCTCTATCAGTTTGCGACTCCCATTGGCAAGGCCTGCGAATCGGAATAGTTGGGAGCGCACCGATCATGCTCTAAAAATAATCTTATGAAACACTGTTATCTTGCCGGGCATTGCCGGGAATTTGCTGCGCTTTTGGCTAATATTATCGCTATACCCTGAACGGTTAATAGGATAAGACCCTTTTGTGCGTTAACATCGGGCCGCACTCCGGTAATGCAGGATTCTCGCCCTCCACTGCATCGACCGAATGGATAGGGCGATAGGGAAGTCATTTTGTAACCATGAGTTTTGATCGTAAGCGGCGTGGCAAGGGCCGGGATAAAAGAGACAGTTTTGGTGACGAAAGCTATGATGGCTATCAAGCACCCTCACCCTTTAACAATGATTTTGGCGGTCGTCCTGGCGGTTACAGCCCCGGTGGCGGTTTTAATGGTCCGCGTGGCGGCGGCGGTTTTAGCGGCGGTGCCGGTGGCGGCGGTTTCGCGGGCGGCGGCGGGGGCCGCGCACCAGCCATGCCTGCACAGATTGTCGGATCGGGAAGCGGCACGGTAAAATTTTTCAATGGGCAAAAAGGATTTGGCTTTATCCAATGCGATAACCGGCCCGACGATGTTTTTGTGCATATTAGCGCGGTGGAAACAGCCGGGCTTACCGGCCTTGCCGAAGGGCAAACGCTGGAATTTACTTTGGTGGACCGTGGCGGCAAAATTTCGGCCTCCGATCTGGTGCTTGTTGGCGAAGTGCTTGCGGTTGCCGCGCCGCCGCCGCGCGAAGAGCGCGCAGCGCCGTCACGCAGCGGCGGCCATCCGGGCACCGCGGGGGAACATGCCAACGGCACCGTAAAATTCTTTAACGATGCCAAAGGCTTTGGCTTTTTGCAGCGCGATGATGGCGGCGAAGATGTGTTCGTTCACATTTCCGCGTTGGAACGTTCGGGCGTCGGCCAGGTTACCCAAGGGGACCGGGTGGAGTTCGACATCGAAGTCGATCGCCGCGGCAAATTTTCGGCGGTGAATCTCTCCCGGCTCAACTGACCATAAAATTGGCTCTATTTTTCATTCGATCAATTGCGAATTTGAATGGCGAACAAAATTTAGAGCAAGGTGCGCTGGATTGCCGCGCTTCGCTCGCAATGACGAGGAGGGTCAACTTCACGTCATCAGGCCCTAAATCAAATCAAAGACCCCCAGCGTCAGGAAAATCCCCCATAATAGCATCGCCGTGCCGCCCAAACGGCGGATAGGCGTGAGCGGCAGAATTTTCGCCAGCTTTTGGCGCAGCAGGATGGCGGGGATACACGCGGCAAGCAAGCCCAAATACCCGCCGACAAAGGCAAAGCCCCAAATCGGCGTCTCCGCCGCTTTTGCCGCGATTAAAAATTGGCTCTTGTCGCCAAATTGCAGAATAAACAACCCCGCAAAACTGGTCAAAAAGGCGCCGCTTTTCCATCCCGTCAGCGGATCGACCTTGCGCCGCCACGCCAGCATGCCGGCGCCCGCCAAAATATAAGCCATCGC
>JAKFUU010000038.1 GCA_021732525.1 Sphingomonadaceae bacterium | reverse complement strand
TGCGCGCGATGCTCGCTGGCGGCCCAACAAAACAGACAGCGCCAGCCGGCGACGCGCCGTCAACCAAGCGCGATACCAGCGCAGGCCGAACCTTTAATCCGCAAAGCGGCAGCGGCAGCAACGGCCCAGCGACAAATTTGGACGGCGCAAAGCAGACGGCAAGAACGGTGGGCCGATTTTTATTGATCCAGGCGGTTATCCTCGTTTGCAGCCTCGCGACGCTGGGGTGGACGCCATTTCTGCTTTGGCTCGGTGCGCTGGCCACGACGTTCCCACTTTTCCTGCGCATCCGCAATATCGCCGAACATGCCTGCACTCAAACCGGCAGCGGCGATCCTTTCACCCATGCGCGCACGGTCCGCGCCGGGTTAATCGAGCGAGCCACCGTCGCGCCTTATTGGGTAAATTACCATAGCGAGCATCATTTATTCATGGGCGTGCCCTGCTATCACCTTGCTGCGGCGCATCGTTTGCTGGGGACCGGCGGCTTTCATCCCCGGATGACCATTGCGCCGGGGTACCTGTCGGTCATGCGCCAGGTAATTGCTTAGAGCGCGATGACACAAGGAGAGACAGGTTCCCACTTGTCCGCACGATGCACGATGCTCGAGTATAGCTACATTAAAATCCAGCAAGACCGGCATGGCTCTTTTTTGGTTGCCGGACGGCGGCCGGATTTTACCGGTATCTCTCGCCGCCGGTCGGCCGATTGATGGTCGTCGCTGCGGCCCTGCGGCTTTGCGCTATTGGTCCCCGCCATCGCTGGCGACAGATTAGCCGCGGCGGCAATGAAGGCGCTTACCATGACAATTTGCAATAATCGCATAGCCGAAGTTTTCCATCAACCCAATGTAAAGTCAAGGCGCGTTATGATCGCGGATAGCGTGAAATGTGATTCGCGCCGCCGCTCAATCTGCTGGTCGTTGCACCTATTGCTGGGCCGCCGCAAAATAATGCAGCGGGAAAAGGCCGGTCATGGTGGGCGCTAACGGGCTCGAACCGCTGACCCTCTCGGTGTAAACGAGATGCTCTACCAACTGAGCTAAGCGCCCCAATATTGGGCATGACCACCGCTATTCATGTTGCAGCGAAGCGCGCATTGCCAAAGCAGGCGGGTTTTGGCAAGCCTTTTATGCGACCCCGGCGGCAACCCGCCCAAACGGCATCGTACGCCAGTATCCTTACCCTAAATGGCGACAATATTCACTTTGCGAAATTCGGCGAAATATTCGAGCATTTTTTCCGCATCGGCTTCGGACAATTCAATGAATACCCGCCGCGCATCGGTGGGGTCTTGCCGCCGCACCAGCATCCCGCTTTCGGTCATCCCGGTGATCCAGCGTAGAGCGGTGGTCGCGGGAACAGCCGCCGCGATACACAGGCTGGAGACCGACACGGATTTTCCTTCCAGCCGCGCGGCGAGCAAATCGAGCAATATGTCCCAGGCCGGATCGGCCAAAAGCTCCGCATCGAAAAAAGCTTCGCGGCGGCGTCGCAGCTTGATGATCTCGCGGATCAGCCGGGCGTCCACCGGCGGCGGCATGCCAGCATGTGAATAGCGCCGCTGTTCAACAAAGGGTTGAACAAACGGCTGCATTGCGGCCGTCGGCGCGGGCCGGAATGACACCGGGTTTTCGGCCAATTTCGGTGCCCCGTTCAAGTCTTCCTGTTCGGCAATGCGCGCCAGCTTTCTGGCAAAGTCAGCAAGCTCATCACTAATTTTATACAACGCCCCAAATTCAACATCGCGGCTATTGTCATGCAACTGATCCATCTTTTTGCCCCGCCGGATTGCCCCAGATATAATCAGCAACGCCTCCATATCGCTGCCGTCCACAAGGAAATGACATTGTGAAACTGGAAAATTGGCATAGGCCGTTTCCAAATTCTCCATATCCGTGCAGATCAACGCCTCTGCGCCACTGGCCTGTAAATATGCAGATATATTAGACATTTCTTGGACAGGTCGGTCCGGAATGGAGGTAAGATCGACGATCAACAGATCTATACCAGGTAAATTTTCCTGCGGAGTCCCTTTTTGCGCAATATGGTCGGCATCAACAATAGAGTATCCGAAATTTTCGGCCAGTAATCGTAAATTTTGCGATCGCGCTGACAAAGCCCCTGTCATCGCCAATATACGGTTTAGCGACCGTAATTTTTCACGTCCATCAATTATATACAAAAGTTAACCTTTCTTGATCATGGCGCTAATGAATAAGTTAATATTGGAATCACCTTGCTGACGATTCAACAATTAGCAATTTATCATCCAAAATGAACATATCAATTATCTGCGCTTCATGTATGAAACGTTGGTATAATATTTTTTGCCTCCCACACTGGATATTTGGCCATCGCTATCGTATCGCCGCCTTATGTTGATTTTTGGGAGGATCAAAAACTATGCGAACAATGAAGCTTATGCTGGCGCTTTGTATGCTGCCGACAATCGCTGTAGCCATGCTTGAACCCGCGGTTGCAGCACCCAAGAAAAGCGCTTCGCCGCAATTGTTGCAGCCATGGCAGGGTCCGTATGACGGCGTGCCGGCGTGGGACAAGGTGGATCCCAAGAAATTTCCCGCCGCATTTGATGCCGCCATGCGGGCGACCAAGGCGGAGTATGAACGGATTTTGTCCAACCCCCAAGCCATCACATTTGACAATACCATTACCGCAACCGAACTTGCGGGCAAGGAATTTGGCCGGTTATTCCCCATATGGGGCGTGCATACATCCAACCTGTCGAACGCAGCAATCCGCAAGATTGAAGCCGAATATGATCCAAAGATTAGCGAATTTTTCGGCAAGCTTTCGCTCGATTCGCGCTATTTTCAACGGGTGCAGTATTTGTATCAAAAACAGGATAATTTGAAGCTTGACGCCAAGCAGCGACGGTTGTTGCAGCAAACCTATGACAATCTGGTGCGCAATGGCGCCTTGCTCAACGCTGATCAGCAAAAGCAGGTGATTGCGATTGAATCAAACCTGGCCAAGAAATTTTCCGAATTTTCATCCAAAGTGCTGGCGGATGAAGAAACCTATATTTTAATCGAACAAGAATCGGACCTTGCCGGTCTGCCCGGTAGCTATGTCGCCGCGATTGCGGCGGCGGCAAAAGCGAAGGGAAAAAAGGGATGGGTCATCGCCAACACGCGCAGCGCCGTGCAGCCTTTTTTGGAGAATTCGACCAACCGCGCATGGCGGCAAAAGGTTTGGCAAGCCTTCACCGCGCGCGGCGACAACCGCGATGCCAATGATACAGGCAAGGTGATCGCCGAGATATTGACGCTGCGGCAGGAACGCGCAAAATTGCTTGGTTTTGCAACGCATGCAAATTACCGCATGGCCAATACTATGGCAAAAGATCCCGAACGCGCCATGGACCTGATGATGAAAGTTTGGCCCGCCGCCGTTGGCCGGGTGAAAGAAGAGGTCGCCGATATGCAAGCGATCGCATCGGTGGACGGGGTTACGATCGAACCTTGGGATTATCGTTTTTACGCAGAAAAAGTGCGCAAGGCGAAATATGATCTCGATGCCAATGAGATTAAGCCCTATTTTCAACTCGACAATATGGTCGCCGCGATGTTTGACGCCGCCGGGCGGTTGTATGATTTCAAATTTAGCGAGAACACCGGCAGCGTGCCGGTTTTCCACCCCGATATTCGCACATTCGAAGTCACACGCGGCGGAAAGATCGTCGGGCTATTTTACCTCGATAATTTCGCTCGTTCGGGCAAACGGTCGGGCGCCTGGATGACGACTTATCGGTCGCAGCACCGGCTGGGCGGTGAAAATAACATCATCCTTGCATCCAACAATAACAATTTTGTCAAAGGCGCGGGGTCGGAACCGACATTAATCAGCATTGATGACGCATCCACCCTGTTTCACGAATTTGGTCATGCGCTGCATTATCTCAATTATGACATCACTTGGCCGGGGCTTGCGGGAACGCCGCGCGACTTTGTCGAATATCCCAGTCAGGTGAATGAAAATTGGCTGCTGACCCCCTATATTTTGAACAAATATGCCAAACATTACAAAAGCGGTGAGCCCATCCCTGCCGCGCTTGTTGACAAGATTGAAAAGAGCCGCAGCTTCAACCAAGGCTTTGCCACGGTTGAATATCTATCCAGCGCGATCGTCGATATGAAGCTGCATTACCGGGAGCAGCCGGTGACCGATCCATCGGCCTTTGAAAAGGCAACGCTGGCCGAAATCGGTATGCCCAAAGAAATGGTGATGCGGCACCGCCTGCCGCAATTTAATCACCTTTTTTCATCCGATGGCTATTCGGCGGGCTATTATAGCTATCTTTGGTCCGAAACGATGGATGCCGACACATGGGCGTTGTTCGAGGAAGCAGGCGATGTTTGGAATGCGGATATTGCCGAAAAATTTCGCAAGATTCTGCTTTCAACCGGCGATGAAACCGACCGGATAGAAGCGTACCGGGAATTTCGCGGCCGCGACCCCGATGTTAATGCCCTGCTGAAACGCCGCGGTTTTCCTCTGTCCCCGCCGACCCCCGGCGATGCCGAAGCAATCATGTCAAAGGACAAAATCGCGGCGCAGTAAAGGCACCGTGAAGAAGCCGTGCGGCGTTGACGGTTCTGCGCGCACCTGTCAGGTTGTCATCTGCAATCTGACAGGAGAGACTCATGACCATCAACGCCCTGCGCACCCCCGACGAACGCTTTGCGAACCTGCCTGATTTTGACTATCCGGTTGGTTATGTCGATGATCTCACCGGATATGAAGGGCTGCGCATTGCTTATGTCGATGCGGGTCCTGCCGATGCGCAGCATGTGTTCCTGTGCCTGCATGGCGAACCCAGTTGGTCATTTCTCTATCGCCGGATGATCCCGGTGTTTTTGGAAAGCGGCGCGCGGGTCATCGCGCCCGATCTGCTTGGTTTTGGCCGGTCGGATAAACCCACCGCGCAATCGGATTATGGCTTTCACTTTCATCGCAGCTATTTGTTGGCGCTGGCCGAGCGGCTCGATCTCAAAAACATCACCTTGGTGGTGCAGGATTGGGGCGGGCTGCTGGGGTTAACCTTGCCCGTCGATGCCGGCTTTGCCCCCCGGCTCGACCGGTTGATCGTGATGAACACCGGGCTTGGTCTGGGCCGCGGGATGACCGAGGGTTTCAAAAGTTGGAAAGCCTATGCCCTGTCCACCCCCGATCTGCCCATTGGCGCGTTAATCGCACGCGGCACGCCGCATCTGACCGAAGCCGAAATCGCCGCCTATGACGCACCTTACCCCGCGCCCGAATATAAAGCGGGGGCGCAGATTTTTCCCGCTCTGGTTCCGGTGGAGCCCAGCATGGAAGGCGTTGATGTCAGCATGGCGGCGGCAAAATATTGGTCCGAAGACTGGCAGGGCAAGAGCTTTATGGCAATCGGCATGGCCGACCCCGTGCTCGGCGCGCCAGCGATGATGAGCCTGCATAAGCTGATCCGGGGATGCCCGCCGCCGATGGAAATAGAGGATGGCGGCCATTTTGTTCAGGAATGGGGCGAACCCATTGCACGCGCCGCGCTGGCCTATTTTCAAGAATAACGCCGCGGAAACGGGCGTTACACTGCCGCCCGCGCGCAGGCGGGGGTCCATAACCTGAAGGTTATATTTCGACGTTAGGGCACCGTAAAATCGAGCCCCAAATCGGCGGCCGGCGCGCTTTGGGTGAGCCGCCCGACGCTGATGTAAGTCACCCCGGTTTCCGCTTTGGCGCGAATGGTTTCAAGCGTTATCCCGCCGCTGGCCTCGGTCGGCACGCGGCCCGCCACCCACGCGGCCGCATCACGCAACATTTCGGCGTCCATATTATCGAGCAGCAGATGCGTCGCACCCGCCGCAATTCCCGGCTCAATCTGGTCGATGCGGTCGACCTCCAGGATGATCTGCGCGATCCCGGCATCCACCGCGCGCCGCACCGCTTGTTCCACCCCGCCGGCAACCGCAATATGATTATCCTTGATCATCGCCGCATCCCACAGTCCCATCCGGTGATTTTGCGCGCCGCCCATCCGCGCGGCATATTTGGCCAGCATCCGCAGTCCTGGTATCGTCTTGCGCGTGTCGAGCAAGATACATCCGGTGCCCGCAATCGCATCGACATAGGCGCGCGTCATGGTGGCGATACCGGTTAGATGCTGCGCAATATTGAGCGCGCTGCGTTCGGCGGTTAACATCGCGCGCGCTTTGCCTTTCAGCCGCATGATGTCCGCGCCCGCCGCCACGGCTTCGCCTTCCTTTGCCAAAATATCGATTTCAGCAGCAGGATCGAGCCGGCGAAAGAACATGGCGGCAATCGGCAATCCGGCGATAACGCAATCATGCCGCGCGTCCATGACGCCGGTGAAGATCGCACCTGCCGGGATAACGCTGTCGCTCGTGACATCATGGCCGCCGCCACCCACCGGACCGCCCAAATCCTCCGCCAAGGTGGAAGTCACAAAAGCCGGAAGGTCAAATCCAGGGATATGAAAAGTCATTGCCGAACCCGCCCCGCGCTCATCCGCGGTGCGCCAAATCTCTTGGCCCTAAATCGCCGTCCATCTTGGGCGCGCCGCTTTGGTCCGCTGTCATCTCCAGCATCCGGTCCAGGCTGCGCTTCGCGGCAACGCGCACGGCGTCGTCCATCTCGATTTGCGGGCTGAGATCGCGCAAAGCCACGTAGAGCTTCTCCAACGTATTGAGCGCCATATAGGGGCAGATATTGCAGGCGCAGTTGCCATCCGCCCCCGGCGCACCGATGAAATTCTTTTCTGGCACCGCTTTTTCCATTTGATGGATGATATGCGGCTCGGTGGCGATGATGATAGTTTGCGCCGGGCTTTCCTTGGCATATTTCAAGATGCCGCTGGTGCTGCCGACATAATCGGCATGGTCGATAATATGCGGCGGGCATTCGGGATGCGCGGCCACGGGCGCGGCGGGATGCTGCGCCTTTAACTTGAGCAGTTCGGTCTCGCTAAACGCCTCATGCACAATGCACACGCCGGGCCATAGCAGCATCTCACGGCCAAATTTGCGGCTCATATATCCGCCCAAATGCCGGTCGGGGCCGAAGATAATTTTCTGTTCAGGCGGGATTTGCGCGATAATCGTCTCCGCGCTGCTGCTGGTGACGATAATGTCGGACAGCGCCTTCACCTCGGCGGAGCAGTTGATATAGGTGAGCGCGATATGATCGGGATGCGCGGCGCGGAAACGGCGGAATTTTTCGGGTGGGCAGCTATCCTCCAGGCTGCATCCCGCCTTCAAATCGGGCAAGATCACGGTTTTTTGCGGGGACAATATTTTCGCCGTTTCCGCCATGAATTTCACCCCGCAAAAGGCGATGACATCGGCGTCGGTTTCGGCCGCTTTGCGGCTGAGCTCCAGCGAATCGCCGACAAAATCGGACAGATCCTGAATCTCCGGCCGTTGATAATAATGGCCCAAAATAATCGCATTGCGCGCTTTTTTTAACCGCTGAATTTCCGCGATCAAATCGGTTCCGGTGGGAATAGCGGGGGCATTCATGGCATTGATCCTATTATGTCCGGTCATTGCGGATAATTGCTTCTATTGGCGTGGAAACATCCCATCGGTCAAGCGTTTCGCCGCCCAAATATCATCGGCCTGCGTCACCCGCCCCTGCCGCTCCAAATCAACCAGATGCGCCAGCACGCTGCGCCCCGCCGCGCCGGTCAACCGTGGGTCAAGGCCCTTATACATCGCCGCCACCATATCGGGAATGGCATGCGGCGCGCTTTCCAACAGCGCCAATATCTGCCGCTCGCGTTGTCGCCGGTGCCCGATCATTCCGCGCACCAGCTGCTGCGGATTGGTAACGGCGGGGCCATGCGCGGGATAATAGACCCTATCTTCACGCTCATACAGCTTTTGCAGGCTCGCCATATAATCGCGCATATCGCCGTCGGGCGGGCTGACCACGGTGGTTGACCATTTCATCACATGATCGCCCGTGAATAACGCGCCGCTCTCCTTTAAGGCATAGCAAATATGGTTGCTGGTATGGCCGGGCGTGGTGATGGCTTGCAAGGTCCAGCCATCACCATGCACACATTCGCCATCGGATAGCACGCGGTCGGGCGCATAGCCCGGATCAAAGGCGCTATCGGCGCGGGGTCCGCTATCTGCGATCGCCAGCGGTGCGCAGCCGATGATGGCAGCTCCGGTAAGCATCTTTAGCGGCGCGGCAGCGGGGGAATGATCGCGGTGAGTATGGGTGCACAGGATCGCGGTAATTTTGGCATCGCCCGCCGCGCGCAGGATCGCCTCAACATGGCTTTCGCCGTTGGCATTGGCGGCGTTGATGTCGGCGGGATCACCCACGCTAAGCCCGCTGCCCACCGGTCCCGGATCGATCACCGCTATTTCGCGGCCCGCCCCCACCAGCCATGTCTGTGTGCCGGTGAAGGTATAAGGCGACGGATTGGGGGCGAGCAGGCGGCGCACCAATGGTTCATGCCGCTCGGTTTCCCCTGCTTGAATGCTGTCGGGCCAATCGGGCTGTGTCATAAAACCTATGTGGCAGCTTATCATGCGATTAAAAAGAGGGTTGCGGAAATATAACGGTATTATTTCACCGCGCGCTGATGTCGTTTATCGAACAGCAATATACCATTCAGCTTTCATGTTGAATAACCGCCATATTTCAACGCTGGGGACCTTATTCTATGAAAAGTCTAGTAAAACACCGTAGCCTATTGATTATTTCGGCGCTGGCGCTGACCATATCGATGCCCGCCGGAAATGCCGTGGCGCAAAGTGAAACCGCTGCTGCAAAAGCGCAAACGGCGGGCACGGTTACGCCGTGGGGCCATAAATCGGTTGATGTGCCCAGCGATGCGGCGGTCCGCTATGGCGTGCTCGATAATGGTATGAAATATGCGCTGCGCCGCAATGAAACCCCCAAAGACAGCGCGTCGGTGCGGATGCATATCAATGTCGGATCGATTGCAGAGGCCGAGAATGAGCGAGGCCTTGCCCATCTGCTCGAACATTTGGCGTTCAATGGATCGGCCAATGTGCCCGAGGGCGAAATGGTGAAAATATTGGAGCGTAAGGGACTATCCTTTGGCGCGGATACCAATGCCTCCACTGGATTTGATGCCACCACCTATCTGCTCGAATTGCCAAAAACCAATGATGATCTGGTCGATACCGCGCTGTTTTTAATGCGCGAAACCGCGGGCGAATTAACCATTTCGGATGCGGCGGTGGAGCGCGAACGCGGCGTCGTTCTGTCCGAAAAGCAAACTCGCAACAGCCCTGGTCTGCGCCGTGTTGAAAATTTATTGCAATTTATTGCGCCCGATGCGCCCTTTGGCAACCGCCTGCCCATTGGCACCGAGGAGGTTTTGAAAACCGCACCCGCCGCGCGGATCAAGGATTTTTATCAGCGTTATTATCGCCCGGAAAATGCCACTTTGGTGATTGTCGGCGATTTTGACGTCGATGCGATGGAGGCCAAGATCAAGGCCAAATTTGCCGATTGGAAGGGCAAAGGCGCGGCCGGCGCGCCGATGAATCGCGGCACGCTCAATCCCGCCCGGCCTTTTTCGGTTGGGAGTTTTAGCGATCCGGCTTTGTCCACCGACATCGAACTCGCCATTCTCAAGCCCTACGAGCGCAAGGATGACAGCATCGCCGAACGTAACAAAAATTTGCTGGACGATATTGCCAGCGGGATCATGGCAAAACGGTTCCAAACGCTAAGCCTAGCAAAAGACGCCAAAATTCGTGGTGGCAGCGTTCAAATCGGGCCGTTATTCGATGCTTTTGAACAAAGCGCGATATCGATGAATGCCAATGGCGACGATTGGCAAAGCGCGCTGGCGATTGGCGAACAGGAATTGCGCAAAGCGATAACCTACGGCTTTACCCAAGCCGAAGTGGAGGAACAATTGGCCAATATCGAGGCGGATGCACGCAATGCCGTTCAGCAAGCCGATACCCGCCGCAGCCCCGCCCTGGCAGGCGCGATAATATCCACCTTGAATAGCAAAGGCATCGTAACCACGCCGCAAACCCGGCTTGAGATTTTTACGAAATTAAAGCCAGGATTGACCGCAGACACGGTGTCGGGTGCATTCCGCAAAGCCTTTTCAAGCCCGCCAACGGGCCTGCATATCACCACCAAAGCGCCGTTGGAAAATGCGCAGGCCGCCGCCTTTGCGGTGCTTGGGCAAAGCAGCCAAGTCGCCGTTATGGCCCCGGAAAAGATCGAAACCAAGGCCTTTGCTTATGACAATTTTGGCAAGGCAGGAACGATCGCCGAAGATAAGCGCATCGCCGATCTCGATATCCGCACCGTCCGTTTCGCCAATAATGTGCGGCTGAATATTAAGAAGACCGATTTTGAACAAGGTCGCGTTCGTTTCAATCTTCGCTTTGGCGGCGGCGATCTGACCCTGCCACAAGGCAAGGGCGGGCTCGGTTTCTATATGCAGTCGATGACCGCGGTTATGGCTTTGAAAGCGCATGACGTGGAGGAATTGCAGCGTATTTTAGCGGGTAAAACGGTGTCGCTCGGCTTTGGCTATGGCACCGACAGCTTTGGCACCGGCGGGACAACCACGCCCGAAGATGCCGCATTGCAGATGAAGCTGCTCGCGGCCTTTATGACCGATTTGGGCTACCGCGCCGAAGCCGATACGGTTTGGCAAAATCAGGTGAAGGCGATTATCCCGCAATTGACGGCACAGCCGCAAAGCATTGCCGGCACCAAGGTTCCGCGGATTTTGGCGAGCGGAGACACCCGCTTTGGCCTGGAACCCAGCGAATTGACCGATCGCAATTTGGAGGATGTCCGCGCCGCGCTGACCGGGCAAGTGGCCGATAGCCCGATCGAAATCGCGATTGTCGGCGATATTGACGAGCAAGCCGCGATCGACATGGTGGCGAAAACTTTTGGCGCGCTGCCAGCCCGCAAAGCCGCCTCGCCCGATTATAAAGCAGGCCGGCAAGTGAAATTTACCGATAAGCGCGGCGTCATGACGCTAACGCATAAAGGCAAAGACGATCAAGGCATGGTGCAGACTTTTTGGCCAACCACCGACGGCAAAAATTTCAAATCGACCGTGATCCGCACCATGGTGAGCGAAGTTTTCGGATCACTGCTGCTCGATGAAGTTCGCGAAAAATTGGGCGCAACTTATTCGCCCGGAACCGGCTCCACCGCATCGGACCATTATGATGGCTATGGCTATTTAAGCACCAGCATCATCGCCGAGCCGGATAAGATGGAGATTGTTTCCAAAGCGGTGAAAGACATCGCCAAACA
>JAKFUU010000059.1 GCA_021732525.1 Sphingomonadaceae bacterium | reverse complement strand
CCAAATCGGCCCGCCGTTAATCAAAGCGGTTATTGCGCGGAAAACCATTGGGTGGCAATCGGCCCGCAGCGCCGCGCGCCGCGCGCCATAAGGACATGTCATTTTCGGTCCGCGTGCGGCCGCTGTCGCCGCCCATCGTCCAGCTCAACCCTTCGGACATTCGGAAGCAAGTGGCATCGGATAGGCCGCCGTCTTTATAACGTTGCAACGTGACGCCCTGCCCCTTTGCCATTTCGGGAATCTCGGAGAGCGGGAAAGCCACCAGCTTGCGGTTGTCCCCCACAACGGCAACATAATGATCCTTGAGCACAATATCGTCATCCGGCGTAGCAGGAATGGGGCGCACCACCGTTAACTTCGCTCCGGCTTTCAGGGTAACAATCTGACGTCCCTTGCGCGTTTCGGCGACGACATCGGCCACGCGGACCACAAAGCCCTTGCCATTGGAAGAGGCCAGCAACATCCGTCCGTCGGACGCGGGCACCAGCAGCATGACGATATCATTCCCCGGTTCCAGATCGATCATCGTTGCCACCGGCTCACCAAAGCCGCGAGCGCCGGGTAATTTATCTATGCCAAGCGTATAGAAGCGGCCATTGGCGGTGGCCACAAGCAGCTTATCGGTGGTTTGCGCGTGGAAGGCATAAGGAAATGCTTTGGCCGGGCCGTCGCCTTCCTTGAATTTGAAGCTATCGGGCTTCGACAGATCGGCATGGCCCTTCATCGCCTTGATCCAGCCGCGCTGCGACATGATAATCGTAACCGGTTCTTTTTCAATCAGCGATTCGAGCGCAATTTCGCGCGCGGGTGCCGCCTCAACGAGCGATGTCCGCCGCTTGCCAAGCTCCGTATCTTCGCCATAAGCCTTTGCCAACGCCGTCAGATCTTTTTTCAACCGGCTGCGCTGGCGCGCCGGACTTTCGATCAGTTTCACCAATTCTCCGCGCTCATTTTGCAACATATCGCGCTCGCGCAGCAGCTCCATTTCCTCAAGCTTGCGCAACGACCGCAGCCGCATATTCAAAATCGCTTCGGCTTGCCGGTCGGTTAGCTGAAACTCTTCGATCATCACTGGCTTGGGTTCATCCTCGGTGCGGATGATCTCAATGATCCGGTCGAGATTAAGAAACGCAATGATATAACCGCCGAGCAATTCCAGCCGCCCGTCGATCTTTTCGAGCCGGTGCTGCGATTTGCGCACCAACACCTCGATCTGATGCCGCAGCCATTCGCGCAGTACCTCGCCCAAACCCATCACCCTGGGCGTGCGGGTGTCATCGAGTATATTCATATTGAGCGAGAACCGCGTTTCCAGATCGCTCATCCGAAACAAGGCGTTCATCAGATCTTCGGGATCGATATTGCGGCGCTTGGGCTCAAGGACGATGCGGATTTCGCTGTCGCTTTCGTCGCGTATATCGGCGAGTATCGGCAATTTCTTATCGCCGATCAGATTGGCAATCTGTTCGATCAGCTTGCCCTTTTGCACCTGATAGGGGATTTGCGTGATCACCGCGGTCCATGTGCCGCGGCCTTCATCTTCCTTATGCCACCGCGCGCGCAGCCGCATCGCGCCGCGCCCGGTTTCATAGGCCTTGCTGATAATTTCGGGGCTATCCACCAACAAGCCGCCGGTGGCAAAATCCGGCCCCTGCACGACCGCCATCAACTGCGCATGGCCCGCCGATGGCTGGTCAATCAGCAGCATTGCGGCATCCAATATTTCGGCGACATTATGCGACGGGATGCTGGTCGCCATGCCCACCGCGATCCCGCTGGCCCCGTTGGCGAGCAGGTTGGGAAACAGCCCCGGCATATATTCGGGCTCTTCATCCTCGCCATTGTAGGTCGGGCGAAAATCGGTGCCATTTTCGTCCAGCCCGTTCATCAACTCGGTGGCGGTTTTGGTCAGCCGTGCCTCGGTATAGCGATAGGCGGCGGCATTATCACCGTCGATATTGCCAAAATTCCCCTGCCCGTCGACCAGCGGATAACGCAGCGAGAATGTCTGCGCCATGCGGACCATCGCATCATAAACCGATTGATCGCCATGCGGGTGATATTTGCCGATCACATCGCCCACCACGCGCGCGCATTTTTTATATCCTTGCGCGGGATCTAGCTTGAGCAGGCGCATCGCCCAAAGCAACCGGCGGTGCACCGGTTTCAACCCATCGCGCAAATCAGGCAGCGACCGCGCGGTAATCGTCGACATGGCGTAAATCAGATAACGCTCGGACAGCGCCGCATCAAAGGGCGCATCGACGACGGCGTCAAACGGATCTTCGGGAATATCGGTGTCAATCGTGCCGGGCATAGCGAGCGCGATAGCCGCGACTTTTGCCAAGGCCAAGTGCAATTGCCGAATCTATCAAAAGCTTTTGTGGAAAAAGCGGCTTAATCAATATCGATAGTTGAATCCTATGAATGTAGCCGATTTGTCACATAATTTGCAAAAAACATCAATATTTCAAATCACCACTCGCGGCTGCTCCAAAAGGAGGTAAGACTATTTCGATTATAAGACAATCTTCAACGGGGACTTACATCATGAAACATAAAAATATAGCCGCAAGATTGATATTTTCGGTCTCACTTATCGCCACGATGACAGCAATTGCAGCGCCCGCATCGGCGCAGGATGAAACCGCCCAGGCCGACGAAGGCGCCGATGCGCCTGTTATCATCGTTACCGGAACCCGCCGCACCGACCGCACCGTGGCCGATAGCGCGGTCCCGATCGATATTATTAGCAGCGAAGCCTTGGAAAATAGCGGCACGACCGAGACCAACCGTTTGCTCAACAATTTGGTGCCATCCTTCAACTTTCCGCAACCCTCGTTGACCGACGGAACTGACTCGCTGCGCCCCGCGACATTGCGCGGGCTGGCCCCGGATCAGGTGCTGGTGCTCGTCAATGGCAAGCGCCGCCATCTTTCTTCTTTGCTCAATTTAAACGGTTCAATCGGGCGCGGATCGGCTGCGGTTGATTTGAACACTATTCCGCCGATTGCCATCGAACGGATCGAAGTTTTGCGCGACGGGGCATCATCGCTTTATGGTTCGGATGCCATTGCCGGCGTTATCAACGTGCAGCTTAAGAAAAGCGTTGGCGGCCGCGCGCAAATTACCTTTGGTAAATATATCACCCAATTGGAGGGCGTGGATGAGGTGGCCAGCGTGCTCCCAACCACTGGTGCCAATGACAATCCGGTGATCACCTTTACCGGTGAGGATGCGAGGCGCAATGATGGTGATACCTATACTTTTGCGACCAATATTGGTTTGCCGCTGGGCCCCGATGGTTATCTGAATTTCACCGCGGAATATAAGGATCGCAGCCCAACCAACCGCTCCGGACCCGACCCACGCCGCCAATTTAGCGGCGTCGGTGATCCGCGCGAAGTAACAATCGACCGGATCAACCAACCGCTCCGGACCCGACCCACGCCGCCAATTTAGCGGCGTCGGTGATCCGCGCGAAGTAACAATCGACCGGATCAACCACCGTTTTGGCGATGGCCGGTCCAGGGACCTTAACTTTTTTCTGAATGCCGCAGCACAAGTGAGTGATAATATTGAGCTATATTATTTTGGTAGCTACGGCGTGCGCGATGCCGATGGCGCGGGCTTCTTTCGCCGGTCGCTCGATGCGCGCAACGCAGATTTCGCCAATGGCGGCCGGCCATTCGTTCCCGAAGGCTTCCTGCCGTTAATTGCCAGTAATATTATCGATATTTCGTCGGCATTTGGCGCGCGCGGTGAATTTAGTGGCTGGGATTATGACCTGTCGATAAATTACGGCACAAACCGGTTGAATTTCGCCGTCGAAGATAGCTTTAACACCTCGCTTGGCGGATTGGTCAGTCAGCGCCGCTTTGACGCGGGCGGGTTGCGGTCGGGGCAAACATCGGTCAATGCTGATTTTCGCCGTGATGTTGAAATTGGTCTGTCCAACCCGGTATCGGTCGCCATTGGCGGCGAATATCGCAATGAAACTTACCAGATCGTGGCGGGCGAGCCGCAAAGCTTTATCGCTGGACCATTTACTTTCAGCAACGGTGCCCCTCCTGGCGCGCAGGTATTCCCCGGATTTGCGCCTTCGACCGAAATTGACCGGTCACGCGACAGCTTTGCCGGCTATATTGAGCTGGATACCGACATTAGCGACGCATTCAACATACAGGCCGCCGGTCGCTACGAGAATTTCTCTGATTTTGGCGGCACGATCAACGGCAAGCTGGCCGCGCGGTTCGAACCGATCGATGGCATCGCGCTGCGCGGATCGATTTCCACCGGTTTTCGCGCACCCGGCATGGCGCAGCAATTTTTCTCGACCACATCGACCAACAATGTTGGCGGGCAGTTGATTGAAATTGGCACCTTCCCGGTGGATTCGCCGATCGCACGCGCGCTGGGCGCGGTGGATTTGGAACCGGAACAATCGCTCAATTTCGGCGGCGGCGTTACCTTTAACGCCATTGACGGTTTCAACCTGACGGTCGATTATTATAATATCAAGATCAATGACCGCATCACGCTGACCGAAAATCTGCAAGGCGCCGATGTTGTCGCCATTTTGCGGGCAGCCAATGTTATCGGAACATCGGCACGGTTTTTTATAAATGGTATCGATACAAGGTCGCAAGGAGTTGATATTGTTGCCAGTTACCGTGTGCCTGAATTTGGCATTGGTCAATTCCGGTTGAACGCGGGCTTTAATATCAGCGATACTGAAATCACCGATCGCCGGGCCTTCAGCGGCTTTACCGCCAACCGTCTGTTTGCGCGGCAAGAATCGTTGCGGCTGACCGATGGCCAACCCAAAAACAAGCTCAACTTGGGGCTGAATTGGGATTTGGACAAATTCGGCGCAACGCTCAATGCCAATCGTTTTGGTGAAGTGCTTATCCCCGATGCCGTTACAACAACGCCGCTATCCGGCGGCGTTCAACCGCGCGATAACATCGCGATAGCGGCGGGCGATGCGCCGGGCGATTTGGAGCTCACGCCGAAATGGGTGGTTGATTTGGAACTGCGCGCAAAACCGGTGGAATTTATCACCATCGCGGTTGGCGCAAACAACCTTTTCGATGAATATCCCGACCGATTGCCATTTGGCGTGGTAAACGGCGTGAATTTTGGCATCAACAATTCATTCCTGCCCTATAGCTCGCAATCGCCATTTGGTTTCAGCGGCCGGTTCCTCTATGGTCGCGTTGCCGTCGATTTTTAATCCGACCTCAAGTTTTTGAACAATATCGGGCGGCCTTTTTGGGGTCGCCCTTTTTGTTTGCGGCTACATCTGCTAACCGGCTTGCGACCCATCTATCATTCGAAAGCCTCACATCATGGTCCCTCGTTATTCCCGCCCCGAAATGGCCGCCATTTGGGAGCCGGAGAATAAATTCCGCATCTGGTTCGAAATTGAGGCGCATGCGGCGCAGGCGATGGCAGATGCAGGTGCGATCCCGCAAAGCGCCGCGAAGGCATTGTGGGATTGGTGGGCAACGAACCCAAAAATTGACGTCGCCGCCATCGACGCGATTGAGGCGGTGACCAAGCATGATGTGATCGCCTTCCTAACCTGGGTGGCGGAAAATGTCGGCGATGAGGCGCGCTTCATGCATCAGGGGATGACGTCGTCCGACGTGCTAGACACCTGCCTTGCGGTGCAGCTTTCGCAGGCCACCGATTTGCTGATTGCCGATATCGATAAATTGCTTGCCGCGATCAAGACCCGCGCGATGGAGCATAAATTCACCCCCACCATCGGCCGCAGCCATGGCATCCACGGCGAACCCGTTACGTTTGGAATGAAACTGGCACAGGCCTATGCCGAATTTGCGCGCGGGCGGCAGCGGTTGATTGCCGCGCGCGCCGAAATCGCTACTTGCGCCATTTCCGGCGCAGTTGGTACTTTTGCCAATATCGATCCGCAGGTTGAGGCTTATGTCGCGCAAAAGCTGGGTCTTATGATCGAACCTGTTTCTACGCAGGTGATCCCGCGTGACCGGCATGCGATGTATTTTGCGGTGCTCGGCGTGGTTGCCTCATCGATCGAGCGGCTCGCGGTCGAGATACGCCATTTGCAGCGCACCGAAGTGTTGGAAGCGGAGGAATATTTCAGTCCGGGGCAAAAAGGCTCCAGCGCGATGCCGCATAAGCGCAATCCGGTGCTCACCGAAAATCTCACCGGCCTGGCCCGTATGGTGCGCGCCGCCGTCACTCCGGCGATGGAAAATGTCGCGCTATGGCATGAACGCGATATTTCGCATAGCTCGGTCGAACGCTATATCGGGCCGGATGCGACCATCACGCTCGATTTCGCGCTCAACAGGTTGACCGGCGTGATCGAAAAGCTGCTGATTTATCCCGAACGGATGCAGAAAAATCTCGACCGGATGGGCGGGCTGGTGCATTCGCAGCGGGTGCTGCTGGCGCTGACCCAAGCGGGGATCAGCCGGGAGGATAGCTATATCATCGTTCAGCGCAACGCGATGCAGGTTTGGGAGAGCGACGGTGCGCTCAGCCTGATGGAATTGCTCAAGGCCGACGCGGATGTGACCGCAAAATTATCCGCTAATGAAATTGAAGAGCGATTTAATCTCGATTATCATTTCAAACATATCGACACAATTTTCGCGCGGGTATTTGGATGAATGCGGCCGGAAAAACGGTACTTACGGCCTATCCATAAGAACTCTAGCGAAATTGCGATAATTCCCATAAGATAAAGATAACGCCCACCCTTAAAGGAGGCCAAAATGCCATTTCTACAAACGTTGTTTTTGGCGACGCTGCTTGCCGTAATGATGGTATTTATGTTCCACCATGGGGTGTCCATTTTGGTGAAATTGCGGAGCGGAAGGCATCGGTATGTCAAACTTGGGATGGCCGCGGACGGATATGGAGGCGCGTTATGAGCAACCCGGTTTATGTGGCGATTGATACACCCGATTTGGAGCATGCTTTGCGGTTGACAAAATCGGTGAAGAACCATGTCGGCGGGGTCAAGCTTGGCCTTGAATTTTTTTGCGCCAACGGACATCACGGGGTGCATGAAGTGGCAAAATTGGGCTTGCCCATTTTCCTCGATTTGAAACTTCACGATATTCCCAATACGGTAGCCAAAGCCATTCAGGCGCTGAACGGCCTTGCGCCCGCCATCTTGACCGTTCACGCCGCCGGCGGACGAGCGATGATGGAGGATGCCAAGGCGGCGGCCGGGCAGCATACAAAGGTGGTCGCGGTGACCGTGCTCACCAGTCTCGACGATCATGATTTGAACCGGATCGGCATTGCCGATGATCCGCACCATCAGGTTGAGCGCCTCGCCGCGCTCGCGCGCGAAGCCGGTTTAGACGGAATTGTTTGTTCAGGACAAGAAGTAAAATCCGCGCATAAGGCATGGAAAGATGGTTTTTTCGTTGTCCCTGGCCTCCGCCAAGCGGGCGGCAAAAATGCCGATCAAAAACGCATCGTCACCCCGCGTCAAGCGCGCGACGATGGTGCCAGCGTGCTTGTCATCGGGCGGCCCATTACGAGCGCCGAAATTCCCGATGACGCCGCGCGTGCGATTGTGGGAACGCTTTGACGCGATGCACATTCGTTACAGGTGGGCAAGCCCGGCAGATTACAGTGAACTTGGCGAGGTCATGTTTCGTGCCGTTCGTTATGGGCCAAGCCTATATAGCGATGCGCAGCGGGCGGCGTGGGTGGCTGAACCCCGGCAAGGCGAGGAATGGAATGCGCGGTTGGCCAAGCAAGATATCGCTTTGGCGCAATGGGATGAAAATATCACCGGATTCATGAGCCTTGAAGCGGAGGGCTATATCGATTTCGTCTATATTCTCGCCGAACATCAGGGCACGGGATTATTCCGCAAGCTTTTTGGCATGATACATGCGCATGCCCGCACGCAGGGCGCGACGCAGCTTTGGACGCACGCCAGCTTGATGGCGCGCCCCGCCTTCGCCGCGATGGGCTTCGATATCGCTGAAAAGGAAAATATCGCGCTCAACGGCCAAAATTTTGAACGCTTCAAAATGCATATGGTACTATGACCATAGCTGCGCCCATCCAAATAAAAATCTGCGGCCTTTCTTCGCGCGGCGCAATCGATGCCGCGATTGAGGCCGGGGCGAGCCATATTGGCCTTGTTCATTTCGAAAAAAGCCCGCGCCATATTTCGTTGGAGACAGCGGCGGAATTGCGCGATTATGCGGGTGGCCGCATCAAAACGGTGCTGCTGCTGGTCAACGCCTCACCCGAATTAGTCGGCCAAGCCCTCCATATCATACGCCCGGATGCAATCCAATTTCACGGCGCCGAAACCCCCGAATGGCTCACGCTCGTCAAAGGCAACAGCGGCATTGAAATTTGGAAGGCGCTAGGCGTTAAAAGTCCTGAGATATTGGAGGCGAGCGGCCGTTATTTGGGCGCGGCGGACCGGTTGTTGTTCGACGCGCCGGCGCAGGCCGCTCTTCCCGGCGGCACCGGAACAGCCTTTGACTGGTCGATATTGGCGCAGCACCAGCATAGGCTCGCTTGGGGTCTTGCGGGCGGGCTGAATCCAGAAAATGTTGCGGACGCGATCCGCGTTACCGGCGCGCCGCTGGTCGATGTTTCTTCGGGCGTTGAAAGCGCACCGGGCATCAAGGATGTTGCCAAGATTGCTGCCTTCTGCCAAGCGGCCAGAAACTTATAAAAAGCGCCATTATGAACAATCCCGAACTGCCACAACCCACAGCTAACCCTTCGCGCAACCCCTCCCCCCGACCGGCAAATAGCTGGCGCGGGCAGCCCGATGACCGCGGCCATTTTGGCCAGTTTGGCGGGCGTTATGTGGCCGAAACGCTGATGCCGCTGATCTTTGATCTGGAAAAGCATTATCGCGCTGCGCAGGCCGACCCAGCATTTCAGGCGCAGTTTGATGACCTGCTGGAGCATTATGTCGGGCGGCCTTCTCCGCTCTATTATGCCGAGCGGCTAACCGAAGAATTGCGCAAAGACGCGCCCACGGGCAAAGGCGCTGCCATTTGGTTCAAGCGCGATGAGCTCAACCATACCGGCGCGCATAAGATCAACAATTGCGTTGGCCAAATTTTGCTCGCGATACGGATGGGCAAGACGCGGATCATCGCGGAAACCGGCGCGGGTCAGCATGGCGTCGCCACCGCCACCGTCTGCGCGCGTTTCGGCTTGCCATGCTTCATCTTCATGGGCGCAAAGGATATCGGGCGGCAACAGCCCAATGTATTCCGCATGCGCCTGCTCGGGGCGGAGGTCATCCCGGTGACCAGCGGCGCAGGCACGCTGAAAGACGCGATGAATGAGGCGTTGCGCGATTGGGTGGCCAATGTGCATGACACATTTTACATCATCGGCACGGCGGCGGGGCCGCATCCCTACCCCGAAATGGTGCGCGATTTTCAAAGCGTGATCGGGCGAGAGGCGCGAGCGCAGATGCTATCCCGCACCGGCCGCCTGCCCGACCTGCTGGTGGCGGCGATCGGCGGGGGCAGCAACGCCATCGGCCTGTTCCATCCGTTTCTGGATGACGCCAGCGTCGAAATGCTCGGCATTGAGGCGGCGGGACATGGGCTGGATCAGCAACATGCCGCCAGCCTCGCGGGCGGACGCCCCGGCATATTGCACGGCAACAAGACCTATCTGCTGCAAGACGAAGATGGTCAGATTGACGAGGCCCATTCGATCAGCGCGGGTCTTGATTATCCCGGCATCGGCCCCGAACATAGCTGGCTGAAAGAATCGGGTCGCGTCCGTTACGACAGCGTGACCGATGTCGAGGCGCTGAATGCTTTTCAATTGCTCTGCCGCACTGAAGGCATCATCCCGGCGCTGGAGCCATCCCACGCCATTGCGGCGGTGGAGCGCGAGGCCGTTAAGATGGGCCGCGACGAGATCATCCTCGCCAATCTATGCGGGCGCGGCGACAAGGATATTTTTACGGTAGCTGAGGCTTTGGGGACACAGATATGAAAGAATTTTCATCGCATGGCTTCACCGCTGACCGCGCATGGGGAAGCGAGTTGCTCAGCGATTTTGGCGACGTTACGGTCCGAATGCACTGGACAGACAAGCCTTATAAATGGCACCAGAACACTGGCAAAGAAGTATTTGTCGTTCTTGATGGCGCTGTCGACATGCACGTCCGCGAAAATGGCGTCGAACGGATCATTCATCTAAAAGCCGGTCAGGGCGTTTCGGTTGAGGAGGGCGACGAGCATGTTGCTCATCCCATCGGCGAGGCTCGTATTTTAGTCATCGAGCTGAAAGACACGGAATGATCCCTCTCGACCAAGGACGCCTCTCCGCCGCCTTCTCCAAAGCCCAACCTGCGCTCGTTACCTTCATTACGGCGGGTGACGGCGATACCGCTGCCAATCTTGACGCGCTCGTTGCGGGCGGAGCGGATGTGATCGAACTCGGCATGCCCTTTACCGATCCCATGGCCGACGGGCCGGCGATACAGGCGGCAAATATCCGCAGCCTCACCGCTGGCACCAAAACCGCCGATGTCCTGCGCATCGCGGCGGAGTTTCGCGCGCGCCACCCGTCGGTGCCGCTCGTGCTGATGGGCTACGCCAATCCGATGACGATCCGCGGGCCCGAATGGTTCGCGGGTGCCTGCGCCGATGCGGGTGTCGACGGCGTCATCTGCGTCGATATTCCGGCGGAAGAGGACGACAGCCTGGGCGATGCGTTGCGCGCGCGCGCTATAGCGGTCATCCGCCTCGCCACGCCGACCACCGATGCCGCGCGCCTGCCCGCGATCCTCAGCAATGCTAGCGGCTTTCTCTATTATGTCAGCGTCGCCGGGATCACCGGCCTGCAACAAGCCGCGCAGGCCAGCATTGATGAGGCTGTAACCCGGCTGAAAGCAGGAACCGACTTGCCCGTCGCGGTCGGCTTTGGCGTGCGCACCCCCGATCAAGCCGCCAATATCGCGCGCGTCGCCGACGGCGTGGTCGTGGGTAGCGCGATTGTCGAATTGATCGCGCGGCATGGCGATGCCGCTGCAGAGCCGGTGCGCGAATATATTTCTTCGCTGAAAGCAGCTATCGTTGCGTCGCGCGGATAGCGCATTGCTATTTGTTCTACACAAAGATAAGAAGAAAAAGAAGACGTTACAAAAGCCTTCGACCTGTTAGCGATAACAAAATGAGTTTCTTTTTTCCTTATTTATCTTCTTATCTTTGTGTGAAATTCTGGCACGGCAGTAACCGCAACTGACGTGCACCCCAACTTGTTACCATTCAGAGATAGAGTCCTCCTGTTAAATGCTTGATGGTTGAAGGGATGACAAGCTCTATCGGGGCATGCCCCGATAGAGCTTGTTTTGCGGCCTCTGCGGGGG
>JAKFUU010000068.1 GCA_021732525.1 Sphingomonadaceae bacterium | reverse complement strand
AAGATTATCAATAACGCTATAAATCGCCGGAATACCGCCGGTAGAGGCCCCGATCGCCAAACATGATGGCACGAACCCATTTTTAACTGACAATCCGTTTTGTTTTTGCGGCACATATTCGGACGCTTCCTTGTGCTGTCCGTGTAGATGAGCCGACTTAGCCAAATGAATGACTTTATCGAATAATATCTGAGTGAAGCGGCCGCTAAAGCCTGATCGTCCCGGTTTACTTAATGTATCACAGGCGCCGAGGGACAAAGCCTGAATCGCGGCCGACCCATTTTCTTCAGCGAAAGAGGATACAACCAATATCCGCGCACCGTTTGATTTTTCGATTAAGTCAGTGAGAGCATCCAGCCCCGATCGCCCCGGCATTTCTATATCAAGCAGGATGATGTCCACATCATGTTTGGACAAGAGCGCCAAAGCCTCTTCAGGATTTCCGGCCTGACATACAATTTCAATATGCTCACTTTGCGACAATATTCGTTCGAATATCGACCGCGCGACAATACTGTCGTCGACCAGCATAACTTTTGCGGGTAAAATACCTTGATGTTGTTGGGAGGGTTTGACAGCTAGCATCGATCAGACTTAGAGGCAGCCGACGATCTGCAATTTTGCTTCGAGCGTTTCCCGATCAAATGGCTTCATGACATATTCGTCCGCACCCGCGGCAAGAGCCGCTTTAATATGGCCAACGCCATTTTCCGTAGTACAAAATATCACTTTTGCGGATGATCTTGCAGCGGAACGGTACGCTTTCAAAAATTCCATTCCGCTCATTATTGGCATATTCCAATCAAGCAAAATCACATCGGGGCTATTGTCATTACAATGATCTAGCGCTTCACTGCCGTCCACTGCCTCCGATACGGAAAATTCCATCTTTTCCAATATATGCCTTGCAACTTTGCGGATCACCTTACTATCGTCTACTATCAAACAGCTTTTCATAACCTATCCACTTTTAATCCATCCTACATTGGCAGATAAGCGCTTCATGTTAGAGAGTGGTTAACTCGAAGATTTTGTCATGTTTTTTTCACAGTAGATGAAATTGGCTGTTACCAGTTCGGTTTGATGATTGGCCGTAACTGACCCTTCACCAATCCCAGCGATCGAACTGCCTTAAGCACAAGATCGCAGTTAAAAAACGGCTACGCAGCAATTGCTTTTTTAACATCAATCAGCGGGCTAGGATCAATGATGATCGCAATTTCTCCCGACACCTCGACCAGTCCGCTGGCAATGCCGGACCATTCCCGCGGCGGTGTTATGTTTTTTTCTATTTTTGCCAAATCAATGGTTATCGCATCTTCCACCGACTCGACCAGAAAACCAAACTGTTGACCGGAAACTTCCGCAACAATTGCCAATGCACCAGGTTGAAATGGCTGGGTTATACCGGTCACGAAAAATTGACTGTCAATCAAAGTTAAAACCCGGCTTCTTAAAGCGAACAGGCCGACGACAATCGGATCACAGCGAGGTATAGGAACGATATCTTGAATGCGAACGACCGATTCGACGAAATCGCTATGTATCGCCACTCTTGCACCGTTAATTCGAGCGATCAGAAACAGAGATTGCATGGTCATTACCCCCCCGCCAATCGATGATTTATGGCCGAAATCAAGCCAACTCGGTCATACCGATAGATGCTGCCAAATTCTCCAGCGACCGGATGGCTGCTATCGCGCAGACGCAGCATACGGCCATCTATATCTGCTGTTGTTTCACGGCCGAGCAGCACATCAGCAGCGGAACGATCGTTTGAGTCGTAACTCACCTGATAACCGGAAGCGGTGAGCAATGGTTCTAAAATCTTACGTTCCCAAAGATCGTCTTCGAGACATTCAATATAGCACAATGGTCTTTTCCCGCCCGTTCGAACATCGCTCGCGCGCGATTCGAAAAATTGGAATGGGTTGATCAGCTCGACCGTTTCACCGGCATGATCAATAATACCTTCATGCAATTCAGGATATGCGCCGGGTGCAATGTCACCGTTAATTGAAAATATGTCCAAAACCTCGGAAACGGCAAGATATTTACTTTCCTGTCCATCGGAAATTTTCAGCATTTGGATATTACCCGAAGGAGGGCACTCATTAATTCCAAAAACCTCAATAAAATTGTCGTCAACCCTGGCATGCAATCGGCCACCAGCAAAACTTATCTTGCTCGCATCAATATCTTCCATGCGCTCGATAACGGAAAGCCGAATGGCCGCTTTCTTCTGGTTAATGTCAACAAACAGCAATGCCGCTGTGCCTTCACTACGATCATTTGCCACGGTTTCATTTGCCACATCATAGCTGGTATCGTCACCGGGGCGCAGCGCACCGATGACGGCCGCTAAACCGCTCGAATCCAACAATAGCATTGGCTTGCCATTGTCGGGTAAGGACACGCCCGCATAAAGCCCCGTAGCCAAAACCAGCCGCGCACCAGGCTTTACCACTAATTCCTCGTTGTCAACGACGGCGGCAACATCAAGAGCAAAATGCGCTCCAACGGCAGGGCGGACGATAATCAGGGTGCGACTATCACCCGTTATCGCTTCGCAATATTTCACGCCAAGAATATCTTCAATTTTGGCATAAGGCATCTTAATCCCGCGCACGCAGGCGATTTGGGCATCGCCCACCTGCTTAATAACGACGTTACTGTTCGCCACGGACAGTAGCTCAATTACCGAATTGCGCGAGATACCAAAGAGCTGATCACCGCATTTGATCGATAATCCCGCTATAATCGACAATGTTAATGGCAAGCGAAGAGAAATTTTGAGTCCGTTACCAACAGAATTCTCCAAATCAATGCTGCCACCCAGCATTTGTAAATTGGTTTTGACCACATCCATACCGACGCCGCGCCCGGAAATTGCGCTAACGGTTTCCGTCGTAGAAAATCCCGGTAAGAATATGGTTGCCAACCGCGTTTTTTCAGACATTTTTTGCCACTGCGCTGCGGTAAGCAGCTTAGTCGAAATTGCCCGACGCTCCAACTTCTCTAAGTCAATTCCTCGCCCGTCATCGGCGATTTCTATCATGATTTGGTTGCCCGATTGGCGCGCCACGATCTTAATCAACCCTGTCGCTGATTTACCCAATTTCTGACGATCCTGCGGACTTTCGATACCATGGTCTGCTGCGTTGCGCAGAATGTGCAGCAAAGGATCGCGCAGCGCCTCGACCATTTCACGATCGACTTCAACGTGGCTGCCTTCAATCTGAAGATCGATGTCCTTATTCAACTCCTCGCTTATATCGCGTAGGAGCCGGGGAAGTGAGGAAAACAACCGTTCAATTGGTTGCATCCGCATCAAACCAACGGTATCGCGCATTTCCGCCACCGATTGAGATAGACCAGAGAAACAGTGATTCAACTCCGGGCTCATCGCGGATTTGCGCAATTGACGCGAGACTTCATTTCGCGCGAGCACCATGTCTGACACCCCGTTCATCAGTTTATCGAGCAACACCAAAGAAACGCGGACGGAACGGGATTTAGGGTTGCCGACCATGCCGTCATGCAAATCTAATTCGCTACCGTCAATTGGTCCGTTGATATCATTCAAATTCAAATTGACCGTATCTGAGATTTTATCCTTAGTCGTTCCATGACCCACTGCGGAGGGGACAAAAGATAGCATCGTTTCGATTAACACATCATCATTATCAAAAACCGCTTTTCCGGTTTCCAGCGCTTCGGTTAGTGCAGCAATTTGGTCAATCACGGCAAGGATTGCGCTAACCAGCTCTTTACCCGGCAGTAAATGCCCGTCGCGCGCACTGCTGAGAAGATCTTCGGCGGCATGACTCAATTTCAACAGACGCGGCAAATCTAAAAAACCGCAGCTGCCTTTGACGGTATGAACAAAACGAAAAACACTGTCGACGAGCGATCGGTCAGTCGGATCTTTTTCCCAGCGAAGCAATTGCCCTGAAAGCAGTTCAAGCGTTTCGCGCGTTTCGGCAATAAATTCATCAAGCAAGTTGTCCATCAAAGCGATCCCAAACAGTTCGCATACTTCTTTGGACAAATATGGTTAAGAAGCTCTTTAAACGGCTGCGTCCATTATGTGCGAATAATTGCACCGAATATCTTATGTTCCAAGTCAGGTTGGGCAAGCTGCACCAAACCACCATCACGCATCGCAAGACCGCGAACCATCCACGCTGCCGCCGTTCGCGAATCAATTTGTGATGGGTCCAATTGACCCAACAGTGCCGCACCGATTGCTTCATCCAAAATAACCTTGGGGCCGTTGGCGCTGATCACAATTTCCTGCTCATGCCCCCTATCTTCAGCCCCAACGGACAATGTGCCCCCGCGAACCAGCGTATCATTGGCGATAAGAACCAGGTTGAGCAGGATTTTAATCACCCGTTTCGGGAAAAACGCCGACGGTACCGCCCATTCCAATGTCGTTCGTCCACTGCCGGTTACCAACGGCTCCACGACGGCTTTTGCCTCGGCTGGATCAACCATGTCGCCAAAGCCTCCCGCCGCGCCGAAAGCCAAGCGAAAGAATTTCAGCTTGTCCACAGCTGATTTTGCGCTGTCACTCAATAAATCCATACAGCGTTTCTGCATTGCAGGATCATGCTCGTCGGCTAACAGCTCTAAGCCGTTATTCATTGCGCCCACCGGGCTTAATAAATCATGGCATAATCGCGAACATAGCAAGCTGGCGAGATCGATTTGAGTGTCGGACATTATGGGTGATCTTCCTAACAAAATAATGTTGCCCTAATGGCCTTAGCGTCGGCAGGTTTCAACCTATGAATTGAGAGTGATGGGGGCAAAGCGTCTGTGAAGAGGGCCATTTTCTACGGCCCGCCAACCAAATAGCTCTCCGCCCGCTATAATCAGCCATATGCGCCCATCCGGTAGCGCCATGGCGGCATCAAACGGCGATGGCGAGGACCGGCCATTGGGATGCGAATGATAATATCCGATCAGCGCCGGACCGCCCGCCCTTTCTGACTTTTGTGCCGTTAGCAATTCCGCCGGATCAATCTCAAATCTATGGCTTGGTGTTGGTGAGATATTCGCGGCCGGCCTTAATTCCAAAACCTGGTCACCGCGGCCTAATATCAGGCCGCAGCATTCATGGGGATGGGCAGCGCGCGCAAATTCGATCAAATTTGCAATATGCCGGCTTGATATGAAGAGGCGCATTCCCCAATATTAAGCGATGGGAGAGGAAAATACCATCATGACCGGGATTATCGGCGAAGGACGGCTTGACCGCGCCTTGACCAGCGCCTTGCCCGATCTATCGCGCGCGCGGGTGCAAGCGCTTTTGGCCGACGGTGCGCTGCGCGTTGATGGATCGATTGTTACCGATATTTCCAGCAAGAAGCTTGCCGGACAACGCTTTGCGCTCACCCTGCCCCCTGCTCGCCCCGGCCATGCGGCGGCGCAGAATATTCCGGTGTCGGTGATATTCGAAGATGCCCATTTGATTATAGTCAATAAACCCGCAGGCATGGTGGTGCATCCCTCCGCCGGGCATCCCGACGGTAGCTTGGTCAACGCGCTGCTGCATCATTGCAAGGGCAGCCTATCGGGCATTGGCGGGGTTGAGCGGCCGGGCATCGTCCACCGGATCGACAAGGATACATCCGGTTTGCTGGTGGCCGCCAAAACCGACAAGGCGCATGAAGGGCTGGCCAAGCTGTTCGCGGCGCATGATATTGATCGCCAATATCTCGCCATGGTCGCGGGTGTCCCGGCCCCGCCCGCGGGCACCATCCGCACGCAGATTGGCCGCTCCCCCAGCAACCGTTTGAAAATGGCGGTGTTGGCACAAGGCAAGGGCAAGCACGCGGTCACGCATTTCGCCACTGAAGAAGTCTTCGAATCAACAGCGCTGATCCGCTGCAGGCTGGAAACCGGCCGGACGCATCAGGTGCGGGTGCATTTGGCTCATATCGGCCATTCGCTGATCGGTGATCCGGTTTATTCTAATCGACAAAAACCCTATAAAATCGGACCAAATCAGTCCATTTTCGCGCGTCAGGCCTTGCATGCCACAAGCTTGGGCTTTATTCATCCGATCACTGGCGAAAGGCTAAATTTCTCCAGTAACCTTCCGGCGGATATGCAGGAACTGTTAACGCAGTTGCGTGTATAACACGGAAGATCACCGTTTCACCAATGGGTGCTTAATCGCAAGGCCCGGCGGGAAACATAACTTGAGGAAGCAAAATGTCAGAGACGAAAAACGTTCCGGCAACAATCCCTGCCTTTGGGGGGGACCAAAGCCTTAACCGCTATTTGGCGGAAATTCGCAAATTTCCAGTGTTGAAACCCGAAGAGGAATTCATGCTGGCCAAACGATATCAGGAACATGGCGACCCCAAGGCCGCCGAACAATTGGTCACGTCGCATCTGCGGCTGGTTGCCAAAATTGCGATGGGTTATCGCGGCTATGGCCTGCCCGTTTCTGAGCTAATCTCAGAAGGCAACATCGGCCTGATGCAAGGCGTAAAGAAATTCGATCCCGACCGCGGCTTTCGCCTCGCGACTTACGCCATGTGGTGGATCCGCGCATCGATGCAGGAATTTATCCTGCGCAGTTGGAGTCTGGTGAAAATCGGCACAACCGCCGCGCAAAAAAAGCTATTTTTCAATCTGCGGCGGATGAAAAACAATCTCGAAGCTTTTGAAGATGGCGATTTGAACCAAGCATCCTTGTCCAAAATCGCCACCGACCTTGGTGTGTCCGAAGACGAAGTGAACAATATGAACCGCCGCATGGCGATGGGCGGAGATACTTCGCTGAACGTGCCGATGCGCGAGGATGGCGATGGCCAATGGCAAGATTGGCTGGTGGATGATCAACCCTTGCAGGATCAAACCGTCGCCGATGCGCAGGAGGATGACCTGCGCCATGCCATGCTGGCCGAGGCGATGGGCGGGCTAAATGATCGTGAAAAGCATATACTGGCGGAGCGGCGATTAACCGACGAGCCAAAAACGCTCGAAGAACTGAGTCAGCTTTACCGGGTCAGCCGCGAACGCGTGCGCCAAATTGAGGTGCGCGCCTTCGACAAGCTACAAAAAGCAATGCTGCGAATTGCGGGCGATAAAAGGATGATTGGCGCATATTGATCCCGCGCGGCCCGATTGACGGAGAAGATGCGCGCAGAAATGGGATGACGGGGCGGAAAGCTTGCGATAGCTTTGATTTATGGTCAAAGGAAAGCCACCCCCCCGTCATCGGTCGCTCCCCGCGCGGCTTTTCAGCTTTTTGTTCAAAAGCCTACTCTATTTTGTGATTGCCAGCCTTCTGGCTGTCGCGCTGTTTGCGATTGCGCCCGTTCCTATAACCGCGACCATGCTGTTTGATAGCAACGGGGCAAACCGGCAATGGCGCAGCCTGTCCGAAATCTCCCCTAATCTGGTGCGCGGGGTGATCGCCGCCGAAGACAGCAAATTTTGTCAGCATGACGGGTTTGATGTCGCCGCGATTGAAAAAGCCATCGCACGCAACAGCGCGAGCAAACGCCTGCGCGGCGGATCAACCATAAGCCAGCAGACCGCCAAAAATGTCTTCCTATGGCAAGGCAGCGGCTATTCGCGCTATATTCGCAAAATACCCGAGGTTTGGTTTACCTTCCTCATCGAAACAATCTGGGGCAAGCGGCGGATTATGGAGGTTTACCTGAATGTCGCCGAAACCGGTATAGGCACTTATGGCGCGGAGGCCGGCGCGCAGCGTTATTTCAAAAAATCCGCCCAAAATTTAAGCCGGATCGAAGCCGCGCGTGTTGCCGCCGCGCTCCCTTCACCCAAAAAACGCGCGGTCAACGGCGCCCGCGGCTTCACCCGCCGCTATGGCAACAGCATCGCCGCGCGGATCAATGTGGTCAAACGCGACGGGCTCGACGGCTGCATTTATAAATAAAAAAGCGGGCGCAGAATGACACTGCGCCCGCCCGGTTTAACGCCTTAAAAAGATTAGAATTCGTAACGAATGCCCAATTGAATCCGCCAAACCGACGAGGAAAATTGGACGAACTCCTGATCATCTGGATTGAAGTCGGTGATGACATAGCGGCCCTGCGTGTCAAAAGTGCCATCGACCACATCGATCAAACCAGCATTTTGGCGGCGGCGGAACACATTGCCATTGGCTCCGAACAGATTGAGAACATTGTCAAAATCCGCAAATATCTCGAATTTGTCCTTCACCCCGAACAGATTGCCCAGCCCCGGAATTTCCTGACTGATCCTTGTATCCAGATCGAATACCCAATCATTGCGGCAACTGTTTCGCTCGATCGTTTGGCCCGGTGTAAACCGGCAATTGGTCGTGCCGAGATAATTGAGCAATGACGTTACCGCCCCTGCGTTTGATGTCGGCGCAAGGTTGGGATCATTCAGACCCGTTGGGATATACAGCAACTGCTCGTCACCGCCCGAAGCTCCATCGGTGAAAAAACCGTTACCATCAAAGGTCAGGCTGTATGGCCGGCCCGAACGCGCCGAGAAGAACAAACCGATCGACGTGTCATAATCTCCACCAAAAAACCGCTCTTTGAAATTGGCAGCCAAGGTGAAGTTATGCTTGGTTTCGGTCAGCGCCGTCGAAACATCGGGTGCCTGAAGGTTGAATGCCGCCGTTACGTCAAAGCTAGACGTTGCCGTCGAGCTACCGTTGTTGCGTGCGTCGTTTGCGTCGGTGAAAGCATACCCAAATGCGACATTCACGCTGCCGCCATCGGTAATGATTCCGCGATTGAACCGTTTTGACAGCGCAAAAGATGCCACATGACTGTCAAACGAAGGTCCGTTGGTCAGCTGAATCTCGTCGTCACGACCTGTTACAAAACAAGCGGCGGTGACATTGGTATAGGCTGGCGGTGTTCCGCCCGTGCCCACCAATTCGGCGTCGCAACCGGCGACTGTTGGATCAATCGCGCGTAAAATCGGGCGACCGTCAACCGTAAATCCGCCGCGGCCCAAAGCCGGGTTGGGTATTTGCGACAAATCGACGAAGTTGAGCGTGTTTTGGAAATGCGAATAAATATAATCCAGCTTCAAATTCCAATTGGAGAAGAAGCCTTCGCCTTCACCCAAATTGGTCTCAAATCCCAGATTGGCACGCAAAACGGTTGGATTTTCAAAATTTGGATCGGTGGATTGGGTATCCGCCAAACCTGCTGTTGCCTGCGCAGATGCCGCTTGCACAACGCAGGCGGGAAGTCCGGTAAACTGACCATTTACCACCACATCAACAGGACCGGCGGGGGCATTTACCGACGCGCAAAGCGGGCTGTTCAACGCGCCAAAGCCAGTCGAGAAGCCATTATTTGAAAAGGCGTTGGAAAAATAAACAACCGGATCACCGCCCGAGAACAAACCAACGCCGCCGGTTACCTTTGAACTGTTGATAAAGCCTGAATTATCAAAATCATAGGTTGCCGAAAAGCGTGGTAAAATAACTGGGTCAAGACGGCTGAAGCCATTGGCATTGGTAAAACCGTAACGCGCCAGGAAAGCCGGATTGGCACGCGGCGCACCGCCGTCATACAATTGGAAACGGACACCCGCAGTCAGGCTCAACCGGTCGGTCGCTTGCCATTCATCCTGTGCGTAAAAGGAATAGATTTGGCGGCTGAACAGCGCTGCAGCTTGGTTAACATCACCGCTTGGCGTTGCATTGATGGTCGCGCCGACACTTGCACCGCTCAAAACTGCCGCATTATTCGCACCGGTATTTGTGCCATCGCTCAAAAGGCCCGCCTCGAAATTGGCCAAGCTGCTGAAAAACAAGGTGCCCGTTGCATTAACCGCGAAGAGGTTGAATACTTCAAGGTCGTTGATTTCCGCGCCGATCTTGATCTGGTGATCGTCGGCATCCAAATTGAGCAGGAAGCGCGCTTGATCGACTTTCGTATCGAGCTGGTTTGCCGAACGGAATATGCCGGGGCCGGTCGACAGTAATCCGACCTGTGTCGTTTGACCGGTAATCGCGGGAACCGCAACCGCCAACCGCACGATAGGATTGTCCGATTGCGCTTCGCCGCCGCCAAATGGACCCTGCACATCGCCAACTTCGGCGCGCGACAGGCGGATTTCAGTCGAAATACGGTCGGTCCAGTTGGAATAGAGCCGCACCGAATAATAATCGGAAATGGTACCTTCACGTTCAAAGCTGTTAAGACCGGTCAGGTTTGCTGCCGCAACGTCATCTTCGACATTATTTTCCTCAAGTCGTTGGTATGTGGCCTCCAAACGTTGATCTTCGGTAATGTAGGCATCCAAACGACCAAAGTAACGGACGCTCGTTTCCGGCAAATTTTGTGGAAAGCCACCAACATCTTGGCCGTAAACCGATTGCGCGATCCGGGCAAATTCGTTGAATTGACCAATTGTTACGAAATTTGCCGAATTGGCAAAACCCGCGCCAAATGGCCCCAATTCGTTGGCGTTGGCAAGATCGGTTTCTTCATAGCCGCCAAAGAAAAATAGCCGGTCAGGGATGATCGGTCCCGAAAGCGTCGCACCCCAGCGCTTTTCTTCAAAGGGGGCGACAACCGAGCTTTCGGTGCCTGCACGATCACCGCGCAAATTTTCGTTGGTAAATGTGAAGAAAGCCGAACCATGAAATTTATTCTGACCCGATTTTGTAACCACATTCACCGCGCATCCGGTGAAGTCAGAATATTCAACGTCGAATGGCGCAAATTCAACCGACGTTTCCCGGATGGTGTCAAATGGCAATGGCAATGCGTTGCGCGCGGCAAATGGCGTTCCATTCAAACCAAAGACATCGGCCTGTACTACGCCGTCCACGGTGAATGTGTTCGAACGGTCGTTGCCGCCAAGGCAGCTGATTCGGTCCACATCATTGTCCCTGTCCAGGCTGACACGTGGATCGAGACGGATGATGTCGCGAATATCGCGGGTGATGGATGGGAAGCCCTCCAACGTTTCCAGGCTGAAAGACGAGCTTGGGCCAACAGCAAGCTGCGTGACATTCGCGCGCGCGCCGGTAACCACAATCACATCACCCGCGTCGCTGGCTGTCAAATTAAAGGTGAAAGTTGTATTTCCCTGCAAATTGATAAAAACATTTTCGACCGTTTGGCCTTCAAAACCCGGCGCCGTTGCCGTGATCGTGTAAGGTCCGCCAGTTACCAAACCTTCTGCGCGAAACGAGCCATCGGCAGAAGCTGGCAGCGTCCGGGTCGAATCTGTGCGTGTGTCGGTAACCACGACAGTTGCACTGGGCAGTGTATTGCCGTCGGCATCGGCAACCGAACCTTGAACACCCGACGTAATTTGCTGCGCCAACGCGGCGGTTGGCACAATTCCGACCGACGAAATGGCAAACGCACTTGCCGCCAAGAAATAACGAATTTGCATGTAACTTCCC
>JAKFUU010000020.1 GCA_021732525.1 Sphingomonadaceae bacterium | reverse complement strand
CGATCAAAGCGGAGCTGATCTGGCGGCAAAGCTGGCCAACACGACGGCAAGCTGAGACCGCCATATTCCAGTACATCAACGGGTTCTATAACCCACGAAGACGCCACTCATATCTGGGCGGCATAAGCCCCTTGGCTTTCGAAGCTAAGGTGACATAATGAAAGACAAGCGACCGGAACCAAACCGTTACAAGTCCACAATGCTCAATACCGCGAATGGGGGCGCCAGCTTGCCGAGGTGCGCGTGCAGATTGGCGCACGGCTGCGTGAACTGGGCAAGGTTGCCAAAGACCGGATTACGGAATTGCGGGGGAGGCTCGACAAGGCGCTAGGCCGCGACCGATCAGCGTCACCCGATCAGGCGCGTGACGGCGTTGCTAATGCCGCCGCATTGCGGTTGCGGGAACGCATGGCGGAAATGGGTAAGGCGGTGCGCGACGATGATTCGCGCGACCGCGACCGAACCAAGGAACGCGACCAAGACCGGAAAGGCCCAGGGCGATGAGTGACCATGACGACGACCCGTTGCTGGGCTTGCTGACTGATATTGCCGAAGGGGTGGCGGTGCTGGTTGCCCGCGTTGATGCGATGGATGCCAAAATTGCGGCGCAGCAAGACCTTACTAATGAAGCACTTTCTACCATCGCCGAGATCGCCACGCGCACATATTACGCCAGCAAACCGCCCAGTCCGTTGCCCGACGATCTTATCAACGCCAGCGTGATGGACGCCATGATAGAACGGTGGCCGAAGGACGCACAGGTCACGTTCCCGCCGCCAGAATTTAAGGCGCTTAGCGGTGTTGCAACCCTGAAAACCGCCGAGATAGAGGCGCTGCTTAGGTCGCTGTCCGTGATTGAGCAGAATGCGACCAATGCCCTGCGCGTCCGACGCGCACGGGCATTGGCGATGCTTGGTCAAGAAATGGATAAGCGGGCGAAGGCCCACCTGCACAGCCCTGAGCGCGAAGATCGAGGCCGAGGGCGATGATTCACGGTAACAGATTGAGTGTGCCACCATCCATAACCAAAATTCTTTGAGCCGCTTCGATGGTTTCTGCCCGATGGGCAATGATGATGCGAGTGATGCCCATCGCGCTGATAGCTGCATTGACCGCTTGCTCATGCGCTGTATCGAGATGAGCTGTGCCTTCATCCATAATCAGGATTTTAGGCTGGCGGTAAAGCGCACGAGCGAGCAATACGCGCTGCTTTTGCCCGCCCGACAGCGTTGAGCCCATATCGCCGACCAGCGTTTCATATTGCATCGGCATCCGCGATATATCGTCATGAATCGATGCCGCGACTGCCGCGCCCACTACCCGTTCCATGTCTATAGTTTCATCAAACAGGGCGATATTGTCGGCTAAACTGCCAGCGAACAAACTGTCTTCTTGCAGCACCGCTGCAATCTGACTGTGAAAGCTTTTATAACCGAACCGGGCGAGCGGCAATCCATCAACCAGAACCTCGCCCGCTTCCGGTTCGACCAGACCCAGCAGCAGTTTGACCAATGTGGACTTACCGCCGCCCGATGGGCCAGTGATTGCGACATGCTCGCCCGGTTCAACGATCAAGTTGGCGCCTTCTAGCACCAGTGGTTCGCTTGGTGCGTAGCGGTAGAATATATCGCGCAGTTCGATTTTGCCCTTGAGTTGGGTCTCGATGTCGGCGCTTTCACCAAAGCTCCGATCCTCCCCGGACAGCGCGATATCGGACAGGCGTTCAAGATGAAGGCCCAACATTCGGAACGCGATGGCCTGATCGATCAACGCAGCGGCCTTGCCGATAAACTGTGTCTTATAAGCGATGTAGGCAAAAACCATACCGACGCTAAATCCGGCACCTTCGATTACAAATCCTACCGCCAACCAGATGGTGACAATATTCTCGATGCCAAAGATCATTGCGTTGGCCGTGCCTTGCCATATACCAATCCGCGCTACGCGGACATCGGCATTGACCGCATCGGTCAGCCGTGTCTGCCACAGCGCATGGCGCAGCGTCTCGCGTCCGAACAGGCGAAGCGTCGTCATCCCGCGCAAAGTTTCGATCAGCGTGCTTTGCTCTTTACCGCCGGTGATGATTGAGGCTTCGATGGCCTCTCGCTCAAACGAGAAAGAAACAAACCGGACGACTGCATAAAGGGCAAAGGCAATGAGCGCGACGATTGCCAAGAGCGGACTATACCAGAGCATCAAGGCCAGCGTCAGGATCGCCATGACACCATCGACTAGCGCAGCAACAGCGCCTTGCGTCAAAAGGTCCTGGACCGGGCCGATGGACTGGAAACGAGAGAGAATGTCGCCCGTGTGGCGTTTTTCAAACCAATCTATCGGCAACCGGAATAATCGCCGCGCAATGTTCGATGCAAGGCTAAACCCGATGCTTGTCCCCGCGACCAGCAGCACGAACGAGCGCAGCATCGCGGCTCCTGCATTGATAATGGTGAACAGGCCGAACCCAAGCGCCAGCACGGTCAGCAGATCATTGTCAAGCGCAGGCAAGGCCTGATCGATGGCAAGCTGCATATAATAAGGCGAAGCCAGCACAAAGGCTTGCAGCACGAATGTTAGCACCAGCACTTGCAGCAGCGCTCGCTTGATGCCGGTCATGCGCTGCCACAGCTGCGATAGCTTAAGCCGTTCGCGTTCCTTACCGGTTTGGAAATCGTTGCTAGGCCGCAGTTCGAGGGCAACGCCGGTAAAATGGTCCGACACTTCGGCCATCGGCATCCAAGCCGAGCGGCCATCGGGATTATGGATCAGCGCACGAGAACCGTTTGCGCCGCCCTTGACTCGTTCCAGCACGACATAATGGTTCATGTCCCAATGCAGCACGGCAGGGACGTGAAGATTGCTGAGTTGCTCCAGCGGCAGTTTAACCGCACGCGGGGTAAGGCCAATCCGGTCGGCCAGCCCGATCAGCGTTTTGAGCGCCGCGCCGCGCATGCTGGGCGCAAACCGGCGGCGCATGGTGCCAAGATCAATGTCGAGGCCGTGATAATTGGCAACCATCGTCAGCGAAGCGAGGCCGCATTCGGCAACTTCTGTTTGCCGCACGAGCCGCACCCGCGAACGGGTTAGAAAACCAAGATCAAGCATAGTTCCTAACGCCGCCGCACAGCAAATAGCGGCTCAAACAACCATTGCAACAAGGATTGCTTTTCGGTCACAATACGCGCTGCCAAACTCATCCCCGACACCAGCGGCTCATTGCGGCCATAAGCGGCTATACTCGCCGCATCGATTGCGACCGTGACGGGATAGACCGCAATCGTCGAGCCATTCGGCCCTTGCGCATTGACCGCGCTTGCCGACACTGTTTGCACCCTGCCGGTGACCGTCCCGAAGCGCTGATAAGGAAAGGCGTCAATAGCAAGGCGGACCTGTTGGCCGGGCTTCACGAACCCAATGGCGGCACTTGGCACGGCCAGTTCAGCGCGGAGTTTTGCGCCGGTGGGTACGATTACCATCAACTGCCCTTGCGGGCTGGCAGGCTGGCCGACGCGGGCGGTAAGTGCGGTGACCCGGCCTGCAACCGGCGCGCGCAGCACATAGGACCGCGCGCCCAACGCCGATGCCGCCTGCTGCGCCAAAGCCGCTCGCGAGGCTGTCAATCCAGCACCATCGGCGCGTGATCGTTCGGCGATCTGAACCGAACTGCGCTCATTTTGGATCAGATCCGCGCGTTTGATCGACAGTGACTGGGTTAGTTGCGATAGCCCTTGCCTGCGGCTCAGCAATGTTTCTTCGCGCTGCTGAATGTCGCGCCCGCTTACGAAACCACGATCGGCAATCGTGCGGGCGCGGTCCAAATCTTTTTGCGCCGAACTCACCAATTCCTGCTGCAAATCAATCTGCGATTGCAATTGCGCGATCTCCGACGATAATCCATCACGCTGTGCCGATAATTGCGAAAGCTGCGCCTGCGTTGACGAAGCCGACGCAGCGGATTGTGCCGCTAAGCTGGCATCCTGCCTGACTATAGCGGCCTCAATAAGCGCAGCAGGCGACAACGCAGCCGCACCATCCTCTTCCGCGCGGATCGTCGCGAGTTCAGCACCCGCTGGCACAGACTGGCCATCGCGAACGGACAGAGCCGCGATAACGCCTGCGCGGGTTGGCACTATTGACGCAACGCCAGTGTCAGGGGTGATCGTGCCGGTTACGGTTTCGACGCGGGAATAGCTTGCCAGCGATAAGAACAGCACACCCGCCGCTACACCGCCGAAGATCAAAAGGCTAATGCTCTGCCATGCGACAGGAACCGCAATCGTTACATCGCCGGACAGGCGATTGTTGTGTTGAGATAAGACTTGGACTCGGAACACTCTGTTTTAATTCCCGCTTCTATTTTAGCCTACTACTTGCCTCGCTGCCCAAGCTATAAATGGAAAAATTATAACTAAAACAAAAAAAGTAAAAATAATTTTCAGAGAAATGTAATTTTTCACATCACTTTTATAATATATTGAGAAAGTAACTAAAAAAGAGATTGCTATATATGCAAAAACAGTTAAAAATTTATTGCTGCCTATTATTATAAAATATATCCCAATTGCAAGCATTGCTGTAGCAATTATGGCATTTGATCCGCTTAGCCTTCCAAACCAAAATTTATTCATAAAATATATCCTTGCAATAGGTTGAAGTGTCTCAGTAGATCCGAGACACTTCCAATCACTTACTTGGCTCTGGCAATTCTAGTAGCAGTTGTGTGAGCGATATAGGCAATCGCTCCACCGATTACAGCACCCGCGACCACTCCTCCAACTGCGGCGATAGGTCCTCCAACAGCACCCGCGGTTACTCCAAAGCGAGCGCCGATTGCCGCTCCTCTCGCAGCAGCAGCTCCAGCAGAGGCCGTGCCGACGACAGCCCCCGCAACAGCTCCTCCGGCGGTCGAATTACCTAATGCGCCATCTCCTCCGCCTACACAAAAAATCTCATCAAAGCTCAGTTCTTGAATCGCGCCAGCGGGTGCAAATGCAGCATTATGATTTAAATATGACATACATACTCCTCGTTTCAATAATGAGCCGTGTTATAACGACTCCCGCTAACTTGTCCTGCCCCCCCCCCCTTCATGTCAATAAAAAACATAGATTTATTTTAATATACGATGCGTTGGTATAATGGTATTGTGAGCCAAATTTGAAAATATGTTTAGTGATGTCGCGAAAGTGCCGTTCACGCGATGCCAAAAGCATCGCGGATGGCCGCGACAAAAATATCAGCCTGCCCGACTGCCCATGTGGCGTCTTCGTTGCTAACGAGATCACCCGTGTAATCGGCGAGGAGGCGCAGGCGTTCGACTTTATTGAGCGAGCTGCCCAGTTCTGACGCGACATGCCCACCAAGGACAAGATGCTTGCCGAAGGCCGCAATCAATCCCCTATGGGTTTTGGTAGCGGAAGCGGTTTCCGCGACGTTGGCGGAACGGAGCGCCGCATGAGCGGCGTCGAACATGGCATAATAGGCACGGTTGCAAGCGCCGTCGGCATCGCCACCGGCCAGCAGTTGATGTGCGCTCGCCACTGCTTGAGCGGCCTTCCTCATATAGGATTCCGGCGTGACGGACTTGCTCACAGTGCCACCCCTTCACGCTGGATGGTGTGGATCAGGGCTGGATTGCTGAATTGTTCAGGGTGTTCCATTTCATCGCCCCACAGCGGCAGGGCTTCGACAAGGATTCCGGTTTCCAGCATCACATCGAACGCGATGCCTGCCATGTCGATTGCCGTGGTTGAGCGTTTGCCGTGTTCGCCTTTTAGCACCACGGCAATATCGGCGTCACTATCGGCAGTGTGCGTGCGACGGGCGCGGCTGCCGAACAGGATGGCGCGATCAACGGCGTAGCGCCCCGATATGCGGCCCATGAACAGCCGAGCGGCACGTTCAGTGTCCGCATCCAGTGCGGCCCGCGCCTTTACGGGTATGAGCTTGTCCCCAAGGCGGGAGATGGTGCTTTGGCTGACGTTGAAGCGCCGCGCGAGATCAGCTTGCGTTGCCGTGCCACTGGCCAGCGCGCGCAGGGCTTCGGTGCGTTGATGGGCGGTGAGCATTGGTGGGCGTCCCATATGTTGTCCGCGCGCCACGGCGCGGGCGCGCCCCTCCCCTGTCCGCGTCACGATCAGCTCGCGTTCGAACTCAGCCAGACCGCCCAGCACCGTCAACATCAAGCGGCCATGTGCGGTTGTAGTATCGGCCCACGGATCACCGAGCGAACGGAACAACGCCCCTGCCCTCGCCACAGTGTCGAGAATGTTGAGCAGATCGCGCGTTGAGCGCGCCAGTCGGTCGAGGCGTGTAACGATCAGGGTATCCCCTGCCCCCAGCAACTTGAGTGCCTTCGCCAGTTCCTTGCGGTCGCTCTTTATGCCGCTCGCGGTTTCATGGAACACCTTCGCTGCCCCAGCGGCGACAAGTGCCGCGCGTTGTGCATCAAGGGTCTGGCCGTCTGTTGAGACGCGGGCATAGCCGTAAATGGTCATGACGATGCCATACCGGAATCGCTCTTTTTATGCAAATATCTTTCGCATAGCGGAGGGCGGCAGAATTGCGCGGTTTCATTGATTATGCAAAAGTTGTGAATTATGAATAAATTGTGGCAACGAGGATCAGCTTTGCTGCGTCGATGTTGCGAGATGATGATGGCTAGAAAAACCAACGGGAGCCGTTAGGCTCCCGTGGCATTTAGCTCCCTTTCGGGAAACGGACACCCCGAAGGTGCCGCAAGTGGTATCTTGATACGCTTGCCATGTTAAAAAAGCAAGAAGATTCGCGGATGGGCTAGGCGGGTGTCGGGAGCCATTCGAGAACGCACCGCACAATCGCGTCAAATTCATCTGCGGGCATTTTAGCAATTCCGCGCCGATCCACACTCAGGCGGCTAACGGCAATGGTTGAGAGCTTGTCGCAGATTGCCCAGCTTGCGCGCCCGTCGATTGTCGTTTGCATCGGGACGGCCCACGGGTTTCCTGTCTGGTCGCCGGTTGAGCAGGGGATGACAGACACAGCGCCGTAAAGTGTGTTGCGGTATGACAGAATCACCACGGGTCGCGTTTTCCAAAATTCGGGTAACTGTGCATCAAGTGGGAAGTCGCACCAATATATCTGCCTGATTTTGGGCGCAGCCGTGATGCGCGGTTCGATCTTTGGGGGTGTTTGCTCGTTCGCGGCCATGATTGCCCCTAACCTCTTCATAGACCCCAAACCAGTATGGGCTGATCTTGCCACTACACATTTGCAATAATGTTTGCAAGCAATCTAGCTTGCTAGTATGCTTGCAAACATGACAACAATCGCCATCATTGCCCAGAAGGGCGGCGCGGGTAAAACCACCCTTGCCGTGCATCTCGCAGCCGAAGCCGAGCGCAATGGACAGGTTGCGCTTGTTGTGGACATGGACGCGCAAGCGAGCGCCTTTCAATGGGGTCTATGGCGCGAGGGCGCCCCCCCTGACGTGATTGACTGCCCCCCTCCCCTTTTGGCACGCAAAATTGCACAGGCGCAGGAAATGGGTGCGGGCTTCATCGTGATCGACACCCCGCCCCATGCTGATAGCGCAGCCACGAGCGCCGCCGCCGTTGCCGATATGCTTTTGATACCGTGCCGCCCACGCGCGCTCGACCTTCACGCCATCCAGTTGACGGCGCGGCTTGTCGAAGCGACAGGCAAGCGCGCCTACGTTGTTTTCACGGGCGGCCCCCCCAATGCGCGTAAGCTCTATGAGGAGGCTACGGGCATCGTGAAAGGTTACGGCCTAGATGTTGCCCCTCATATTATCCCAGAACGCGCCGCCTATCACCATGCAACGGGCCAAGGCCGCGCGGCGTTCGAGATTGAACCTAACGGCAAAGCTGCCGAGGATATGTCTGTGCTGTGGGCATGGATAAGCACGCTCGTAAACAAGCAAGCATGAAATCTTGAAAGCAGGAGCTTTATAATATGACAGCACGACCCAGCCTTGCAAAACTGGCGCATACACCCGCCCCAGTCCTAGAATCGGAACCAGTTTTGGCCGTTGGAGAAACCAGAGATCAAGCCATATCGGCGATCTATGCCCCCAAGGTGCAAAAGAGCCGAGAAGGCAAAAAGGGGTTTACGGTTTTCCTTGCGCCTGAATTAGCGCGCGCCATGCGTGTCTTTGCGGTCAAGAACGACCGCACACTTGAGGACGTCACGACCGAGGCGCTCAACGACTTTTTACGCAAATATGGCGAACATCCCGCCGCATGATTAAATGAAATCTAGTAATCTTACTTACAAGAAAGATAGATTTCATGATTAAGGCCTACCGCGCTTTTCAAACCATTGTCGGCAAAACCCGATGAACGCGGCATCGGGATTGCGGGGTGGTTCTTTCGTCCACGAGCGCCATTCCGTTTCGAGATAATAGACATCCCAACCGGGGGCGGCAGCGCGCGCATCCGTGAATGTGTCAGGCTTGAGCTGGCGAGGGGAGGGGGCGGCATTAAACGCAAGTCGCCCTTGACCTACCTTGCCCGCGCGATCGCCGCGCCGGTTCACAAATTCGAGTATGTCCGAGGCGTCCATGCGTATGCTGTAATCGGGTATATGATTGTGCAGTTCATCTTGCCGCACAATGTTGCGAACGAGGCGACGAAACTCTTTTTCGGTTGAGCTGGAGCCAGTTTTTTTGTGGAGCTTATCCAGCCCTATTTTCCAGCTTTTCTGTGCGCCACAATGCTTTCGTGCAATCTCGTAAATCCGCCGTTCCAGAGGCTTCCGCAACCGAAAATAATCGCGGTGGATAGTCAGAACCTCATTGGCGCGGATCGCGTTGAACACCCAGTCGGAGAGCGTAATTTCCACATCCTGCATTCTACCTTCCCGCGTTTCGCGAACGATGCGATAGCGGTCGATCAGGCCGAAGCCTTCAAGGACTTCGAGGTCATTGGTGGTTATGTTGGTTTCGATAGTCGTGCCGCGCAGCCGCTCAAAAGCTGCTTTGAGGCCGTCATAGGCCTGTCCGTTGGTTTGGCGGTTTGTGGAGGTAAGCAGGTCATATGCTTTGAAGCGCACTGTGCGATGCACTTGCCGCCCTTCATTGAGCGCGGCCATAATTTGGCTGATGCAGTAGATTAGAATATCGCGGTCATGGACGGTCGCCAGTCCGACGATTGAAGGCGTTATTGCAAGCCAGTTTTTCCCATGTTCGTAACGCCGCGCTTTAATGTCAGGCTTGGTGGATAGGCTGAATATAGGATGTTCCATCGACACCATATCCCCCTTGGGGACGGCATCGAAGATGTCGCACACGAAGAAGTCGCCTTGCTCCCGCCTGTCAGGGAGCAAGGGCGAGCGCATTTCAGTGACTAGATTTTGATTCTCCGCGTCCATTCTGGCACTATCGATATTTCACACACCAAGGGCAACATCTTTCGATATATCACCCACCAAATTTCGATATTTCACACACCATCTTTCGATATATCACCCACCGAAGCACTAAAAATATTGTTTATATGTAAGGAGTTGTGAGACGATTCCGCACCCGTAACACTATATATAACACATATTAACACAGGAAGGGGCCTTCGCTTTGCTACGACCTGAAAAGGAATCGACCCTGCGGGCCGATGCTTTTTGGAGATTCTGAACGGCAAGATTAGCGCCTAAATCTCAAATGGCAGTGCTTGTTGCACCGTTAAAATGCTTGGCAGGGGGAGAGTGAGGAATCTGCGGCGCTCAAATGAGGGCTTTGGTGCTTGCTGAAATGGATTATGAGGCGTGAAGGCGGCTGTGCGGCTCATTCCCAAGATGAAAACACGCGATTACGATTGCCGCCAAATCAGCGGGAACAGCTTCGTCGATCAGCATGGCGAACAGCGCATCCGAACGGACATCGCTCTCGATACCCTCAATCATATTATTGGCGCGGGCCTCAATATCGTTGCTGCGCCATATTTCAACATCGGCGGTCGCCCGCCGTGTGTAATTCATCGCTCGCAGACGGGCGCGGCATTGCTCAATTTCAGGCAGCATCGAACATCCCCGTAAACTCTTTATCCTCATAGAAACGTAGTTTTCTGACAATGAGCGGGTCTTTGCCAACGCGCAGCAACAACAGATTATCAGGCGGGAGCTTCATAATCTCATTGGCATCCATCAGGTTGCGGGCGGCGAGGTGCTGCGTCGTGCTGACGGTGCGGCCACGCTCGGCAAAAACCACATCCTTTTCGCTTTGCCCGCCGGTGGCGTAGCTGATCGTTTCCCGCCCCATTGTCTTCGATAGCATATCGGCGGTGTCATAGTCATTAACCCCAAACGCCTGTAGGATTCCGGCATTTGACAGGAAGGTTCCGGCGCGTTCCGCGTAGAGGCTGCGGAGCTGGTGAACATCCTGCAAAATCGGCCATAGCTGCAACCCGTAACCCGCCATCAGGCCCATTGCGCGCTCGATAGGTTGCAGCCGCCCCAGCGCCGCAAACTCATCGAGCATGAACAGCACGGCGCGCGTCGGCCGAGACGGCGACCGTGCCATTTCATTGATGGCTTGGGCGAGGATCAGGCGGAGCCAGCGGGAATAGGTATCGAGCCGATCAGGCGGCAGGATCAGAAACACCGTTGCCACATTGTCCTTGAGATCCGCAAAGATGAAATCAGATCCATTTACGACCTGGGCTATGCGCGGGCTGTCCAAGAAATGGGTGTGACGCTGCGCACCGGACAGCACCCCCGCCGCTTCGCGTTCTGACTTGCTTAAAAACCGATTGGCGGCGCGCGCGATCAACCCGCTCGCACGGTCGCTGTCCTGCATCACCGTCAGCAGCGCCTTGAAGTCGTCAGGGGCGAGGGTGAGATATTCCCGAACGCTGGTTAGGGTGCGATGTTCGGGATCATCATGGCAAACGACGTAGAGAATGATACCCGACAGCAGGGCTTTGGCTTCCTCATTCCAGTGCGCTTCGCCTTCATTTTGATCGAATACCAGTGCATCGGCGAGCGTCATGGCATCTTCTGCCAAGTCGATGCTGTCCGCTTCAAGCCGATCTAAGGGGTTATAGCGGGCCGTAGGGCGTCCAGAGAGGCCGAAGGGGTCTAGGCAGTAGACAGGGCCATAGCTGGCCCTCTGGCGGCCACACACGCGGGCATTCTCGCCTTTGGGGTCGATACAGACGACCGAGCGGTTAGCCGTGAGCAGATTGGGAATGATCGTGCCGACGCCTTTGCCCGAGCGGGTGGGGGCGATGGTCAGGAGGTGGGCAGGGCCGTCATAGCGGAGCAATCGGCCACTTTTGTCACGACCGATCAGTAAATCACCGTCGTTCGTCGCCAACGCCTTCACATCGGCACGGGAACCAAATTGCGCCGAGCCGAGCGTGGTATCGCGGCGGGAAAATCTGTTCTTGAACCAGACCATCCCAAACCACAGCGCAAAGCCCCCGATCAGCATCAGCCAAACCGTGTAGTGCACCTTTGGCAGCCACCATAGGAAGCCCAGCGCCGCAAGGAGCAACATGGGGTCAGGACATAGAACGGGCACAGATATACGCTAAGCGTCTCTGCGCGCACTTATGGGTCGACTCTATGCGTCGACGACTCCAGCATTCCAAAGGCATCCATCGGACAGTTGTAGCATCGCCTCT
>JAKFUU010000065.1 GCA_021732525.1 Sphingomonadaceae bacterium | reverse complement strand
GCGGTGTGGTTAACGCACGCAATTTTGCAATCACCGGCGCAGAAGATGATAGCTTGGATACCGATGTCGGCATTAAAGCGAATTTCCAATATGTCGTAGCCGTCCAGCGTACATCGACAACGGTAGGTGATTCGATCATTGAAGCGGACTCGGACAATGCGGTTGACGGTGACTTACCGCGCCAAAATACACGCATTTCAAACTTCACCTTTGTGCAGCGGCGCGCTACACCGGGTAACGGCACGGCAATATTGCTTCGCGGCGGAACCGATTATGCATTGGTAAATGGTGTTCTTGTGTCACCGAATACCACTTGTTTGACTATCAGCCGGGCGCAGACCGCATCGACCGTGGTCAATGCCGCGATCGATGAAGTCGGTGCGCCGATTTTCCGATCTGTGGTCTTGCAATGTGGCGCGACGCCATTCGGCGGCGTAAGCGGCGTAACGGTGGCGGATGTCCAAGCAATTTTTGGCAGCGGTTCGAATGGTAACAACAGCGCATTTACGCCAACTTTGACGGCGTCATTTGCAAATGGTGCCAACGAAACCGCGGTAACCGCATTTGATGCTGCAACGTTGAATCCATTCTTTATGACCACGACGTTTATCGGCGCGATTCGGGATGCGAATGATACTCGCTTCCAGGGCTGGACTTGCAATTCAGCAACCGCCAATTTTGGCGGAACAGGATCGGCTTGCACGACTTTGCCGACGATCTGATGTGAGCTGAAAAGTTCGAAGCGAGGTGCGGCTTTTCGGGCGGCACCTCGTTTTTCGCGAATTTTATTAAGGGGTTATGTTATGAAGAAGCCGCTGGCTTTTAAGGGCGTGTTGTTACTCACAACAGCCGTTGCTTTTCCGTCTGCTGCCTTGGCGCAGGCTGTTGAAGAGACTGAAAATACAACGCCCGCAGCCCAAGAGCCTTCGGCCGATCAACCTGCGGAAACGCCCCTGACCGACGAAGCTCAGGCCGAAGATGTCGATATTTCGGTGCCTGGCGGCGATTTTGGTGATGAAATTGTTGTTGTTGGTCGCCGCCGCGATATTATTCGTGATACCCCGCAAGTTATATCGGTGCTTTCCTCCGAAGATATTGCACGCACGGGTGAAGGTGACATTGCGGGCGCTTTGGCTCGCGTCACCGGTTTGTCGGTCGTCGGCAATGGCTTTGTATTCGTTCGCGGTCTTGGTGATCGCTATTCCTTGGCGCTGCTCAACGGATCGCCATTGCCCAGTCCGGAGCCATTGAAGCGGGTTGTGCCGCTCGATATTTTTCCAACTAGCATCATTGCATCGTCGCTGGTCCAAAAAAGCTATTCGGTGAATTTTCCAGGGGAATTTGGCGGCGGTGTAATTAACCTGACCACCAAAGCTATTCCCGAAGAAAGCTTTATCAGCTTCGGCGCCAGCGGGACATGGGATTCTGAATCGACCAATGAGCTGGGCTATACCTATTTCGGCAGTTCAACCGATTTTACCGGCTTCGATAATGGTAATCGGGATATCCGGCCCGGCCTGGCTGCTTTTTTTGCGAGCCGTCAACGCTTAAGTCTGGGAAATGTTGACGACCAAGCGATCGCAAGCGAGCTGGTGAGTGCGCGCGATGTCGTGTTGCAACGGGTGCCGCGCCAAGCACCGAGCTTTTCAGGATCCATTAGCGCAGGGACATCATTGGAGATTGGGGACGCCACACTTGGTATCATTGCCGGAGCGGGATATAGCAATAAATTAACCACGCGCGATACCATCCAACAAACCGCATCGACCTTGGACCTGTCAGAAACCGAGTTGGATTTTCGCCGGGTGATCACGGACAATCGGATTGTGGTCAATGGCCTTCTTGGATTTGGTTTGGAAGCGGGGGAAAATACCTTCCGCTGGACCAACGTATTTATCCGCGATACTTTGAAACAAGCGCGGCTGGGCGAAGGTAGCCGTCAAACGACTTCGCCCACGGCAACCTTGCTGCAACAAGATACGGCTTGGTTCGAACGGCAATTGATTGACACCCAAATCGTTGCCGAATTGCGGCCGGCGCCCGATTTGAAATTGGATGTACGCGCCGGATATGCCAATTCACAGCGCGAAGCACCCAATGAATTTAGCTTTGAATATTTCCGGAGCAACGTTGCAGCGGATCCTTTTGGCGATCAATTTATTAACCTGCTCAACAATGGGCAGCGTGGCAGTGCTTCGGTGTCTTTCTCGGATCTGAATGAAGATTTGCTATCCGCAGGTATCGATTTGAGTTATAAATTTAGCAGAGATTTCTCCGCGACAGTTGGTTATTATTATTCGGATACGCAAAGGACAACGGAGCGCCGTGATTTCCTGTTTAGCGCGCCGTCAACTTTTCCGATCGGTGTTGGCCTGCTTCGGCCTGATTTGTTGTTAGGCCCAGAGATTATCCGTAACTTTGGTATCCGGTTAATCGATACCAACGAAGGCAACCCGTTATTTGATGCAGGCCTTCGCAATCACGCTGGCTATGCGCAAATTCTGGCCAACATTACGCCCGAGCTTAGCTTAAATGTTGGTGTTCGGTATGAAACGGCCCTACAATCCGTTAACTCAGTCCAAGTCTTTGATATTCCTATCGTTTCACTGGCCGGAACAAATCTGGATAATGATTATTGGTTGCCGGCGGCGACATTAACCTATAAAATAACCGATGAGATTCAATTGCGGCTTAACGCGTCGAAAACCATCGCGCGCCCGCAATTTCGCGAGTTGATTTTTCAAACCTATTTTGATCCGGATTCGAACCGCGATTTTCTCGGCAATCCATTGCTGACCGATAGCGAATTGTTTAATGTCGAAGGCCGCGTGGAGTGGTTTTTTGATCGCGATCAACGTTTCTCGTTCACGGGTTTCTACAAACGGATCAATGATCCCATTGAGACTTTTGCGAGCTTTACCGACAATTCTGTCTTTTCGAGCTTTGCCAATGCACCGCGAGCTGACTTGTATGGCGCTGAAATTGATGTTCAAAAATATTTCAAATTTGAATCGTCAAACAGCAAATTTTGGGACAATCGCCGGGTTATTGTGATTGCAAATTATACCTATACAAATTCAAACATATCGGTTGATGCCGATGATACTGTTGCCTTATTTGCAAGCGCAACCAATTTGGCGTCCGATCTTTTTCGCGACGGCAGCGCTTTGACCGGGCAGTCGGATCATTTAGTTAATTTTCAATTGGGCTTGGAAGATACCGATCGATTGTCGCAGCAGACATTGCTGGTTTCTTTCGCCAGCGAACGGGTAACAAACCGCGGTGCGGCAAGACAGCCCGATATCATTGAACGGCCCGGCGTGCAGCTTGATTTTGTGGCCCGTGAAGGGATCAAAATCGCGGGCGTGGAAACCGAGTTCAAGTTAGAAATCCGCAATATTCTCGGCACCAATTACGAGGAATTGCAGGAAAATGGCGAAAATCAGATATTTTACAATCTGTATGATGTTGGAAGAACCTTCTCGGCTGGCTTCACGGTAAAATTCTAACCTTCCTAGCGTTAGGGAATGGCACCGGGGTAAAAACTAACCCCGGTGCCTACACCTTGTTTGTAACATGTTTGTAATTTAAATGTCACCAATATGTTATCATGGTGACGTAGCGACATTTTATAAAATGGGGTGTTCGATTCGTGCTAAGCTATTTCGGGAAGTGGGGAAGAAGCGCATGGATGCCATTTACGTTGCCATCCCCCTTTGCGATATTGGCCGCGCTATTGGCTTTACTAATCATCATTCAGGCAGTGCGGTTGTTTTGGACAATCACTAGCCCGGTAGCACCAATTGGCAATTGGCAGCCACTATATCCGCAGGCGATGAAAAATAACGCCCGGACCGAACTTTTCAGCCGTTTCGATCCGTTTTTTCGAAACACTGAGGCCGAACAGATCAGTCAAGACAATGAGGTTGTCACCGCTTTACCGCTGACATTATTTGGAATTCGCAGCAATGAGGCGTCGGGCGGCGGCGCGGCGATTGTCGCAGACAGCGCCGGGGTCCAGCAATCTGTTGCGGTGGGTCAAGAAATTATGCCAGGCGTTTTGCTGCATGCCGTGGCGTTTGACCATATTGTCTTGAGCAATAATGGTAAGCTTGAAAAATTATTTCTCGACCAATCGGTGCCGGCGCAAAATGCCACGCCAGCTGAGCCCGCGGTTGCACCGACATCGGAAGCGAATGCGCCATCCAGCGATGTAAAGTTGAACCCACAAAGGCTGGCGAGCGGTATCGGCCTTGCGCCGCGCAGTGAGGGAGGGAAAGTCACTGGTTTAGTCGTGTCGGCTAAGGATGATGGCACGGCGCTGCAAAGCGCTGGATTAAGGGCAGGGGATATTATTTTGAGCGTCAATGGCACGCCGGTGCGAACGCCCGCCGACCTGGCATCACAATTTCGGGCGGGAGCTAGGCTTTCCGTTGAGGTGGAGCGCGGCGCGCAAAAAATACTGGTCGCGATGATATTGGAACAATCATGAATAAAAAAATTGCCCATTTGGCCGCATTTGGCGCGTTGTTGTTCGCCCAGCCATTGGCCGCGCAATATCAGCTTAACGTGCGCGAAGCCGATATTCGGGCCTTTGTGCAAGATGCAGCGCGGGTGACGGGCAAGACTTTTATTGTTGACGGCCGGGTTCAAGGAAAAGTGTCGGTGGTCACGGACCGGCCGTTGTCGCGGTCCGAATATTTTGAATTGTTCCTATCGACGCTGCGCGCCAATGGGCTGGTGGCTATTCCCACGCGGACCGGCGGATATCGCATTCAACAAGCCGACGGCGCAGCAACCCAGCCCAGCCAAGTGGGCAGCCGTAGCAGCAGCGCCAGCCAATTTGTAACCGAAGTGTTCCGCCTGCGGTCGATTGACGCCACGGCGGCGGTGGAAACCTTACGGCCGCTGATCAGCCGCGAAGGATCGATCACCGCCAATCGTAATGCCAACAGCCTGATCGTCGCAGATTATGCCGATAACATCCGCCGGATCCGCGATTTGCTGCGTCAGATCGACCGGGACAGCGCGGCAACGCAGATTGTCGCTTTGAAAAATGCGGGCGCGCGCGAAATCGCAACCTCGCTTCAAGCGCTGGCGGGGCAAGGAGTGTCGGGGGAGGGGGCGAGCGCGCCGGTTTCGATTGTCCCATTTGACAGCAGCAATTCGGTTGCTTTGCGCGGTGACGCCGCATCGGTGGCGCGTTTCGCTGCCATGGCAAAGGAGCTGGATAAGAGCGCCGAATCGGGCGCCGAAATCCGAGTTTATAATCTTCAACATGCTGATGCCGCCACCTTGCTGCCGACTATTCAGGCGTTGATTGGTGACACCAGCGGTCAAAATCAATCCGGTTCAAATTCGGCGCAAGCCACCAATAGCTCGCCGCAGCCCTCTGGCAGCCAAGGAGCGCCGGGCAGCACAATCAGCAATGGATTTAATTCCAATCAGCAAATTGCGCCAGCATCAACTGGCCCGATTGCCGTTAGTTCAAATGGCGGCGGCATTGCCAAACGCGGGCCGGTGGTGGTCACCCGTTATGAAGGTGTCAATGCACTGATCATCGCCGCAAATGCCGATGTGCAGCGGCAATTGGGGGAATTGATTCGTCAAATTGACAATCGCCCGGCGCAGGTTGTGATCGAAGCCATTGTGGTGGAAATTGGCAATAATGCGGCCAAGAGTTTAGGCGTACAATTTTTATTTGCGGGTGAGAATGCGCCGTTTCTTTCCACCAGTTTTTCCAATGCGCAGCCCAATATTCTGACCATTGCCGGCGCGATTGCGGCGGAAGAATTGAACCAACAGACCACGACGGTAAACGGCACGACCACGGTAACCAGCACCAGCAGCGCGCTGGGCAACAGCTTGCAACAGGCCGCCGCTGCCTCGGTTTTGAGTGCGACGGGCGGGCTGGGCGGGTTTGGATTCCAATCGGGCAATAATATATTCGGCGCGATCATCAACGCGGTGCAATCGGACACCGAATCCAATTTGCTGGCGACGCCGCATATTACAACGTTGAACAACCGCAAGGCCAATTTCCTGGTGGGGCAAGAGATTCCGATTACCACCGGACAAGCGCTGTCGGACAATTTCGACAATGCTTTTCGCACGGTGCAGCGGCAAGAGGTCGGCATCAAACTGGAGGTGACACCGCAGGTTAACGACAATGGCGAAGTGACCATGGTGATCAATCAAGAGGTATCCAGCGTCGCCGGACCGGTTTCCTCCACCGATGCCGATTTGATCGTCAACAAACGGCAGTTTCAAACGACATTGGTGGCGCAGGATGGGGAAATCATGGCGATCGGCGGTCTGCTCAATGATGATGAGCGGCGAACGATCGAACGCATCCCATTGCTCAGCGACATCCCCTTGATCGGCAATTTATTCAAATCCAAAAGCCGCTCGCGCGCCAAAACCAACCTAGTCGTTTTCATTCGCCCCACGGTTCTGCGCACCAATGCGCAAGGCCAAGTGGCTACGGCGCAGCGCTATAATTATGCAAGGCGGCTACAATTGGCGCGCAATCCCGATATCGAACCTTCGCTCGATGAACTGCTGCGCGATTATATGGGGATCAAGCCGCCGATAGCGGATGATGCGCGGCCGGGTGATACCATCATCGAGGCGGCGGATGGATCGCCGCCGCGCCCGCCCGCCAAAATCACGCCGGTAGACGTTCCGCCCAGCGAGACATTGCCGTGAAAATCACGCGCGGGGATCAGGAGCAGGAAGCATATGGCGATGATGATGGCCGGAAAACTGCCACTGAGGCCGTTTCCGCGTTTGCGCGGCCGCCGTTAGATATTCCTTATTCCTTCGCGCGCAAACATGGTTTCGTGCTTTTGGCGGAAGAAGAAGGCCGGATTGCCGTGGCCATGCGGCAGGATGCCGATCCGGTGATGCTGCTTGAAATCCGCCGTTATTTGAGCATGCCCTTTGACGTGGAACAAGTGGATAGCGCGCGCTTCGACAAATATCTGTCCGATCATTATGCGATGGACGGCAGCGCCGCGGCCATGGCCGACGCCTTTGATGCTGACCTGGACAACCGCGATCTTTTGACCGCCGATTTGCCCACGGCGGAAGATTTGCTGGACAGCGCCGATGATGCACCGGCGATTCGCTTGATCAATGGTATCATCGCCGAAGCGGTGCGACAGGGGGTTTCGGATATTCACATCGAACCTTATGAAACCGGCCTGGTCGTGCGAATGCGGGTGGATGGGGTGTTGCAAGAACGGCTGCGCATGCCGCCGCATGTCGCCCCGGTGGTGGTTAGCCGGATCAAAGTGATGGCCCGGCTTGATATTGCCGAACGGCGGATTCCGCAAGATGGCCGGATTGGCATCACGCTGGGCGGAAAGCTGGTTGATGTCCGCGTGTCGACATTGCCGAGCAGCGCGGGTGAACGGGTGGTGATGCGGATATTGGATAAAGACAATGCTTTCATCTCGCTCAATTTGCTTGGTTTGTCGGAGGATACGCAGCAGATATTGTCCGAAGCCTTGGCCGAACCCAACGGTATTATTCTGGTCACCGGGCCAACTGGTTCGGGCAAAACGACGACGCTTTATGCCGGCCTGAAGGAGTTGAATGACGGCACGCGCAATATCCTGACGGTCGAGGATCCGGTGGAATATGCGGTGGAAGGTATCGGCCAAACGCAGGTGAATAACAAGGTTGGGATGACTTTTGCCGCCGGGTTACGCGCGATTTTGCGGCAAGATCCCGATGTGGTGATGATCGGCGAAATTCGCGATAAGGAAACCGCCGATATCGCGGTGCAAGCGGCCTTAACCGGGCATTTGGTGCTTTCCACGGTGCATACCAATGATGCCATTGGCGCGATCACCCGGATGCGCGATATGAAGATTGAACCATTTCTGCTCGCCTCGACCTTGCGCGCGGTGATTGCGCAGCGGCTCGTGCGCCGACTATGCCCCGAATGCCGCGAAGCGGTGCAGGCCGACGGCAGCGTCGCCTCGCTGCTCGGTTTTGACCGGGGTACGGTGGTATATCGCGCGGTGGGGTGCCCCACTTGCAAGAATAGCGGGTATCAGGGGCGGATCGGCGTTTTTGAAGCGATCCGGGTGGATGATACCATCCGGCGGTTGATTAACGAAGGTGGCGACGAATCCATCATCGCCCGCCACGCCTTTTTGAAACAGCCCAACCTCAACTCCGCAGCGCGCAAACTGGTGCGGTCGGGCGAAACAACACCCGAAGAAGCCGTGCGAATATCGCGCGGCGAAACGCTGGCTCATGTCTGAATTTGCCTACCATGTGATCGATGCCCATGGCCGGGAAAAACGAGGCCGGATCAGCGCGGAATCGGACCGCGCCGCGCGGGAAAGATTGGAAAAGCAACGGCTGTATGTGGTCGGCATTACGGAGCCAAAATCTATAGAAATCGCTGCGAAATATTCTCTTCCCGCTTTTCGCCGACCAAAGAAGTTAGGATCCAAGCAATTGGCGCTGTTCACCCGGCAATTGGCGTCGTTAACGCAGGTTTCGCCGCTGGAAGAAGCCTTGCGGACAATCAGCCGGCAAAGTGAGAAGGCGCATGTCCGCGCGATCGTGGGGGAAGCGCATGCGGGCCTTTTGGAGGGGCAGCGACTTTCCGAAGCGATGCGGCGCGAACCGCGCAGTTTCCCGCCATTATACCGCGCGATGATTTCCGCAGGCGAAAGCTCGGGCAGCCTTCCCGATATTATGGAAAGATTGGCAGATTTACTGGAGCGTCAGGCGGAGATGCGCGGAAAACTGCTTTCCGCGCTTGCCTATCCGATTATTCTGGCGCTGGTTGCGATATTGGTGGTGTCGGGGTTGATGATTTCGGTGGTTCCGCGCGTTGTCGAACAATTTGATGATGTCGATCAACAATTGCCCTTGGTAACCCGGATCGTGATGGGGGTTTCGGCTTTTTTGGCGCAATATTATGGGGTGATTTTGATTGTGGCGGCGCTGGCTATCGTTATGTTCATTTTTGCGCTGCGTAATGATGGCTTTCGTCTTGCCGTGGACCGGACATTGCTGCGCTTGCCTTTTATCGGGCGGTTGATTCGGGATTTGAATGCCGCCCGCTTGGCGCGAACCTTATCGACCATGGTTTCAAGCCGCCTGCCGTTATTGGAAGGATTGAAGCTGACCCGCGAAACGGTTTCCAACCGCGTGCTCCGACAAGCGAATGACGATATGGTAGAGGCGGTGCGCAGCGGCGGCAGTCTATCGGGGGCGATGCGGGCAAGCGGCGTTTTTCCGCCATTGCTGGTTTATCTGACCGCGGGCGGAGAGAGCGCGGGGCAGCTTGACATGATGCTGGCGCGCGCCGCGGATTATCTGGAACGTGAATTTGATAATTTTACATCGGCGGCTTTGTCGATGTTAGAACCGATCATAATAGTAATTATGGGCGGTTTGGTCGCCGTCATCATTTTGTCCATTCTCCTGCCTATTCTGCAATTGCAAAATTTGGCGGGAATTTAGAAATGTTGAAATTAAAGATAATCTTCAACTTGTTAACGGATATGCGGATGCCGGATGAAAAATACCGTAGGCGGATGAAGCCGAAAAAATCGATCGAAGCGGTTGATGCAAAAGGGCTTGCGGTTAAGCCCAATGGGTTCACTCTGGTGGAAATGTTGGTGACCGTGTTTATCTTGGGGTTGCTGACGACTGTAGTCGTGTTGGCGGTGTTGCCGAATCAGGATAAGGCGATGGTGCAAAAGGCCAAGGCCGACATTGCCACTTTGAGCCAAGCGATGGAGATATATCGTCTTGATAATGCGGTATATCCTGCCGCTGGCGATGGATTGCAGGCTTTGCTTTCGGGTCCGGCAAGCGGCGGCCGCGCCGGATATATCAAAAAACTGCCCAATGATCCTTGGGGCCGACCTTATCAATATAGCCTTCCTGGACGAAGTGGGGGTTTCGACGTATATTCGCTGGGTGCCGATGGCGCGCCGGGCGGTGAGAATGAAAATGCGGATATTTACAGCGATTAGACCGCTTTGGTTTCGAATGAAGACAAAAGCTGCGTTTCGCTCCGTTGCCCGTCATTTTTCTCAAGTTCTTCGGCATCTTCGTCCCTCTCGAAATGCCTCTCCGTCCTCTGTGCCCGGCGCCGCAATTTCTCCGGCTGGCTTTACGCTAATCGAGCTGCTGGTGGTGATTTTCCTGATCGGATTGGCATCGGCGGCGGTGATTCTGACTTTGCCGGGACAGGGGGCTGCTTTACGCGAAGATGCCGAGCGGATGGCCGCGCGCATTGCCGCGTTGCGCGATGAGGCTGTGCTTGAATCGCGGCCCATGGCGGTATGGTTTCGGCCATCGGGATATGGTTTTGAACAACGGCGCAGCGGCCAGTGGTTGCCCGCGGTGGGTCAATCTTTTCGTCAGGTAAACTGGACCAATGGGACACAGATTGCGGCGGTTGACGGCGATACCCGGCAAAAACAAACACGGATGGTTTTTGATCAAACCGGATTGCCCTCCGCCCCGGTTAATTTGCAGCTACGTAATGATGAGGCGATCGCGGAAATTAATGTCAGCGCATCGGGGGACGTTAGCCTTGCCAAATAAATATGCTAAAATACCTGCCACCACGCAGAGCGGTTTTACCTTGCTCGAAGTCATGGTTGCGCTGGCGATTTTCGCGCTGGCTGCGCTCGCTATCATCCGGCTGCAAGCTTTTTCGATCCGTTCCGCAAGTGATGTGGTATCGCATGATTTGGCTTGGCAAGTGGTGCGCAATCGCGCCGCCGAGCTACTCTCAAATCCCGCGCCGCCCGCGTTAGGGCAAAGCAGCGGCCGGGAGGTTAACGGCGGTATCGGCTATCAATGGACGCAGAATATTCGAAGAACCGATGACGCGCGCCTTGTTCGCGTTGACATTATCGTGATCGGTGACGATGGACGGCGCGCGCGGCTGCAACTGGCAAGGCCGTTGGCGCTATGATAAATGCTGCGCCGCTGCGGCAACAGGGCTTTACGCTGGTCGAGCTGCTGGTTGCGCTGTTTGTCTTTGGGCTGATATCGGCCGCTGGCGTCACCTTACTGCGCAGCAGCGCCGATGGCCAGATTGCGTTGAAAGACAGGCTGAGCGGTCACAGCGCCTTGATGCGCAGCGCCAATTTGATCGAATCAGATCTGGCGCAAGTTGTCCCGCGTCCGGTTCGCGATTCGCTGGGCCGCGCGCAGGCCGCTTTTACCAGCAATCCAGGCGCCTTGGGGCAAGATAACACCGGCGGAAGGGCGCTTTTTATATTCACGCGAACCGGGCTGTCGGCAGGAAATGTTGATGGCGCATCGGCGATTGCCCGAATTGGTTATGACTTTTCGGATGGTGCGCTGCGCCGGATAAGTTGGCGCGGTGCGGATGGCGCGGCGGCGATGCCGGCGGTGATATTGCTTGATGAGCTAACCTCGGTTTCGGTGCGTTTTCGCGACCGCGCGGGGCAATGGCGCAGCGATTGGAGCTTTGCCGATCCGCTGGAAATTCCGCGCGCCGCCGAATTGACGATAACGCCCAAATCGCGCCCGCCATTCCGTATGATGATGCTGGTGGGCACGCAGCTTCGTCCAGCGGAGCCGCGCGGTGAAGAAGAAGGGAACAGTCAAGGGCAAGGGCAAAGTCAAAGTGGGGGCCAAGGACAGGGCCAAAGCCAAGGCCAAGGCCAAGGCCAAGGCCAAGGCCAAGGCCAAAACCAAAGCGGGGTCCCAAATGGCTGAGAAAAACGCTTTTCTCCGGCGGTCTTCCATGAAACCAGCGCCGAGTGAATATCTTCCGGATCACGAACTTGGTGCGGCGCTGTTGACCGTTCTGTTGCTCGTTGCGATTATGGCAGTGATTGCGGCGACGGCGCTCGACCGATTGCAATTGTCAACCCGGCTTGCGGTCAATGGCGCGGCAATAACGCAGGCGCGTTATTATGGCTATGCCGCCGAAACCATTGCTTTATCCAGGCTCGAAGATTTGATTGCGCGCGAGCCTGCGCAAACCACTTTGGCGGGCGATTGGTTGGACCGGGAAACGCCGATACCCGTCGATCGCGGCTTGGCGACGGCTCGCTTGAAGGACCATAGCAATTGTTTCAACTTAAATAGCCTAGTTAATGCGAACACGGGCAATGATGGGCAAATTTCCTATTTTGCCAATCGTGTGACGATAGACCAATTTGCGGATCTGATGTCGTTGTTGCAAGTTCCCCGCAATGATGCCGAGGTGATTGCACAATCTTTGGCCGACGCGATCGATAGCGATCAGCAGGCATTACCGGCAGGGGCAGAGGATGCTTATTACCGCGGGCTGGAAATACCCACTCTGCCGCCCAACCGCCTGCTGGCCGATCGTAGCGAGCTGTTGCAAGTAAAAGGGGTAACAG
>JAKFUU010000066.1 GCA_021732525.1 Sphingomonadaceae bacterium | reverse complement strand
TGCCGAAGGTTTGAACGTGCTGGGCGAAGACACACGCGACTTCTCCCGCTTTCCCAACCGCCTGCTCACTTACACCAGAACTGGCGCGCGCTATACCGCCGGTGTCCGCGCCACATTCTGACTATTGGGGGATAGCTACAGCGTGATGCGATTAAATGGGCACCGGTTAATCGCGTCACGCTTAGGCTCAGGACCTATTAAACTGCTTGCATACGTGGTTCGAGGTTGATTCAATGGCGGTGCAAAGGAGGCATTGCTATGAGTGATTTGATTTGGTTGACCGAGGCGCAGATGCGCAAGATTAAGCCGTATTTTCCGCTGTCGCATGGTATTCCCAGGGTTGATGATCGGCGGGTCATCAGTGGGATTATATTTGTGATCCGCGATGGATGTCGTTGGCGCGACGCTCCTGCTGAATATGGCCCACACAAGACGATCTACAATCGGTTTATCCGCTGGAGCGCGATGGGCGTGTTCAACAAGATATTCGCAGGCCTCGCAGCCAAGGGCGGCAAGCCTGATCAGTTGATGATCGACGCGACGCATCTGAAGGCGCACCGAACCGCTGCCAGCCTTTTAAAAAAGCGGCTTGCTGCAATGATCCCCCACATCATTTCGCTGCGCCCCCAGACGTATCGGGCGCACCAAAGGTGGTTTGAACTCCAAGCTGCACGCCGTATGTGATGGCAAGGGGAGACCGTTGATCCTGTTGCTGACCGAAGGTCAGATGTTCCTATCCGCCATCTGCATCGCAGCAACCTTCATCTTCTGGATCAATTAATGAGTCCTGAGCCTAGCATTTTTATGGTTAATATTGCGTGAAGATGCATTTTGCCCGCCACCTTGGCTATTGTCGCGAGCGGTTGCGATTCAATCCGCTTGACTTTCCCCTTCAAGACCGACATTAGCCCGCGTCTGAAAGCGGGCGATATTGCGCCTTTTCTCATTCAAGCATTATGAAATAAAGGAACGGGCCATGGCGAAGCCAGCCACTATCAAAATCAAATTGCTCAGCACAGCTGACACAGGGTTTTTCTACACAACCAAGAAAAACCCGCGCAACACAACGGAAAAAATGAGCTTTCGCAAATATGATCCGGTGGCGCGCAAGCATGTTGAATTTAAAGAAGCCAAGATTAAGTAAGCCGTTAAGCCTGCTTTTTGAAGGCTATCGATTGGGGCGCGTTCGGCGCCCTTTTTGATTCGGGCCTCACCCCAATATGGCGCGCACGGCTTCCAAAAATTTCATCACCGAAACCGGCTTTGACAGATAACCGCGCGCGCCCGCCGCCATGATCCGGTCTTCATCGCCTTTGCCGGCGTAAGCGGTCACCGCAAGGATGGGGATGGATTTCAAGCCATCATCTTTCTGCATGGCTTCGATCAAATCCAAACCCGACACATGCGGCAATTGGATGTCCATAATGACAAGATTGGGCGCAAATATCCGCGCTTGTTCCATGGCCAACCGGCCATCCCGGACGCCTTCGACGATGAATTTATGCGCCGCCAGCAGATCGGTAAATAGCTTCAGATTAAGCTCGTTATCTTCAACGATCATCACCTTACTTGGCATCAATTTTTTTGGCATGCTGCGTCTTTCCCACCTTGCCCCCGCGCATACAAGGCTTAAACGAAGGGCGTGAGCAAATTAAATCAAAATTATGGCGACCCCGCCGTGCTGGCCATGCAAGCCTTGGCCTGGGCGCTTGGCGATGATGCGCGTTCGCAGCGGCTGTTGGCGCTGACCGGGTTGACGCCGGCGGCTTTGCGCGCCGGGATTAAAGATGCAGGCTTGCAAGCGGCGGTGCTTTCCTTTCTGGAAAGTCATGAGCCTGACTTGATCGCCTGTTCTATCGCCATCGATGTCAGCCCGCAGGCGATGGTGGCGGCGCGGCGCGAATTGGAAGGATCGAATGATTATGGGTAAACCCCGATGAGCAGACCGTTGATAATCAGCGATTGCGATGAAGTGCTGCTTTATATGGTCGTGCCCTTCCGCAATTGGGTGGGGAGCGCGCATGATATTAATTTCAGCCTTGATGATCATGATTTTAGCCGCGCATTAACCTACCGCCATGACGGCAGCTTGGTCGAGCCAGCCAAAGTTTGGCATTTGCTCGGCGGATTTTTTGACGCGGCTATGGACCAGCAACCCGCCATTCCCGGCGCGGTTGCGGCGCTGACCCAGCTTTCCGAAATGGCCGATATCGCCATCCTGACCAATTTGCAGGATCACCGGGCCGAGGCACGCAGCGCGCAGTTAAAGGCGGCGGGCATTAACGCCCCGGTCTTCACCAACCAGGGCCCGAAAGGCGAAGCGCTGGCGCGGATCAAGGCGGAATATCAACCCTCGGTCACGGTCTTTATCGACGATATGAGCGGTCATCATGAATCGGTGAATGATATCAGCCCCGATGTGTGGCGGTTGCATATGATCGGCGAACCTTTGATGGCGCGGCATTTTGAACCGGCACCTTTTGCCCATGCGCGGATTGACGATTGGGATGCTGCGCATATCTGGATCGAAGAAAAATTAACCATGGGCCTTCCCGCCGCCAAAATCGAATTGGAGACCGTATGAATATCGACGCACGTTTAACCGAATTGGGAATAACCCTGCCAAAGGCGGCGGCGCCGGTCGCCGCCTATGTCGCCACCGTCGCGCAGGGCGGAATGCTCTATATCTCGGGCCAATTGCCCTTCATTGGCGGCATATTGATAACCGGCAAGCTGGGTAATGGTGAAAATCCGCCGGAGCGGACGTTGGAAGAGGGGCAGGCGGCGGCGCGGGCCTGCGCGCTGATGATAATCGCGCAGATGCAGGCGGCGCTGGGCGATTTGAACCGGGTGGAACGGATCGTGAAGCTGGGCGTTTTTGTGGCATCCACGCCCGATTTTACCGATCAGCCCAAAGTGGCCAACGGCGCGTCCGATGTGATGGAGGCGGTGTTTGGCGATGCCGGCAAACATGCCCGATCGGCGGTGTCGGTGCCGGTTTTGCCGCTGGATGCGACGGTCGAGATTGACGCGGTGGTGGCGATAAGGGGCTGAAGCCGCCGGGAGCGTTGATGACTGAGCTTTATGCAACAATCGGCAAGGCGGTTGCGGATATAGATGCCGCAGCGTGGGACCGATTGAATGATGGCAACCCCTTCACCAGCCATGCTTTCCTGTCGGCGCTGGAAATATCGGGCAGCGTCGGGCCGAACAGCGGATGGTCGCCCGCACCGATCACCATATGCAGCGGCAGCGATGAGATCATCGGCGCGCTGCCCGCTTATCTCAAATCGCATAGCCAGGGCGAGTATATTTTTGACCATCATTGGGCCGATGCTTATGAACGCGCGGGCGGGCAATATTATCCCAAGCTGCAAATTGGATCGCCTTTTTCGCCCGTTCCGGGGCCGCGCTTGTTGCTCCGCGATCCATCGTTAGCGGCATCCTTGCTGGCGGCGGCGCAGGCGGTGGTGCAACAAAATGGGTTATCCTCGGCGCATGCGACATTTGTAGAGCCCGCGCAGCTTGCGCTATTTCGCGATGCGAGCTGGTTGATCCGCACCGGCAGCCAATTTCATTGGTGCAACCGCGGATATGGCAATTTTGATGATTTTCTGGACGCGCTATCCTCGCGCAAACGCAAAGCGATCCGCAAGGAAAGGGCGGCGGCGCAAGGCGCGGCTCGGATCGAACGGCTGACTGGGGCGCAGATAACGGCGGATGATTGGGATGCCTTTTGGATATTCTACCAAGATACCGGCATGCGCAAATGGGGGCGGCCCTATTTGACGCGCGAATTTTTTGATCATCTGGGCCGGATGATGGGGGAGAAGCTGGTGCTGTTTATCGCCTATCGCGGCGATCGGCGCGTCGCCGGCGCGCTCAATATCGTCGGTCCCGATTGCCTTTACGGCCGCTATTGGGGCTGCACCGAGGATATCCCCTTCCTGCATTTCGAGCTATGTTATTATCAGGCGATTGACTATGCGATCGGTTGCGGCCTGGCGCGGGTTGAGGCGGGCGCGCAGGGCGAACATAAGCTGGCGCGCGGGTATGAGGCGGTGCCGACCTATAGCGCGCATTATATCGCCGATCCGGGCTTTCGCGCGGCTATTGCCGATTTTCTGCGCCGCGAAGAACAGGCGGTGGCACGCGAGATCGAATTTCTGGGCGAAATGACGCCATTCAAACGGGGGTAAAGCGCGCCGAAATGCGCTTGCAATCCGCCGTTTAATCGCCCACTTAAATGGCGTGAGAGGAGTCGCCCGATGAGCCATATTGCGCCTGCACCCAGCGGCCAGGAACTTGCCGATTTTGAGGCGCAATGCAATGGCTGGTTCGCGGCCAATGTCACCGCCGACCCCGGCTTTATGCTGCCGCTGACCTTCATGGAGGTTTCCACCGATCAGCAGTTTGACTTTCTGCGCGATTGGCAGCGCAAGGTTTATGAGGCGGGTTATTTCGGGATGAGCTGGCCGGCCGAATATGGCGGACGCGGCATGCATCCCGAATATCAAAGGATCGCCACGCGGATCATGAAACAGCATGACGCGCCGATCATGATCAACGCCATCGGCAATGGTTGGACCGGGCCGTTGCTGCTCGATTTGGGCCGCGAGGAAGACAAACGCCGTTTCATCAAACCGATGCTGAGCGCCGAAGAAATCTGGTGCCAAGGCTTTAGCGAACCCGAACATGGCAGCGATTTGGGCAGCGCGCATACCAAGGCGGTGCGCCGCGGCGATCATTATGTTATCAACGGGTCGAAAATTTGGACATCGCTGGGCGACCGGGCGGATTACATGATCCTGTTGGCACGCACGAGCAATGATCCGGGGCAGAGCAAATATGCCGGGCTGTCATTTTTCCTCGCGCCGATGAAAATTCCGGGCGTCGAAACACGGCGGCTAAAAAAACTCACCGGCGAATATGGTTTCACGCAATGTTTCTTCACCGATGCGCGGATTCCGGCATCGGGGCTGATGGGGGAAGAAGGGCATGGCTGGTCGATGGCGATGAAGACGCTCGAATATGAACGCGGGGCAAAGGTCAACCCGGCGGGCGGATATTTCGTCAAGGAAATGGATGTGCTGGCCATCGTTGATCTGGCCCGCAAGGCAAGGCGCGGCGGCAAGCCGCTGCTCGATGATCCGGTGATACGCGACCGGCTGGCGGGTTTTATGATCGATATTCAGGCGCTCAATTTGAACAATCAACGCCGGCGGATGGCCCCGCTCAATCAGGATCGGCCGATGGGCCTGGCGCTGATGAACAAACTCGCCCGCACCGAATTGGTGCGCGAGCTGACCGAATTTTCCTTGCAATTTTTGGGCACGCGCGCGGGCTATTATGTTGGCGATCCGGGCGCGCAGGATGATGGCTATTGGCACCGCGCCTATTTGAACAGCTTTTCCGCCACCATCGGCGGCGGCACCAGCGAAATTCAGCGCAATATCATTGGCGAGCATGTTTTGGGCTTGCCCAAAACGAGGTAATGTTGACATTCAAAAAATCAATTCCGTTAAAAATACCGTCATTCCCGCGCAGGCGGGAATCCATCTCCTGACCTGTCAAAATCAAACAAGCTTGGTTGAAATTCAAATTTAGGAGATGGATTCCGGCTTTCGCGGGAATGACGAGGTGTTTATTTTTATGCTCTGAATATCAAAAAATCATGGTTAGCTGACAAAATTAAGAGAGTTGAGGAGAGAAAGCTTGAGCGAAGTTATCACCGAAAGCCAAGACGGCGTCCTGATCATCACCATCAACCGGCCCGAGGCGAAAAATGCCGTCAACCGCGCAGTGGCGGAGGGTATCGCCGCAGCGATGGAGCAGCTCGACAGCGACAGGAGCCTGAATGCCGGGATCATCACCGGGGCAGGCGGCACATTTTGTTCGGGCATGGATTTGAAAGCTTTTTTGCAAGGCGAACTTCCCATCGTGAAGGGCAAGGGCTTTGCCGGATTTATCGAAGCCCCGCCGAAAAAACCCTTGATCGGCGCGGTTGACGGCTATGCGCTGGCGGGCGGGATGGAAATTGCCACCGCTTGCGATCTGCTGGTCGCCAACAGCCAAGCGAAATTCGGCATTCCCGAAGTGAAACGCGCGCTCGTTGCGGCGGGCGGCGGGCTGTTGTCGTTGCCCGCAATTATGGGCAAAAGGATCGCGATGGAGCTGGCGCTGACCGGTGATTTTTTCTCGGCCCAGCGCGCCTATGAGGTGGGCTTTGTCAACCGCATCACCGAAGGTGCCGCGGTTGAAGGCGCGCTCGAACTGGCGGCAATTGTGGCCGCAAATGGCCCCTTGGCGTTGATCGCCAGCAAGCGCATATTGAATGAACGCGGTGATTGGTCGTCGGCCGAAATGTGGAAGAAACAGGCGGAAATTGCCATGCCAGTTATGCTATCGAAAGATTCAAAAGAAGGCGCGCTGGCCTTTGCCGAAAAACGTAAACCCAACTGGCAGGGGGAGTAAACCGTGCATCCCAGCGTTCATGCCGGCACCCATCCCGATACGCCCGCGATTATCGTTGCGGAAACCGGCGAAATACGCAGCTACCGCGATCTTGATGAAGGGTCCAACCGCGCCGCGCAATTTTACCGCAGCCAGGGCCTTGGCCATGAAGATGTCGTCGCCATCATGCTCGAAAATACCCCCGATTATTATAATTTCGTGTGGGGTGCGCAGCGGGCGGGGCTGCGTTATGTTTGCCTATCGTCGCGGCTGACGGCGGATGAAGCGGATTATATATTGGAAAATTCGGACGCAAAGCTGTTTATCTTGTCGGCGGCCAATGGCGCGTTGGCGCAGCGTTTGAACACACCGGCCCGGTGTTATTCCTATGGCGGCGATATCGCGGGTTATCGCGCGGTGGAAGCCGCCTTGTCGGCGATGCCGGCAACGCCCGTGGGTGATGAACGTGCGGGCGTCGATATGCTTTATTCGAGCGGCACGACCGGTCGGCCCAAGGGCGTGCGGATCCCGGTCCCCGCCGATCCCGATATTGCGGCGGCCACTCCTTTGGTGATGCTCGCCATGGGGCTATACCGGCTGAATGCAGGCAGCGTCTATCTCTCGCCCGCACCGCTCTATCACGCCGCGCCTTTGCGCTGGTCGATGGCGGTGCATAAAATTGGCGGCACGGTTGTGATGATGCAGAAATTTGATCCCGAAGGCGTGCTGGCCGCGATTGCCAAATATCAGGTCACTTGCGGCCAATTTGTGCCGACGCATTTTGTGCGGATGCTCAAATTGCCGGCGGCTGTTCGCGGCCAATATGATCTATCGTCGCTCACCTGCGCGATCCATGCCGCCGCGCCTTGCCCGGTGCCGGTAAAAGCGGCGATGATCGATTGGTGGGGACCGGTGATTGAGGAATATTATGCCGGGTCCGAAGGCAACGGCATGACCTTCATCGGATCAAAAGACTGGCTGGACCATAAAGGCAGCGTCGGCAAAGCGGTGATCGGCACCGTCCATATCATGGCCGACGACAATGAAACCGAGCTGTCGGCGCGGAGCGAAGGCACGATCTTTTTCGAAAATCCCAATGGGATATTTGAATATCACGGTGATCCCGAGAAAACATCATCGAGCCGGAATAGCAGGGGCTGGACCACGCTGGGCGATGTTGGCTGGGTGGATGAGGATGGCTATCTGTATCTTACCGACCGCAAAAGCTTTATGATCATTTCGGGCGGGGTGAATATCTATCCGCAAGAGATTGAAAATCACCTGATCACCCATCCTTCGGTTGCCGATGTCGCGGTGATTGGCGGTCCGCATGACGAAATGGGCGAACAAGTGATCGCGGTGGTGCAGCCGGTGGATATGGCGGATGCCGATGACACGCTGCGCGATCAACTGACCGCCTATGCGCGCGAAAAATTATCGGGGGTGAAAATTCCGCGCCAGATCGATTTTCGAGCCGAGCTGCCCCGCCATGATACCGGCAAGCTTTACAAGCGGCTATTGAGGGACGAATATTGGGGTAAGCACGACTCACAGGAGAAGATATGATGGCAACGACGTATAAAAATCTAATTGGCGGCGAAATGACCGACAATGGCCAGTGGCTCGACGTTGTGAATCCCGCCAACGAACAAGTGATCGGCCAAGTGCCCGCTTGCGGCGCGGATGAGTTGGATGCCGCCGTTGCCGCCGCGCGCGCGGCTTTCAAGACATGGTCGAAAACCCCGATTGAAACCCGCCGCGCCGCGGTGCAGAAAATTGCCGCGATCATCAAGGAAAATAGCGATGAGTTGATGCGCTTGCTCACGTCCGAACAGGGCAAGCCGCATAAGCAAGCGATCGGCGAAGTCATCGGCGCATCGATGATGGCCGGCGCGCAATCGACGCTGGATCTGGATGATGAGATTAACGAAGATAGCGAAACGCGGCTGTCGCGCACCCGCCGCGTGCCGGTGGGCGTGGTCGCGGGCATCGTGCCGTGGAATTTCCCGGTGATGATGGCGGTGCAGAAAATCGCGCCCGCCATATTGTCGGGCTGCACCATCGTGCTCAAACCCTCACCTTTCACCCCGCTTACCACTTTGCGTCTGGCCGAGCTGATTAAAGACGCCGCGCCGCCCGGCGTGATCAACATCATCACTGGCGAAGATAGCCTGGGCCCGTTGATGACCGCGCATCCCGATATCGATAAAATTACCTTCACCGGATCGACCGCGACGGGCAAGAAAATCATGGAAGGCGCATCGAAAGACCTGAAACGCATCACGCTGGAATTGGGCGGGAATGATGCTTCCATCGTCTTGCCCGACGCCGATGTGAAAAAAGTGGCCGAACAGCTTTTCTGGTCGAGCTTCACCAATGCCGGGCAAATTTGCGTCGCGGCGAAACGGATTTACATTCACGAAGATATTTATGATGAATTATCCGCCGCGATCGCCGAATATGCCAAGGGCGTGAAGGTGGGCGACGGCGCGCAGCAAGGCACCGCGGTTGGCCCCATTCAAAATAAAAAGCAATATGACCGGGTGATTGAGCTGGTCCAAGATGCCAAGGATAATGGCTATAAATTCCTGGTCGGCGGGAATCATGATCCCGATGTGCCGGGATATTATATGCCGATCACGATTGTCGATAATCCGCCCGAAAATGCGCGGATCGTGGCCGAGGAACAATTTGGCCCAATCATGCCATTGATGAAATTTTCAACGGTTGATGAGGCGATCGCCCGCGCCAATGCATCCGAATATGGCCTGGCAGGGGCCGTATGGACCGCCGATGCGGATGAAGGCGTGCGCGTGGCCGAACAGCTGGAAACCGGCACCATATGGGTGAATGAATTTTTGCACCTGTCGCCATTTGCACCTTTTGGCGGCCATAAACAATCGGGCTTTGGCGCCGAATATGGCAAGGAAGGCTTGCTCGAATTCACCTATCCGCAAGTGATTACGGTGAAACGGGATAAAGTTCCGGCGTGATGCTGGCGTTATTATAACTGCGGCGTTGCCGCCTGCGCATTTTGGCCGTCACCTTCGGGTGCCGCAATAATATCGCGGGTGACACTGCCTTTATTCACCGTGTTGGTGGCGGGATCGCCAACCGAGCTGCGGATTCCGGGTTCAGCGGTGCCCGCGCCCCGGGTCACCGCGCTTTCAGCGGCAGAGCGCGCGGCGGCCCCGCCAAACAGCGCCTCCAGCACTTGCTGCTGCGTATCGCCATCTTGCGGGCGCGGCGCGCCCGGCTGCGGCGGGGTGAGCGCGAAATCAGGTGGAACGATTAATGGGGCGGCGCGCGATACCGCAAATTCATCGGGCCGGTCGCGGTCAAAAACGCTGCTCGATCCGCAGGCCGAAAGCACCAACACGCCCGCCAACGCCGCCGATGCCGTCAAAAATTTACCCATAAACTCACTCCATTTATCATCATCCGCCGATAGCGGGGCACTCATGAACTCAATCTGACACTGTTTCAACATTATCTTTGCCGCCATCATTCTTTTCGCGCATCCAAAAAGCGCGGGCAAGCAATATCGCCACGCCGATCGAAATACAGGCATCGGCCAGGTTAAAGATATAAAAGGGCCGGAATGCGCCAATATGCAGGTCGGCATAATCGACAACATAGCCATAGCGCACCCGGTCGGTAATATTGCCCAGCGCCCCGCCGAGCACCATGGCGAGCGCCAGCACATCGCCACGCAATTTTTCGCGCGCCATCCACACGGCGACGATTGTAGCGATCAGCGCAGTCAGGCCCACGAGCATCCAGCGCTGCGTCTCGCTATTCGCCTCCAGAAATCCCATCGAAACCCCGCGATTTTCCGCCCAAGTGAGATCAAAAAACGGGATCAGCTTGATCTGCGCCCGGCTTTGCAATTGCAACGGGCCGATCATGATATATTTCACCGCCTGATCCGCGATGAAGATTAACGAGGCGAGCATGATGCCTTGAAGGCGATATTTGGGGTTGTGAGTTATGGTCATAAATTGCCCCTTAGCCCTAAAGTCCGTCATGCTGAACTTGTTTCAGCATCCATTGTGCAGTCAAGGCAGATCTGTGCGGAGCGATGGACCCTGAAACCAGTTCAGGGTGACGGGACATTGAGATGTTGGCGCGAAGAAGCTTACCCACCAACCACATCCGCACACCGCCCGCACAGCGCACCGTCGCCTGCCACGTCGGGCAGATGCCGCCAGCAACGACCGCATTTGTGGTGGGTGGTTCGGGTTGGCTTTGCCGTTGACGCTTCTGTATCGGGTTTAGTTGTCAGCTTCACACTCGACGCGATGAATAGTTCGGCAAGGTCTAGCCCCGCTAATCGCGCGTGCATCGACTCTGGTGCGAAGAGTTCAATTTCAGCCTCCAATCCAGAACCAACGATCTTTTCCCGGCGCAAGGGTTCTATCGCTTCATTCACAACATTACGCAGATAACGAACGCTTTCCCAACGATTTTCAAATTCGTCATTCCGGCGAAAGCCGGAATCCCCGTCCGTATCCCCCTCGGCGAGGAGATCCCGGCTTTCGCCGGGATGACGGGCGGCGGCTGGAGTCAGGGGTAATTTCGGCCATTCGAGCAAATGCACCGAGCTATTGGTTCCTTGACCTTCATCGGGGAATCTTGTCCCCCACACTTCCTCGCTCGTGAATACCAGCACCGGCGCGGCATAGCGCACGAGCGCGTGGAACAATATGTCGAGCAAAGTGCGGTAGGCTTTGCGCTTATCCGACTGCGCGCCCGTTGCCGGATTCACATCGCAATAGAGGCAATCCTTGCGGATATCGAAGAAGAAGGCCGACAGATCTTCATTGGCAAAATCGGTGAGCAGGCGGACATAGCTGTTAAAGTCATAATCATCGACTGCGGCTTTCAGCTTCGCGTTCATGTCGCCAAGCAGATGCAGCATATAGCGCTCCAACTCGGGCATATCCGCCACGGCCACCTTTTCCGCGTCCGAAAATCCCTCCAGCGCGCCGAGCAGATAGCGAAATGTGTTGCGCAATTTGCGGTAACTGTCGCCCACGCCTTTCAATATTTCATCGCCAATCCGGTGGTCCTCGGTAAAATCCACCGATAGCGCCCACAGCCGGATGATATCCGCGCCGCTATTTTCCATCACTTTGAGCGGATCAACGGTGTTGCCCACCGATTTGGACATTTTCATGCCCTTTTGGTCCATGGTGAAACCATGGGTGAGGACCGCATTATAGGGTGCACGGCCGCGCGTGCCGCAGCTTTGCAGCAGCGAGCTTTGGAACCAGCCGCGATGCTGGTCGCTGCCTTCCAGATACAGGTCGGCTGGCCATTGCAGCTCGGGCCATTTGCCGCTTTCGAGCGTGAAGACATGGGTGCAGCCCGAATCAAACCAGACGTCGAGAATGTCGAATATCTGTTCATAATCATCGGCATTATAGGCATCGCCCAGATATTCCTGCGCACGCGCCGCTTCCCAGGCATCGACGCCCTCTTCGCGGACAGCGGCGACGATGCGCGCGTTGACGGCGGTGTCATTCAAATATTGCCCGTTCTTGCGGTTCACAAATAATGTGATCGGCACGCCCCATGCGCGCTGGCGGCTGAGCACCCAATCGGGGCGACCCTCGACCATGGAACCGATGCGGTTGCGGCCCTTTTCGGGAACCCAGCGGGTGTCGGCGATGGCCTGCGTCGCCTTTTGGCGAAGCGTCGTAAGCCCCTCCCCTTCACGGGCGGGGTTGGGGTGGGGCATGTCGGTCGCGGCAGAGTTAACCTGAGAGGCCCCACCCCCGGCCCCTCCCCTGAAGGGGAGGGGAGACATAGGCCTATCCATCGGCACAAACCATTGCGGGGTGCAGCGATAGATGACCTTGGCCTTTGACCGCCAGCTATGCGGATAGCTATGCTGGTAATCCGCGCTGGCCGCGAGCAGCGCCCCTGTATCTTTTAACCGGCTACAGATCGGACCATCGGGCGCATTGAATTTAGGGTTGATGACGCTACCCTGTCCGCCAAGCCAGGCCCAGTCGGCGCGGTATTTTCCGTCGCCTTCCACCGCAAACACCGGGTCGATGCCGTGCGCCTTACACAGTTCGAAATCATCCTCACCGTGGTCGGGCGACATATGGACAAGACCGGTGCCGCTGTCCGTGGTGACGAAATTGCCGGGGAGGAAGGGGCGGGGGCGGAGGAAGAATTCGGCGAGGGGTGACGTGGGGTCAAAGCCCTTCTCCCCTTCCGGGCCAGATGCGCCTTTAAGCCCCTCCCCTTCAGGGGAGGGGTTGGGGTGGGGGCTGTCCGCATCGCGCGACGCATCGGACGTGGCGCCATCCGGCGA
>JAKFUU010000061.1 GCA_021732525.1 Sphingomonadaceae bacterium | reverse complement strand
TATTCATCATCTCTGTCCTCTTTCTATTAATCCCCGTTAAAGCCCATTTTTACGGCAATACTGGTCCCCAAGCCGGGTCCGAACCATCAACCGGCGTGGGCAATTGCCGCTCATTTCGGCCGGTCAGATCAACCTGCCATATCCCGGTTTTACCACTATTTTTGGCGGTGCGAAAGAATTGTATGACCCGGCCATTGGGCGCCCATGTCGGCGCTTCATCCTGCCAACTATCAGTAAGTAAACGAAGATTTGATCCATCGGGCCGCATGGTGCCCACGCGAAAGTCGCCTGCAATCCGGGTGACCGCGATCAAATCGCCGCGCGGGCTCCATTCGGGCGTGGCAAAGCGGCCGCCTTGAAAGCTGATTCGGCGCGGGTTCGATCCATCGGCATTCATAATGTAAATCTGCTGACTGCCCGAACGGTCGCTTTCAAACACAATCTGCGTGCCATCGGGCGAAAAGCTGCCGCCGACATCGATGCCGGGGGCGGAGGTGAGCCGCACCGGTTCGCCGCCGTTTACCGAGATTTTATAAATGTCGCTATTGCCCGCAATCGCCATCGAATAAAGGATGGTCTTGCCATCGGGGGACCAGCGCGGCGCGAAAGTGGGGTTGCGGCTTTGCGTGATCAGCCGTTGCCGCCCGCTATCGACATCATAGACATAAATACGCGGATTGCCGTCGGTATAGCTCAGATATAGGATCGAGCGATAATTGGGCGAATAACGCGGGGTCAGCGCGGTTGCTTGGCCGCTGGTGATGAATTTATGGTTCGCGCCGTCGCTATCCATAATCGCCAGGCGCTTGATGCGGTTTCCCTTGGGGCCGCTTTCGGCGATATAGGCGATCCGGCTGTCGAAAAATGGCTTTTCGCCGGTGACCCGCGAATAAAAGGCATCGGCGCATTTATGCGCGGCGCGGCGCCATTCGCCGGGCGTGACCACAAAGCCAAGCCGCGTAATTTCCCCGGCAAAGGTAACATCATAAAGATAGCAGCCGATGGTCAGATTGCCGTCCGCGCCGACACGGATAAAACCTTCAATCAATTGATCGACGCCGCGGCCTTTCCAAAAATCATATTGCGGTGCGGTCACTTCGCCAAGCGTGATAGCGCGCAGCCCCGATGGCCCGGCCGGTTCAAACAGCCCGCTGGCGCGCATATCCGATGCGATCACTTCGGCGATCTGGCGGCCCAAATTGGTGCTGTTGCCCGCTGGCGTATCGGCGGGCGAGGGTGCGACGAAAGCGGGAACCGCAATACGGCGCAATTTGGCGGTTTCAAATTCCACCAATTCCGGCTCATCCTGCGCCTGCGCCTCTGCTGGCGTCGCTGCGGGCGGAACGGCCGGCGTCTGCGCCAAAAGCGCGGGCGCAAACCCCGCCGCCGCAACGATCGCAGCGGCGGGCAAAGCCGCCTTCAGGACCATCGCCGCAAGGCGTGATAACGGCGAAAGCATAGAATTTTTGGACATGATATTTTCCATTTTTGACTACCGAGCCCTTAGTTGCATTTTATGGCTTTTCCAAAGATCGTGATAGTCGGGATCGAGCCCGCGATAGGGCGATGCTTGTTTGGCCGCTTTGACCGCACATTGGCGCAGCGGATCGGCTTGCGGGCTATTGCTATCATTCACCCCGGTTTGCTTGTCAAAAGCAACGCTGGTCACGCTGCCGTTGCTTGCCAGGTTGATGGTTATAAAGGTGCTGATCTTATCCACATCAACGCCCGACGGCGCGCAGGATTGCAAAAATGGCCGGATTTGCCCGGCCAGCGCCGTGGTGACCGACCGGCGTATCTCCGCGCCCGATTTGCTGGCTACGGTGCCTGCGGCGGTGCCTGAACCCGCGCCCGTACCCGCGCTCGCCGCGGATCGGCTGCTGGCGGCCCCGGCGGCAGAGGCGGCGCCGATGCCCGCGATGCGCCCTTCAAAATCCTTGCCGAAACCGCCCGATTTTGGCGCATTGGTTGCGGCGGCTTTGCTTTTGGCGGCTGGAGCGGGTTTAGTCTCGGCCGGCGCCTTGGGCTTGCTTTTGGGCGGCAATTGCTGCGCCGCCTTTGGCGGGTTTAACTTTGGCGTGGGGGCCGGTTTCGGCGCAATGATCGGCGCAGGTTTAATCTGCGGGCGGGGCGCGGGCGGCTCGGGCGCGGCTTGCTCGATGGGGGCGGCTTCGGCGGCGGCCGCTTCCTCTTGCACGGCACCGGGCGCGGAGGATTGGGCCGCGATTTCCCCCACCAAAGACACATTGATACTGTCCGGTTTGGGCAACGGTTCGCGCGCCCTTTGCAATCCAAACCACAGCAACAGCGCAAGCAGCGCGTGAATAAGCAGCGCCGCGGTCAGGCCGGTTTGTTCCGTGCGATCCATAAGGCGTTAACTATTCTGCATCGGATGAACCTGCGGTGACTATATCGCCCGCACCCGCACTGCTGCCCACGCTATTCGTCACCAAGCTGACGCTGTTTAGCCCGGCACGGTTCAGCTCGCCCATCACGGTCATAATCTGACCATAGCGGATATCTTTATCCGCGCGCAGGATGATCTGGCGGGGGTCGGCATCGCTCTGTTCGGCGGCGATCTGGTCAAAACGGCTGCCCAGCGCCGCGGCCGGTATCGCATCACCATCAAGGAAAATTGCGCCGGCCTTATCGATGGCGATTTCCAAGGGGTCGGGGGTTTGATTAAGCGCATCGGCGCGGCTGTCGGGCAGCTCCAGCGGAACGCCCGATACGAGCAGCGGCGCGGTAACCATGAAGATAATCAGCAGCACGAGCATCACATCGACAAAGGGCGTCACGTTAATGTCGGCCATCGGCGCGCGGCTGCGCCCACGGCCCCGTCCGGCGCGGTGGCGCCCGCGTCCGCCGCCCGTGGAGATATTCATCGCCATCGCTTAACCTTCCCGCTCCAATTCGCGCGACAAAGTGCCGTGGAAACCATCGGCAAAACGGCCCAGACGTGCCTCATGTTGGTTCAGCCGGTGCGAGAAACGATTATAAGCAATCACCGCCGGAATGGCGGCAAACAAGCCGATGGCGGTGGCGAACAGCGCCTCGGCAATCCCCGGCGCAACCACGGCGAGCGAGCTATTCTGCTGCGCCGCGATCGCCGCAAAGCTGCGCATAATGCCCCAAACCGTGCCAAAAAGCCCGATGAAGGGCGCGACCGATCCGGTGGTGGCAAGGAAATTAAGCCGGTCCGCCAGCTTATCGCTTTCCGCCGCAATAGCGCCGTCCATCGCGGTGGCCAGCCGTTCGCGCGTGCCTTCGCGGTCGATCACCTTGCTGCTGGTCGAGCGCCGCCATTCGGCAACCCCCGCCGCAAAGACCTTCGTAACCGGCAGGTCGCTTTTTCCATGGTCATTGTAGAAACCGTCAATATCGCCCGATTTCCAAAAATCACGCTCAAATTTATCGGAAAGCCGGTTGATCTTGCCCAGCCGCATGATGAAAGTGACGATGATCGTCCATACCCAAATGCTCGCCAGCAACAAGCCGATGATGACCAGCTTGACGACAATATCCGCATCGAGAAAAAGTTGCAGCGGGTTGAAATTTGCCGCATTTTTTGCGGCAATATTGGCGGTGGTGGCAAATATCATCATATCGTCGATTGGTCCTATGGGTCTTTAATTTTCGCCGCCGTTAATAATCGCTTGATAGGCCGCAACCCAATTTTGGGGTTGGCGGCGCGCGCGGCCCGACGGGCTGACGAAAGCCGCGTGAACCTGCGCCGTTAGCAATATCTGATCATCGCGGCGGATGCATTGGTGGATCTCGACGCCCGCCGCACGAACCTTTTCAACGGTGCTGATGACCAGAAGCGCATCATCAAAGCGGGCGGCTTGCTTAAATTGGATATTCATCGCGGTAATCGCATAGGCGCCTTCGCCCGCCTCATGCGCCGCGCGTTGCCCAATTCCGGCGAGCGCCAGCATATCCGACCGCGCGCGCTCCAAAAAATGCAGATAACGCGCGTGATAGACGACGCCGGAAAAATCGGTATCCTCATAATAGACCCGCAGCGCAAAAAGATGCCGGGTGCCATCTTCATTGCTGGCAAATTGACCTTGGTAAGGGAGGGGATAGGGAAGGATTGCGGTCATCGGTTTTGGCTTAGCCGAGCGGTGCCAGCGGGGAAAGGGGGATTGGCGGGGCGGGGTGCATTTTGTCGCGGCCCTGAGTCGGTTCGGCGAAGCGGCGCTATGTATCAAACAGGCCGTCTTGCGGCGGCGGCGCGGCTACCGGCGGATTGAGCCCCAGATGTTTCCAGCCGCGATCATTGAGCGCGCGGCCCCGTGCGGTGCGGGCGATCAGCCCCAGTTGCAGCAGATAAGGCTCCACCACATCCTCAATCGTATCGCGCGGTTCCGAAAGCCCGGCGGCCAGCGCCTCGACGCCAACGGGTCCGCCCTTGTAAATATCGGCAATCATCATCAGATAGCGCCGATCCATGGCATCCAGGCCGAGCGCGTCAATCTCCAGCCGGGTGAGCGCGGCGTCCGCGCTTTTGGCCGTAACAATCCGGTCGCCCGCGACATTGGCGAAATCGCGCACCCGGCGCAGCAAGCGCCCGGCGACGCGCGGCGTGCCCCTCGCCCGGCGCGCGATTTCCTGCGCGCCGTCGGGCGCAATTTCAAGGTCCAAGAGCCGCGCGGCACGGCGCACCACCAATTCGAGCTCATCATGCGTATAGAAATTCAGCCGCACCGGTATGCCAAACCGGTCGCGCAAGGGCGTGGTGAGCAGCCCTTGCCGCGTGGTGGCACCAACCAGCGTGAAGGCAGGCAAATCGATCCGCACGCTGCGCGCCGATGGCCCTTCGCCGATCATGATATCGAGCGCGCGGTCCTCCATCGCCGGATAGAGAATTTCTTCGACCACCGGATTGAGCCGGTGAATTTCATCGATGAACAAGACATCGCCTTCTTCGAGATTCGTGAGCAGCGCGGCAAGATCGCCCGACTTGGCGATGACCGGGCCGGAGGTGGAGCGGAAACCCACGCCCATTTCTTTGGCCACAATCTGCGCCAATGTGGTCTTGCCCAGCCCCGGCGGGCCAAAGAAGAGCACATGATCGAGCGCATCACCGCGCGATTTCGCGGCCTCAATAAACACCCGCAAATTATCCCGCGCCGCCGCCTGCCCGATAAATTCGGACAGCGTTTTCGGGCGCAAAGCGGCGTCGACATCCTCGGGCTTGCGCAGGGGGGTTAGGTGAGGGTTGTCGGTCATGATGCCGTTCCGATAGGCAACAACCGAACAAATTGAGTAAACCTCCCCATGGACCCTGAAACAAGTTCAGGGTGACGGTGTGTGTGAACACCACCCTCAAATAATTCGTCACCCTGAACTTGTTTCAGGGTCCATTTTTTCGCTAAGCTTCGCCAGTGAGAGAAGAAAGAAACCCTTGCGTCTATATCCTTGCAAGTAAACTTTACGGTTCGCTTTATATCGGCGTGACGTCCAATTTGACGCAGCGCCTGTCTCAACATCGCAACCGCTTGATGCCGGGGCATACATCGAAATATGCCATTTACCGCCTTGTGCATTTTGAGATATTTGGTGAGATGGAACCGGCAATCTTGAGGGAAAAACAACTTAAAAACTGGCATCGACCGTGGAAGATTAATTTGATCAACACGCATAATCCGCATTGGGCCGATTTGGCGGTAAGCTTGGGGCTGCCGCCGCTGGAGCAGAGTAACCGGCGAAATGGACCCTGGAACGCCAGCCACCAAAGGTGAAACGAGTTCAGGGTGACGGCTGCGTGAGTGACAGTGCATCACTTCACAGCCCGCTTCAACGCCAACCGCACCAGCGCATCCAACGTCGGCTCTCCTTGACGATCGCCGCCCAATTCCTCCAGCGCCGTTGCCACCGCTGTCTGCGCTTCGCCCGGACGAAATCCGAGACCGGTGAGCGCCGACACCGCGTCGCTGGCGTGTCCGCCCGAACCGCCGCCTAACGCGGCCACCTTCGCGCCGCCGCCAAGGCCGGCCAGCGCGCCGACTTTATCCTTCAGCTCATTGACGATCCTTTGCGCCAATTTTGGCCCCACGCCGTTCGCGCGCGCCACCATCGCGCTATCCCCGCTGCCGATTGCGCGGGCCAGATCATCCGCCTCCAGCGCGGATAGGATGGCGAGCGCAACCTTGGCGCCCACGCCCTGCACGGTGGTGAGCAGGCGGAACCAGTCGCGTTCTTCTTTGGCGGCGAAACCGATCAGCCGCTGGTCATTTTCGCTCACCTGCATCTGTGTGAAGACCGTGGCGAAATCATCCGCTTTACCCAGCGTAGCGAGTGTCCGCGCGCTGGCAAAGACCAGATAACCGACGCCGTTCACGTCGATGACCAAGCTGTCGCTGCTGGTTTCGTCAATCCGTCCGTATAATTTCGCGATCATGGCTGTGTTTCCCTATCGGTTGAGTTAGCGTGCAGATGGCCCCGGCGCAAGCCAAAGGAACAATCCACGAACGCAGATGGTGCCGCGCATCCACTTTTCATCGCCAATTTGGCGGGCAACGGCATCATCCCCGACCTGCTATTCCGGCCCGCTATTTCGGCCCGGCTATCGGGCCGCGCCCTATTTTGCCTCAGCAAAATTGTAACAATTGCCAGCCATAGCGGGACGGGCTATCACAAGGTTATGGCAAGAATGGCGCGCAAACAAAATAATGGGGGTGCATCAGGGCCGCTGACACCTCCAGCCGGTGGCAGCAACATGGCGGGCGCCGATGCGGCGACACCCGCATCCGCGCCGCGTTTTTTCAACCGTGAATTAAGCTGGCTGCATTTTAATCAACGGGTGCTGGAGGAGGCACAGAATAAGCGCCATCCCTTGCTCGAACGGCTGCGCTTTCTTTCGATATCGGGTAATAATCTCGATGAATTTTTCATGGTGCGCGTGGCCGGCCTGCGCGGGCAGCAGATGCGCGGCATTCAAGAACCGTCGATCGATGGCCTCACCCCGACGCAGCAATTGATCGCGATCGACCAGGCGGCGGATGAATTGATGTTGGCGCAGCAATCATTATGGCAGGAATTGCGCGCCGAATTGGCGGCGAATGATATTATCGTTGCGGACGAACATTCGCTCAGCGCCGCCGATGCAAAGCTGGCCAAAAAATATTTCATGGATCAAATTTTTCCGGTGTTAACCCCGCAAGCACTCGACCCCGCGCATCCCTTCCCCTTTGTCCCCAACCTATGCCTCAGCGTGATTTTTGATCTGCAGCGATTGTCCGACGGCGAACCGGTTCGCGAATTGATCATGATCCCCAATTCGCTCAATCGTTTCATGCGGCTATCGGGCATGCCGGTGCGCTATATTGCAATTGAGGCCTTGCTTCGGCGATTTTGCGATGTGCTGTTCCCCGGTTATAAAGTGCTGGGCAGCGCCGCGTTTCGCATCATTCGCGACAGCGATATTGAAATGGAGGAGGAGGCCGAAGATCTGGTCCGCTATTTCCGCAGCGCGATCAAACGCCGCCGCCGCGGCCAGGTGATCCGGTTAAAAGTCGAAGCGGGAATGCCCGATGAGTTGGAACAGCTGATCCATAAGGAATTGGGCAGCGATGATGCGCTAATCATGGAAACCAACGGTTTTCTGGGCATTACCGAGCTGGGCGAATTGGTCGATGAGGACCGGCCCGATTTGAAATTCAAACCGCATACGCCGCGCTTTCCCGAACGTATTCGTGAACATGATGGCGATTGTTTTGCGGCGATCCGGCAGAAAGACATTGTCGTTCACCATCCCTATGAAGCTTTTGATGTGGTCGTGGCATTTTTGAACCAAGCGGCGGCCGATCCCGACGTGATCGCGATCAAGCAAACGCTTTACCGCGCGGGCAAGCAATCGGCGGTAATCCGGGCGCTGTGCGATGCGGCGGAGGCGGGAAAGTCGGTCACCGCCGTGGTCGAATTGAAAGCGCGTTTCGATGAGGAGCAAAATCTCCATTGGGCCGCGCAGTTGGAGCGCAGCGGCGTGCAAGTCGTATATGGCTTCATCGATTGGAAAACCCACGCGAAAATTTCCATGGTGGTGCGCAAGGAAGGGCGCAAATTCCGCAGCTATTGCCATTTTGGCACCGGTAATTACCATCCGATTACCGCAAAAATCTACACCGACATCAGTTTTTTCACCGCCGATCCGCGCGCCGGGCGCGATGCCGCCAAGGTTTTTAATTATATCACCGGCTATGTCGATCCGCCCAACCTTGAGCTGCTGACGATCAGCCCAAAAGACCTGCGTAAAAAGGTAACCGACCTGATCGACGAAGAAATTGCGCATGCCGCCGCGGGGCGGGGCGGCATGATCTGGGCCAAGATGAACTCGCTCGCCGACGGCCACGTGATCGAGAAATTATACGAGGCCAGCCAGGCCGGGGTGCATATCCAGCTTATCGTGCGCGGGGTTTGTTGCCTGCGCCCCGGCGTCCCCGGCCTGTCCGAAAATATCCGCGTGCGCTCCATCATCGGACGATTTTTGGAACATAGCCGGATATGGGCCTTTGGCAATGGACAGAAATTGCCGAATAACAAAGCGAAGCTGTTTATAACATCGGCCGATTGGATGCGGCGCAATTTTGACCGGCGGGTGGAATATGCCCTGCCGATTGAAAATAAAACGGTGCATGATCAATTGCTGGATCAGGTGATGGTGGCCAATTTGCTCGATAATGAACAAAGCTGGCTGCTGCAAAGCGACGGCAGCTATATGCGGCTTATGCCGGGTAAAAAATCATTCAACTTGCATCATTATTTCATGACCAACCCGTCGCTTTCGGGCCGCGGGGAGGCGATATTCTCCTCTAGTAAGGTGCCGAAATTGCGTCTAAACTCGGTGATGTGAGACAGGTTTCAAGACGCGCCATTATCGACATTGGCTCCAATTCGATCCGGCTCGTCGTCTATGGCGGGCCGCCGCGCGCGCCGGTGGTCATTTATAATGAGAAATTTGCCGCCGGACTGGGCCGCGGCGTGCTGGCCACCGGCGCGCTGGACCCGGCCGACAGCAAGGTTGCCTTGCAAGCGCTGGCGCGGTTTGCCTGTCTGGTCAAACTGATGGATGTCGAATCGCTGCAAGTGGCGGCAACGGCGGCGGTGCGCGATGCCAGCAACGGCGGCGCTTTTATCAAAAAAGTGCGCGCGCTCGGCTTGCCGGCAGAGTTGCTGACCGGCGAAGCAGAGGCGGCGGCGTCGGGGCTGGGGGTGATTGCGGCTTTGCCCACGGCGGATGGTATTGTGGTCGACCTGGGCGGCGGCAGCTTGGAATTGGTGCGGATCAGCGCTGGGAAGATACGCGAAACCGCCTCGCTTAATTTGGGTATTTTCAGCGTCGCCGAACTGACCGCAAAAGGCCCCGGCCGATTGCGCAAATATTTGCAGAAACGCATTGCCGATATTCCCTGGCTATGGACCGCCAATAATCTGCCGCTTTATTTGGTGGGCGGCAGTTGGCGAGCGCTGGCGCGGGTGCATATTCATTTGACGCAGGCGCCGCTGCCGATGGTCAGCAATCATGTGATCCCCTGCCGCGATGTCGACAATCTGGTCAAACAGATGGAGCTTATGGGCAAAGAGGGGCTTTATGAACTTCCGTCGCTGCCGGCATCGCGCGTGCCAATGCTGCCCGATGCGGCCGCTTTGCTGGCGGCGCTCAATGATATTATCAGCCCATCTTACATGATGGTTTGCGCCTTTGGCCTGCGCGAAGGATTGTTGTTTCAGCTATTGGACGAAGCGGAACGCGCGAAAGATCCTTTGATTTGCGGCGCGCGTTTTGCGGCTGCTGCGGCCCAGCGGTTCCCCGGCTATGGCGATGCGCTGGCCGAATGGCTGGGCGCGCTGTTCCCCGGCGAGGCGCGGGAGCTTTTGCGCCTGCGCCATGCCGCCTGTTTGCTCGCCGATCTGGGCTGGTCAACCAACCCCGAATTTCGCGCGCTCAGCGGCGAGGAATTGGCGCTGCACGGCAATTGGGTGGGTCTGACGGCGCAGGACCGGGTGATCATGGCGACGGCGCTTTATGCAACTTTTGGCGGACAAGGCGATGATCTGGCGCGGTTGAGCAGCCTGATCGAACCGCATATTGCGGCGCGCGCGCGCATTTGGGGGCTGGCCATGCGGTTGGGTCACCGGCTGAGCGGCGGGGCCAGCGCGGCCTTGTCAAGCTGTCCGATTAAAATCGACGGCGGCTTGCTCGTCTTGAAAATTCCGCAGGCTTTGGCGGCGTTAGACAATCCCGCAATCCGGGGGCGTCTCGCCCGATTGGGCAGCGCCCTTGGCTTGCCGGAAACCGTAAAAATCGGCTGATTATCTGCCGCCGATATGCGCGTGGGTGATCGCGGCGGCGAGCGCATCGGCGGCGTCGTGGCCGGCCAATTTTACGCCCGGCAATAAAATCGCCAGCATGGCTTGAACCTGCGCCTTATCGGCATTGCCCACACCCACAATCGCTTTTTTGATCAGCCGGGTGGCATATTCGGCCACCGGCACCCCGCCGCGCGCCGCGCCGAGCAGCACCACGCCGCGCGCCTGACCCAGCTTCAACGTGCTTTGCGGATTTTTGTTAACGAAAACCTCCTCCACCGCAACCGCGCCGGGCGTATATTGGGTCAGGATGTCCTTCAGCTCCAGGTCCAATTGCAACAGCCGCGATGCGATCGGCATGCCGGCATCGGTTTTAATCTGGCCATTGGCGATATGCGACAAACGGTTGCCTTCGGCCCGGATCACGCCCCATCCGGTGCAGCCCAGCCCCGGATCCAGGCCAAGGATAATCATCCGCCCAGCTTCGCCATCACCTCATCCGACACCGCATAATTGCCCCACACCGCCTGTACATCATCATCCTCTTCGAGCGCATCGATCAGTTTCAGCAATATGCCCGCGTCTTTCTCGTCAACGTCGACCATCAATTGCGGTTTCCAGACGAGCCTCATTTCGGCGGCTTCACCCAGCATTGCATCCAATTGCCGCGAAACCTCGTGCAGATCTTCCATGCTGGTATAAATATCGTGGCTTTCCTGGGTGGTTTCGATATCCTGCGCACCCGCCTCCAACGCGGCGATCAGCACATCATCCTCGCTGCCCGCCGACAAAGGATAGCTGATAAAGCCCATCCGGCCAAAGCCATGGCTGACCGCGCCCGACGCCGCCAAATTGCCGCCATTTTTGGCAAAGGCCGTGCGCACGTTGGTCGCGCTGCGGTTGCGATTGTCGGTCAAGGCCTCAACAATGATGGCGACGCCGCCGGGACCATAGCCTTCATAACGAATTTCATCATAAATTTCCGCATCGCTGCCCGCCGCCTTGTCAATCGCGCGCTGAATATTATCCTTGGGCATCGATTGCGCCCGCGCCGCATTCACCGCAAGGCGCAGGCGCGGATTCATATCGGGATCGGGCAAGCCCATTTTCGCCGCCACGGTAATTTCGCGCGACAGTTTGGAAAAAAGATTGGACCGCTTCTTATCCTGCGCGCCCTTGCGATGTTTGATATTGGCGAATTTGGAATGGCCGGCCATGGGTTCTCTTTATTACTGATTTTGTGATTTTTTGTGTCTTTACATCAATATCGCGCCGCCGGGCAAGCGCTCGAATGAAAATCAACCAAGGCCAAGCGCGGCCTTGTACGTGTCCAAAATAGCTTCCATCTCTTGCCGGTCGTCCTGCGTCATTTTGCGCAGGCGTACAATCTGACGCATAATTTTGGCGTCATAGCCCTGGCTCTTGGCTTCGCTATATACATCGCGAATATCATCGGCGATGCCTTTCTTTTCTTCTTCTAACCGTTCGATGCGCTCGATGAATAGGCGCAATTGATCGGCGGCAACATGGCCATCGGACATTATGGTCTCCTATATAATTTGGCCCGCTCGGCCCCTCCGAATCAAATTATTTGCTTCGGACAAGCGCCTTAGGGCGCGGCTTGGTTTTTCGCCACGCTTGTTTTCATTCTTTCGATCTGTTCCACGCTCGCCTCGCTTTGATAGCGCGCTTTCCAAGTCGCCATCGGCATGCCGTGAACGGCTTCGCGCGCTTCGTCGCGGGTCATTGGCTCGCCGGCTTCCTGCGTGGCTTCCATCACCCAATCGGCCAGGCAATTGCGGCAAAATCCGGCAAGGCCCATCAGATCGATATTCTGCGCATCATGCCGCACCTGCAAATGCGCAATCAACCGGCGGAAAGCCGCGGCGGCGGCGGCATCGGAAATGGGATTGGCCGGGGAATTTGTCATCGAGGCTCTCTCAAAGTTAATGGGGTGCCCGGCGTCATAAGGGGTTTCGCCGGGAGTTTCACCTCGCTATGACACAATCAAAGCATTTTTCCCAATCCCACCATTTCCGCGGAGCGAATATTGACCCTATATCCCAAGCCCCGCAACCGGAAAGTGCGCATATTGGCCACGCTGGGCCCGGCCAGCGACAGCGCCGAAATGATCGAAAAATTATTTCTGGCGGGCGCGGATGCCTTTCGCATCAATATGAGTCACGGCGAACAGGCGGACAAAGCCGCGTTGGTGCAGCATATCCGCGCGCTGGAAAAAAAGCATAATCGCCCCACCACCATTCTGGTCGATCTGCAGGGGCCGAAATTGCGCGTCGGCAGCTTTGCCGATGGCAAAATAATGCTGAAAACCGGCGGCGCCTTTACGCTGGACCGGAATCAGACGCCGGGCGATGAGGGCCGGGTATATTTGCCGCATCCCGAAATTTTTGCAGCGTTGGAGGTTGGCGCGCGGCTGCTGCTTGATGATGGCAAGCTGGTTTTGCGGGTCACTGCGGTCAATGCCGACCGCATCGATACCAATGTTGAGGTGGGCGGCGCGCTGTCCAATCGCAAGGGGTTGAATGTGCCCGATGTGGTCGTGCCGGTGGCGGCCTTGACCGAAAAAGACCGGTCGGACCTGGCCTTTGCCGTGGCGCAGGGTGTCGATTGGATCGCCATGTCTTTCGTGCAGCGCCCCGAAGATGTTGCCGAGGGCCGCAAGCTGATTGGCGGGAAAGCCGCGCTGCTCGCCAAAATTGAAAAGCCCGCCGCGATCCACCGGTTGGAGGAGATATTGGAGCTGGCCGATGCGGTGATGGTGGCGCGCGGCGATCTGGGCGTTGAAATGCTGCCCGAAGAAGTGCCGCCCTTGCAAAAACGGATCGTCAGCACGGCGCGGCGGATGGGCAAGCCCGTGGTGGTCGCCACCCAAATGCTCGAATCGATGATCACCTCGCCCTCACCCACCCGGGCCGAAGTATCGGATGTGGCGACCGCGATTTACGACGGCGCCGATGCGGTGATGCTGTCGGCGGAAACCGCGGCGGGCGCTTGGCCGATTGAGGCGGTTTCGATTATGGACCGGATCGCCAAACAGGTGGAAAGCGACCCCGATTATTTCGCCCGCGTGCATTTCACCGAAACCGCGCCCGATGCCACCACCGCCGATGCGCTGGCCGCCTCCAGCGCCAATATCGCCGAGACCGTCGATACCAGCGCCATCGTGTGTTTTACCATGTCGGGTTCCACCGCGCGGCGGATATCGCGGGAACGGCCGTCGGTTCCCATCCTCGTGCTGACACCGTCGATGGAGACCGCGCGGCGGACGGGATTGTTATGGGGCACATTTGCGGTGCGCACCCGCGATGTCGCCTCATTCGAAGAAATGGTGGCGAAAAGCAAACGGATGGCACTGCGCTATCATATCGGACAGGCGGGCGCGCGGCTGATCGTGATGGCGGGCGTGCCATTTGGCACGCCGGGTTCGACCAATGTATTACATGTGGTGCGCTTGACCGGCGACGAGTTGGAAAAAAGGTGAAAGGCATCAACCCTCCATCACGCTT
>JAKFUU010000055.1 GCA_021732525.1 Sphingomonadaceae bacterium | reverse complement strand
ACCTCCTATCATGATGCCGATTGCCCGGTTGCGCATGGCGCGAAGCCATTGTTTATTTTCGATGTTTGGGAACATGCTTATTATGTTGATTATCGCAATGCCCGGCCCAATTATGCCGATGCGATCCTTAACAATGCCGTCGATTGGGATTTTGTTGCGCTCAATTTGGATGGCGAAGGCGCAAGCCGCGCGGATCAACCGGGCTGATCCTTACCGCTCTGATCATTGTCGCCAAGTTTCATTCCATGACGCAGCAGCATGGGGATCTGCGTCATATTGAAAATGAAGAATAAGGGGATAAATGCCACCTTCAGCGACAACCATGTATCGAAGCTAAACCATTCCTCATGCCGGATAATTTCGTTGAAACCCGCCATCACCAGAAAAAAAATCGCCCAATTGCGCGACAGTTTGGTCCATCCGGCTTGATCGACCCCGTCAAAGGCAAATTCCAAAAGATACTGCAGCAAAGCCTTGCCGCGCAGCAACCCACCAAAAAGGATAGCGGCGAATAGCAAATAAACCAAGGTTGGCTTGATCTGGATAAATTTGGGGTCGCGAAACCACAGCGTTAATGCGCCAAAGCCAACCACCAATATCGCCGACACCCACATCATCGGCGAAATTTTACCCAGCTTCCATTTTGACACGGCAAGCGCGGCCAAAATGGCAATCATAAAAACCCCGGTGCCAAATATCGGTCCGCGCGTGGGATCCGCCTTCGATCCGAACCACCAGTTGACGGCAAAAAATAGCAGCAAAGGACCATAATCCAACAGATAAGGCAGCCATTTTGGCGGCGCTGCCTTCTGCTCCGGCGCGGCGCTCATGCCGGGCCGCCACTGATCGCACGGGCCAGATCGCGCGGGTCGAATGGCCGTAAATCGTCGATGGCCTCGCCGATGCCAATGGCGTGAATGGGCAGGGCAAATTGCTTGGCGGCGGCCACCAATATGCCGCCGCGCGCGCTGCCGTCCAATTTGGTCATTATTATTCCGGTCACCCCGGCAATCTCCTTAAACACTTCAATCTGTGAGAGCGCATTTTGCCCGGTTGTCGCATCAAGCACCAGCACAACATCATGCGGAGCGGCCGGGTTCAAACGGCCCAACACACGCCGGATTTTCGCCAGCTCATCCATAAGCTCGCGTTTATTTTGCAGCCGCCCGGCGGTATCGACGATCAACACATCAATGCCCTCTGCGGTTGCTTGCTTCACTGCATCAAAAACAATCCCCGCTGCATCGCCGCCCTCCGCCCCGCTGATAATCTTAATCCCCAGCCGGTCCGCCCATATTTTAAGCTGGCCGATGGCAGCGGCGCGAAATGTATCGCCCGCCGCCAGCATCACGCCATAATCCTGCTCCAAAAAAAGATGCGCAAGCTTGGCAATCGTCGTGGTTTTTCCCGACCCGTTGACGCCGATTACCAATATCACTTGCGGACGCGGCAGCGCGTCAATTTCGATGGCCTTTGCAACCGGCGATAATATACCGGCGATTTCATCTTCGACGATCAGCCGCAGGCCTTCGTCATCCAGCCCCTTGTCAAAGCGCTCGGCGGCCAATTTTTGCCGGATTTGCGCAGCGGCGGTGGGGCCAAGATCGGAGACGATCAACGCTTCCTCAATATCATCCAAATCCGCTGAGTCCAATTTTGCCTTGGTCACAAGCCCGGTTAGATTTTCGGTCAGCTTGCCCGATGTTTTTTTCAGGCCGCCAAATAACCGATCGCGCCAACCGCGTTTTTCCTCTTTCATGGCAAAATCTCAGCATGCAAATTTCCGTCCTGCACGCCCATGACGCGCGCGGAGATAACCGCACTTTCGGCCATTTGCCGATCGAATTTCACATAAGCAAAATTTTCGGCATGGCCGCCCATACCGCCTTTTTCCGCCGCAATTTTCTGCTCACTGCCGATCAGCCCACTGAGCCATACGGCGCGTTTCGCCGCGACTTTTTCCCGCAGGATCGCCGCGCGTTCTTTGATGATCCGGCTATTCACTTGCGGCATTTTGGCTGCCGGAGTGCCCGCCTTTGCTGAGTAAGGAAAAATATGACCATGCACAATCTGGCAATCATCGATCAATTTTACGCTATTTTCAAACATTGCCTCATCTTCGGTGGGAAAGCCCGCGATGATATCCGCGCCAATCGCAATCTCGGGGCGCCTGGCCTGCATGCGCTGCACCAGCCCGGTCGCCAATTCGCGGCTATGGCGGCGTTTCATCCGCTTCAGGATCATATTATCGCCCGATTGCAGCGACAGATGCACATGCGGCATCAAGCGGGGCTCGCCGGTGATAAGATCAAACAAGCGCTCGTCAATTTCGATGCCGTCCACCGAGGATAGCCGCAAACGGGGCAGGTCAGGGACATATTTGAAAATCCGCTCGACAAGCTGACCCAGATTGGGCCGGCCCGGCAAATCATGGCCATAGCTGGTAACATCGACACCGGTTAGAACGACCTCGCAAAAGCCTTCACCGACCAGCTTGCGGATATGTTCAACCACCGATCCCGCCGGAACCGAACGGCTGTTGCCCCGGCCATAAGGGATGATGCAAAAGCTGCAACGATGGTCGCAGCCATTTTGGATCTCGACAAAAGCGCGGGTTTTGCCGGAAAAGGCTGTGACCAGATGCGGCGCGGTTTCCGCAATCGTCATAATGTCCGAAACAAGGATATTGTTGTTGCGCGATTTTTCCAGGAAGAGATGCGGTTGTTGCTTTTCGGCATTGCCCAAAACGGTCGTAACCTCGGGCATCGCGGCAAAGCTTTCGGGATCAATCTGCGCCGCGCAGCCGGTTACGATAATGCGGGCATCGGGGCGGCGTTTATGCGCTTTACGGATCGCTTGACGGGTTTGGCGAACAGCCTCGTTGGTAACTGCGCAGCTGTTGATAATGATGAGATTATCGATCCCATCCGAATGCTGCTGCCCTAAGGCTTGCTGCCCTAAGGCTTGGTGTAAGGCATTGCTTTCGGCCAAATTCAGCCTGCATCCCATGGTGATAATTTCCGCCTGCTTCATCCAAAATCATCCCAGTTGGCTTGGCCGGTAAATACATGCGCTGCGCCGCCGGTCATGATAATCGCCCCGCCGGGCTCCCAAGCGATGGTAAGCGTTCCGCCCTTTAGCGCGACATCGACCGGCGATGATACCAACCGCTGGCGAATGGCGGCAACCGCCGCCGCGCAGGCACCGGTTCCGCAGGCCATGGTTTCACCAACGCCGCGTTCCCAAACACGCAGGCGGATTTGTGCACCGTCAATTTGGGCGATATTTACATTCACTCGTTCGGGAAATGCGCTGTCATTTTCGATGCGAGGGCCAAGCCGCTCCAAATCGATCGCGTCTGCCTGATCGACGAAGAAAATCGCGTGCGGATTGCCGACGTTCACTGCCATTGGCGCGCTCAGATCATCCCACGCCATGGGCATCGCGCTGCTATCCATGGCGAAGGCGAGCGGAATATCCTGCCATTCAAAACGCGGCGCACCCATATTTATGGCAACGGCGTCTTGATGATATTGGCCCGAAAGCAATCCGCCCGCAGTCTCAATGGAAATATCCTTACCGATCAACGCGACAACGCAGCGCGTGGCATTGCCGCAGCTTTCAACCTCGCCGCCATCGGCATTATAAATCCGCATCCGCAGATCGGCAATATCGGAGCTTTCCAATATTATAATCTGATCGCAACCAATTCCGGTCCGGCGATCGGCAATCGCGCGCGCGCGCGCCTTGGACATGGCAAGCGGCTGAGTGCGCGTGTCAATGATAACGAAATCATTGCCCAGCCCATGCATTTTGTGGAAGCGTGCGTTGGTCATGCCGCGCGGTTTAAGGTGGCGGCTGCGCCAAGTCTAGCTATTTGCGCGTGGACGGTGAACCACGCGAGCTTAACTTGCAGCGCGCATCTTGACTTGTGGAGAGGCGATATCTTCCACGTGTAAATCCTTGGCATTTTGTGTTTTACGGGGAAGAAGCATATCTTTGTCGGCTAATATTTTGCGCACTTGCTCAATAGAATGCGGTTGACCATAATGCCAGCCTTGGCCTTTTGAACAGCCAAGGTCCCGAAGTTTTTCAATTATGCCTTCATATTCTATGCCTTCGGCTGTGATTGGAACGGCAAGACTTGCACCCAGTCCCGCAATGGCACTCACAATCGCTGCGCTTTCGGCATTGTCCTCCATCGACGATACGAAGCTCCGATCGATTTTTATCCTGTCAAAAGGCAGCGCTCGCAAATGCGCCAGCGAGCTGTAGCCGGTGCCGAAATCATCAAGTGCAATCTGTATGCCTTGGTTCTTTAAGCTGCCGACGATGGATTGGGCGAGGCTAAGATTTTTAAACAGGGAGCTTTCGGTAATTTCAACTTCTAAACGGTTCGCAGGAAAGCCGGTTTCGATCAAAAGTTTAACAATTTTTTGCGCAAGCCACGGATCTTTTAGCTGAACTGGCGAGATGTTTACCGAAATTGTCAATTTGGGATCCCAACTTTTGGCCTCCATCATTGCTTTACGGATAATACTCATCGACAGATCGCCAATCATTCCGGTTTCTTCGGCGACGGGGATAAATTCGTCCGGCGGGATCAGGCCGCGCACCGGCGAAACCCAGCGGGCAAGCATTTCGAAGCCGACCAATTCTCCGGTAACAAGATCAATTTGTTGTTCAAAATATGGCACAAATTCATCATTGGGAATGGCCGCGCGGATGTCTGCTTCCAGCGAGTTTCGCGTGCGGAGCTCAATTTCCATGCCATTTTCGAACCAGGCAAAGCCATTTCTGCCATTCTTTTTGGCAGCATAAAGCGCGATGTCGGCGCGGCGGATCAGCATGTCGATCGAATTGCAATCAAACTCTGGGCGGGCAATGCCGATCGAGGCCGTGATTGTCTGTTCGGCGTCAGCTATCCTGACTGGCCGGGCCAATGTTTCGATCAGATCTTCGGCAATACGGTCAACTGTTTCGGGATACTCCGGCTCAAAAACAAGACACAGCCCAAATTCGTCACCGCCCAGTCGCGATATTATGCTACTCGGCGGTGCAACATCACGCATACGATCGGCCACTTCGCGGAGCAATGAATCACCGCTGTCATGGCCATATAGGTCGTTGATCTTTTTGAAACCATCAAGGTCGACCATCAAGAAAGCGATCGATTTGCCTCGCCTTGAAGCGCGCAGGCTCAACTCGCTTGTCTTCTCTTTAACGGCTCTCCGATTGAATAGGTTGGTAAGGGGATCGGTCATCGCCAAATGCTGGGCTCGCACTTCTGCCTGTCTGTATACGTCAACTTCGTCGCTCAGCGCCGTTGTGCGCCGCCATACAAGCAAAATCAATGCGATATTCAACAGCAAGGCCGTAACCATGGCATGATCGACACCTTTGGAATCGCCAACGGTTTGACGAACCATTTCGACGCCGACCGACCCGCCAACATAGACAAACATGGCCAGCGCAGCCAGCATTACCAAGGTTTGGATATATCCGTTAATAATGCTTGGTGGTAGAAGCATTGCCCCCGCGCGCGCGCTTTTATCGACTTTTGGCTGTTTCAATCTTCTTACCCCAGTTAAGATAAACCCACTTTGGATGGAAAAGGTCAAAATTTGATTAAACCTAATTTTTGGTTACCCGGTTCGGATGGGAGCCGGCTCGACCGAACCTTCTGCTCGCCCGCGTCGATTTGCTTTTCGATTTGGTTCGCTGTTGCAGGAATGGGTTGATTTTGCTTCGACATGCATCTATACGTCGCAAATTGCCCGCGATCGGACAATATTTGTAGTTTTTTTGTCTATCTTTCACGCTGGTTGGCGAGGTTTCGTCCACCGGCGTTTCGTTCGTTTTATGCGGTTATCGCGCGTGTTTGATTGAGGAATATTATGTTTGAAAAGCTAAGCGACCGGTTGGGAGGGGTGTTTGATCGCCTTCGCGGGCGTGGTGCGTTGAATGAACAGGATGTTCGTGAGGCGATGCGCGAGGTGCGTGTTGCGTTGCTCGAAGCCGATGTCGCGCTGCCCGTTGTCCGGGACTTTATCGAGAAAGTTACCGAACAGGCGATCGGTCAATCGGTGCTGAAATCGATCACGCCGGGGCAACAGGTTGTCAAGATCGTCAATGATCAATTGACCGAGATGCTGGGATCGGAAGCGAGCGAGCTGAATCTTGCCGTCGCACCGCCCGCCATCATTATGATGGTCGGCCTGCAAGGTTCGGGCAAAACCACGACGACGGCGAAAATCGCAAAGCTGCTAAAAGGCAAGCAAAATAAGAAGGTCTTGATGGCCTCGCTCGACGTTAATCGTCCGGCGGCACAAGAACAATTGGCAACGCTAGGCAAGCAGGTGGATGTCGCGACGCTGCCGATTATCGAAGGCCAGCAGCCAGTGGAGATTGCCAAGCGCGCGATGCAAGCGGCGAAGCTGCAAAGCTTCGATGTTTTGATGCTCGACACCGCCGGGCGGATGCATGTCGATCAGCAATTGATGGACGAAATGCGCAGCGTGGCGACTATCGCAAGCCCGCATGAAATTTTGCTGGTTGTCGATAGTCTGACTGGTCAAGATGCGGTTAATGTTGCGAAAAATTTTGGCGAGCAGGTTGATCTGACCGGCATTGTGCTGACCCGAATGGACGGCGATGCGCGCGGCGGTGCGGCGCTGTCGATGCGCGCGGTAACCGGAAAACCGATTAAATTTGCGGGCATTGGCGAAAAACTAGACGCGATTGAGCCTTTCTATCCCGACCGGGTGGCTGGGCGTATTTTGGGCATGGGTGACGTTGTTGGCTTGGTCGAGCGCGCATCGCAAATGGTCGAAAAGGATGAGGCGGAGGCGCTCGCGGCGAAAATGGCCAAGGGTCAGTTCGACATGAACGACCTGCGCAGCCAGCTTCGCCAAATGACCAAAATGGGCGGGCTGGGCGCGTTGGCCGGTATGATGCCGGGCATGAAAAAGGCGAAAGCCGCGATGTCCGGTCAAACGGACGATAAGATATTGATCCGCATGGATGCGATGATCGGTTCGATGACGCCGAAGGAGCGCAGTAAACCCGAATTGCTCAATGCCAAGCGGAAAATTCGGATCGCCAAGGGTTCGGGTACAACCGTTCAAGATGTTAACAAGCTCCTGAAAATGCATCAGGAGATGGCGCGTGCGATGAAGCGGATCAAGAAGATGGGCGGTCTGAAAGGACTGGCCGCCATGTTTGGCAAAGGCGGCGATTTGGGCAGCGCGATGGAAGGCATGGCGGGATTGCCCAAGGGGTCTTTGCCGCCGGGTATGGGCGGATTGCCTGGAGGATTGGGAGCCGGCGGCGGCGGATTGCCGCCCGATCTCGCCAGGCTTCTTAATAAGAAATAATTTCAATCAGTTAATAGCAGTATTTCAGAAAGGTGAGTTAATTTTATGGCAGTAGTAATGCGTTTGTCGCGTGGTGGTTCCAAAAAGCGCCCTTATTACCGGATCGTGGTTGCCGATGAGCGGGCACCGCGCGACGGAAAATATATCGAAAAGATTGGCAATTATGATCCCCGTCTGGCCAAAGACAGCCCAGACCGGATCACATTGGATGCGGACCGCGCGAAGCATTGGTTGTCGGTTGGTGCCCAGCCTTCGGACCGGGTGGCGCGCTTTCTTGACGCTGCAGGCGTTAAAGAACGTGCGGCGCGCAATAACCCTAAAAAGGGTGAGCCAGGCGAGAAAGCCAAGGAGCTTTTGGAAGAAAAGGCTGCAAAGGCCGCCGCTGCCGAAGAAGCAGCTCGAGAAGCCGAAGAAGCAGCCAAAGCTGCTGCCGCTGAAGTCGCCGCTGCGCCTGCTGAAGAAGTATCTGCAGGCGAAGTTCCTGCCGCAGAAGAAGCCCCCGTTGCAGAAGCCAGCGAAGAAAAGGTTGAAGGTTAATCCTTGGCCGGTAGCAATAAGGATAAGCTTGTCACGCTGGCCGTCATTTCGGGCGCGCATGGGGTGACGGGCGAAGTCCGTTTGAAGCTGTTTACCGACAGTTTTGAAAGCTTGAAGCGGTATAATAGCTTCAACAATGGCGCTTTGACGTTGAAGTCTTTGCGCCCGCATATTTCTGGCAAAAATGGGGCTGGCGCGATCGCCCGCTTCGGCGAAATTAACGATCGCAATGCCGCTGAAGCCGCGCGCAGCACTCTGCTGCAAATCCCGCGTGATGCCTTGCCGCCGCTGGATGAAGGCGAATATTATTATAGCGACCTGATCGGCTTGCCGTGCATTTCTACCACAGGTGAGGATCTCGGCAAATGTGTCGCGGTCGAAAATTTTGGCGCGAGTGACGTGATCGAGATCGAAAGGCCTGCTATCGATGGCAGGCCTGGCAAGAAATTCATGGTACCGATGAATAAAGACGCCGTGCCTGAATGGGGTGAGCAGGCCGGCGGTCAAATAGTGATTGACGCGGTGTTTGTAGGCTAGTATATACGTTGTGTGTATACGGAGAGTGACATGGCTAACCACGTTAAAGAAGAGCGGCAGACATTTTGGTTTGACGGCGCGCAGTTTGAACCTTTAATTCCAACCACCGATAGCAAACAGTATCGTACCCGCGTGTTCAAATCGGGCAACTCGCTCGCGGTTCGGATACCCACGGGAACGCGATTGGCTGCGGGTATGGAAATGGATCTGTATGTGGAGGATGGAGTGATTTTATCGTTAAAACCCATTGATGCGTCAGGGCGCAAGATTGACGTCAGCAAATTTGCAGGCAAAGCGCCGTGGTTGAAAGAGCTAACATCAGAAGAGCGTGAAATGGAGCACCGCGAGCTTGATTGGCATTTGCTGAATAAGCCGGGCAAAAAATCTTGAAATATCTGCTGGATGCCAACAGCATCATCGCTCTCTTGTCTGGAGCCTACCCAAGTTTGATGCGGCGCGTTGCAGCCACTGAGGCAGGCGCAATTGGTGTGTCGATCATTGCCTTTGCCGAAGTGGCGCACGGCAGTAGCATAGGCAGGCCGCCCGAGCTTGAACTGTTGGACAATTTCATTGAAGAAATTCCTTTGATTCCCTTTGATGAAGCTGCTGCGCGGATTTATGCTACCATCCCTTTTAAGCGTCACAGTTATGACCGTTTAATTGCCGCGCAAGCGTTGAGCCGCAGCCTGACGGTGATTTCGCGGAATGTAAGAGATTTTGAGGATGTGCGGGGTTTAAAGATTGAAAATTGGACGGTGTGACGATGATTATAGAAAAATGGAAAGCGCATTGGTTCTGGCCACTTGCGGCCATTTTGGCGGTTTTCTGTTGGATTGCCGCAACTTATCAACCGGATAGCATTCCAAAATCGTGGGAGCTGGCAGTTGTTTTTGACGTGATCGTTACACTGCCCATATTATTTGCCGTCTGTTACCGCAAAAGGATGTCAAGAAAGGCATTTATTTTGCGAGTCATTGCGCTCCAATGCCTTGGTATTTGGGTTGCAACAAAAATTGTTCCAACCGATATTCAATCGATTTTGCCGCAGTTGATGTGGCTTCGCTATGTGGGCTTTGCGGTGCTTGTGGTTTTGGAATTGTGGGTTGTGGTTGCGCTTTTCAAACTTGTATTTCGGCCTGATACGAAAGCAGAGCAGCTGGAAAATATGGGCATGCCCCCAATTTTGGCCAAGTTTGTTTTGATGGAAGCGCGGTTTTGGCGATGGGTTTTTAACCGGCTTCGGCAATGACCTTCACCGCGCAAATCCTCACACTCTACCCAGAGATGTTTCCGGGGCCGCTCGGCGTGTCGCTGGCGGGGCGGGCGTTGAGCGAGGGCAAGTGGGCTTGCCGCCCCATCCCTATCCGCGATTTTGCCGCCGATAAGCATAAGTCGGTGGATGATACCCCGGCGGGCGGCGGCGCGGGGATGGTGCTGCGTGCGGATGTGTTGGCCGCGGCGGTCGATTTTGCGGTTGCAGCGCAGCCCAATGTCCCCATTCTCGCGATGACGCCGCGCGGGCGTCCGATCACGCAGGCGCGTATTCGCGATCTGTCCCAAGGCCCCGGCGTCACCATAATCTGCGGGCGTTTTGAGGGGTTTGACGAGCGGCTGTTCGCGGCCCGCCCGCAAATTGAACAGATCAGCATGGGCGATATCATATTGTCTGGCGGTGAAATCGCGGCGTTGACCCTACTTGACGCTTGCATTCGGCTGCTTCCCGGCGTAATGGGCGCGTCTTCCAGCGGGGATGATGAGTCTTTTGAACAAGGCTTGCTCGAATATCCGCATTATACCCGGCCCAATGATTGGGAAGGGCGGATGATCCCCGAAGTGCTGCGATCGGGGGATCATGCGAAGATCGAAGCTTGGCGGAAACGGCAGGCGGAGGTTGACACACGGTTACGCAGGCCAGACCTTTGGGAACGCCACACGGGCGTTCGGGTCCAGCCTGCCTCTGGCGCGCGGCAGGAAAATGAAAAGGAAAATGGGGCATGAACCTCATCCAGACATTGGAGCAGGAAGCGATCGCTTCGCTGACGACAAGCAAGAATATCCCGGCATTTCGCGCGGGCGACACCATCAAGGTTGGCGTGAAGGTTATTGAAGGCGAACGCAGCCGGGTTCAATTTTATGAAGGCGTATGCATCGCCCGGTCCAACCGCGGCATGGGCAGCAACTTCACCGTGCGCAAAATGTCGTTCGGCGAGGGCGTGGAGCGTGTGTTCCCGCTTTACAGCCCCAATGTGGATAGCATCGAAGTCGTGCGCCGCGGCGTTGTGCGCCGGGCAAAGTTGTACTATCTGCGCGGGCTTACCGGTAAGAAAGCGCGTATCGCCGAACGCCGCGATCCCCGTCCATCCGACAAGGCAACGATTAAAGCAGAGATTAAAGCCGGCGAATAGCCGCCGATCTCGCATGTTCCAAAGCAAATTTGAACAGGCCGGGGTCAGAAATGATCCCGGCCTTTTTAATGTTTAGACCATGTTCCATTTTGATATAATCACAATGGAGGTCTAATTTTTATCTTACCGCGATTTCTTAACCGTTCAATGTTCCATCGAACTTGAAATCACTCTGAAATCCAATCGAATAAGGAAACATCCAATGGGTTATCGTATCGTCGTCGCCGGGGCCACGGGCAATGTAGGCCGCGAAATGGTGAATATATTGGCCGAGCGAGAATTTCCAGTCGATGAAATTGCCGTGCTCGCCTCCAGCCGCTCGCAAGGCAGCGAAATCGAATATGGCGATACCGATAAGATACTCAAAATTCAGAATATCGAGAATTTCGATTTTGCCGGTTGGGACATGGCTTTGTTCGCCATCGGATCGGATGCCACCAAAATTTACGCGCCGATTGCAGCCAAGGCCGGCTGCGTCGTCATCGACAATAGCTCGCTTTACCGGATGGACCCCGATGTGCCTTTGATCGTGCCTGAGGTGAACCCCGATGCGATTGATGGCTACACAAAGCGCAACATCATCGCCAATCCTAATTGTTCGACGGCGCAAATGGTGGTGGCGCTCAAACCCTTGCATGATTTTGCCAAGATCACCCGGGTTGTCGTTTCGACTTACCAATCGGTGTCGGGTGCGGGCAAAGAAGGGATGGATGAGCTGTTCGAACAAAGCCGCAACATCTTCGTCGGCGATAGCGCAGAGCCGCATAAATTCACCAAACAGATCGCTTTTAACGTCATCCCGCATATCGATAAATTCCTGGATGATGGCTATACCAAAGAAGAATGGAAAATGGTGGTCGAGACCAAGAAGATCCTCGATCCAAAGATCAAGGTAACCGCCACTTGCGTGCGCGTTCCGGTCTTTGTCGGCCATAGCGAGGCGATCAATATCGAATTTGAAAATGAAATATCAGCCGAGCAAGCCAAAGATATATTGCGCGAGGCGCCCGGCATTATGCTGGTCGATAAGCGCGAAGATGGCGGCTATGCAACCCCGATTGAGGCAGCCGGTGATGACGCAACCTATATTAGCCGCGTGCGCGACGATCCCACCGTCGATAACGGCCTTGTGCTCTGGTGCGTGTCGGATAACCTGCGCAAAGGTGCGGCGTTGAACGCGGTGCAGATCGCGGAATTGCTCGGACGGCGGCATTTGAAGAAGGGGTGATATCCGCATGATGCTATCCGCTGACATCTTCTGGTCATTCCGTTCGCCTTATAGCTATCTGGCGACGCGGCGATATGTCGCGCTGGCGGCGCAATATGATCTGATGCTTAATTTGCGCCCCGTCTATCCGTTGGCTATCCGTGAGCCGAATTTCTTCGAGCGCAACCATCCCAATTGGCTCGGCTATGTCATGCGCGATGTGTTCCGTTTGGGGCAGCAACAAGACATTGTGATTGCGCCGCCCAATCCCGATCCGATTGTGCAAAATTTGGCCACGCGCAAGATTGCCGACGACCAGCCCTATATCTTCCGCCTTACCCGGCTGGGCCAAGCGGCGGCGCGGCGGGGCAAGGGACTTGCCTTTTGCGACGAGGTGTCGCGGCTAATCTGGGGCGGGGTTGCCGGATGGCACGAAGGCAATCATCTGGGCGGCGCGGCAATGCGGGCCGGATTGGACCTTGCCGAATTGGATGCAGAAGCCCTTGCCGATGCGGAGGCTTTGGATGTTGAAATTCAGGCCAATCAAGCGGCGTTGGAGGCCGCGGGCCACTGGGGCGTGCCCACGCTGGTTTTTGAAGGTGAGCCTTTTTTTGGCCAAGACCGGATCGATATGGCGCGATGGCGGATGGAACAAAAGGGACTGAAAAAGCGCGATAAGGCGTGAATGTAAGGTTGACGGGCAATAGCAATATGTTAGCCTGATCCCCTTAAATCTTTTCAGGAGAGAGTCGATGGCACATTATTTTGAGATTAAGAAAAACAAGGCGGATGAGTATGTCGCCTACTTCAAATATAACAGTGAATCGATTTTCTGGACCGAAGGGTATAAATCCAAGGCATCGGCCAAAAATGCGATTGAATCGATCCTCAAAAATGGCCCCGGCGCGGAGATTCGGGACGAAACCTGAACCTGTTTTCGTTCACCTTTGCCTTAGCTACGAATATTAGCGGTCGATGAATAATATTCGTAGCTATAAATTTTCCAGTTTTGACGGCGTGCAGCTCGCTGTGCATGAAATGGGGCGAGGTCGTCCGCTCCTCCTGTTGCACGGCCTGTTTTCGCATGCGCAGTTGAACTGGATCAAATTTGGCCATGCCGCAAAATTGGCGGATGCGGGTTTTCACGTTATCATGCCCGATTTTCGCAGCCATGGGCAAAGCGATGCGCCGCATGATCCCGCCGCCTATCCCGAAGACATTTTGGTCACGGATATTGTGACTTTGCTAGACCATCTGTCGCTCGATGATTTCGATTTGGGTGGTTTTTCGTTGGGCGCTCGAACCAGCGCAAAGCTGCTGTGCCATGGCATCAAACCGCGCCGCGCGATCTTGGCCGGCATGGGCTGGGAAGGCTTGCAAGGTTGGGATGGGCGCCGGCAGTTTTTCATCGATGCCATCAACGGGCGCGGCAGCGTGAAGCCGGGCGATCCGCATTTCATGGCGGTGCAATTTTTCAAAAGTCAAAAGCTTGATCCGGTTGCTTGTCTGCATCTGCTGGAAAGCTTTGGGCCGCTGGCAATTGACAAGCTGGCTACCCTTGCCTTGCCCATTGCGGTCATTTGCGGCGCGGATGACGCGGATAATGGCTCCGCGCCGATGTTGGTGCAAAAACTCTCCGATGCGCGCTATATCGAGATTCCCGGAACGCATATGAGCAGCGTTACCGAAGGCGCGCTGGGCGATTCCATGGTGACATTTCTGACGGCGGGATAATCCAGCCACATTTTCCCGCCATGCCGCCAAACCATGACGATCATGCTTGACGGAGATGAAATAAAATTCCAACCTTGCGCCATATTTTGCCGGGAGCCGACACATGAAATCTATGATATCCATTGCCGCATTGGCGCTTGCCTTGGCCGCGACCCCGGCATTTGCCCAAAACGATGCAGGGGCAGCCGCACCCGCCGCTGCGCCCACCGCCGCCGACGCCGAGGCTTTCATTGCCGCGGCGGAAAAAGACCTGTTTAACTTTTCGGTCGAGGCGGGAAAAGTTGCTTGGATCAATTCTACCTATATCACCGATGATACCGACGCCTTGGCCGCGCGTTACGGCGAAATTGGCACCGAAAAATCGGTGGCTTATGCGCTGGAAGCGGCAAAATTCGATAAGGTCACGGGGCTTTCGCCCGGATTGGCGCGCAAATTGGATATTTTGCGCGGCGGGATCGTGCTGCCCGCGCCTACCAGCGAAGGTGCCGCCGCCGAGTTGAGCGCCATTTCGACCAAGCTCAATTCAGCCTATGGCAAAGGCAAGGGCAGATTGCGGGGACAGCCGATCAACGGCAGCGATATTGAGGCCGAAATGGGCACCAATCGCAACCCCGAGGAACTCAAAGAAATGTGGGTGAGCTGGCATGACAATGTCGGCGCGCCGATGCGGGAGGATTACGCCAGACTGGCGGGGATAGCCAACAAGGGCGCGGCCGAGCTGGGTTTCAAAAATGTCGGCGCAATGTGGCGTTCCAATTATGACATGCCCGCTGACGAATTTGCCGCAACGATGGACAAATTATGGCTGGAGGTGAAGCCGCTGTATGACGAGTTGCATACGTTCGTGCGCACCAGGCTGAACACCAAATATGGCGATGCGGTGCAGCCCGCAAAGGGCCCCATTCGCGCCGATCTGCTTGGTAATATGTGGGCGCAGGAATGGGGTGATATTTATGACCTTGTGGCACCGCCGGGGGCCGGCGAAATCGGCTATGACATTGGCGAATTGCTAAAGACCAAAAAAATCGACGAAGTGGGGATGGTGAAAATTGGCGAAGACTTCTTTTCCTCGCTGGGTTTTGCCGCGCTGCCCCAAAGCTTTTACGAACGTTCGCAATTTTTAAAACCGCGTGACCGCGAAGTGGTGTGCCACGCATCGGCTTGGGATATCGACAATGTCGATGACATACGCATCAAAATGTGCATCAAAATCAACAGCAATGATTTTATCACCGTGCATCATGAGCTGGGTCATAATTATTATCAGCGCGCCTATAATAAACAGAGCTATCTGCATTTGAACGGCGCCAATGATGGCTTCCACGAAGCGATTGGTGATATGCTGGCGCTGTCGATCACGCCTGAATATCTGGTGCAAATCGGCTTGCTCGACCGGGCGAATGTGCCCGGCGCGGATAAGGACACCGGGCTGTTGTTGCGTCAGGCGATGGACAAGGTTGCCTTTCTACCCTTTGGTTTGCTCGTCGATAAATGGCGCTGGGGCGTGTTTGAAGGCAGCATTCCGGCGGGCGAATATAACAAAGGTTGGACCGACCTGCGGCTGAAATATCAAGGGATTGTGCCGCCTGCGCCGCGCGATGAAAGCAA
>JAKFUU010000063.1 GCA_021732525.1 Sphingomonadaceae bacterium | reverse complement strand
CCCCCGCAGAGGCCGCAAAACAAGCTCTATCGGGGCATGCCCCGATAGAGCTTGTCATCCCTTCAACCATCAAGCATTTAACAGGAGGACTCTATCTCTGAATGGTAACAAGTTGGGGTGCACGTCAAGAGCAAGGGGCCAATTTATGCACAGGATTCAGGCGTAAACTGTAGTGCCAGCAAGCACTTTATCGGGGAACTATTATGGGAATGGTCAAGAAATCTATGAAATAAGGCAATAGATACAATGAATTTTGGCGGACAGGGTGGGATTCGAACCCACGGTGAGCTTGCACCCACGGCGGTTTTCAAGTTTGCCGCACCCCATGTTTCCGCATGTTTTAGTATGTGGTCATAAGCATACGAAACGCCCGTAATCAAGGCATATTTCGCCCCTAGCATGTTTATGTAGGTTGTCATAAGTTCCCCTAGGTTGCTTACGAAGTGCTTATGGAGGACCACATGGCTACCATACTGACAAAGGGTTACGTTGACCGGATTAAGGCCGGGGCGAAGGATGAATTCCACTGGGATGCAGACGTGAAGGGTTTTGGCCTGCGCGTCACCCCGACCGGCAAGATGACGTTTGTTGTGCAGGGCAGGGTTGAGGGGAGCGGCAAGGAAGCCCGTATCACCATCGGCCAGTTCGGCGTCTTCACCTGCGAACAGGCGCGTGACGTAGTGCGGGAGCATCTGCGCAATATGCGCATGGGACTCGATCCCCGCGATTTGAAGAAACAGGACGACGCCATGAAGGTGTCATTGCAGGCGGTCTGCGACGCATATGTAAGCCGCCCCGGCAAACTAAAGGCGACCAGCAAGCACGCCATTGAACGGCATATCCGCACAACCTTCTTAGCGTGGGCGTCTAAGCCGATTGTCTCCATCACCGAGGATATGTGCAAAGCCCGATACCGCGAGTTGCTGACGAAGGGGCTGCGCGGGAAGAAGGGTGCGCCGGGACAAGCCAATCAGGCGTTCGCGGTGCTAGGGGCGCTCATCAACTATGCAGGGCGGCAGCATAAGCGGGCGGATGGTTCGCCGCTTATTGCCTTCAACCCCGTTGTCTCGCTCAAGGACGACAAAGTGAAGTTGAAGCCTCGCACGACGCGGGTGATGGACGCCAAGGTCGGTGCGGTCTGGTTGGCGCTGGGGGAATGGCGGGCGGTTGCCCATAACCGCGACACGGCATCAAGCATCGACCTTGTGCGCTTCCTGCTCCTGACAGGCCTGCGCATTAGCGAAGCGTCGTCGCTCAAATGGTCGCAGGTGAACTTGGACGATGGATATTTCCACCTACCGAACCCGAAGAACAATCACCCTGTTTCTATGCCGCTGGCGGCGCAGGCAACCGAGCTGCTCAAGTCGCGCCCTCGTGTTGAGGGGAACGAATACGTCTTCCCGTCTTGGGGAGCGACAGGCCATATCAAAGACCCCCGCGACTTGATGAAGAAGTTGAGCGGGGTTGCTGGCAACCCGATCACGCCGCACGACCTTCGCCGCACCTATACGAATATCGCGCTGCGCTCCTGCCGGATTGAGAAGTTCCGCACCGACCTGCTCACGAACCATATCACCCGCGATGTGACCGCCGAACACTATTTCGACACGACGAACCTGCAATGGCTGCAACCCGAAGCGCAGCAGATTGCCGATTTCCTCGACCAGCAGGCGACAATCGCCGCAAGCGACAACGTGAAGCAACTGACACCGCGCACGCAGGCCGCATAGCTTCGCACACAGCTCCGGCCTGCATGGTTCGCCGGGGTAGGGGCGGTAGGGCGGTGATCGCGCCCCACGCGGCGGCGCTGCCGAGAAATGCACTGCGATGGTCGGTGCTATCTGGACATTAGAGCGCCGCTGAGCTATTCAATCGTCACGCATAGCGGCATGGCCGGATGCGTCTCCATACATTCTGAGCTGCATGGGCAGGCAGATGAACGTGTTTAACCACGCTCGTCCGTCGCCGCATGTTTGGCGGATGAGCACTCAATTAGGAGTGTTTCCCATGTTGACGCAAATTCCACATCGACTTCGTGCAGCCAAGCTGTTCGATGTAGACGATCTTCAGTATTTTCTCCATTCCGTAATTGATGCAATGCCGCCGAGTGATGACCACCTTGTCTCCATCGAAAATATTGCAACCACGGTTGGCAAAGTGCTGGAAGCAATGCTTGTCCTATCTGCCCAACTTGTAACTTACACCGAGCCAAATTTATCAAACACTGCCGGGTAAACTTGTCGTAGCATAGCGTTTGCTGGCCCGTTTCATCAGAGATGGCGGGCCAGTAGTTCAACGGGCTTCGGGCGCTGCTCGAAGTGGTCCACCCCACAACCGCTCTGGGTTCTCCGCGGGTCATTCCAGCGGGAGTTCCCGTATGACCACAACTGTCCAACCGCTCGGCACCGATGCCGTTGCCGCCATGATTGGCATTTCACCGATGACTCTCCGCATATGGAGGGTTCACGGAAAAGGCCCCACGTTCACAAAGCTAGGCGATGCCAAGCAAGCCGGAGTCGTCTATTTCGAGGCCGACGTTCTGGCGTGGCTTGAACAACGCAAGTTCAACAGCACGAGCGCCTACAGCCCGCACGGGCGAACCTCCAGTAAAGTCCAAAACTTGGCGTCGTCCGGCGCATCCGCATGAGTTTGCGGAGCAATGCGCCTGCGCAGCTTGCACGGCACGCCAATCATAAGCCCCGCCAAGAAAAACGACCGGGCGCATCACCTCGCCCGGTCGCCAATCACCTTGCGCGTCACCAGCACAACCTTTGTCAGATGAGGGACCAATGACAGCTCCCAATATACCCCAAGCTGCCAGCAACGGCAGCGACAAAATGCACCCCGATGAGCCTGAAAAGCCGTGGAGGATCAGCGACCATTATTCAGAACCCCCGATCAGTGGTCCAGTGGCGAAGCCGCAGACCGAAGCATCAGATGATGCAAGCTGGCGCGACAGACTTGTCGAGGCCAATCCTGATCTGGCTAAACGCGCGGCGGCGCTGCCACCCCGCGACCCCAAGCTCGGGTTTTACCTGAACCATGACGAGAAGCGAGCCGACGAGGAACGCTCCGCCAAGGTGGTGGAGGACTTGCGCCGCATGGAGGAGGCGAAGCTGGCAACAGCGCAACTGAAAGCGGGTGTAGCCCTGCCGCCGCCACCCTCAACCGACCCGAACCTCATTGTCTTGGAGTGGGCCATGCCAAAAGACTTAGCCGAACTGAAAATGGAATACCTCTACGACCCGTTCCTTCCGGCAAAATGCCTCGTCGGCTTCTACGGTCGTGGCAGCGTCGGCAAATCGACGTTTCTGGCAACCTTGGCTGCCGCAAAGAGCGAGGACTGGTCCACTCTTTGGATTAGCGCAGAGGAACTTAAAGACTGGATCACACAACGCCACTTAAGTGCAGGCGGTGCCGTAGGAACGCTGGCAGTGTTTGCCCACAAGGCTGTGAAGCAAGACCAGCACGGGCGCGTTATTGGTTCCACCTTTGATGTGTATCGTGACCTTGAAGGGTCAATTGCGCAGGCGATGGCGGCTTGCATGAGCCACTACAATCCGCCGCGTCCGTTGCGGCTGGTCGTCCTCGACACGGCAGTGGGGCTTACCACATGGGGCAAGGGCGAGAACGCGAATGACGATGGCGCAGTGAAGCGGTTGCTCGGTTTCCTGCAATCCTTGGCGGAACAGCATAACCTCTGCATTGCTATCATCGGCCACTCGAACAAGCAGAAGCATGACCATTTCGCGGACACGGTGGCAGGGTCCAGTTCTTGGACCAACTCGCCTCGCTTATCGTTCGTCCACGCTGCCGATCGCCGCGAGGAATTCACCTATGTCATGCGGGTCGCTAAGTCGAACCTGTCCAGCCCCTTCGGTGTCGCTTATCGCACAGTGCCAGTGCTGAAACTGCATCAACACGAGGACGGCCACGCATCTCTGCTCTGCAAGATTGAACATGACCCTGTCGTTTGGGGCGCGGACGCCTCTATGGAACTGTTTGAGGACGCGACCCGCAAACCCGACGACAGCGACAGCGGGCAGTTGTCCCCACAGAAGCAGACCCTCGTTGAGAATGCGATTATTGCGATAGTGGAAACGGTGATGGCCACACCGCCCGACCAGCACATCACCCGCGAGGATATTGAGCGGCAGCTTGGGCGGACAGTGGACCGAGCGCGATGGACGAAAATTGACGGGCATTTGCAGAACCATCCCGTCGTTATCATGGAACGCGGCGACAAGCACCGTGTGATGTATAGAAGGCGGACCTAAGGCAGTTGTAGTAGGGGATACCCTTCACGCAAATTTCATAACAACTACTACAGCTACTACAACTGATCGTTCTCATGTAGCAGTTGTAGTAGTTGTAGTAGCCCAAGGGGATAGGGACCGAAGCTACTACAACTGGCCAGCAGCTCAGCAGCCCAGCGCATCACCCAAGGGTCTTGCCCAGCGTTCACGATATGTCCAATGTCAGGGCAGCCAGCTTGTCAGTGTGGTTATCCACGAACAACAAATACCCAATTTGCTGTTCTTGGCGCGGAGAACAGATGCAACACACTGAATTACATAAATAATCGTAGCGGACCTATTGTAAGAACAGGTAGCTTGCAAGCCAATAGCAAGCCGTATCAAGCAATAGGAGGCGCCATGTCCGAGGTTTCAACGAAGGTCAGCCCGTCGCTGCATCCCGACACCGTAAAAGCGCTGCCGGATTACGATGACGACACCTTGCCAGTGCTTGCGCCAACGGTGACAGCATTTGACACAGCCTATCAGGCGGTCATTGCGGTTCATACGGCGCGGGAAGCTGCCAAGACCAATCCAACTTGGAACGAAGCGCAACAGGTCATTCACACCGATGACCTTGCCCGCCGCAAGTTGGAGCATGTCACCAAGACCTTTGACAGCGTTCGCAGTAACCTTGTGAAGGGTATTGAGCATATTGAGGCGGAGTTGACTGCGCCCGTCACTGCCAAGGCAGCGGTTACGGTGGCAACCGAGATTCGCGCCTTCGTGCGCGACATGGACACCCCCAAGCGTCACCAGTTCATTCAGGACGCAATGGACAACGGCGATGAGCAAACTGTTTCCAGCCTACTCGGCGCTCCGCCCTACCTGTCAGGGCTAACCACAGAATTCCAAGCGACATACACCCGGATGTGGAGGGAGAAGACAGCGCCGGGGATGGCGAAGCGCCTGCGTGCCATGACCGCTGCCAAAGAGATGATTGAGCGGAACGCCCCGATTGTCTTCAGTTCAATGGAAAAGGCTGTCGGCGCACCTCCGCACAAAGCCAAGGCGCTCCGCGAAGCCAAGACCGCCGCTGAAAAGCACTTTGTGATGGGTAGCGCGTGATGACCGACTCTTTGGATCAGATCGCCACACCCGCGCCAGGTCGATGGGTCAAAGGGATGCTTTCGCCAAATCCGAACGGTCGTCCGGTCGGTGTTTTGGACAAGCGCAGCCGCGTGACCAAAGCGTTGATGGAGGATGCACCCGCCATCGCCCGAGTGGTTATCGAAAAGGCACTTGAAGGTGACATGCAGGCGGCGGGTCTGGTTCTCGCTCGCGTTGCCCCCGCCATCAAACAGCAGGCGGAAAAGGTGGAGTTCGACCTATCTCCCGACCGACCGCTTGGCGAACAGGCACAGCAGATTTTGCAGGCCGTGGCAGCGGGGCAGGTGGACCCCGAAACCGGGCGCACCCTGATAACCTGCATCGAGTCCGTCGCTGGCATCCAAGCCATCGAAAACTTGGAAAGCCGTATCATCATGTTGGAGGCGAAACAGATATGACCACACATCAAATGTGGAGTGGCAACCGCGTTGAGGCGCTGCCACCAAGCCCCGGCGATATGTTCGTCGTCACGCTGTTGTTTGGCAAGCGGGTCAAAATCCAGCCGGTCAGCGAATACCAGCAGGCGAAGAACGACGCGCATAGCTTTGCCAGTTCCAACCGCATGGGGGCGGGCGCTTACACCATGAAGGTGTTGAGCCTGACCCTTGAGGAAACGCTGACCGTTTGCGGCATATCGCGGGCGGAACTGTTCGCGGACATGACCCCGGCGGATACCGAGGCGCTGAAAAAACAGGCGGTCACTGCCTGCATGGACGTGCTGCGCGAGAGCGACGACGCTACCGTGCGCAAAAGTGCCTTTGACCTGCTCTGCGGCTTGGGGGCGCTGCCGCAATGAAAGACAATGGCGACGACAAGCACAACGCCCCGCGCCGCGACGTGCTGACACCGGAGGAACGGGAACGGCTCGTGGAGCGGCACTTTGAAACGGCGCTGGCTCGCAAGGCGATGCACGATGCGAACTTTGCAGGTGCTGTGAACCTTGGCGCGGCAATGAAGAAGCTGACGGGGAAATAGACGCATGGCAGGCGTGCGAGCATTGGCGGAACGGGTCCGCAAGCTGGAAGCCGCTCGCATTGCGCCGCGCTCGCCCTTTGAACAGATTTACGGCTCGATTGCCGCATTCGCTGACCATGTGCAGACTGACATTGACGCTGGCAAGCTGTGCCGCAGGGACATGCCTGTGGTCATCGCCTGTATTGACCGCTGGAACCGCGACGGGGCTTGGGGCGCATGGCGGCGCGACCGAATTTGGGAACATAGCGGGTGAACGGTGCTGAGATCGTCCCGCCGTGGCTGGCAGCTTACCGCGAACGCGGCCCAGCGCCGCCAGCACAGCGCGAGCAGCCACCGCGCCAAGGGGGTAGCCGCACTGCGAAACCTGTCAGCGCTGTAGCGGCGGCACAGCGGCCCAAGGGCAACGGCTACGGGTTCGTGGAGCCGGTGCCGTGGCCGAACGACGGGGGCAAGCGGCGCGAGCAGGTGTTGGACGTTGACCACAATCCGCCCCGTGTGGTCAGGGTAGTCGGCTGGCAGCGGTGCATGACATGCCGCAAGCCGTTCTGGTCCGATGACACCCGGCACGTCCGCATGTGCCGCGATTGCAAGGGCACCGAACTATATCACCGAAAACCGCTGCGCTTGTTGGAGGACGGAACGGCGTAGCGGTGCGCGGCCTAGTCCACCGCGCCGGAGGTCAAGGAAACCGACCCTCCGTCATCAACACATCGGGACCAGCAGCGGGGAGCCTACCTCCTTCGCTCTTGACGCTGCCAGCGCCTCGCACCTTCGGGTGCGGGGCGTTGCTCTGACCTCCGGCAAACATGGAAACGTGCGGACGCAGCGCCTAAGCGACTGTATGCATTGTGCTACCATATTTCGCCACAATAAGAGGCAAGAGCTTCGCAAGTCGCGGCGCTATGGCTTTCTTCCAGTGCCCGACATACGCTCATAACGTCGGCATCAGCCAAGATCGCGCGTTTTGGGCTGGAAAAACTCCAGATCCTTGATACTGTAAAGAAGGCGATTCGGGGACTAATGTTATGGTGACTGTTTATTACTGGGGCGAGAACCTTTACGGACATGTTTCCGTTTCGGCAGGCGGTCAATACCTTAGTTTTGCTCCGGCGAATTCGGACAAATCGCTCCAAGAGCTTTTTCCCGTTCCGCCGTTTTCAAATGGCGTGCCTTCTCGCTATATAAAGTTTGAAAACGATAATACGTGGGACGCAAGAACAACTCAATCGCATCATCTTGATGAAACCTCTGTCTCAAGTGCCATAGCCCGTATCAAAAGTAGTCAGCCTGCATATTCGCTTGGAGGCAACAATTGCTCTCATATGGCGCTCAAGGTGCTTCACGCAGGTTTAAGTGATCATGATAAGAGCTGGGTATCAAGTATGCTGGACTATGCAAAAGGCCTTGGTGGACGGCACGTCGATGGTTGTGGCACAATTGACGAAGTTGAAGATCATTTATTGGAAAATGCTTCCCGCTTCGCTCCAGCCCTAGCGAGGATGAGGTCACCAAAAGCAGGCATTGCTACAATAGCCGCCGCGCTCGTGCTGGGCGGAAAGCGAGCTTTGATAGCGTCACCGGCCGATGTTGTTCGCTTCATGAATAGCCATTAATTAATGGACTCAACCCCTTATGCAGCATTCCTGACCGCTGTTGCGAGTCTCTCGTTGGCTATTCTTGGATACGTTGGAGCGTTGGAGATTCACAAGGCAAGCGCTAGGCAATTGGATGATAACCGACTGCTCCGTTCGATTTTTTTCATTTGCTTGGGTTGCGTTTTATTTTCTCTTTTACCTCTTATTTCAGTTAAGGGGATTTGGCTGACGTATGAATTTCGCAGCCTTTGCTTGGCAGGCTTGGCGTTTTCATTGTTATCTATTGCCTCAAGCATTCGTCGCACAATTGCAGTCGCATATCCAATCATATATTGGCCGCTATTATTAGCGACGGTCGTATTTACACTGGCCGCAATGTTGCTTGGATTCTACAATCCAACTTTGGAAATATACTGCTCTATCTTGATTTGGTATTTCATAATCTTACTGCTTCGGGCATGGTTTTTTGTAACCTACCTTGTCGAACGCCAACTCGTGTGAAGTGCACTGGATATAATTGATTGAAGCAAGGGGATTTAAGTAAACCTTGCTCGTCGTTCTTAATTGGCGGAAGAGGTGGGATTCGAACCCACGGACAGCTTGCACCGTCGCTAGTTTTCAAGACTAGTTCCTTAAACCACTCGGACACTCTTCCATACCGATTCCGGCCTGGCAGCTTACGGTCTGCTTATGGGGCGATTTCGCCCCTGCCATGCACTGCCACTAACCCGTTGTAACCACACTCCTATTCACTCGTTCCGCAGTCAAGCTCCGGTAGCTTTCAAGACCGCTGCCTTAAACCACTCGGCCACCTGTCCGCGAGCGCTGCGCATAACCGCAACGCTTGGGGGCGCTTATCGGGTGTTGACGGCGAATTCAAGCCATCTTGTCGATAACATCTGCGATGGATGGTGGTCGGGGCGGGATCAAAAGGATATCTCACTGCGCGGCAATATGGCATAAGCTTTGATGAAAATGGCAGATTGGGGAAATAAATTGGTCTGGAACCGGCTTGGTACCTTACGATTGCTGCTCACCGCCCTTGTCGCCGCCGGCTTGGTGGGTGCTGGCGTCATGACGCAAATATCGGCGGCTCAAGATCAAAATGGTGATTTTCGGCGGTATCTGGATCAAGTCGGCGCGAAGGCCGTGGCGCAAGGGGTGCGCGGTGCGACGGTGAACCGGATTTTGCCCTCGATTACTTATAACGACACGGTTGTTCGGATTGATCGTCAGCAGCCCGAAACCAGTGCAAATAGTGCTATTCCCAATTTTGCGCCTTACAAGCGTCGCCATGTTGATGCCGCGCGGATCAACGCGGGGCGCGCAAAGTTTATGGAGCTGCGGCCCCGGTTGCAACAAATTGAACGGCGAACCGGCGTGCCCGAAGAAATCATGATTGCAATTTATGGCCACGAAACCAGTTATGGCCGGGTGACCGGCAATTTCAACGCGCCGCAGGCTTTGGCGTCGCTGGCTTATGAAGGCCGGCGCCGCGCCTTGTTTGAAGCGGAATTGATCGCGGTTTTGAAGATGATCGACCGCGGCGTGCCGGAATATGCGATCACCGGTAGCTGGGCAGGGGCGCTGGGCAAACCACAGTTTCTGCCCTCGGTCTATCTGCGCTTGGCCAAGGATGGCGACGGCGATGGCTATGCCGATATCTGGAATAGCGAGGTCGATGCGCTAACTTCGATTGCCAATTATTTCGTCAATTCCGGCTGGCGGCGCGGAGAGGAATGGGGTTTTGCGGTTAATGTTCCAATATCGCTTAACCGCGCCGCAATCGCTTCCAAAATTAAATCGCCGCGCTGCGAACGGGTGTTTGCACGGCACAGCCGTTTCAAAACAATTGCGGAATGGCAGCAGCTGGGCATCACGCCGCAGCGGGGTTATTGGCCGGATGAGCGCATGATGGCAACGTTGATCGAACCCGATGGTGTTGGAAATACGGCCTATTTACTCGGCAGCAACTATCGTGTGATATTGGATTATAACTGTTCCAATTTTTACGCTTTGTCTGTGGGGTTGTTGGCCGATGAAATACGCAATTAAACGTTCCTTTGTTGTTTGCAGTGTTGTTTGCGGCGCGATGATAGTCGGATCCTGCGGCGGGCGGGGTGGTTTGGACAGCAGGGGCGGAAACCCCTCATCGGCAGCCGGCGCCGCCGTAGTTTCCGATTTTCCGCAAAAGATCGGTGAGCCATATCAAGTTGGCGAAAGCACCTATACCCCTCAAGATATCAGCGATTATGACGATGTTGGCTTTGCCAGCTATTATGGTGCCGAACTGGCGGGCCGTCCAACCGCGAATGGGGAAATATTCGATCCAGCCGCGATCAGCGGCGCGCACAAAACTCTGCCGCTACCAAGCTATGTAGAGGTTACGGCGCTTGATACCGGTAAAACCATTTTGGTGCGAATCAACGACCGGGGGCCCTTTGCCAAAGATCGGGTAATTGATCTATCGCAAGGTGCGGCGCAGCAGCTTGGTATACAGGATCAAGGCGTCGCGGGCGTTCGTGTGCGAAAGGTCAATCCGCCGGAACAGGAGCGCGCGGCGCTGCGCGGCGGATCAAAGGCGGCGGAACGAATTGATACGCCTGAATCGCTGCTCAAAGTGTTGCGGGGCAAGCTGGCGGTTTTGCCCAAACCCGCTGCCACCCGTGTTGCAAATAGTAACGCGGTGCCCGCCGTTAATCCGGCGCAAACAGATAGCGCCGCTGGACCGGCGGCGGTCACAGCACCCACAACCGCCGAGAAACAGCGTGACGACCGTTTTGTTCGTGAGAATGGCGGCGCGCGTGTTAATACGCCTACTATTCGTGCGCCCGTGACGGCAACTGCTAAAGTTCCCGCACGGCAGGCCGCTGCCTCAAGGTCCGGTCAGGCCGTAGCGGCGGGTAACGGCGGTTTTGTTCGTGAAGACGCGGGCCGACCTGCGGTTGAAGCCAGCGCAGCGGTTAAGTCCGGGTATATCGTTCAAATTGCGTCTTTTTCATCGCGCAGCCGAGCAGCCGCTCTGGCGCGGCAGCTTGGCGGTATGGTTGCGATTAGCGCCGATGGCGGTCTTTTTCGGGTGCGATACGGCCCCTTTGCAAGCGATGCGGAGGCACAAACAGCACTGGCAAAGGCCCGGCAACGCGGCTATCCACAAGCGAAGATTTTCCGCGAGTGACTCGGCGATAGCCGGCATCATCTGGCGGAGGGAATTTTCTCGACGATCCAGATGACAGGTTAAATATGTACAAAGCCGCTGTAGTAATTTTCGCCGCTCCGCTGTTTTTGGCGGGCACCGCGAGTGCCAAACCGACTTACCAATCCACTGCACCCATTGCCTATATGGTGGATTTATCATCGGGTGCGGTGTTGCTGGATAAAGGCTCTGCCCAAAAGATCCCACCCGCATCGATGGCCAAAATGATGACAGCTTATGTCGTTATGGATCAAATTAAGCGCAAAAAACTGGCGCTTTCCAAAAAAATCACGGTCAGCGCGGAAATTTGGCAGCAATGGAATAATCAGGGTTCGACGATGTTTCTAACCGCTGGCGAGCAAGTGACGGTCGAAAATTTGCTCCACGGCGTTGTCACCTTGTCGGGCAATGATGCGTCGGTGGCTTTGGCAGTAGGTGTTTCCGGGTCGGAGGAAGCTTTTGTGGCGGAAATGAACCTTACGGCCAAACGGTTGGGTATGAAAAATAGCCGGTTTGGTAATCCCAACGGCTGGCCCGATGAGGGGCGGACGGTGGTGACGGCGCGCGATCTGGCGGTGTTGGCGCGGCGGACGATTGAGGATTTCCCCGAATTATACGCGCAATTTTATGGTTTGAAAGAATTTACCTGGGGCGGGATAACCCAGCCCGATCGCAACCCCCTGATCGGCAATGTGGAGGGCGGCGACGGTCTGAAAACCGGGCATACCGAAGAAGCCGGCTATTGCTTCACGGGCAGTGCGATCCAAAATGGCCGCCGTTTGCTAATGGTTGTGGCGGGTTTGGATAGTTTTGGCGGCCGGATTACCGAATCGAGCAATTTCATGAATTGGGGATTCACCGCCTGGACATCCAAACCCATTTTCAACAAAGGCGATGCGATTGCGACAATTCCGGTGCAATTGGGCAGCGCCAGCAGCATTGCGTTGACCGCGCCGCGCAACATGCGGGTAACTATGCCCGCTGGCCAAGATGGACCGTATAAGCTGTTTGTTCGTTACAATGGCCCGGTTAAAGCGCCGCTTGCCAAGGGCGATATAGTTGCCAATCTGGTGGTGAAATTGGCCGACGGCAGCGAACAAATTTCACCGCTTTATGCGCCGTCTGATATTGCCGAGGCGGGTTTTTTTGGCCGGGCGTGGAACGGGCTGAAATCCATCTTTGGGGCATGATGGCCAAGGCGCGGTTCCTTTCGGTTGAGGGCGGGGAGGGTGCCGGAAAATCCACACAAATCGGCGCGTTGGCTTCCGCAATCCGCGATGCCGGTTATGAGGTTGTCGTTACCCGCGAACCGGGCGGCACCGAAGGGGCGGAGGCCATCCGCCAGCTTTTATTGGACGGCGCGGCAACGCGGTGGGGCGCGCGCAGCGAAGCCTTATTATTCGCCGCGGCGCGTAGCGATCATGTTGAACGGTTGATCAAGCCTGCACTTGCGGAAGGAAAATGGGTTATTTCCGACCGGTTTTTAGACAGCAGCCGCGCTTATCAAGGTGATGGTTCGGGTCTGAATGACGCCGATATTTTGAAATTGCATGAAATTGGCAGTCAAGGCTTGTTACCCGATCGTACTTTAATGTTGGAACTGCCCGAAGATGAGGCCAATCGCCGCGCCGCGCGGCGCGATGGAAATGCCGCCGACCGGATCGGGGGCAGGGACCGCATCTTTCATCACCGGGTGCATGCTGCCTTTCACCGCTTTGCGCAGCAGGAACCGCACCGGGTAAAGATAATCGACGCCAGCGGAACTTTTGATGAGGTTGCACGGCGGATGGCCGCGGCAATTTCGGATTATCTATAATGAAGCAATATATCGGTCATGACGGCAATATCCGGATTTTTTCGCGTGCGTTGCAATCGGGAAAGCTGCATCATGGATGGATATTGGTGGGGCTTAAAGGGCTTGGCAAGGCGGGTTTCGCCCGGCGTGCGGCGCAAATGTTGGTGGACCCGCAGGAGCGATATCACGATATGATCGAGCGCGGGCATCACCCCGATGTCATCACGCTGGAGCGTCCACCAACCGAAGCTTCAAAGGAAGGCACCGAAATTTCCGCCGATACCGAACGAAAACGCAGCATCGGTGTCGATCAAATTCGCGCATTGCAGACCCGGCTGATCACACGCCCAGGCATGTCGGACCGGCGCGCCATCATCATTGACGCCGCCGATGATATGGAACGCAGCGCCGCAAATGCTCTGCTTAAATCGCTGGAAGAACCGCCTATCGGCACATTTTTCTTCTTGGTTAGCCATTCCAGCGACCGGTTGCTGCCCACAATCCGGTCGCGGTGTCAGATGTTGCGATTTGAACCGCTGGATATGGCTCAGATGGAGCAGACCTTGCGCGATGCCGTGCCCGGTGCGGAGCCAAGCTCGCTTGCTGCATTGGCGGGGGCAGGGGCGGGGTCACCGGGGCAGGCGATCGAATATTACGGTTTGGATATTGGTGCGCTCGAACAAGCGATGGCATCGATTATCGCGTCGGGTGATCCCAGCAACAGCATTCGCAGCATGATTGCGGCGCAATTATCCTTGAAAGCGGCGCAGGCGCGTTATGAGGCTTTCCTGCGCCGCGTGCCCCAAATGATCGCCGAACATGCCCGGCATTTGGATGTATCGTCGGCCAAACCCGCGATCGATGCGTGGGACGCGGCAAGTGGCCTCGCCTTGCGCGCGGTGCAATTGTCGCTGGACAAGCAAAGCGTGGTTTTGCAAATGGGAGGCTTGCTGGCCTCGCTGCAACCGCATAAGGCTGCGACTGCATAAGCTGTGCCTTCGCAAACCCCATCTGAGTGTCCCCATGTCCGACCCTTTTTACATCACTACTGCGATCGCCTATCCCAACGGTAAACCGCATATTGGCCATGCTTATGAAGCGGTGGCGACCGATGTGATTGCGCGTTTTCATCGGTTGATGGGCCGCGATGTCCGCTTTGTCACCGGCACGGACGAACATGGCCTGAAAATGGCGCAAACGGCGCGCGATGCCGGGCGTGATACACTTGAATTTGCGGATGAAATGTCAGGTTATTTCCGTGATATGTGCAGTAAACTTAACATTTCTTATGATGTTTTTATGCGCACCAGCGATGCACGCCACCATGCCGCCAGTATTGCATTATGGCAAGCGATGGAGGCCAGCGGCGACCTCTATTTGGACCGTTATGAAGGCTGGTATTCGGTTCGCGATGAAGCTTATTATGGCGAAGAGGAATTGACCGAAGGGGAAGGGGGCGTAAAGCTTTCTCCGCAAGGAACGCCGGTCGAATGGACGGCCGAAGAAAGCTGGTTTTTCCGCCTTTCCAAATATCAAGATCCATTGCTTGCGCTTTACCGGGATAGGCCCGAATTTATCCGCCCCGAAAGCCGCCGCAATGAAGTGTTGCGTTTCGTCGAAGGCGGCCTCAAAGATCTCAGCGTGTCGCGCACCAGCTTTGATTGGGGGGTTCGCGTGCCCGGATCGCCTGGCCATGTTATGTATGTGTGGGTCGACGCGCTAACGACCTATCTATCGGGGCTGGGTTATCCCGAAAAAGACAGCGATTACAGCCGCTTTTGGCCCGCCAATATTCATATTATCGGTAAAGACATCGTCCGCTTTCACGCGGTTTATTGGCCGGCTTTCCTGATGTCGGCGGGGCTTCCGCTACCGGGTCAGGTGTTTGGCCACGGCTTCTTGCTTGCGCGCGGCGGGGAAAAAATGTCCAAATCACTGGGCAATGTCGTCGATCCGATTGCGCTTGCGGATCAATTTGGCGTTGATCCATTGCGCTATTTCTTTCTGCGCGAGGTTAGCTTCGGACAAGATGGCAGCTATTCGCCTCAAGCCATTGTAAATAGGTGTAATGCTGAACTTGCCAACAGTTTTGGCAATTTGGCGCAGCGCACGCTCAGTCAGATATTCAAAAATTGCGATGCCTATTTGCCGGCGGTTCATGGCCATAATGCCGATGATGCCGCGTTATTTGCGGATATTGACCGTATAATCGGCGAAACTATGCCTACGGCCTTTGGTGAATTGGCGCTATCGCAAGTGATCGAAGCGTGGATGAGCGGGGTTTTTGCCTGCAACGCATATATCGATGCACAGGCACCATGGACGTTGAAAAAGACTGACATAAACCGCATGGAAACGGTGCTGGCAACCTTGTATATTTCTATTGCGCAGTTGGCGGTGGCCATTTCGCCGGTGATCCCGGCCAGCGCTGATCTACTGCTTGACCAGATGGGGATACCGCCCGAATATCGAAATTTAGCGGGTATCCGCGGCCATTGGTATTCTCCGCTTGCCGAGAGCGGGTTTCGTTTGGAGCAACCCAGCGGCTTGTTTCCAAGGTTAGAATTGCCTACGACCGATGATCAGGGAGATGATATCTAATGTTCGTCGATAGCCATTGCCATTTGAATTATAAAGGAATTGTTGAGGATCAAGCCGCCGTGCTGGCGCGCGCGCGGGGTGCCGGGGTTACCGCCATGCTCAATATTTCCACCCGCGAATCTGAATGGGATGAGGTGATCGGGCTGGCCGAAGCTCAGAGCGACGTTTGGGCGTCGGTTGGAATCCACCCGCATGAAGCCGACGCGCATATCGAAATTGACGCAGCGAAGCTTATCAAACGGGCCGCAAATCCGCGCGTTGTTGGCATTGGCGAAAGCGGTCTTGATTATTATTATGATAAAAGCGACCGCGAACAGCAACGCACCAGCTTTCGCAGCCATATTCATGCGGCGCGCGAAACCGGGCTGCCGATTATCGTCCATACCCGCGATGCCGAAGACGATACAGCGTCGATTTTGGCGGAGGAGATGGAGCAGGGCGCCTTTACCGGCGTGATTCATTGCTTTACGGCGAGCGCCGAATTTGGTCGTAAAGCCTTGGATTTGGGCTTCTATGTGTCGCTGTCGGGTATCGTGACCTTCAAAAATGCGGTGGATTTACAAGATGTCGCCAAATGGTTACCCGAAGACCGGCTATTGGTGGAAACCGATGCGCCGTTTTTGGCCCCCGTGCCGCATCGAGGGAAGGTGGGGGAGCCCGCTTTTGTCGCCGAAACTGCGGCATTTTTGGCCAATCTGCGCGGCATTCCGGTGGATAATTTGCGCGCGGCAACGGCGGCAAATTTCTACCGGCTGTTTACGAAGGCTACGCCTTAATGGAAACCGGTGCGCAATTTTTATATGCTGTGATGGCCTTGGTGCTGATCGGTTCATCGCTGGCTGCCCGGCGTTTGCCGATCAACGACATGCTAAAAATGGCGCTGGCATGGATCGCTATATTTGGAATATTGTTTATTTTGTTCAGCTTTCGCAGCGAATTTAAGATTATTTGGAGCCGGGTAACGGCGGAGTTTGCAGGCACCGCCAATCAAACCGTCGCCGATGATAAAGTCGAAATTCGGCGCGGCGATGACGGACATTTTTCGGTCCTCGCATCGGTCAATGGCCGCAAAATACCCTTTTTGATCGATAGCGGCGCGACCATAACCACCTTGTCCAGCAACAGCGCCAAAGAAGCCGCCGTTGAATTTGACCGCACGGACTATCCGGTGATCGTAAACACCGCCAATGGCAAAGCCAAATCTTGGCGGGCGCAGGTCGATAGCCTGAGGCTGGAGACAATTTCCGCCGGGCCCATTAATGTCCACATATCGGACGGCTTGAGCGATACAAATTTGCTTGGCATGAATTTTCTTGATCGTTTGCGCAGTTGGCGTGTGGAAGGTGACGTCATGATACTCGAACCGTAATGGCGCGGTTTAGGAAACACAGGATTTACTGAAGAGAATAGTTTATTTAACATAAGATATATCGAACTTTATCCCGCATACTGCTATATGTATCTTTTTGTGGGATAAAACACTATGGCAGCAATTACCCCTTACTCCGATGAGCAGCTTCGGCTGCTCGTTAATTTGCGGTAGCGTTACGAAGCCTGGCGAGCAAGCTGCGCTGCCGCGTGAAAGTCTTTCAGCAGACTTGCGGCAATATCTGTTGGGACGGCCTCTTCCATCAGCATCGAAAAAAAAAGCATCACTAAGCGCATCCCTCTGAATGCCTTCAATTTCATTGTTCGCCACGGCTTCGATGTCGTTTTCGCGCCATGCTTCGATCTCGGCAGGCGAACGCGCTGCGAAGTTCATTGCCTTGTGACGTGCACCCCAACTTGTTACCATTCAGAGATAGAGTCCTCCTGTTAAATGCTTGATGGTTGAAGTGGACTTGTAACGTTTTAGTTCCGGTGACTTGAGATTATAACCTCACTCAGGGAGACGGAACATGTCGATCAAGCATACAGAAGATTTCAAGTTAGAAGCGGTGCGGATTGCGCTGAGCAGCGGCT
>JAKFUU010000026.1 GCA_021732525.1 Sphingomonadaceae bacterium | reverse complement strand
CGTCGGCATCCCAGACTCCTGCTCCTTCAATATCGCAATGATCTGCTCATCGCTGAACCTGCTGCGCTTCATTCGTCCGTCTCCTTGAAAACGGACTCTACTCATTTCTGGCTACATTTCAGGGGGGCACGTCAATTTTCGAAGAAGCTATAAATTTTTCTGGAGTCGATAAAGGTTAGGAAGGCTGTTTTACTAACACTCTTGTAAATTCGTTTAATTACATCGCTGTCAGTTATTTGCTGTCCCAAGTGTAATTACTCGGTCAGTTTTATCCTGTAGGTCGTGGGTCACAAGCAATGCCGGAATATTTCTCCGTTTAATCGTAGTAAAAGCGAAATTTCGGACACGTTCACGCAAAGTCGCGTCGAGTCTCGAGAAGGGTTCGTCAAGTAACATAGCGCGAGGTTCCGCAAGCAGCGCGCGCATCAGTGCAACACGCGCCTTTTGTCCTCCGGAAAGCGTGGCCGGATCACGAGCGGCAAAGCCTTCGAGTTCTGCCTCGACTAGGGCATCATCGACGCGCCTTTGACGTTCGGCCTTCCCGATCCCCTTCGGTACCGCAAAAGCTAAGTTCTCGCCAACAGACATATGTGCGAATAGCACATCATCCTGAAACATAACGCCAATCCGCCGTCGCTCGATCGGTAGCGACACAATATCTTGTTCTTCGAGTGTAATCGAGCCAGCCACATCGAATTCTGCGTCAAGCGAACCGCATATATACGCAATCAAACTTGATTTACCTGATCCACTTTCGCCCATCAAAGTAACGATCTCACCCGGCGCTATCTCCAGGCTAAGTCCATTGAGCAAGGTGCGTCCGCCAATGCCAAGGTGAACATCTTTTAGGATGAGTCCGGTACTTGTCATCGGCTGGTCCGCCGCTCCCAATTCGGCGCGAGATTGACCAACGCCAGCGCCATGAAAGGCAGTACAGTCAGTGCGAATGCGATAATGCCAGCTTGCCGCCGATCCGCTCCGGAGGCAAGCGCGATGGCCTCAGTTGTAAGCGTATCGATCCGGCCAGCACCGGCAAACATTGTCGGTAGATATAGGCCGACACTGACAGCGAAGCCAATCGCCATGGCGCCAGCGACAGGTCGCGCAAGGAGCGGGAGTTTGATCTTAAACAATGTCCGAACCCGGCTTGCTCCAAGTGAACGGGCGGCAATTGCGATCAGTGGATCTAGCGCGCGATAAGGGTCACTCAAAACGAGAAAAACATAAGGCAGCACAAATAGCAATTGCGTTAGCGCGACGGCCACGACTGTACCGTCAAGCCAAAGCCGGTTCCACAGCAGCTGTATGCCGAATAGAAAACTGATTTGCGGCACCAGCAACGGTATATAAAGAATAGCGAGCCAGCGTGGCGTTGACCGGCCAACCCCAGCCTCAAGGCAGAGTATAGTCAGAGCCGTTGCAACTGCGCTCACCGCGATGCCAATGATCGCCGATCGCCCTACGAGTTCAGCAAGCGTATCAACAGATCTAACCCACATCGCCGTAGACCATTGCTCCGGCAAAGCAGAAGGCCATGACCAGGTTCCTGCGAACGACCAGAAGATGAGCATTAGAATGGCACCCAGACTTGCAACGAGCGCAAAAGCAATACCGACCTTGCCGACACTACCAACAATCCGTTCTGACCATCCGTGCCGAATGCCGCTTGTGAGTAGGCCACGCATGGATTGCCTTACAATCGTCTCGCCAAGACGCCAAAGCAGGATAGCGACAATCACAAGCAAGAGCTGGAAAATAGCGGCCGCTGACGCCATAAGTTGCCGCGCGGTATCGAGTTCGCGAAACCAGTCAAGAGTCATTGGCGCCAGCGGCGGCGGGGCGGCTGGTCCCAGCACAATCGCCATATCAACAATCGATAGGGCGCTAGCCAGCATCGCATAGATTGGCAAGCGCACCTGCGCATAGATTTGTGGCGCGACGACAAGGAGCCAGGCACGCGCGGGCGCATAGCCCATGCTTCTTGCGGATCGCATCATGGTGCCAGCGTTAATCTGTCCAAGCGCGCCAACAATCATCAAAATCAAAAACAGCGACTCTTTAAGCGCGAGCGATAGCATGAGCGCGATAGCATCAGGATCGCGGATAATCAGAAGGTCCGGAGGCTGATCCCAGCCCGTTGCCCAGGGTGACAGCAGCCGTGCGATCCAGCCGCTGGGCGCGATCAGAAACGCCAACCCCACCGCGAAACTGGCATGCGGAAAGGCCAGTGCGGGCGCGAGCAATGCGCGCACAACAGCAAAGGCGCGCGTGCCGTAGAGCGTAGCTACACTGCCAAAGCCGATAATGACTGCAATTGCTGTAGCGCCAAATCCAACCGTCAATGTCAGGCGCAATGATTTTACCAGCGCCGGATCGCTCAAGAAAGCACACCAAGGATTCAACGAAAGTTCAAACTGTCCCAGCGCCGGTTGAAGCCCAAATGATGGCAGCAATGTTCCAAACAATCCAAGCAGGATAGGTCCGACGAAAATTGCGAATGTAAGCGGAGGTGCCCAGCCAAACGGATTCCGAGCAAGCGCCGACTTTGATATGCTCACGTCGCGTAGCGGGCGCGCCATGCATCACCCAGCGCAAGCATCCAGCTGGGATGAGGTTCTGCAAGTGCTCGCGCAAGCGACTGCGCGTCGGGAAGCGCAGCACCCTTCGGCAACGCCGCAAAGCGGGCCTGATCATCGGGCGCGACAGCAGAAAGATCAAGCACGGTTGCATCACCCCAAAGTCGTGGATCCGCCTTACGCGCTTGCGCTTCGGGTGAAAGCAGGAAATTGGCTACGACCATTGCGCCCGCCTTCGCTGACGAATTGAACGGAATCGCAACAAAATGGGTGTTCTGGATTGTCCCGCCCTCAAGAATATAGGCACGGGTTGTTGCCGGTAGCAGCCCGGAATTGACCGCGTTCAAGGCTTCGGAGGGATTGAAAGCAAACGCAATGCCAATCTCCCGATCTTCGAGCAATTGCCGCAAACTTGGATAGTCGGGCGGGAAACTTTTGCCGCTTCGCCACGCTACCGGATTGAGCTGATCTAGATAAGCCCAGAGCGGTGCTGTCTGTGCGGCGAACGTAGCTTTGTCTACGGGCTTGTAAAATGGCGCGCGGTCAGCCGAAAGCTCGAGCAGTGCCTGCTTAAGGAATGTAACGCCAGTAAAGTCGGGCGGAGCCGGATAGGCAAAGCGACCCGGATTGCTTTTGGCCCACGCTAGCATCGCCGGGATCGTCCGTGGCGGGTTGGCAAGGGTCGCGCTGTCGTGAAAAAATGCTAGCTGCGCCATGCCCCAGGGAGATTCATAGCCCTCGGTGGGCAACGTGAAATCGTTGATGGTAGACGGCTTGCCCTTTACGTCGACGAGCTTCCAGTTGGACAAACGCTCTGCAAATGGTCCCCAGAGAAGATCAAGCCCTTTGGCGGCCGAGAAGTTTTCGCCATTCAGCCACACCATATCGGTGCGCCCGCCGCTCATGCGCCCGCTGGACTTCTCGCCGAGCAACGTCTGAATAAAAGCAGTTGTATCGCTTGTTTTGACATGAACCAGATCAATGCCGAAGCGCGCCTTGACGGTCTGTGCTGTCCAGCCAATATAGTCATTGATCTTTGGATCACCTGCCCAGGCCTGCCAGTTGACCGTTTGGCCACGGGCCATTTTCTCAATATCATCCCACGGCGTTGTTGCTGATATGCGTTCCTCAGGAGCGGGTTTCGCACAGCCAGACAACATCGCAGGCATAATCAATAAGCCAAGACTTAGTTGACGCCGTGTGACGCCGAAAGGAGGGTTTGTCATGATGTCTATCCGTGCATGCGGTTCCGGCGGTCAGGACGCTATGCAGCAATCCCGATCCGCCAGTCAAACTCGACTTTGCCCGCCGGGCGTACATCGCAAAGCCAACTTACGAGGTTATCAACATAATTATCCAAATGACGGATTTGCTGCACACCGTGTTCAACCAGCGGGTCAAGCGTGGTAACAAGCAACTTCCCACCATATTCACTGGTTTCCCAAGTTACGATTTCATCGGCGCCATTGCGCTGAATTATCCGCGCGCTCTCGGGCACCGCAGTGTAGATACCGTGTGTATGCCAGCACGCGTGACGCGGAATAAGCCCGCTATAAACCGGGTGGCTATAATCGGTTTGCGCGGCTGGCGGATTTTTGGGATCAGTCACCCACCAATAATTATTTACGGGGCGATCCTCCCATGTCGCGTCAAGCCACATCGAATCGCCTTCGACAAATACTTTCCCGCCGCGCGCCAAAACCGAAAATACTTCGCCTCTCAGCGCTTTCATCGCGCCTTGATGCGATTGGAACGGCACAACAACCGCCTGATAGGCGTCAAGATCACCAGCTTTGATGTCGTGGATATACAGCAAGTCAAACAATGCACGATATTTGGGTGCGTTCGCCACCGCATAATGTGACCACACCCCGTTATAAATCATCGCAATGCGGGACATCAGCCATTCCTCCTACTGATCACGAGCAAGTTTCAAAAAATTATCATAAAGCCGATTTATTGCAATTCCGCTAGCGCTGTTATCGCCACCGGCCCACGGGCCAATCGGGCCACTTGCCGTGAGCGCAATGATCCCCCCTGTCGTGACCGTATCAACCACAATAATGGGACGACCCCAGCTATCCTCAAGAATCACGTCTGCGCCAGTCGCGGCATCGATATAGCCGCAAGCCCACCAGCCGCTGATCCCATGACGATAAGTCAGGGCGTCAATATCAACGCCATTCATCACGCCAAAACGGTCGCTAACAAGCCGATAGCGAACATCAATGGTGCGATAGTCATTATCCATGACCCATTCATTGCCGGGCACCCACGGCGTAACCCATCCGTCACAACAGATCAGCGTCCCGCCACGATCAAGAAACGCACGGATTGACCCGCTTACGCGACCGAGCGCAATGTTATCCGATCCGTTAGGAACCAGCAGAATATCAGTGTTGCTTAGATCGAGCGTAAAATCAGCCCCGATTTCAGCAACCGAAAAATCAACGTCGGCGCCACCGAGATAGCCTTGTTCCCCGCCGATCCCGTTTGACACTACAGTGCCCCTCAATAATCGGCTGTTGGTCGACGGCGTGATCATGAAGCCGCTTATGGATTGATATTGGCGCAGGATCAACCATCTCGCTTGTTAAGTTCGCTGTTGCAGTTCGGCGCAGCAGATATCGCCTACCTTGCCCGCTACGGAGCCGCGACGTGAGCGAAAATTGAAAGGTGGATATCTGGATATCGCCAGAAAGTTGGAAATGGTAACAATGGCGACCCGAACTAGGCCGAAGGCCATATGAACAAAAGGCGACTTTCGGCGCTCGCACCCTCATTTCCAACGGCCTAGATATAGGAGAGAGGGCTTACGCGGCTACACGAATGACCGGTTTCGGCGAAACCGAACGTGCCCAATAGTGGCGGCGACCGGCAGCAATGTCACAAATTTTGACGTTCGCGTTGCACGGTCAGCACCTGAATGTACGGCAAGTTTTGATGGGCACAACTCAGTCCGGGAACGGCGGTTTTGTTAGCGCCATCTGACATCAAATCCGGCGCGTGTGGAACGATAAAAAGGGGCCATTTTTGTCAATCGATCCTGCAATTATCTTCTGTATTCAGCCACCGCCAATCAGCGACGCACTTTCCGGGTCATATCGGCAGTCCGTAATGCTCCCGTCGCGTATCCGTTCCACCACTTGGTCGATCACATGCAGCGGAACCAGAAACCATTCCCGCGGTCGTACGGGATTGCCGAACCGATCCGGAATTTCGAGATCGAACTGAGCGCCAGCAAAAAACCGGTGTAATAGCTTTTCGAGCTTGGCTCGGTTGATGTTGAAGAGCGGGTAGGTCGCGACGATCTCTACGTCGGCCAGCAGATACGTTGCATCCTTTGCCGCAGCGGCAATGCGCTGTTCAACGCTACCGCCGGTAATTCCGATCTTATGGATCACATCGCGGTTGGCGATAACATGGGGATGTTCGGAATTGCTGCGCAAGACATAGAGCGTTCCGCTTTCGATGTCCTCATCCTCGGCTTCTGCTAAAAATAGGGGGCCTGCTGACGGTTCGGATATCCTGCGCCCTGCTTCATCCTTGTAAAGCGCGCGCTGAAGGGATCGGCGCAAAAGATTGCTCTCTGTGCCGTTGGCGTAGATGACCCGCAACCGGGCATCGATTTCGCCATTGGGTGCTTTGATCTCCTCGCCGACATCCGCCACATAGGCGACCTGACCGCCAATGATGAAATATTGACCCGCTGTGATGTCCGCCTTGAGGAAGCCCGCATCCTTCACAAACTGGCGGGTTGTGCGGACGCCGCTAACCAGGTCTTCGCTTACCCGCGTGAACAAGGGTTCAAACTTGGCGAAGTCCTCGCACCTTTCACGGTTGGCGATTTCTTCTGCAGCGCGCCGCTCTTCGCGGGACTGGACATGGCGGAGCTGAGTAATGTCGTCGGTCTCGTCATCAACGATTCCCAATTCAGCCAGCAAGGCGTCTGCGTCTAATGCTTCTGCCTGCACCGATGATGGTTCACGCCCTGTGTCCAACAGCCCGTGTTCGTCCAATCCCGCCAAGAGTGTTCTGCATTCCTCCGAGGCGCGGAGTTGATCCAGACGCACGGCATAAAGCCGTTCGAAAATATCTCGCTCCTCACCGTGCAAGGGCAAGCGACCATTTTCGCCGTGGAATCTCAGAATATCCTCAAATCCGGCGATGATCCGTTCTTCGCGCGGCGTATGGGCTCGCGCCTTTTTGTCTTCGACGCTGATCCCCAGTTCGGCGAGTAGCGCATCGGCTGTGTCGAGATCGTCCTTGCTGAGATTAGCCATTTTTGGCCTGCGCGCGGTAACGGACAAGGGCGGCAACACCTGCAGCCATACGTTGTTCCCAAGGGTCTGATGATGTGATTTCCGGTAATCTCCCGCGTTCCCGCTTAAACTTGGACGCCGCTGCGGTGAGGTCAAGTGCCTCTTCGGGTGAAATCGCCAGCTTCTTTGCCGAAATTGCCGTATGGACCTGCTTCAGCACGGCTTCGTTCATCGATTTAGCGAGAATGGCATAGGCGGCTTCGAACGGATTGATCCGGTCGATCAAATCGATATCCAGTTCTTTCACCTCAAGCGCATAGCGGCGCACGCCCTCGATCAAGGCGGTATTGAGGCTGGCCTCCCCCTCATGCTCCTCGCGATAAGTGTTCAGCACGACCTTTGCCTGCTGCGTCAGGTTGAGGGCGGCAACAGCATGTTGACGGACGGCCTCCTGATCGGCCTCGCTGAGTTCAGGATAACGGTCGCGGACAATTTTGCCCATACGCACCTGGGTCAATTCCTCGGGCACCGTTTCTTCATCAAACAGGCCACGTTCGAGCGCCACCTTATCCTGAACGAAGGCGGTAATGACCTCGTTCAAATCCTCCTTGCAGATGCGTGAGGCTTCAGGGCTTTTTGGCTGAACCAGTCCTTTGATCTCAAAATGAAACTCACCCGTCTCCTCACGGAAACCGACATTGGTTTGCCCGTCCTTATAGCCACCTTCCCCATATTCGAAATCGGGCAACGGCCCCATGTCCTTGGGTGTGAAGTTGAAACGCGGCGCGAGCACTTGTTCCATCAACAGGCTGGCGGCGATGGCTTTGAGCGTATCGTTGATGGCATCCACCACGGCGGCCTCCGACGCATCAGGCTCTGCGATCAGATTGGTGAACGCGGCGCGTTCCTTGCCCGGCGCATCACGGGTGGCGCGGCCGATGATCTGGATGATCTCGGTCAGGCTGGAACGATAGCCGACAGTCAGTGCGTGTTCGCACCATATCCAGTCGAAGCCCTCCTTCGCCATGCCCAGCGCGATGATGATATCGACATGATCGCGGTTATTCTTCTGCGCAGGATCTTTGAGCGCCGTTGACACCCTGTCCCGCTTTGCCGGATCATCATCGACCAGATCGGCGACCTTGATCGTGCGCCCATCCGGCAGTGCGATCAGGTGGAACCCCGTCACGGGATCGGCCCCGCGCCAGTCACCGAGATAATTCATGATCTCGTTTACTTCTTCGATTTTGCGCTTGGTGCTTTCGCGGCTGTTCACGGACGGGATGTGAACAATCGTTTTTTTGGCCGGATCAAGCACCTTCTCAATCGCGTCGAGATAGGCACCGGAGTAGAAGAAATAGCCAATATCTAACGATTTCAGATAATCATATCCGTTGAGCTGTTCATAGTAGGTGTAGGTAACGGTATCGAATTTCGCTTCGTCCTCAGGCGTCAACACGGCCACCGCATCGCCGCGAAAATAGCTCCCCGTCATCGCGACCAGATGCACTTTGTCACGCGCAATGAACTGCGCGAGCTGGCCCCCCAGCCGATTGTCGGGATTGGCTGAAACATGGTGGAATTCATCAACTGCGATCAACCGGTCATCAAACGCCGCAACCCCCAGTTCGTCCACGGCAAAGCGGAAAGTGGCGTGGGTGGTGACCAGGACCTTGTCATCGCTGGCGAGGAATTGGGCAACGGCCTTCACCTTCGATCTGGCGACCTTGGGATCATCGGCACCCGGCGCATTGCAGAGGTTCCATTGCGGCTCGACATGCCAATCGGCCCAAAAGCCATGCGCCGTCAGCGGTTCGGGCGCGAAGCTGCCGCCGATGCTCTTTTCCGGCACGACGATAATCGCTTGCTTGCACCCCTGATTGGCCAACTTGTCGAGCGCGATGAACATCAGCGCACGCGATTTGCCCGATGCCGGCGGCGACTTGATCAGCAGATACTGCTCCCCGCGCCGCGCATAGGCGCGCTCCTGCATCACCCGCATCCCATATTCATTCGCCTTTTTTGAGGCTCCTGTCTGCGCTGTCGTGAAGGAAACGGAAGGGATAATCTTGTCGGTCGTCATGCGAACATTACTTTCTGAAGAGCCCGATATAGTCGTGGAACAGGAACAGGCGGTTGCGCCGCTGCCCCGTCATTTCCGACAGAACGCCATATTCGACCAGATCATTGATGAGGGATGCCGCCGTGTTCGGCGTCGTGGAAAGCAGCTTGGTGACCATCTTCACATCGGTGACGGGTTGGGCATACAGATGCCGCATCAACCGCTGGGCATTCTCCTGCCGCCGGTGGCTGAACCGGGGCAATACTTCGCGTTCGACCCGTTCCTTGATCGCCAGGATCGCACGGAACACATCGGCGGACGCGCGCGCCGTTTCCTCGACCCCGTGCAGGAAAAAGATCAGCCAATCCCGCATATGATTGCCTTGGCGCACCGCCATCAGATGGTCGATATAGGCCGTTTTGTTGCGCTCAAAATAATCTGACAGGTAAAGCGCAGGCTTCACCAACAGCTTCTCCGAAGCAAGGTAGAGCGAGATCATCAGCCGCCCCAGCCGCCCATTGCCGTCAAGGAAAGGGTGAACCGTCTCAAACTGATAATGGGCAATCGCGATTTTGATGAGCGGCGGCACGATCACCGATTCGCTGTGCAGGAATTTTTCCAGATCGCTCATCAAATCCGGCACATGGTCGTGATGCGGCGGCACGAATGCTGCGTTCTTTAGGCTGACCCCTATCCAGTTCTGACTGATGCGAAATTCGCCCGGCCTTTTGGTTTCGCCGCGCACACCTTCTAGCAAAATGGCATGGGTTTCCTTGAGCAGCCGGTTGGAGAGCGGCAAGCGTTCAAGGCTATCAATCGCAAAGCTGATGGCGCGGATGTAATTTTGCACCTCGCCCCAATCGTCGCGTTCCTCGGGCAACAGGTCTGCCACATCCTTGAACGCATCTTCGATGTTGGTCTGGGTGCCTTCGATCCGGCTCGACTGGGTGGCTTCCTTCGCCACATACATGCGGATGAAAAAATCAATGTCGGGGATCAGCTGCGCAAAAGCATTGAGTTCGCCAAGCGCACGGTCTGCCTGCCCTAAAAGCTGTTGGAGCTGCGGATCGGCAATCACCCAATCATGCAGGATCGGGCTGGGCACAAAGCTGCGATATTCCAGTTGGGCTTCATATTGCCCTGCATGATAGGCCGATAAATCCATAAATGAGAAAACACACCTTTTTCTGAAACTAGCATTCCCTTATGTCAGATTCGCGCTGACACAAACATCTTATTTCAGTTTTCGGCATATTTTCTGATTTATGAAAATCCATATGTCAAAATCCAATTCCGTTGCGTTTTGCGCTTAAGGGTATGGAATAGCGGCACTTTGTTGCTCAATGTCTTTCCGAATTCCCTTGTTTAACCATTTCGGTGTTTCTACGATTTGTGACTGAAATGTATTCTCTGGTACGTCTCGCCAAAAAGCAATGATCGCATCAGAAAACTGGATCAAACACTCATCGTCAACGCTCAGGTCGGTATAGTCTGGTTCACGATAAAAAAGCGCATCTGGCCAGTGCTCATCTCGCAACAAATTCGGCGCAGCTAACTTCAACTTGTCGAATGATGTGCCACCTCCATGCTTAAACACATTCACGACGAGATGACACCGACACAGTTCAGCGTGATATAAGCGATCCCTAATTGGCCAACTCCAGCTTTCCAAAAAGGTGATGATCTCGTCAAATTTAGCGTTCCAGACCGATTTTTCAGTCTCTCTCGACGACACAATGACACGAGCTAACTCACTCACCAGCCAATCGCGCAACTGTTTTTCCCATTCGTGGAACATGCCAGCAATAATGCTAAGACGTATTGTACTTTGTAGGTTCTGAAGGCCTTGATAAAACTCAGCCATTTCATCGCCAGCTTGTTCATGAAAATCGCTGGGATCATGCCGATCAGGATCAAAATATTTTTCATGCTCCGTCAGCCAATCGGATGCGAATTGCTCAGCATCGGCTTCAATGTTTTCAAACTGAGAAACCAGACGCTTTGTCGCTTCAGAAACATAAAATTGATGGTTAGCGATTATCCGTTCTCGCATCGTGCTGGACATCTGAAATAATACATAATCACTCATTCCGCGGCCTTTTTCGACGTCATTTTGGTGTAAAGTTCGAACAGCTTTTCCAGCCGTTCGGTGTCGTTTTTGAATTTGCGGCCGATGTAGATGCGCTCCAGCACTTCGTCGTTTGCCTCATGGGCGCGACGGAGGTTTTCGGGCATGGCTTCGGGGTCGTAGAGATCAGCGATGGTGGCGGGGAAATGCGCTTCGCGGGCGAGGAGAATATCCTCGGCGCAGCGAGTTATGTCGGCTTTGTTCTGGGCGGTCAGGGTCGGAATGGGGAATGTGTTCCAACCAAGCGTGTTGGAATAACGGAAGTCGGTTTTTAACTTGCCGCAGACGGTGGCGATCCAGACCAGATGGATACGTGAGCCGACAATGGATAGCACCCACAATTCAGGATCATATAGCGCAAATGCGCTATCGAGCACTATTGAGCCTCGTGGCAAGAACCCTATTGGGAGATATTCTCTCGATTCAGAACTCACCCGAGGGACAACCATTACATCACGGTATTCAGGAGAACGAATTTCCACGAAACTATATGGTTTCGCAGCCCACTGCCGGGTTGGTCCTTTCTGGCTTTCAGAGCGCATCTTTTTCACATCGGCAAAGCGTTCGGCAAGTTGGGGAACCACGGACGCCGCTTCATAGCCCTTTTCATCTACCCACAGGCAAAATCTTCTAAAGCCCTTGATGAATTCTTGTGAACCATAAAGGGGGCGGAGATACTGCCTAACTTGCTCTGACGTGGATTGCTCCTCTGCCTCAGAAAAAATCAGTGCTCCCCCATCTTTAGGCACATTCCCAAGAAGCATTTTCGGCCGTGGTGAGACCGGTTCGCGAGATTCTGTGACATAAACAGGAGTGCCAGCAGTCAGATAGGGTGAAATCGAATTAACAGTGCGGGCCTGATCGCCATCAATAATAGTGAAGGCGCTTCTACCTTTTCTGCCAAGTGCGACAATGACACAGATGACTCCCGCATTGTGCGCCGCCAAATTGCTCCATTTGAAGGAGGTGTGGGCGAAAGTGATATCCAAGTTACTGAGAATCAAAGACCAAAACTGAGCAGCTTGTACACCTTGATTTATCGAATTGGTTGAAACTAACGCAGCCTGTCCCAAAGGGTCAGCCCTGATGAATTGAGCCGCCTTCTCGAAAAATCCACATATATAGTCGAAGGATTTCCACCTATCGGTCTTTCCTGAGAAAATGCGTTCTATGTCAGACTTTTGCTCCGCGCTTTGCAGCTTATCGCCAAGATAAGGCGGGTTCCCGCAAATATAGGTCTCGCCACCCTCATTCGCGAAATCAATCTCAGCTTGATCGAGCGGGGTGCCGAACAGATCATCGGCCTGCACACGGACGCCCGTGCCGGTGGGCGGGCAGATGCTCAGCCAATCGAGCCGTAGGGCATTGCCGCAGGTGATCCAGTTCTGGCTGTTGAGCGGCAGGAACTCCGCCAAAGCCTCGCGCTGCCCGCGATACGTTACGTCGCACTGATATTCCGCGATGATCAGCGCCAGCCGCGCTATCTCGGCGGGAAAATCACGCAATTCGATGCCGCGATAATTGGTCAGTGGCAGGTCGCTGCGCCGGTCCGCCTCACCGCGCCGTTCATTGATGACCGCCTCAATGCTGCGCATTTCCTTATACGCGATCACGAGGAAATTGCCCGATCCGCACGCTGGATCAAATACCCGTATTTTCGCCATGCGCGCCCGCAGGTTGAGCAGCTTGCGGCCATTGTCGCCCGCGTCTTCAAGATTGGCGCGAAGATCATCAAGAAACAGCGGGTTCAACACCTTCAGGATGTTGGGCACGCTGGTATAATGCATCCCCAGCGCACCGCGTTCCTCATCATCGGCCACGGCCTGGATCATCGACCCGAAAATATCGGGGTTGATCTTCTTCCAGTTCAGATTGCCGATATGGGTGAGGTAAGTGCGGGCGATGCGGCTGAATTTCGGGGCTTCGGTGTTGCCGGAAAATAACTGCCCGTTCACATAGGGAAAGCCGTCCGCCCAGCGCGGCAAGTTCGCGGCGGCGCGCGCCTCAATCTTGGTATCCATCGCGCGAAAAATCTCGCTGATCACGAAATGGGTGTCAGACGAATCCTTGGCGCTCATCTGATCAACGGTGGCGGTGAACAGGCCATCACCGTTGAAAATGTCAGTATCCTCGGCAAAAAAGCAAAAGATCAGCCGCGCCATGAAATGGTTCATGTCGGGCCGCCGCGCTGCGCTCGCCCACTCCGGATTGTCCTTCAGCAGTTCGACATAGAGCTTGTTGAGCCGCCCAGTCGCGCGGATATCAAAGCTGCTCTCACGGATCTGCTTGACGGTGGTGATGCCCGCAAGCGGCAGGAAGGTGCCGAAATGATCGGGGAAATCGGCATAGGCACAGGCGACCGTGTTGCCGCCGATCAGATCCTCCGCCTCCAGCGTTTGACCATCGGTTGCCAGAATGAACCTGGCCTTTGCCGCCGCCGTCTTGGGGCTATCACGCAGGGCAATGAGGGTATCGGCAACCTTGCCCGCGCCGCAGGTGGCAAGGTGGATGTGGCTCCGCTGGAGCACGCCGTCCGCAACATCAGACTGATTGGTGTTGCCGCTGCGCAACCGCTTGATCGCGGTGTCTTTATTGCCAAATGCCGTGAGAAACAGATACGGAAACTCACCCGCCTCAAAAGGCTGGAGTGCAAGTTCCGATACTGCTTCTTCAATCTCGACGGCGTTCATGCGCCTTTGATTCCCATTCTTTTGTCATGAAGCTGATCGCGGTGCGCGTCCCTATATTATGACGACTAGACGACCGGCCGTGATTCGTCACCAGTGAATGGCGTGTGTGATCCGTGGGTACTTCGCCTGTGCCCGGGTCGGAGAACCATCCCACTCTTTGAGGCTGCACCTTGGCCAACCCTGAGCCTCCTTCAATCAACCCGTAAAGGGTCCGCTACGCGCTGCGTGCGGCCTTGTGCGGCTGCGCCTTCGCGGTGATTGCGGCTCCGCGCCGTCCTTTTGCGCGCCTGTCGAGCGGGAATGGTTTCCGCTCCCAGACAGGAGCAACAAGGGATGTCACTTTTCATCGCACAACGTCACGCATGGAGCCTCGCCCGCACACTCATGGTTTGCATCACCCTGTTTCAAGCCGGAGACGGATATGGCGCCATGCCCAGTGCCGATTATGACGGCGATGCTGACCGGATCGTCCGAGAATATGACCCGTTCTGTTTTTAACCGCGAGGACATCGCACTGCACCGCAGCGGCAGGTCGGAAACGGCTTTGCCGCTTCGCTGCTGTTCTGTTATGTTCCAGTTACATATTGCGCTGTGGCGGTGGTGGAGAGCGCGTCCGACGATGATTTCGTCAAGGAGGACACTATGATACTCGCTGCTCTATTCGCGGTCATCGCAATTGCGATGCTTTGCTCGCTGCTGATCACGCTCACCATTTACGCTTTGCCGTTCTATGTCGGTTTGACCGTTGGCATCTGGGCACATTCAAGCGGCGCAGGTGTCATCAGCACTGCCGTTGCGGCCGTTGCCGCCGGAATCGCCACGCTCGTGATCCTGCAAATATTGATCGCTATCGTGCAATCGCCTTTGCTGCGTGCCGGTTTGGGGCTGATATTTGCGGCGCCGGCCGCCTTTGCGGCCTAGAACGCGGTGCATGGCATCACTGTGATCGCCATGCCTGCAAGTGATGGGTCGCTTTCACTTTCGATCCTCGGCGCAGTGGTCGTCGGGGTTGTCTCGTGGTTCCAAATCGGAAATTTCAAGCAAGCGCCCGTTTTCAGGTGAAAGCCCCACCCGGCAGAACCGAGCAGTGTGGATGGGATCTCAGGGCGTTTGGAGGCAGCAGCGGCCAGTGTGTTTGTGATGTGCCATTATCGTCTGCTTGGCTTGTGAGCGGCGTATGATCTGGTGTCAGCGAGGCTGATTGATAATCCGCATGGTCAGGTGTCGGCGCAGCGGACACGATATTCGATGCGAGCCTATTGAACCCAGATAAGGTGAATTGACGTGCGGCTTCAGCACGAAACGTCGCGTTTTGCTATCTGCTCACTCAGCACGAATTGCCCAATCAGAATATCCGACCACGAATTTTGAAACCTGGATGATCTGCCAAATCTCCTTGCGAAATGAGGTGCAAACCCACGCATCTGCGGTCTCTCCTTGGCTTTGTTTGGCAGGGGACGGCTGCGCCTCATATCCCCTTGCCGCAACGGTTTGGTCCAAGTTTCTTCCCCTGGTCGTTCCGACCATTCCTCGCGGAACCAAGAAACCCGTCCCGTCACCGTCCTCCGCTGTGCTGCGGCCCATTCGGGTGCAGCGGGTAAATACCCCTGCCTTGAAACAGCCATCGAGGCCGCGATGAGCGCGGGTTCGACCAACTCAAGGAGAAATATCATGGCAAACATCGGTTCTTTCAAAAAGGTCGGCAATGACTATCAGGGCGAAATCGTCACAATGAGCGTTCAGACGAAGAACGTCCGCATCGTTCCTGAAGAAGCCGCCAACGAAAACGCACCCTCGCACCGGGTCTTTGTGGGCCGCGCCGAAATCGGGGCCGCCTGGACCAAAACCTCGAACGAAGGCCGCGATTATCTCTCGCTCAAGCTCGACGATCCCAGCTTCACCGCCCCGATCTTCGCCAACCTCTTCGACGACGAAGATGGCAAGACCTACAATCTGATCTGGTCACGCGCCCGCAAGACCAACAGCGACTAAGGCCCACTCTCAAACCCCGCCCGGTTCTGCCGGGCGGGGCTTTGTGCTGTCGTCAGTATCGAAAACTTCATCAGCTTCAGCAAGAAGCGCGGAGGGATGCACCCGCAACGCTTCAGCGACTTCCAGAATCGTGAACAGTGTTGCGTTTTGCCCGCCGCGCTCGATCATGCTGATAAAAGCGCGATCAATACCCATGCGGTCTGCTACAGCGGCTTGGCTTAGATCAGCGGCGATACGAAGGCGGCGCACGTTGGCACCGAATAATTTGCGAATATCCATCCGCAGCTTAGAAACCAGTCGCGTATTTTAGTGCGACGTATTATAATACTCGGAAAGGCCCAAAACAGCCATTTTGAGAACCAGAAATAGGCGCATGAGCGCGCCGCAATGTAAGAACAGCCATCCGTTTTCGGAGTGCCATTCTTCGCAAAAATGTACAGTAAAAGCCTCCATTTTGGATGGATTTATGTTATGTTGGCAGGCCAATTTATAGGATTGAATGCGAGATTCGTGGCATGACGATTCCAGCCTTTCAAGATGAGCCACCTCAGACATTGCGGGTCAATAGCTATGATGAGCGCCATTTTGCGACGTATCTGAGACTACTCGATGCAGCCGCGGAAGAGGCCGATTGGCGTGAGGTGGTGCACATTATTTTTGGCCTCGATCCAAACCAGGAACCCGAGCGTGCAAAGCTTGTGCATGACAGTCATCTTGCCCGGGCATTGTGGATGTCGAACACAGGGTATCGACACTTACTGGAACCTCGGCTGCAGTAGCCAAAGGCCAAAATATCCCTTGAAATCAACATCCGGCTCCTTCCCAATACCGCATAACTGCAAGAATATTTGGGGGCTTCTCTCCGATTTGCGGTTGGCAATGACTTGCAGCTTCGGTCCGAGCATGACCGTTGGTGGAGTGAGCGTATGCACAACCAGTCCGATTGGCGGTCCCCAGCGGACCAGCAAACATTTGCAGACTTCGACTATGCAGATTGTGCGCAAGAGTTTGTGCGGCGCAGCCCTGACTATCGCCGCGATTATGATCAGGTCAAGGCCCGTATTGCAGAAGGCGGCCTTGACGAAGGCACAGAACTGGAGGTGCTGGCCCGGCGATGGGGTATGATCTTTCCCTTGTGCCCCCGATGTCACGGCAAAAGACGCGCCTGCGCTTTGGACACCGGAATTATCGCCGACTACCATTATTCTTGATGCTGCACCGACAGATTTCACCGATGTCACTGTGATCGATGTGCCTGCCCTTGGCGAAATTGTAGCAGACCATGACGCGCCGGATGGCCGACACATGGTTATTGCAGGCCCGGATGGCCCGCACCGGCTGTGGTTGCGCGAGATCAAACCACAGACGCCATTGGCGATAATCATTCCGGCAGATCGCAATTTTGCGCAGCGCATCGCTGCTGTCATGCGGTTTGAACGAAGGTTGCGCGGAACTGTGTCCGGGCAACCACCCCCTGGCTACCGTCCAACGGCCTTTCAACGAAATCGCCTTTTCCTGCTCCTCAACCTGCTCGATGCCGAGAAAGCTGGCGCAAGCAGACGGACAATGGCGTCCACCCTCCTTTACCGCAACAGCGCACCGATGGGTCGCGCCGAGTGGAAAGGATCCTCGCAGCGCCGCCGCACCCACCGGATGATTGACGAGGCCAGATATATGATGGCGGGTGGATACCGGCAATTGCTGCTTGGCGGTTGAAGTCGCGCTGCGCCCAAGGGGGTGACACTTTCGCCCTCTGCTTTTTAGCCACCCCTCCCACCTGCCCATTATCCGCCAGAAGCACCTCCGACGTAGACCAACCGGCCCATTCTTGCCGGTTCATCACCGGAGGATCATTATGGACGCTATCCCGCATGCAACAACGCCGCGCTTCCTGAAAACGCCCGACGCCGCAATCCATATCGGCCTGTCAGCGCGCACTCTTGAAAAGCATCGTTGCTACGGAACCGGACCGCTCTTTAGGAAACTGGGCGGGCGGATCGTCTATGCTATCGTCGATCTCGATGCCTGGGCAGAGCTTGGCACGCGCCGTTCCACGTCGGACAAAGGCAATGGCACCGTGCATCCCGCCAAGCGGATTCCCGCTGATGCTGTGCGGCGTTGAGCATATCCATGCCCGCGCCACGATCATCATGTGTCAGCAGCGACAGCCGCGTTCAGCTTGATCTGTTTCGCACCGTTCCGGGCGATTTTGCACCGCGCGATGCGCAGGATCTGATGAGTTGGCCCTTTTTCAGCCTCGCCAAATCAAAGCGCGTAAAGCCGATTGATTTCGAGATGGGCACGGTCCGCGTCAATGTTGAAGCCACACCAGAACACGGCATGGCGACCATCTGGGATGCTGACATCCTGATCTGGGCTGCCAGCCAGATCGTCGAAGCGCGCGACAATCGCCGCGAAACATCGCGGCTGATGGCAACAACCCCGCACGAGATTTTGACATTCACCGGGCGCGGCAC
>JAKFUU010000016.1 GCA_021732525.1 Sphingomonadaceae bacterium | reverse complement strand
ATCAATATCCATTCATTGTTGCCACGCGGTTTGCGTGAAAATAGGCATCGCCAAAAAATTCATTCAAAGATCGGTCGCGCTTCATGTAAAGACCGATATCATATTCGTCGGTCATGCCGATGCCGCCATGCATTTGTACGCCTTCGCGCACCGCAAGGTTGCAGGCCAGCCCCGCCTTGGCCTTGGCCGCCGCGGTATAGAGCGCGGCGCGTTCGTCACCTTCATCGAGCAGATTTTGCGCTTTCAGCACAATCGAACGCGCCATTTCCATCTCGCCATACAAATGCGCGGCGCGGTGTTGCAGCGCCTGAAACTCTCCGATGACTTTGCCAAATTGTTTGCGTTGTTTGAGATAATCAAAGGTCATATCCATCGCGCCGCTGCCCACGCCGACCATCTCCGCCGCCGCACCGACGCGGCCTGCATCAAGCATTTTGGTCAGCACGGACCAGCCATTGTCGACCTCACCAATCACCGCGTCGGCGGTCAATTCCACGCCGTCAAATTTGATATGGGCGGCAACGGCGCTGTCGACCAGCCGGACGGCATCCATAGTCATTCCGGCGGCGTCTTTTTCAACCGCAAACAAAGTTAGACCGCCAATATCGCCCGCATTGCCGCTGGTCCGCGCCGCGATGATCAGCATATCGGCGGACGCGCCCTGCACGACAAATTGTTTCTGGCCCGACAGTTTGAAGCCATTACCGCTGCGCTCCGCCGTGCAGGCGATATGCGCCGGCCGGTGCTTGCCGCCCTCATCAATCGCGAGGCCAATGACGCTATCGCCCGCGATGATACCGGGGAACCAGCGGCCGCGCATGTCCTTGCTCGCCGATTTGAGCGCCTCGACCGCGGCAACCGAGGTCGTCAGAAAAGGCGACGGGGCAAGATTGCGACCAATCTGTTCAAGCACGATCCCGGCCTCAATATGGCCCAGCCCAAGCCCGCCGTCCTCTTCGGGAATGAGCAAGCCGGTGAAGCCCATTTTGGCAAATTGTTTCCACAGGCCATGGCTGAAACCATCCTTGCAGCCTTTGTCGCGAAATTCGCGAAAATGTGCGGGCGGCGCAGCGTTTTTGATAAACTCCCGCGCGCTGTCCTGCAGCATCGCTTGATCTTCGTTTAATATCATCGCCATCGTAAATCTCCAACTAAGCCCCTCCTCTTCAGGGGAGGGGTTGGGGTGGGGCCTGTCCGCTACGCGATGCCTTACAATATAGTGCCACGCCTCAAGACCCCTCCCCGCTGCGACTAAGCATCAAAGATGCTAAGTCTCGTTACCCCTCCCCTAAAGAGGGAGGGGTAAAAAACTCATCCTCCCGGCATCTCCAATATCCGCTTGGCAACCACATTCAGCATCACTTCGCTGGTGCCGCCCTCGATGCTGTTGGCTTTGGTGCGCAGCCAGTCCCTTGCTCTTTTGCCGCCGCGTGAGGCTTCGCTGTCCCATTCGAGCGCATTGCTGCCGCCCATGGCCATCACCAGCTCATGCCGCTTCTTATTCAGCTCGGTCCCCTGATATTTCATCAGGTTGCTATAAGCGGGATGCGCGGCGCCGCTTTTCCATTCATCCATGAAGCGTTCGGAATGGGCGCGAAAGGCAAGGCTTTCAACATCAAACAACGCCATCTGCGCGCGCAAAACGGGTTCGCTTTCCATCGCGTCTTTGAAGCCTGCCCCAAGCGAGGCGGTGCCGCCGTCGCCGCCCATGTTGCTGATCATTTCACGTTCGTGGCCGAGCAGATATTTCGCAACATCCCAGCCGCGATTTACCTCCCCAACAACCGACGACACACCTTTGGCATATTCCTTAGGCACTTTCACATTGTCGAAAAATGTCTCGCAAAAGGGAGAATTGCCCGAAATGAGAAGGATCGGCTTGGTGGTAACGCCTTCGCTTTGCATGTCATATAACAGGAAGGAAATGCCGTGATATTTATCCGCCTTATTGGTGCGGACAAGGCAGAAAATCCAATCGGATTTGTCGGCATAGCTGGTCCAGATTTTGGAGCCATTGACAACATAGTGATCGTTTTTGTCCTCGCCAAAGGTTTGCAAGCTGACCAGATCGCTGCCGCTGCCCGGTTCGCTATAGCCTTGGCACCAGCGGATTTCGCCGCGGGCGATTTGCGGCAGGAAATATTTCTTTTGCGCCTCGCTGCCAAATTTCAGCAAGGCGGGACCAAGCATCCATATGCCAAAGCTGTTCAGCGGGCTGCGGCATCCCAGCTTTGCCATTTCGCTGCGCAAGATTTTTGCTTCATGAACGCTTAACCCGCCGCCGCCATATTCGGCCGGCCAATCGGGCACGGTCCAGCCGCGCGCCGCCATCATCTCCATCCATTGCTGTTGCGCGGCGCTTTGAAAGACGAAATTCCGCCCGCCCCAGCAGGTATCGTCGTCACCGCGCGCGGGCCGGCGCATTTCGGCGGGACAATTGGCTTCCAGCCATTGGCGCGTCTCACTGCGGAATTTTTCTGGATCGGTCATGAATCGCTCTCCCGTTGCTTGCGGCAACCTAATGCGATTATTGGCGGCGGCGCAAGGGCGATCGACTAATCGGCGTCTACCGTAGGGTCAAAAGCAATGCGGTTGACAGCGGCGATACTCTGGCTCAGCTTTGCGGCGGTTTTGGAGGAGAGGCTGGCGTGCGATTCGAAAAGCAAAAGCAACGGCAATGGCACCAATGCGGCGGGCGATGACACAAAAATGATCCAGCGTGACCAAATCCCCCTCCATCTGAAATTATTTCACGGGCTGGGCGCGATTGCTTATGGCGTGAAAGACAATGGTTTTTCGGTTTTCCTGCTGACATTTTACAATCAGGTGCTTGGCCTGGATGCGGCGATGGTTGGCGGCGTGATTATGGTGGCGCTGTTTGCCGATGCTTTTGTCGATCTGATTATCGGCGAATTGGGGGACCGCACGCAAACCCGATGGGGGCGGCGCTTGCCCTGGCTTTATACCGCCGCGCTTCCTTTGGGCCTCGCATGGCTTGCCCTGTGGAACCCGCCGCAGGTCAGCGACACGCTGCTGCTGACTTGGCTGTTCGTCTTTGCAATTATCGTGCGGGCGCTGGTGTCGGCCTGCGAAGTGCCCTCCTTTGCTTTGGTGCCCGAATTGACCGGCGATTATCATGAACGCACACAGCTGGTGCGCTTTCGCTTTTTGTTTGCTTGGGCCGGCGGGCTGGTGATTGCCGTTATTGCCTATGGCTTGATCTTCTCCGGTGAGGGGGCGGTGACAAAGCCCGGTGGCTATCCGGCCTATGCGCTGCTTTGCGCCATCCTGATCACCGGATCGGTGCTGATTTCGGCGTTGGGGCAGCATAAATATATCGCCCATCCCTCGCCGCCGCGCAGCGCGGATACCGGCACGCCAACCGATATATTTCGCGAGATGCGGCACAGCCTTTCGAACCGCGCTTTCCTGATTTTGTTAACCGCCGCCGTATTTGTTTTTATCAGTCAGGCAATCACCTTTTCAATGATCAATTATGTCATGGTATTTGTCTGGCGGCTCGATCAGGCGGGATTAACTCTCTATGGCCTATCGCTCTTTGTCAGCCTCATTGTGGCCTTTACATTGGTAACGCCAATGTCGAAATATTTTGGCAAAAAAGGGGCGGCGATTGTCGCATGCGCGATTTCGGCCGGTTTGTTTGCGGCGCTTTATTCGGCCTGGCTGTGGCAGATTTTCCCCGGCGCGCCCGCTGCGCCTCATATCTGGTCACTGTTTGCTATCATGATTTTCATCAGCGGCTTTGCGATCATCCCGATGATGCTGAACGGTTCGATGATGGCCGATGTAGTGGAGGCATCGCAGGCCGAAACAGGTCGCCGTTCCGAAGGATTGTTTTTCGCCGGATATTTCTTCATGCAGAAATTTGCGCTCGGCATCGGCATATTTATCAGCGGCAATATCCTGAGCATCATTGGTTTTCCGGCGCAGGCAAAGGCGGGTGAAGTGGCCCTGCCGATCCTGCAGAATCTGGCGATCGCCCTGGCGCTCATCAATATTTTCTTGGCGGTAAGCTATATGATTTTGGTGCGCCGTTTTCCAATCACAAAACAGGACCATGACGAACGCCGCGCAAGGTTGGCCGGTATCGGCGGCAATAGTATAGTGGATTGAGCCATGCCCAAAATTGGGCGGCCATGACGCAATTCAACGCTGGCAATCCGCCGCCCCTTCTGACACACTTAACCGGATAATTAAATCAAGAGGATGATGATTCATGGATTTCGATCTGAGCGACAAGCAAAGCTATTGGCAAGGCCGGGTGAAGGATTTTATCGACCGCAAAATACGCCCTGCGGTGCCGAAGTATAAAGAGCAAGACGCCGCCGGTGATCGCTGGAAAGTGATTCCGGTGATCGAGGATCTGAAAAAGGAAGCAAAAGCGGCGGGCATCTGGAATCTGTTCATGCCGCCATCCTCCGGGCATCCACATGTCGATGACACGGTCACATTCGAAGGTCCGGGGCTGACCAATCTCGAATATGCGCTCTGTGCCGAGGAAATGGGCCGCGTGGGCTTCGCCTCTGAAGTTTTTAACTGCTCCGCCCCCGACACCGGCAATATGGAAGTATTCATGCGCTATGGCACGGCGGACCAAAAGCAACGCTGGATGATCCCATTGATGAATGGCGAGATTCGCTCGGCTTTCTTGATGACCGAACCGGCGGTCGCCTCCTCCGACGCCACCAATATCGAAACCCGCATGGTCCGGGATGGCGATGAATATGTCATCAACGGGCGCAAATGGTGGTCTTCGGGTGCGGGCGATCCGCGCTGCAAAATCGCGATTGTGATGGGTAAAACCGATAGCGAAGCCAAACGCCATGCACAGCAATCGCAAATCCTGGTGCCGCTCGACACGCCCGGCGTGAATATCCTCCGCCATTTGCCGGTATTTGGCTATGACGATGCGCCGCATGGCCATATGGAGATTGAGTTAAAAGATGTGCGCGTGCCGGCCGAAAATTGCCTGCTCGGCGAAGGGCGCGGCTTTGAAATTGCGCAAGGGCGGCTGGGGCCGGGCCGGATCCACCATTGCATGCGCACCATCGGCACCGCCGAAGAGGCGCTGGAAAAGATGACCAAGCGGCTGTTGTCGCGCGTGGCCTTTGGCCGAACGATTGCGGAATTTAGCGTGTGGGAAGAACGCATCGCGCGCGCGCGGATCGATATTGAAATGACACGGCTGTTATGCCTGAAGGCCGCCGACATGATGGATAAGGTGGGCAATAAAGCCGCCGCAGCCGAAATTGCGATGATCAAGGTGCAGGCCCCCAATATGGCGCTGAAGATTATCGATGACGCGATCCAGGCGCATGGCGGCGGCGGGGTTTCCGAAGATTTCGGATTGGCGCAGGCTTACGCGCATCAACGCACGCTGCGCTTGGCCGATGGCCCCGATGAGGTGCATGCGCGCGCGATTGCCCGGATGGAATTTGGCAAGCATGGGCCGCGGCCTTCGGCCGATATGTCATCGGGCGACATAGCCGCCACACGCTAAACAGAGGACAGCCGATGAAAGCCGCGATATTGACCCAAGCGGGCAAGCCGCTGGAAATCGAACAGGTGATGATGGCCAAGCCGCGCGCGCATGAGGTGCTGATCCGCACGGCGGCTTGCGGGCTGTGCCATAGCGATCTGCATTTTATCGACGGCCTCTATCCGCAAACCTTGCCCGCGATTGCCGGGCATGAGGCGGCGGGCATTGTCGAAGCGGTGGGCAGCGAAGTGCGTTCGGTGAAGATCGGCGATGCCGTGGTCACATGCCTGTCGGCCTTTTGCGGCCAATGCGAATTTTGCGTTACCGGCCGGATGTCCTTATGTCTCGGCACCGCCACGCGGCGCGCGGTAGGGGATGAGGCCCGGATCACCCGGCCCGATGGCACACCGGTGGCGCAGATGCTCAATCTGTCCGCCTTTGCCGAAATGATGCTGATCCACGAAAATGCCTGCGTGGCGATCAATCCCGAAATGCCGCTGGACCGCGCCGCCGTGATCGGCTGTGCGGTGACCACCGGTGCCGGTGCGATCTTTAACGCTTGCAAGGTCACGCCGGGGGAAAGCGTGGCGGTGGTGGGTTGCGGCGGGGTTGGCCTTGCCACCATCAACGCGGCAAAAATCGCGGGCGCGGGGCGGATTATCGCCTGCGATCCGCTGCCCGAAAAACGCGCGTTGGCGGTGAAGCTGGGCGCAACAGATGTGGTCGACGCCATGGCCGATGATGCCGGCGCGCAGATTATCGAAATGACCGGCGGCGGCGTCCATCATGCGATTGAGGCGGTTGGCCGCCCGGCATCCGGCGACCTGGCGGTGAAGATTTTGCGGCGCGGCGGCACTGCGACGATTTTGGGCATGATGCCGCTGGGTCATAAAGTGGGTCTTTCGGCGCTGGATATGCTCGCCAGTAAGAAATTGCAGGGCGCGCTTATGGGCGGCAATCATTTTCCCGTCGACATCCCGCGTTTGGTGGATTTTTACCTGCGCGGCTTGCTCGATCTCGACAGCATTATCGCCGAAACCATCCCGCTTGAAGATATCAATGCGGGCTTTGACAAAATGCGAAAGGGTGATGCGGCGCGCTCGGTCATCACCTTCGGTTAAGCACGATTAAAGAGGGTTCGATGACAGAATTGGACGCACAAACCGCCTTCACCGGCACCGTAACCCCCGAGGGCGCGGACCGGCTGGACGAAGCCAGGCTGGCCGAATGGATGGCGGATAATGTCGGGGGCTTTGCAGGGCCGATAAAAATCGAAAAATTTGCCGGCGGCCAGTCAAACCCGACCTATAAAATCTTGGCGAGCAGCGGCAATTATGTGCTGCGGCGCAAGCCATTTGGCGCGTTGCTGCCCTCCGCCCACGCGGTCGACCGCGAATTTCGAGTCATTTCCGGGCTGTATCCGGCGGGCTTTCCCGTGGCGCGGCCTTACGGCCTGTGCACCGATGATGGCGTGATCGGCAGCATGTTTTACATAATGGGCATGGTCGAGGGCCGTACAATCTGGAACGGCGCGATGCCCGGCAGCGATCCCGCAGAACGCCGCGCGGTCTATTTGGAGATGATCGACGTCTTGGCGGCGCTGCATAATATCGATGTGGCGGCGGCGGGCCTGTCCGAATATGGCAAGCCGGGTAATTATTTCGGGCGGCAAATTGACCGCTGGACCCGGCAATATCGCCTGTCCGAAACCGAATTAATGCCGCATATGGAAAGCCTGATCGCGTGGTTGCCCCAAACCATGCCGCAGCAGACACGGACCAGCGTGGTTCACGGCGATTACCGGATTGACAATGCCATTTTTGATCAAGGTCAGGCAAAGATCCGCGCGGTGCTTGATTGGGAATTGTCGACGCTGGGCGATCCGCTCGCCGATTTCACCTATGCCTGCATGGCATGGGTGACCCCGAATGAAGGGCGCAGCGGGGTGATGGATTTGGACCGCGCGGGCCTCGGCATTCCTGAACTGGACGAAGTGGTGCAGCGTTATTGCGCGGCGACCGGACGGGACGCTGTCCCCGATATGAATTGGTATTTTGCCTATAATTTCTTCCGGCTGGCGGGGATTATTCAGGGGATTAAAAAGCGCGTGATCGACGGCACCGCGAGCAGCGCGCATGCGGTGAATATGGCGGAGCGGATGGACCCGCTGGTGCAGGCCGCATGGGCCTTTGCGCAAAAGGCCGGGGCGTAAAACGCGATTTAGAAGGACATAGCATGGGTTTATTGGACGGAAAAATAGCAATCATCACTGGCGCAGGATCGGGCATTGGCCGGGCATCGGCGATCCGTTTTGCGCAGGAAGGGGCAAAGCTGGTTATCGGCGACAAGAGTGAGGCCGTGCATGAAACGGCGAAGTTGGTGCGCGCAGCAGGCGGAATAGTAACCGCTTTGCAAATGGATGCCGGCATCGAACCCGATGTCGTCAAGCTGGTCGAAATCGCGCTATCCCAATATGGCGGCGTCGATATTGCCTTTGCCAATGCGGGGATTATCGGCGATATGGGCGCTATTTTTGATATCGATCCCGCCGCAATGGCAGAGACATTCCGCGTCAATCTGATCGGCCCGGCGCTGATGGTCAAACATGCGGGCAAGGCCATGGTGGATCAGGGGCGCGGCGGCGCGATTGTCCTGACCGCGAGCGTCGCTGGGCTGAATTCGGGCGCGGGTCCGCTGGCCTATTCGGCGTCCAAGGCAGGCGTGATCAATTTGGCCAAGACCGCGGCGCAGCAGCTGACTACATCCGGGGTGCGGGTGAATGCGATCTGCCCCGGCCTGACCGAAACCGGCATGACCAAGCCCACTTTCGATTATGCGCGCGAAAAAGATGTAATGCATAAGGTCGGGCAATTAAATCCGCTTAAGCGCGCAGGTCAGCCTGAAGAGCTTGCGAATGTTGCGCTCTTCTTAGCCAGCGACCAAGCAAGCTATGTCAATGGGCAAGCGATTACAGTGGATGGCGGGCTAACCAGTTCGCACCCCGTTACCCGCCAACTTCTTGGTCAAACTTCACATTGAGATGCATATGGATAATAACGCGCATGACCTGGGGTTCCGGCCCGATCGGCTAAATCGGATCGGCGCGCATATTCAGGGCAAATATTTGGATAGCGGCAAGCTGCCCTTTGCCGCATTGCTGGTGGGGCGCGGGGATGAGATAGCCTATCGCTGGCAATCGGGCGTGGCGGAAAATGCGATTTACCGGATTGCCTCGATGACCAAGCCGGTCACCTCGGTCGCCTTTATGCAGCTTGTCGAGCAAGGCAAAGCGGCGCTGAGCGATCCGGTGGCCAAATATCTGCCCGAATTTGAGGGTATAGGCGTGTTTGTCGCGGGCGGCGGCAATATGCCCTTTGTTACCCGGCCACCGGCGCAGCCAATGCGGATCATCGATCTGATGCGCCATACCAGCGGGCTTACCTATGGTTTTCAGGAACGCACACCGGTGGATGCCGAATATCGCCGCAGCGAAATTGAGGATTGGAACAAATTTGGCAGCGACGAATTTATCGCCGCATTGGCGCAGATACCGCTGATATTTGATCCGGGCAGCAGCTGGAATTATTCGGTGTCCACCGATGTCTTGGGCGTCATCATCGAACGGATATCGGGAATGGCGCTGGGCGATTATTTTGCCGCGCATATTTTTGGCCCGCTGGGCATGGCCGACACCGGGTTTCAGGTGGAGGCGGCAAAAGCCGCGCGGCTGCCCGATAGCTTCGCGTGGCATCCCGCCGACAAAATGACCCCGAATGATTCCGGCGGCGTAGGCAGCACCTGGGCGCGCGGATTCCGGTTCCAAGCGGGCGGCGCCGGACTATGTTCGACAATCGCCGACTATCACCTGTTCTGCCGGATGCTCCTCAATGGCGGCGCACTGAACGGCGCGCAAATTATCAGCCCGAAAACGCTCGAATTGATGACCGCAAACCATCTGCCCGGCGGCGGCGATTTAACGCAGCATAGCAAGGCATTATTCAGCGAAGCGGAAAATGCCGGAACCGGCTACGGCCTTGGCTTTGGCGTCACCATTGATCCAGTGCAGACCATGATCGCGGGCAGCGCGGGCGAATTTTTCTGGGGCGGGATCTATTCGACGAGCTTCTTTGTCGATCCCATCGAAGATATTATCATGATTTTTATGACGCAATTGATGCCGTCATCCACCTATCCCGTCCGCCGCGAAATTCGTTCGATATTATACGGCGCAATCGCGGCATAAATTTAGGAGCTGTTACAATGCAATCGGTCACCACCCAAATATATGATGATATACTCGTTATTCTGGTCAATAATCCGCCGGTGAATGCGCTTAGCTGGCATGTGCGCCAAGGGCTGAAGGACGGTGTCGCGGAAGGACTCAGCGATGATGCTGTTAAGGCCATCATCCTGCGCTGCGACGGCGCGACCTTCATTGCGGGCGCGGATATCACCGAATTTACGCAGGCGCCGAAAGAGCCCGATCTCTTTTCCACGCTTGATGCGATGGAAAAGGCAAGCAAGCCGATCATCGCCGCGATCCATGGCACCGCGCTGGGCGGCGGATTGGAAACCGCGCTTTGCTGTCATTATCGGATCGCCGTTCCTTCGGCCAAGCTGGGTGTGCCTGAGGTGAAATTGGGTCTTTTGCCCGGCGCGGGCGGCACACAGCGACTGCCGCGGCTTGTGGGCGTCGAGGCGGCGGCAACAATGTGCGCAGGCGGCGAGCCAGTGCCCGCGGCCAAGGCGCTCCAGATGGGGCTTATCGACCGGATGGCGGGGGAAACAAGCCTAGCGGACGAAGCGCTCGCCTTTGCCCGTGAAATGATTGCGGCGGGCCCGCGCGCGACGCGCGATTTGCCGGTGAAGGGCGATGCGGCGGCTATCGAAGGCGTCAAGGCGGCGGGCGCGCGCAAATGGGCCGGATTTGAAGCGCCTTATGCCAACCTCGCCTGCGTGGAGGCCGCAACGCGGCTGCCTTTCGATGAAGGTATAGCCTTTGAACGCAGCGAATTTATGAAGCTGATGATGGGCAGTCAATCGGCGGCGCAGCGGCATATTTTCTTCGCCGAACGGCAAGCCGCGAAGATCGACGGCCTGCCCAAAGACCTGCCCCTGCGCGACATTCAAAAAGTGGGCGTGATCGGCGCAGGCACGATGGGCGGCGGCATTTCGATGAATTTCCTGGCCAAAGGCATCCCGGTAACGATTGTGGAAATGACCCCGGAAAATCTAGATCGCGGCACGGGCGTGATCCGCAAAAATTACGAAGCCAGCGCCGCCAAGGGCCGGTTTACGGGCGAGCAAGTCGAAGGTATGATGGGCCTGCTGACGCCGACTTTATCGATGGACGATCTGGCCGATTGCGATCTTGTAATCGAGGCGGTTTATGAAAGTATGGAGGTTAAAAAAGAGGTGTTTGGCAAGCTGGATGCGATTTGCAAGCCCGGCGCGATCTTGGCTTCGAATACCAGCTTCCTTGATATCGATGAAATCGCCGCCGCCACCACGCGCCCTCAGGACGTGCTCGGCATGCATTTCTTCTCCCCTGCCAATGTGATGAAGCTGCTTGAGGTGGTGCGCGGCGAAAAAACCGCCGATGATGCGCTGGCCACCGCGATGGCGATTGGCAAAAAGATCGGCAAGGTCGCGGTGGTTGCCGGCGTTTGCGACGGCTTTATCGGCAACCGGATGCTGAAACCGCGCCAGCTGGAAGCGAACAAATTGCTGCTCGAAGGAGCCACGCCGCAGCAGATTGACAAGGTCCATACCGATTTCGGCATGCCGATGGGTCCGTTTCAAATGAGCGATCTGGCGGGCGTCGATATTGGCTGGCACCGCGATGAAGGCCGCATCGAAAATATCCGCGACGCGCTATGCGCCAAAGGCCGGTGGGGGCAAAAAACCGGCAAGGGTTTCTACGATTATGACGACCAGCGCCGCCCCACACCAAGCACCGAGGTAGCAACGATCATCGAAGAATTCCGTTCGACATCCAATATGCAAAAACGCGAAATTAGCGATCAGGAGATCATCGAACGCACGCTTTATCCCATGGTGAATGAAGGCTATTTGATTTTAGAAGAAGGCAAGGCACAGCGCGCGTCGGATATCGACGTCGTCTGGATTTACGGCTATGGCTGGCCGGTCTATCGCGGCGGACCGATGTTCTGGGGTAATTTGGAAGGCAAGGGCAAAATCGCCGAAGCGCTCGAACGGCATGGCTTTGCGGTGGCGGCAAGTTTGAAAGCCAAGGCATAGAGGAACTGGCGGGGCCGCACGGATATTTTGCCGGCCGGTTAACCACGTCTTTATTGCGCCGCAAAGTCGCGTTACAGCATGAGCAGCAATGGACATTTATCTGCCTATCGCGAATCTTTCGGTCAACGCATTCGTCATTATTATGTTGGGATGCGGGGTTGGCATATTGTCGGGCATGTTTGGCGTGGGCGGCGGCTTTTTAACCACGCCGCTGCTGATATTTTATGGCATCCCGCCCACGGTGGCGGCGGCATCCGCATCGACGCAGGTAACAGGTTCGAGCGTGTCGGGCGTCTTTGCTCATTTGAAGCGCGATGGTGTCGATTTTCAAATGGGCAGCGTGCTGATTGTCGGCGGATTATTCGGCACGCTGTTTGGCGCGGGGTTGTTTGCGCTGCTCGAAAGGCTGGGGCAAATCGATACCGTCATCAATATTCTCTATGTCTTAATGCTGGGCGGGATTGGCGGGATGATGGCCAAGGAAAGCTGGCAAAGCGTGCAAGCCAGCCGCGGCGGTCAGCCGTTACCGCCGCGCAAAAAACGGCACCATCCGCTGGTGGCCAGCCTGCCGCTGCGCTGGCGATTTTATAAATCGGGGCTTTATATTTCGCCGCTCGCGCCGTTGATCCTGGGCTTTGTTACGGGGATTATGACGATGTTACTGGGCGTGGGCGGCGGCTTTATCATGGTTCCGGCGATGCTTTATCTGCTAGGTATGGGCGCGCGCGTTGTCGTGGGCACATCCTTGTTCCAGATATTATTCGTCACCATTTCCTCCACCTTGATGCATAGCTTAACGACCAAGGCCGTCGATATTGTGCTCACGGTATTTCTGCTGCTGGGCGGGGTGGTTGGCGCGCAAATTGGCGCGCGGTTGGCGCAGCGGATGCGGCCCGATTATCTGCGGCTGATGCTGTCGGGGATTGTCCTGCTGGTCGCGCTGCGCATGGCGCTCGGCTTGGGCTGGCAGCCCGATGAAATTTACACGGTGCAGATATTGTGATCGGGCGGCTCCTCCTGTTGCTGCTGGCCTTTGCGCCCGCATCGCTGCTCGCGGTTGAACCCAAACTGGTCCCCGATGTATCGCAGCGTAAGATTCAGATACAAAGCGGGTTTACCGGCGAACGACTGCTATTGTTTGGCGCGATCATCTATCCGCGCGGTATTGTGCCCAAGGACCGGGTGGATGTTGCGATTATTTTGCGCGGCCCTAGCCAAGCGATCACGTTGCGCGAAAAGCAGCAAATTGCCGGTATTTGGGTCAATGCCGACAGCAGCGATTTTCGCTCCGCACCGGCTTATTATGCGATCGCTTCCTCGCAGCCGTTGGACAAGATTGTCGATGCCAAAACAGCGGCGATTTATGAATTGGGGCTGGAACGCATGCAGCTTTCGCCCAGCGGAGAGATTGTGGGCGCCGAACAGCGCCGGTTCATTAAGGGTCTGGTCGCGCTCAACAAAAAACAAGGTCTGTACCGGCAAGACGACCAAAGCGTCGAAATTACCGATGATGTTCTCTACCGCGCCTATCTTGATATCCCGTCGAGCGTGCCGGTTGGCACCTACGTGGCCGAAACATTGTTGATCCGCGATGGCCGCATTATCGTTGCCGATGACAATGTTGAAATAGAGATCCAAAAAACCGGTTTCGAACAATTTGTCACGGTTATGGCCGATAAATATTCGCTGATTTACGGCTTGTTTGCGGTGTTTATTTCGCTCGCATTGGGCTGGATCGCAGGATCAATTTTCCGCCGAATATAAGCAGCGTTGCGGCATGCCGCTGGAGCGTCGGCATGGCACGCTCCAAGATGGCACGCTCCAAGATGGCACGCGCCAAGATAGGCTGACAATCGGGTGATGGTAGCGAAGGAGGGACTTGAACCCCCGACCTATGGATTATGATTCCACCGCTCTAACCAGCTGAGCTACTTCGCCATACCGCGCCATCGCGGCAAATATCCGCAAAGCAAGCGGCGCTATAAGCGGCCAGCTTCGCATGGTCAAGGTCCCGGCTGCGGGTTTATCCGCGAAAGGACCAAGCGGCAATTTCTTCCCACGGACCGCCGCGATAATAATAAGCCGACAGCCCCGAAATGTCGATTTGACGCGGCGCGAAAACAGCCGCTAATTCGCCGTAGAGCGCTTTGGCAGTGGATGGATCGATCTTATTTTGTATCGTGATATGCAGCCGCGGCCGCCCTTGATCCTGGGGAATTAACAATCCGCGAAACGCATCGGCCAATTCTTCCCGGATGGCGATCAATTCGGGGCTTTCAACCCGGTAAGCAACGCCGCGGCCAAGCATCATGACATCGGAAATCCAAGCGGTTGGCGGCGGATATTGCATCGCCATTGCCGACAGACGCGATTTAATCTCCCGCAGATGCGCAGGCGGCAAATGATGAAACAAGGTGATATGCGCATCCAAAAAATTCCGTTCGGGCGGGAAATATTGGCGGCGCAACCCATTGGCCCAGCCTTGATCGGCAGCACCCATTTTTGCCGTAATGATAATCGGTGCGATCGCGCGTAAACTATTATTCATGCAAGGCCTATAAAACGGAAGGGCCGCGAAGCACAACTGGCTCCGCGGTCCCCCCGCGACCCACTCACGGGCTTTTGATGTGTTTAACAGCTATTGCTGAGTACATCTGTCCCGTGTTCAGCGCAGATGACAATAAAGTTACAGAGCGCGTAAATTTAATCCGTATGACGCTTAGAGCCGGGATGTATTGATCGATGACTCTAATCGGATAACGGCTTAATAGCTGTAATACATATCAAATTCGACAGGACAGGGTGTGGTGTCCACGCGCAGCACATCTTCGCGTTTCAATTCGATATAAGCATCGATCTGGTCTTTGGTGAAAACATCGCCTTCGAGCAGATAGTCATGATCGGCCTCCAGCGAATCGAGTGCCTCGCGCAGGCTGCCGCATACGGTGGGGACTTGCGCCAATTCAGCCGGCGGCAGATCGTAGAGATTTTTGTCCATCGCCTCACCGGGATGGATCTTGTTTTTAATGCCGTCCATACCCGCCATGAACAAGGCCGAATAAGCAAGATAAGGATTGGCCATGGCATCGGGGAAACGCACTTCGACGCGCTTTGCCTTGGCGCCGGCGCCATAAGGAATGCGGCAGGATGCCGAACGATTGCGCGCCGAATAGGCGAGCAAAACCGGGGCTTCATAACCCGGAACCAAGCGCTTATAGCTGTTGGTGGTCGGGTTGGTGAAGGCATTGACCGACTTGGCATGTTTGATGATGCCGCCAATAAAATAGAGGCACATGTCGGAAAGCCCCGCATAGCCTTCGCCCGCGAACAGCGGTTTTCCGCCATTCCAGATTGACATATGGGTGTGCATGCCGCTGCCATTGTCCGATTTGATCGGTTTGGGCATGAAGGTCGCGGTTTTGCCGTAAGCATGCGCCACTTGATGCACGACATATTTGTAAATCTGCATCCGGTCGGCGGTTTGCGTCAGCGTGCCAAAGGTCAGACCAAGCTCATGCTGCGCCGCGGCCACTTCATGATGATGCTTATCACACGGCAAGCCCATTTCCAGCATTGTCGCGACCATTTCGCCGCGAATATCAACACAGCTATCGACGGGTGCCACGGGGAAATAACCACCCTTGGCGCGCGGCCGGTGACCCATATTGCCGGTGTCGTAAGCCCGGCCGGTATTGGTCGGCAATTCAATATCGTCAATGGCGTAAGACGATCCGGCATAGCCATCTTCAAAACGGACATCATCAAACATGAAAAATTCGGCTTCGGGGCCGACATAGACCGTGTCGCCCACACCGCTGGCTTTCAGATAAGCCTCGGCGCGTTTCGCGGTCGAGCGCGGATCGCGGCTGTAAAGCTGTCCGGTCGATGGCTCGACAATATCGCAAAATAAGATCATCATCGGCGTCGCGCTGAACGGATCGATATAGGCGGCATCCAGATCGGGTTTCAGGATCATGTCGGATTCGTTGATCGCTTTCCAACCTTCGATCGACGATCCATCGAACATCAAACCGTCATTCAGCTCATCTTCGCCCATAACGCCCGCGCACATGGTCAAATGCTGCCATTTGCCCTTGGGATCGGTGAAACGCACATCGACCCATTCGATATCTTCCTCTTTGATTCGGTTGATAATATCCGCAGCAGTGATCGCCATATTTATGTCCCTTATGTTTGAATTTGGCTGGTTATTTTTCAGCTATTTGATTGATTATATTGTAATATAGCGGCGTTTACACCGCTTCATTGTCGCGTTCACCGGTGCGGATGCGCAGCGCCATTTCCACCGGAATGACGAAAATTTTGCCATCGCCGATCCGGCCGGTTTGCGCGGCGGCGGCAATGGCCTCTACCACGCGGTCCGCCATCGCATCCTCCACCACGACTTCCAATTTCACCTTGGGCAGGAAATCAACGACATATTCTGCGCCGCGATATAGCTCAGTGTGGCCTTTTTGGCGGCCAAAGCCCTTCGCCTCGGTCACGGTGATCCCCGAAACGCCCACTTCATGCAGCGCTTCTTTAACGTCATCCAGCTTAAACGGTTTGATGATCGCTTCGATCTTTTTCATCGCCTGGTTCCTTATTTCGGATATCTCGCTGGCATGTGCATAATGCTCCACGCAAGCGGATCAATGGCCCGATAGCATCAAGGATCGTGCCAATTGATGCCCCACCATTTGCGCGCCGGTTTATCAGCCTAATCGCCGTTTCATCGATCATCATCTGCCCAATGAATAAGCAGATGCTACATTATTGAGCAATTTTAGGCAGCAGTGATCGCAACTATGGTCACGCAGGGCCAAATGATCAAGGCCGAATGATCAGATCAGCTCCACCGCAATCGCCGTCGCCTCCCCGCCGCCGATGCAGAGTGAGGCCACGCCGCGTTTCAAACCGCGATCTTCCAGCGCGCCGAGCAAAGTGGTGATGATCCGCGTGCCCGATGCGCCGATCGGATGGCCGAGCGCGGTGCCGCCGCCGTTAACGTTGATCTTGTCATGCGGGATATTCAAATCCTTCATCGCAAACATCGCAACACAGGCAAAAGCCTCATTCACCTCCCACAAATCGACATCGCCAACCGACCAGCCCGCTTTTTTCAGGCATTTTTCAATCGCTCCAATCGGCGCGGTGGTAAAGGCGCTGGGTTCATGCGCATGCGCGGCATGAGCGACGATGGTTGCCACGGGCTTGGTGGCATTCGGATTGGATGCGCGCGACAGCACAACCGCCGCTGCGCCATCGGATATAGAGGAACTGGTCGCCGCCGTGATCGTGCCATCCTTGGCAAAGGCGGGGCGCAGGGTTGGGATTTTTTCGGGCACGCCTTTGCTGGGCGATTCGTCGGTATCGACGATCACGTCGCCCGCGCGGGTGCGCAGCGTAACCGGGGTGATCTCTCGGGTGAATTTGCCGCCGGCAATCGCGGCTTTGGCGCGGGTGAGCGATTCGATCGAATAAGCGTCCATCGCCTCGCGGGTTAATTGATATTCATCGGCGGTCGCCTGCGCAAAGCTTCCCATCGCCCGGCCTTCTTCATAGGCATCTTCCAAGCCGTCAAGAAACATATGGTCATAGGCGGTATCATGCCCGATCCGCGCACCACCACGGTGCTTTTTGAGTAAGTAAGGCGCATTGGTCATGCTCTCCATCCCGCCGGCGATCACCATATCCACCGAACCCGCCGCCAACGCTTCGGCGCCCATAATCACCGTCTGCATCCCCGATCCGCACACTTTATTCACGGTTGTGGCCTGCACCGATTTGGGCAGGCCCGCCTTGATCCCCGCTTGGCGCGCCGGGGCCTGGCCCAGGCCAGCCGGCAAGACGCAGCCCATATAAATCCGGTCCACATCCGCGCCGTTAACGCCGGCGCGTTCCACCGCCGCCTTCACCGCGGCGGCACCCAGATCGGTTGCGCTGGCATCGGACAGCACCCCTTGCATCGCGCCCATCGGCGTGCGGGCATAGGATAGGATAACGATGGGGTCGGCGTTGCTCATGGGAGGGGTTCCTTTCTTGGGAAGACTCGGTCATCTATATCGCTCCATGCGGCGGTTGACAAATGGGGAAATTGCCGCCCAACCCCGCCGCCAATATGGGTTTCCAAATGCAACCTGCTACGCTACGCATCAATGCCCAGATTACGTGCAAAGATCCGCAGGAGAGATGAGATGACCAATCCGCTAACCCATGCCATGCAAACGGTCCTGGAAAAACAGCGCGCCAGCTTCACCGCCGCGATGCCCGAACCGTTGGCGCTGCGCCGGGACCGGATCAGCCGCGCCATTGCCATGCTGATCGATTATAAGGATAATTTTGCCAAAGCGGTTTGCGCCGACTTTGGCCACCGCAGCACACAGCAAACCTTGATGACCGATATTATGCCGCCGGTTAGCGCGCTGAAACATGCGGCGATACATCTGGAAAGCTGGGCGCGCGGTGAAAAGCGCAAACCCACCTTTCCGCTCGGTCTGATCGGCGCGAAGGCCGAAGTGGTCTATCAGCCTAAGGGCGTGGTGGGCATTATGGCGCCGTGGAATTTCCCGGTCGGTATGGTGATGGTGCCGATGGCGGGTGTGTTGGCCGCGGGCAACCGGGCAATGGTGAAGCCATCCGAATTTACCGAAGCGGTCTCCGCGCTGTTTGCCGAAATTGTGCCCCAATATTTTGACGAAAGTGAAATGGCCGTTTTCACCGGTGGCGTCGAGGTGGGCAGCGCCTTTTCATCGCTCGCCTTTGATCATATGATTTTCACCGGCGCAACATCGGTGGGCAAACATGTCATGCGCGCGGCGGCGGAAAATCTGGTTCCGGTCACGCTGGAGCTGGGCGGAAAATCACCCACGATCATTGGCCGTAGCTCCAACAAGCGCCAAGCGGGCGAGCGGATTGCGCTAGGCAAAATGATGAATGCCGGACAAATCTGTCTTGCGCCCGACTATCTGCTGGTCGCAAAGGAGCAAGAAGCCGAGATAATCGACAGCGTAAAGGCGGGGGTTACCGCGATGTATCCCACTTTGCTGCATAATGATGATTATACCAGCGTGGTAAATGGCCGGAATTTTGAACGGCTGCAAAGCTATCTTGATGATGCCCGCGAAAAAGGCGCGGAGTTGATCGAGGTTAATCCAGCGAGCGAAGATTTTGCGGCCTCCAATGGCAATAAAATGCCGCTGACGATCCTTCGCAATGTGACAGACGATATGAAGGTGATGCAGGATGAGATTTTCGGCCCGATCCTGCCGGTGATGACATATGATAATATGGATGAGGTCATCGATTATGTGAATGGGCGCGACCGGCCACTGGCGCTCTATTATTTTGGCAATGATAGGGACGAGGAGGCACGGGTAGTGAACAAGACCGTTTCGGGCGGGGTGACCATCAATGATGTGATTTTCCATAATGCGATGGAAGATCTGCCCTTTGGCGGCATTGGCCCATCGGGCATGGGCAATTATCACGGCGCGGATGGCTTTAAAACGTTCAGCCATATGCGCGCGGTTTATCGCCAGTCAAAAATGGATGTGGCCGGCCTCGCCGGTTTCAAGCCGCCCTATGGCAAGGCAGCGGCAAAAACGCTGGCGAAAGAGTTGAAACGATAAGCGCCATTCTTGCCCTTGCAACAGGAACGGCTCTCGGTTAGAGGAGCCTTCCGCTGCAACGGCATCTGCCGTGCATGCTGTGCCCCAGTGGTGGAATTGGTAGACGCGCTGGACTCAAAATCGCGTTTAGCCTAAAAATCTAAGCCAAAAACCCTGTAAAACCAACAGTTTGAGCAAGGACGAGGTTTCCAAAAAGACTTACACAAGTCTTACACACTTTGGGGACTTCGTAATGCCAG
>JAKFUU010000028.1:13636-20177 GCA_021732525.1 Sphingomonadaceae bacterium | reverse complement strand
TCTATCATGCCCTCGGTTGCCCCTTATTATTTGGTGCCAGCCGCAAGCGGATGATCGGGGCGTTATCGAAAGAGGAAGCCGCCGATGCCCGGCTGCCCGGTTCGATATTCCTGGCGATGAAAGCCGCTGATCAAGGTGCGCATATCATCCGCGTGCATGATGTCGTAGAGACGGTGCAAGCGATCCATGTCTGGCGCGGCCTGCGCGATGCAGGCTTTACCGCGCGCAGATGAATGCGCTTGCCACTGCCGCTTTGATGTCAAGAAAAGGCCATATATATCCAAACATTGCGGAATATCGGTTCGCCCGCATTATTCAGCGGCGTAACGCTATCGACCACGGGGGCACCATGTTCGGGCGATGCGGTGGGGCCGGTTGGGTTGGGATTGGGCGCGGCGCTGGTGAGCAATTGATGGCTGTTGGAAAAGGGCGATGATGCTCCGTCAACGGAAACCGTGCCGCCAAAAGCACCCAGCCCCAGCGCGCCCCAATTGACCGTTGCCACGCTTTGCGGGATCAACGGATCGCGCGTATGGGTAAAGCCATATTGACGCGATGCCGGTGTGATATTGGGCAGGCTGAGCCACTGCGCGGGGGAACCCGGCGCAACGCCGGTGTCGCCCGGCGAGGAAAACATCGCAATCCGGTCAAGACTGAATAGCTTGCCCAAAAACCCGGCATGACCGCCGCCTTGCGAATGGCCCGCAACGGTGATCCGTGACCAGACAGGCTCGTTGCCGTTCAAATATTGATCCCAGCCTTCGCCTGGAAAATTACTGCGCAAGTAAATCAGCAAAGCGCGCAACCGGTTGATGATCGAATTATTGGTGTCAATCGCGACCAGAGGGCTGGTATCTTCACCGGTGATCACTTCGCGCCGGGCGCGGCCCGCGCAATCGGGATCGTTGGAGGAACCGCATAATCCCTCAATCGCCTCGTCGTTTGGATAGGTCAGGCCGATGGCGTGAAAGCCCTGCGTTGGCGCGGTGCGGGTGATCAAGCGATAGGTGCGCGGCACCGCAAATGTGCCGGGCAGCATGACAAAAAGCTTGCCGCGCGCCGCCGTCGCCGGGCCGGGATTGATCGCGATATGCGGCGATTGGCTGCCGATAAAACCAGGTCCGGTTAAGCTGGGTGCTATTTCGCGCTCGATTGATGTGGGCGGCGGGGCAGGCGGCGGAGGAGGTGACGGCGGCGGCGGCGGAGCAGGCGGCGGCACTTGCACCGGCGGCGGCGCGCCATCCGCGCTGCTGCCACCGCAGGCCGAAAGCGCAAAAATACATCCGAATATCACATAGGGTAGCTTTGATTTCATCGATTGACCTCTGTTTTTATCAGGGTTGGAAAAACAGGTAACGCGCGAAATTTAAAAATCCTTCGGGCCGTGCAAATTTTTTTATATGGAGGCGATGTTGCAAATCGGTTTGATCCTGGCAGACCTATTATGTTAGCTGGTGACATTGTTTTTATTTTCAAAGGTTTTTATTTTCAAAGATGTTAAATTTGAAGAGTTTAGGAGGTGAATATGATCGCAAAATATATCGTGGGTTATATCGCCGCCGGGCTCGCTTTTGCTGTGATCGACAGCGTGTGGCTGCGCAACGCTTATGAAAAGCTCTATAAGCCCGAAATTGGGGATATTCTCTATCCGGGCGGCTTTCGTCTTGGCCCCGCCATTGCCTTTTACCTGTTATACATATTAGGAATGATGATCTTTGCGGTCGGCCCCGCTTTTGCATCGGGCAAATGGCAGACGGCGCTTATCTGGGGCGCTCTGTTTGGCTTTTTTTGCTATATGACCTATGATATGACGAGCTACGCCGTGCTCAAGACATGGAGCCTGAAGGTTACGATCCTCGATATGATATGGGGCACACTCCTTACGGGCAGCGCATCCGTGGCTGGCTACTGGATGACTATAAGCTTGCTTGGCAAACAGTGAGCGTCAGGCGACGTCGCTAATGCCCAGGTCGGAAAGTTTGCGATAAAGGGTAGAGCGGCCAATGCCGAGCCGGCGGGCTACCTCGGTCATCCGGCCTCGGTAATGGCCGATGGCCAGGCGGATGACGTCGGCTTCAATCTGTTCGAGCGGGCGCATATTGCCATCATCTTTATATAAGGTGACGCCAATGGCTTCGTTGTTGGCGGCTGGGGTAGGACCGACATTGCCATCTTGGCCAACCGTTGCGGCAATTTGCGGAAATTCGTCGGGAGTAAGCGCGTCCCGGTCGCATAGTACCGCAGCGCGAAATAAGGCGCTTTGCAGCTGGCGGACGTTACCTGGCCAGTTATAGCCGCGCAGCATATTCAGCGCCTCTTCGGTAATGCCCAGACTGCGCAGGCCTGGTTGACCTGCCATCCGGCTCAAAAAATGCCGCGCGAGTGCGGGAATGTCCCCGGTGCGATCGCGCAAAGGCGGAATGGTAAGCTGGACGATATTCAACCGGTAGAATAAATCTTCTCTGAATCCATCACTCGCCAACTTTGCCGAAAGGCTGTTGTTGCAGGCCGTGATTAACCGGACGTCGATCCGAAAACTATGGTTGGCACCCATTGGTTGAATTTCATTTTGAGTTAATAATCTTACCAATCTTACTTGCGTTTCAGCTGAAATTTGATCGATCTCGTCAAGAAATACCGTGCCGCCTTCGGCTTGTTGAAAGATACCGATCCGGCGATCAAAAGCGCCCGCGAAAGCATCTTTTTCATGGCCAAATAAAACTGAATCCAGCAAGTTTTGGGCGATGGCCCCGCAGTTGACTTTCAAAAAGGGTTGGTTGGCCCGCGGGCTGGCGGCGTGAATCGCATCGGCTACAACCTCTTTGCCGACACCGGGTTCACCCTCGATATAGATGGGCGCACGGCTGCGCGCAGCCTTGGCGGCGATGGCAAGTGCAGTACGAAATGCGGGTGCAGAACCGATAATCTCCTCAAACGCCAACGGTTGACTTATCTTTTCGGTCAAAGGTTGCAATTCACCAAAATTTTTACCTTTGGCGGCGGCCAGGCTAAGCGCTGCGATCAATCGTTCGGCGGCCACCGGTTTAATAAGGTAATCGGAGGCACCTGCGCGCATGGCATCGATGGCACTGTCGCTTGAGCCGATGGCGGTCATCAGCAATATGGGCAGCGCAGGTCGCCGTGATTTCAATTCGCGGATCAATGCGGCGGCTTCGGCGCCGGGAACCCATTGATCAAGTATAATGGCATCAAGCATCATGCCATCTTGCGTGCCCAGCATCGCAATCGCGGTTTCGGCATCGCGCGCAAACACTGTCCGCCAACCGGCTCGCCCGGCGATGGCCGCCATCAACCGGCATTGCGCCGGTTCGTCATCAACCAGCATCAGCAATCGAGTTTCTTTTTCTTGCATTAAACTTCCTGCGGGATATTCCAAGCAGGCGGCATAACAAGGAAGGGTAAATAGCCGATTAAGGACAATTATCTTTTCTTTGCCAAGACCGCTTGAGCAAAGCGCAATCAGCGGTTAATGCTTGCCATATTGTATTAAATTCGTTGGAGCAAATATGGCTGAATCAAATGATATTCGCGAAGCAAAGGAAACTTATGAAGGCTTTTTGGGCCTGTTAAAATGGGGTACTATTGTGTCCATCGCCACCACCGCATTTGTCCTTTGGCTAATCGCAGGCTGATGTCTGCGTGAAAATAGCGATATTGAAAGAAACTGCTGCGGGCGAGACGCGGGTGGCTGCCTCGCCCGAAACGGTCAAGAAATTCGTGGGCCTTGGGGCCACGGTTGCCATAGAAAAGGGCGCGGGCCTAAATGCGTCGATGGCCGATGCCGATTATGCCGCCGCTGGGGCCATGGTGGGGACGCAGGCCGCCGTCATTCAGGATGCGGATATTGTGCTGGGCGTGCAAGGGCCGGACCCCAAGGCCTTGAAAAATGCGGCCAAAGGGGCGTGGATTGTGGCCGGGCTGGATCCATTGGGCCAACGCGCGCGCGTTGATGCCTATGCCAAGATGGGCGCGGAGGCGCTGGCGATGGAATTTATGCCGCGCATCACCCGCGCGCAATCGATGGATATATTATCGTCGCAGTCCAATCTGTCGGGATATAAGGCGGTGGTCGATGCCGCGGGCGTCTATGGCCGCGCCTTTCCTTTGATGATGACGGCGGCGGGCACGGTGAGCGCGGCCAAGGCCTTTATCATGGGGGTTGGCGTTGCCGGGCTTCAGGCGATTGCCACCGCACGGCGTTTGGGCGCGCAGGTTTCGGCCACCGACGTGCGCAGCGCCACCAAAGAACAGATCGAATCGCTCGGCGCAAAGGCGGTGTTTGTGGAAAATGTCGCAGGCATCGAAGGTGAAGGCGCGGGCGGCTATGCCACCGAAATGTCCGACGAATATAAAGTGGCGCAGGCCGAGCTCGTGTCGGCGCATATCGCCAAGCAGGATATCGTCATCACCACCGCTTTGATCCCCGGCCGCGCCGCGCCCCGGCTGATCACCGATGCGCAAATTGTGACGATGAAACCGGGCAGCGTCATTTTTGATCTGGCGGTATCCCAAGGCGGCAATGTCGAAGGGTCAAAGGCGGACGAGGTGGTGATCAAACATGGCGTGAAAATCATGGGTTACAGCAACACGCCCGCGCATTTGGCGGCGGATGCGAGTGCGCTGTTTGCGCGCAACCTGTTCAACTTCCTCTCGGCCTTCTGGGACAAGGAAGCGGGACGCCCCGTGCTCGACGAGGAAATCGGCGATGCGATCCGCCTGACCAAGGATGGCAAGGTTGTGCATGAGAGGTTGTTGGGATGAGTTTAGCGGAGGTCAGATTTATGCCGCGAAAGCAAGCCTTTGATATCCTAAAAGCGCTTGAACCTGCTCTGCGGGCGAAGGGGGTTTGCGCGCTTCATGTTTTTGGGTCGCAGGCCCGCGATACAGCGACAGCAGCATCGGATATTGATTTGATGTTTGATATCGCGCCCGACGTGCGGTTCAGCCTTTTCGATCAAGCGCGGATAACGCGGGAGTTGACCGAATTGTTGAACATAAAAGTTGAATTTGTTCCGCGCCGGTCGCTGCACCCTTTGGTGAAAGCCAAGGCAGAGTTGGAACAAGTGACGATTTTCGGATGATGATCCATGAACGCGACATTCTTTATCTTACCCTGATTGGCGAGGCGATAGCTGATATTCGCCGTCGTTTTTTCGATTTGGCCAGCGCCAAATTCTTTTCAGATCGCGATGAACAAGCGTTGGCGGCATTCCGGCTTTCGATCATTGGGGAAAATTCAAACAAATTATCGGAGCATTTAAAATCGCGCTATAAAGAAATTCCGTGGACGGACATGGTTGCCTTTCGTAATATTGTCAGTCACGAATATCACCGGATTGACCCAGCATTGGTTTGGGAAGCAATGTTTAATTTGGAAGAAATTGCCGCGATGGTTACGGCTGAATTAAATAACAACGGGAGCAAAGCGTAAAATGGAATTTATAAGCATCTTATCCATATTCGTGATGGCCTGTTTTGTCGGCTATTATGTCGTCTGGTCCGTGACCCCCGCTTTGCACACGCCATTGATGGCGGTGGCCAATGCGATTAGCTCAGTGATCATTGTCGGCGGGCTGATCGCGGCGGATAGCAGCGCGTTGTTCGGCCGCAACTTGTTCAATTTCCTCAATGTCTTCGCGGACAAGGAAGCGGGACGTCCCGTGCTCGACGAGGAAATCGGCGATACAATCCGCCTGACCAAGGATGGCAAGGTTGTGCATGAGAGGTTGTTAGATTGAGCCAAAAATCCGACCCTAATCGCGCAGCTTGGATCATCTCCGCAATTTTTATAGGATGGCTAACCTATCAATATTTTACCGGCGTCAGTGACATTAAACGCGCCGAATTCAGGGTTTTGTATGCGGGCGCTCGCGACCGGCTTGATGCTTTTTCTCGCTGTCGGTTCACTGTTGGAAAGCCTATAGAACCGGCAAGACTTGAAGCCCAGATAGAGTTTCAACAGAAATTTTCCGTTTTGCGGAATAGAATTTCTGGCAGCCGTTTTTCGAGCGATCAAAAGTTATTAGATCTCGAAATTCAGTTGAAGGATCAAAATCCGCAAACAGACAGGGAAGATGATGCCGCCAGATGTAAGCGATTGTCGCCATTTGCGTCTACTGGAAAGCCGGAATTGGGTGTAGCTCTGTCTGATGTTGAAAATTTTCTAGAAAAATATTGAGGCGAGAAAAATGGAATTTATAAGCATCTTATCCATATTCGTGATGGCGTGTTTTGTCGGCTATTATGTCGTCTGGTCGGTGACCCCCGCGCTCCACACGCCGTTGATGGCGGTGACCAATGCGATTAGCTCGGTGATTATTGTCGGCGCGCTGATCGCGGCGGCGGCATCGGGCGCGCCGGGGGCAAAATGGCTCGGGCTGGCCGGTGTCGTGCTGGCCAGTATCAATATCTTCGGCGGCTTTGCCGTGACCGAGCGAATGCTCGCCATGTATAAAAAGAAGGAGCGCTGAAATGGGGTGTATGGTCTGCACGGCGTCCTTGCGAGCGCAGCGAAGCAATC
>JAKFUU010000028.1:0-13393 GCA_021732525.1 Sphingomonadaceae bacterium | reverse complement strand
GGGATATTTTTCATCTTCGCGCTGCGCGGGCTCAGCTCGCCGGCTTCCTCGCGACGGGGCAACCGGTTCGGCATGGCCGGGATGTTGATTGCGGTCGCCACGACATTGATAACGCATGATATTGCCAATCTGCCGGAAATATTGGGCGCGATTGCGATTGGCGGCGGTATTGGCTGGATAACCGCACGGCGGATCGCGATGACGGATATGCCGCAGCTTGTGGCCGCTTTTCACTCGCTGGTGGGTCTTGCGGCGGTGCTTGTCGGGGTGGCGGCTTATCTGAACCCGGAGGCTTTTGGCATATTGGATGCCAACCGCGAAATAATGGCTGTCAGCCGGATTGAAATGGGGCTGGGCGTGGCGATCGGTGCGATCACTTTTTCCGGGTCGGTGATTGCTTTCCTAAAACTGGCGGGAAAAATGTCGGGCGCGCCGATATTGCTGCCGATGCGCCATGCGATCAATTTGGGCACGCTGGCCGCGATTGTCGGCCTTACCGCTTATTTCGCGGTCTTGCCCGCCCAGGGCAACGAATGGGTGTTTTGGAGCATCCTTGCGCTGTCTTTCCTGATCGGCTTTCTGCTCATCATCCCGATTGGCGGGGCGGATATGCCCGTCGTCGTGTCGATGCTCAACAGTTATTCGGGCTGGGCCGCCGCCGCGATGGGCTTTACCCTGCATAACAGCGCGATGATCATCACCGGCGCGCTGGTCGGCAGCTCGGGCGCGATCCTATCCTACATCATGTGCAAGGCGATGAACCGCAGCTTTATCAGCGTGATCGCCGGCGGCTTTGGCGCGGTGGCGGCCGATGGCGCGGAGGCCAAGGAGCAGCGGCCGTGGAAGCGCGGCAGCGCCGAAGACGCCGCCTATATGATGCAGCAAGCCGAAAGCATTATCATCGTCCCCGGATACGGCATGGCGGTGGCGCAGGCGCAACATGCGCTGCGCGAGATGGGCGATGTCCTCAAAAAAGCGGGAGTCACCGTCAAATATGCGATTCATCCCGTGGCGGGGCGGATGCCGGGGCATATGAATGTGCTGCTCGCCGAGGCCAATGTGCCCTATGATGAGGTGTTTGAACTGGAAGATATCAATAACGAATTTGCGCAGGCCGATGTCGCGTTTATCATTGGCGCGAATGATGTGGTGAATCCAGCGGCAAAAACCGACAAATCCTCGCCCATTTACGGGATGCCGGTGTTCGATGTGGATAAGGCGAAGACGGTATTCTTCATCAAACGCAGCATGGGCGGCGTTGGCTATGCCGGGGTGGATAATGACGTTTTCTACATGGATCAGACGATGATGCTGCTCGCCGATGCCAAAAAGATGGTGGAAGATATTGTGAAATCCTTGCAGCATTAATTGGCTTCACGCTATTGGGAACATAATGACGCCCCGGTGCTTTCGGGGGCACTCGTCTATTTCAGGGAAAAAATATGCGAAAATTGGGCCTGATCGGCGGCATGAGCTGGTATTCCACCGAATTTTATTACCGCCGGATCAATAAACAAGTGCAACGCCGGGCGGGCGGGCTGTGCAGCGCGCCGATGGTGATCGACAATTTGAATTTCTGCGATCTGGCGCGGGCAACGAATGATCAGGATTGGGATCATGTTGCCGAAGCGTTGGTCGGCGCGGCAAAGCGGCTTGAAACCGGCGGGGCGCGCGCGATCCTGATCGGGGCGAACAGCATGCATAAGGTGCATGACAAAGTGGCTGCGGCGGTTTCCGTGCCCGTGATCCATATCGCTGATGCCGTCGGGCAAAAGATGAAGGCCGACGGTGTGAAATCCGCCGCGCTGATCGGCACGCGCAATGTGATGGCCGAAAGCTGGTATCGGCAGCGACTGGTGAAACATGGTGTGACCTTGCTGCCTTGGGAGGCGGCGGATGTCGAGGAGTTGGAACGGATCATCTATGATGAATTGATGGCGGGACAGGTCGTTCGCCATTCGGAGCGGATATTGAAAACGCTGATTACCGAAATTGACAAGGATGGCGCCGATGCGGTGGTGCTGGGCTGCACCGAACTGGGCATGATTGTCGACACCAAGGCCAATATTCTGCCGATTTATGACAGCGCCGAAATTCATGCCGATGCCGGGGTTGATTGGATATTGGGCGACGCGCCCTGAGCGCCGAATAGCCCTTGGCAAGCGGCCTTGCTTCATGCCATGATGCGGTATGAGGAAGAGATTGTTTGCAAGCATAATATTGCTGCTACCCGCCTTTGCCGTGAGCGTATCGCAGGCAAAAACCATCAATGTTGCCGCCGGACCGGGCGCGCAGGAACGATTGCAGGAGGCGCTGATCCTGGCCGAACCCGGTGACCTTGTGGCGCTGGGCGCGGGGCGCTTTGAATTGACCGACGGGCTGTCGCTGGATGTGGATAACGTGACGGTCGAGGGGCAGGGGGCCGGCGCGTCTATCCTCGATTTTGCCAAACAAGTCGGTTCTGGCGAAGGTTTGCTGGTCACATCCGACGATGTGCTATTGCGCGACTTTGCCGTGGAAAATACCAAAGGCGACGGGATCAAATCGAAAGGCGCCAACCGTATTGTTTATCACAAGCTGCGCGTCGAATGGACCGGCGGGCCGCTGACCAGCAACGGCGCTTATGGCATATATCCGGTGGAAAGCCGGGATATATTGATCGACAGCGTATTTGTGCGCGGCGCGTCGGACGCCGGGATTTATGTCGGGCAATCGCGCAATATCATCGTACGCGATTCGACCGCGATCGAAAATGTCGCGGGTATCGAGATTGAAAATAGCTATGATGCCGATGTTCATGATAATGTCGCAACCAAAAATACCGGCGGGATTTTGGTGTTTGACCTGCCCAATTTGCCGCAAATGGGCGGGCGGAATATACGGGTTTTTTCCAACATTATCATCAATAATATGACGGCCAATTTCGCGCCCAAGGGCAATATTGTTGCCAATGTCCCCGCAGGAACCGGCGTGATGGTGATGGCCAACCGCAACGTGCATATATTTGACAATGTGATTGGCGATCATGGCACGGCCAATGTGATGATTATCGGTTATCCGGATAAATTCGATGATCCAAATTACGATCCGCTGCCCGCCAATGTCGCCATTTGGGATAATCAGCATTTGCGCGCCGGATGGGCACCCGCCTTTCCCGGCGGGGCACAAATTATCGCGGCATTTGGCGCAGATTTGCCGCCAATTTTCTGGGATGGTGCGGGCGGTGATGCCCATGCGCCTGCGGTCGCCGATAATGTGCCCGCGTTCAATTTGGGCATTGCCAACCCGCTGGCTGGCCGCGAAACGGCGAAGCCTAGCTTGCTCGCGCCGGGCGAAATTCCTGCGGCATTGCCCGGCATTATATTGCCCGCGCGCATGGAGGCCGCCGTCCGATAATGCGTCTGTTGCTGCCTGCGTTGCTGCTGCTGGGTTTGGCGGTTTCGGTTTCCGCGCAGCGTTCGGCGTCGATATCGGATGAGGCAATTTTGGGCAGCAAAATGCCCGCGCGCCTGTCTGAATTTGGCTTTTTCGGGGATGGTGTCGGCGGGCCATCATCCGAACTGATTGGCTATAATCTGCGCACGCCGCTATTTTCCGACTATGCCGAAAAACAGCGTTTTATCTATCTGCCCAAGGGTCAGGCGGTGCAGGTGGCGGAGCCGAGCGGCAAGATGATCTTTCCTGTCGGCACCGCGATCATCAAAAGCTTTGGTTATGATAATGGCGCAGGCGGGCTAAAGATACTGGAAACGCGGATATTGCTGCATCGCGGTGATGGTTGGATAGCGTTACCTTATGTGTGGCGCGCCGATGGTAGCGACGCCGATCTGAAGCTGGGCGGAATGCGCTTGCCGATCAGTTTCACGCGGCCCGGCGGCGAAAGCCAAACAATCAGCTATGCCGTACCCAATAAAAACCAATGCAAACAATGCCATTCCTCCAACGACCGGGTGGAGCCCATCGGACCGATATTGGGCAATATGGAATTTGTCAGCGAGGCGGCGAAGACCAGATTGCTGCAAGGCAGCGGTTACACGGGCAGGCCAGTAATGCCCTTTGCGCGGTGGGACGATCCGGGCGGTGCCAGCCTTAATGACCGCGCCGCTGCCTATCTTTTCGTCAATTGCGCACATTGTCACCGACCCACGGGGTCGGCCAGCAATAGCGGGTTATATTTTGATCGCGGTGATCACGGCTCGGCCAATCTGGGCATCAACAAGCGCCCGGTGGCGGCGGGCCGGGGCAGTGGCGGTTTGGATTTTGTGATCGCGCCGGGGCATCCCGAACGATCGATATTGATCCACCGGATGAACAGCTTGGAGCCCGATGTGGCCATGCCCGAAGTCGGCCGCGCCGCCGTTCACGCCGAAGGATTGGCCCTGCTAAGCGAATGGATAAGCGCCATGCCCGCGCAGTAGCTTGCGGCACCGATCCGATTTTTGATTAGGGGGAAAATCAATTGCGGCTAGACGGAGGCTTGGTTAACGGGCAAGTATCTTTGGGGGCGTGCCCAGTTAGGAATAGATGGCATGATGTTGAAGCCGCTGGTGATATTGGCGATCGCAATGTTGGCCGCAATGTTAAGCGGGGCTGGCGCAGATGCGGCGCAGCCTAGCGCAGATAGCATTGAAACCAACCCGCCGGTGCCGCTTGATAGCAACGCCGAAATGCTTCGTGGAGCCATTCGGCGCATCGCCAGAAACCCGCGTGACGCCGATGCGTTGACCGATGCGGGCAACGCGGCGTTGGCGCTGGATGATCCGAATGCGGCGTTGAATTTTTTTGCGCGCGCCGATCGATTGCAGCCAAATTCTGGGCGGATAAAGCTTGGTCTTGCTTCTGCTCATCTGCGGATGGAAAATCCTTTTGATGCGTTGCGATTGTTTGATGAAGCTGGGCGGCTTGGGGTTACGGAGCGAGATGTTGCTGCCGACCGCGCTTTGGCCTTTGATCTTTTAGGAAATTTCGAAAGAGCGCAGCAAGATTACGCACTCGCCCGGAGCATCGATGCATCGGATGCCTTGACCATTAAATATGCGGTTTCCTTGTCCCTTTCGGGTAAATCTGGCGAAGCTGATGCGTTGTTGACGCCGCTGCTACGGCGCAATGTGGGTGAGGCGTGGCGCGCACGCGCTTTCACCTTGGCCGCGCGCGGGGATTATCGCGAATCGGTGCGCGTGACGCAAGGCTTCATGGATGCGCGTTCGGCGAGCAAGTTTGAACCATTTTTGCGGCAGATGCCCGAACTGACCGGCGCGCAGCAGGTTGCGGCGATCCATTTTGGCCATTTTCCCGCGCGCAATATCGGGCGGGACAGCGAAGCGGTTCGCTCCGTTGCTTCGGTTGTCGCCCCCCCCAAAAAAAATGGGGAGAATGACCGTTTGATTCCGGCGGGCAAACCGCTGGGCGTGCCGGCCGAAACCGCCATTGCCGCCAAGGCGCCTGCCGCTCCTAACGAGCCTGACGCCGTCACCAAACAGCCTGCTATTGCCCTTGCTTTAGCGACGCCCTCTGCTGTTGCACCAGATGTTGGCGAACCGTCACCCTTGTTACCGCCTCAAATCACCAATTCTAAGGTGACGGCATCCACGTTTGATTTGGACGCAATAGTAAGCGGAATAGAAATCCCTGAAAGTGAGCAGAAAGAAACGGTTATTCCGGTTGATTTGACCAAGATCAAACCCGCCGGAGAAAAGAAAGCACTACCTGTTAAGGCTGCTCTGACAAAGGTGGGGGAAAAAGAAACCGCGGCGGAAAAATACCCGGCGCGATATTGGGTACAGATCGCCACCGGCCCGCAAACCGCATTCCGGGTCGACATGCGCCGTTTTTCGGCAAAATATCCGGCGCTTTTTAAGGATATGCAGGGATGGAGTTCGCCGTGGGGCACGGCCGACCGCCTGATCATCGGTCCGTTTGACGATGCCAAGGCCGCGCGCAAATGGGATGCAGAATTTCGTAAGGCCGGCGGCGATGGATTTGTTTGGCAAAGCGCGGATGGCACCATAACCGAAAAAGTGAAATAAGGAAAAATTGACTGGCTCCTGCATTTTCCTTGCGGCATAGCCAGCGGCATGACCGACCGGGCCAATTTTGCATGCAACCCAGAAACCAGCCGGGGCCGACTATATGGCGAACCGGCGGGCAATCTTCGCGGCCCGCGCAACATATTCCAACGCGACCGCGACCGGATCATCCACAGCATTTCCTTTCGCCGGTTGCGGCATAAGACGCAGGTTTTTATTTTGCCTGACGGTGATCACTACCGGGTCCGCTTGACGCACAGCTTGGAAGTGGCGCAAATCGGGCGGACGATAGCGCGCGCGCTGGGGTTGGATGAAGATTTGACGGAGGCTTTATGCTTGGCGCATGATATTGGGCATCCGCCATTTGGCCATGCTGGCGAAGACGCGCTGAAGCAAGTTTTGCAGCCATATGGCGGCTTTGATCATAATGCGCACACATTGCGCGCGCTGATGATGCTCGATTCGCCTTATCCGCTATGGCCCGGACTTAATCTCAGCTGGGATCTGCTGGAAGGACTTGCCAAGCATAATGGCCCCGTCCTCCATCCGGGATGGGCATTGGTCCAAGCGAATGCAGCCTTTGATCTCAATTTGCCAAAATGGCCGTCGCTGGAGGCGCAGGTTGCGGCGATTGCCGATGATATTGCCTATGATAATCATGATATTGACGATGGCATGCGCGCCGGGTTGTTGACGCTCGACCAATTGCTGGAGCTTGATTTTGTCCAGTTGCGATGGCGGGATATTTGCGCGCGCTATCCGGGCGCGCGGCGGGAGACGTTGCTGCGTGAGCTGATCCGCGAACAAATCGGTGTGATGGTCAATGATGTGATTGCGCAGGTGCGGCAGAATATTGCCGATTTGGGCATCGAAACGGTTGATGATATCCGCGGTGCCGGTCAAATCATCGCGAATTTTTCCCCCTTATTGAGCCGCCAGGAACGCCAGTTAAAAAAATTCATGTATGCCAATCTCTACCATCATCCAGCGCAGCTAACCGCCGCGGAACAGGCGGCGGAGGTGGTGACAAAGCTCTATGGGGCCTATGCGGCGGACGCGCGGTTGCTGCCGCCCCAATGGCGCGAGCGGTTGCCCAGTGAGATGCCCGAATATGCCCGGCATATTGGCGATTATATCGCCGGAATGTCCGACCGTTTTGCCATCAATCAATTCGCCCAGATTTTTGGTCGTTCCGCGGTTCCAGGTGCGTTGCAGCATGTTTAGAGTATAGGCTGGTCAAGCGCTCACGCCCGCTCTCCGCAAATTCAACCCCGCTATATCTGGGCACCTCCATTAACCCTAATCCGTCATTGCGAGCGAAGCGCGGCAATCCAGAAAGGGGCGCAGTGTCGATACTCTCTGGATTGCTTAAGCCGCTATGGGGCTTCGCAATGACGGTTAATGGAGGTATCCATCTTTCTGCGGCGCTGGCAAATATTCAAACGAACCGGTTGACTTGGCATCGCCGCAGCGGCTACCAAAGCTGCGTCGTTGAAAAAACGGGAGAGTGCAGGGTCATCCTGCCGCCGAAGGAGCAACCGCCCCGGAATCTCTCAGGCCCATGGACCGTTTTTTCGATAATGACGCTCTGGAAAGCGCCTTCATCCGAAGGCCACCGAAGGTGTAACCCGCCGTTTTTGCAGCATGGCGGGGAAAGCTCTCAGGTTCCGTGACAGAGGGGGCAGGGATACAGGCCGGTTGGCCGGTATGCCTGCAACTTTGATCGGGATGATGATGAGCGACGAACCGCAAGACGAAATTGAAGATATTGAAATATTGGAATTGCCGCTGGGCGATTGGCACCGAGCGAAAGCGGCACGCATGGTCGAATTTGCCGGTTATCATATGCCGATTCAATATGAAGGCATTATTGCCGAACATGTGTGGACCCGGACCAATGCCGGGCTGTTTGATGTCAGCCATATGGGGCAATTGATGCTGTCGGGCGAGGGCGTGGCGGAGGCTTTCGAGCGGATCGTGCCGGGCGACATTTCCGCGCTGGTCGAAGGGCGGATGCGTTATTCGCTGCTCCTCGCCGAAGATGGCGGCGTGCTTGACGATATGATGATCACGCGCACGCCGATGGGACTGTATCTGGTGGTCAATGGCGCGGTGAAGCAGGAGGATATGGCTTATCTGCGCGGCGAATTGCCCGATGAAATTACGATCAATTATATGGAAGATCGCGCCTTGCTCGCTCTGCAGGGGCCAAAGGCGGCTAAGGCCATGGCACGCATTGTTCCGGCCGCGACCAAGTTATTTTTTATGGAGGCCGACATGTGCCTGTGGGGCGAAGAGCCGCTTTGGATCAGCCGATCGGGCTATACCGGCGAAGATGGCTTTGAAATTTCGGTGCCAGCGGACAAGGCGAGGGTGCTGGTCGATGCGCTTTGCGGCCAGCCGGAGGTAAAACCGATCGGCCTTGGCGCGCGGGATTCGCTGAGGTTGGAGGCGGGGCTGCCACTTTACGGGCATGATATGAACCCGGCCACCGATCCGGTTGAAGCGGGCGCGGCCTTTGCCATATCCAAACGTCGCCGCGCGGAAGGCGGATTTCACGGCGCGGATCGAATTTTGAAAGCGCTTGCGCAAGGGCCAGCACGCAAGCTGGTCGGGCTGTCGGTTGATGGGAAAATACCAGTGCGCGAGGGCGCAAAAATTTTTACGCAAGATGAGCAGGTTGGAGTGGTAACTTCAGGCAGTTTCGCGCCGACCATCGGCGCGCCCATTGCGATGGGTTATGTTGCCGCCCGGCACGCCGCGCCCGGCACCATGCTGGAGGCTGAGGTCCGCGGCAAGCGCGTGGGCCTTACCATATCCGCCCTGCCTTTTATCCCGCATCGATATCATAGAAAAGGAGCTGCCTGATGCCGCGTTATTACACCGAAGACCATGAATGGATTGAGGTAGAAGGGAGCAGCGCCACCGTCGGCATCACCGATTATGCGCAAAGCCAATTGGGCGATATTGTCTTTGCCGAAGTTCCGGCGGCGGGCGCGGTGCTGACCAAGGGCAGTGACGCGGCGGTGGTCGAATCGGTGAAAGCTGCGTCGGATGTCTATGCGCCGGTGTCGGGTATCGTAACCGAGGGCAATGCGGCGCTGGAAGGTGATCCTTCGCTGGTGAATAGCGACGCCGAAGGTGCAGGCTGGTTTTTCAAGCTTGAGCTGACCGACGCCAGCGAGCTTGACGGCTTGATGGACGCGGCGGCTTATCAAGCGTTTGTAAGCGGGCTTTAGCCTCATAAACATGCGTCACCCTGAACTTGTTTCACCGGGCGGTGACTTCGTTCCAGGGTCCATTTCGCCTCGCCAGCCTTCGGTCTGTGTTGAGAGATGGATGCTGAAACAAGTTCAGCATGACGAGAAACGAGAGAAAATATTATGCGTTACTTACCCCTAACACAGCCTGAACGCCACGCGATGCTTGCCGCTATAGGTGCGGCCACGATCGATGATCTGTTCGCCGATGTGCCTGCAGAAGCGCGGCTGGAGGGGCCGATTGCGGGCCTTCCCATGCATGCCAGCGAAATCGCGGTGGAACGGCATTTTTCTGGTCTGGCGCGCAAGAATATGGCGGCGTCCGACCACCCCTTCTTTCTGGGTGCGGGCGCGTATAAGCACCATATCCCCGCCAGCGTCGACCATTTGATCCAGCGCGGCGAGTTTTTGACCGCCTATACCCCCTATCAGCCGGAAATTGCGCAAGGCACTCTGCAAATGCTGTTTGAATTTCAAACGCAGGTTGCGCGCCTGTTTGGCTGCGATGTGGCCAATGCGTCGATGTATGACGGCTCAACCGCCTGCTGGGAGGCGATCAGCATGGCGGGGCGGATAACCAAGCGGAATAAAGCGATCCTGTCGTCGGGCTTGCACCCGCATTATGTGAGCGTTGCGCGAACGATGGCGCGATTTACCGGCGATATTTTGCAGACCGGAATACCGCAGCTTGCGGCCACGACCGACAGCGCGCAGATTTTGGCAGCGATTGACGGCGAAACCAGCTGCGTTGTCATACAATATCCCGACATATTGGGCCGGATTGAGGACCTGTCCGTCATCGCCGCCAAGGCGCATGAACATGGCGCGTTGCTGATTGCCGTCGTCACCGAACCGGTGGCTTTGGGCGCGATAAAATCGCCCGGCGAAATGGGCGCGGATATTGTGGTGGGCGAGGGGCAGTCGCTGGGCGTGGGCCTGCAATTTGGCGGGCCTTATGTCGGGCTTTTCGCGTGTAAGGAGAAGTATCTGCGGCAAATGCCGGGGCGTTTATGCGGGCAAACGGTGGATGCGGAGGGGAAACGCGGTTTTGTGCTCACGCTTTCCACGCGCGAACAGCATATTCGCCGCGAAAAAGCCACGAGTAATATCTGCACCAACAGCGGGCTTTGTGCGCTGGCTTTCAGCATTCATCTGACTCTGCTCGGCGAAAAAGGCTTGCGCGATCTGGCGATGCTCAATCACGGTATGGCGGTGCAAGCGGCGGAACGTTTGGCGCAAATTCCGGGGGTGGGGCTGATTAATGACAGCTTTTTCAACGAATTTACCATCGAATTGAATAAAAATGCGCGGGAAATTATCCATCAACTCGCCGCGCGCGGCGTGCTCGGCGGGGTATCATTGGGGCGGCTTTATCCGGGCGAGGCGGCGCTGGAAAATGGCTTGCTGATCGCGGTGACCGAGGTGGTGACGGCGCAGGATATTGAGGCGCTGGCGGTCAATTTGCAGGAGCTAATGGCATGAGCGGGCTGAACCAGAGCGGGTGGAAACCGGCAATGGGCGCTGCGGAAATGGCGGATGCGCCCACTTACACCGGCAACCGGGCGCTGATGCTCGAAGAGGCGCTGATCTTTGAAATTGGCGATGGCGCTACAAGCGGTATCGACCTGGCACCTGCGCCAAAAGTGACCGGGCGATTGGGCGGGTTGGGGCGCAGCCACAAAATCGGCCTGCCGGGCCTGTCCGAACCCGAAACCGTGCGGCATTATACCCGCCTCAGCCGGCAGAATTATGCCATTGACCTTGGGCTGTTTCCGCTGGGCAGCTGCACGATGAAGCATAATCCGCGGCTGAATGAGAAAGTGGCGCGGATGGCGGGTTTCGCCGATGTCCATCCGCTGCAACCCAAGGAAACGGTGCAAGGCGCGCTGGCCGTGATCAATGATCTGGCGCATTGGCTGATCGCGCTGACCGGCATGCACGGCGTTGCCATGACCCCCAAAGCGGGCGCGCATGGCGAGCTATGCGGTATCCTGTGCATCAAAGCCGCGCTGGCCGCCCGCGGTGAGCATCGCAGCGTCATACTGGTGCCTGAAAGCGCGCATGGTACGAATCCGGCAACGGCGGCCTTTGCGGGTTTTGCGGTCGAAAATATTCCCGCAACAAGCGAAGGCCGGGTTGACTTGACGGCGCTGAAAGCGCGGCTGGGGCCGGATGTGGCGGGGGTGATGATCACCAACCCCAACACTTGCGGATTGTTCGAACGCGATATGAAGCATATCTCCGATGCGGTGCATGCCGCGGGCGGATATGTTTATTGCGATGGGGCCAATTTCAACGCGATTGTGGGCAAGGTGCGCCCCGGTGATCTGGGCATCGACGCCATGCATATCAATCTACATAAGACATTTTCCACGCCGCATGGCGGCGGCGGGCCGGGTTCTGGCCCGGTGGTGCTGTCCGCAGCTTTGTCGCCTTTTGGACCATTGCCCTATACCGCGCGAACGGCAGACGGCGTGGTGCATTTGATCGAGGAAGCCGATGCCGAGGCGTTTGAGCGAGAGCATTTCGGTGCGCCGCTGCAAAGTTTTGGCCGGATGACGGCTTTTCATGGCCAAATGGGTATGTTTACCCGCGCGCTGGCTTATATCATGAGCCACGGGGCCGATGGCCTCAAGCAGGTGGCCGAAGACGCCGTGCTCAACGCCAATTATGTGCTGCGCAGTTTAGAGGACGTGCTGGACGCGCCTTTCGCGCATTCCGGGCCGTGCATGCACGAAGCATTGTTCAGCGATGATGGCCTGGCCGAAGGTTTCAGTACGCTGGACATTGCCAAAGGCTTGATCGACGAGGGTTACCACCCAATGACGGTCTATTTCCCGCTGGTTGTCCATGGCGCGATGTTGATCGAACCGACCGAAACCGAGAGCAAGGCCGCGCTCGATCAATTTATCGGCGCGATGCGGGCGGTTGCCGCGCGGGCAAAGGCGGGCGATCCGGCGCTCAAATCCGCGCCGCATTTTGCACCGCGCCGGCGGCTTGACGAGACATTGGCTGCGCGCAAACCGGTGCTGGTGTGGAAAGAGCCGGACCGGGTGGAGGCTAATCCATGAGCGATGCGTCGCCCTTTGTTTTTGAAGATAGCGGACAAACCAAACGCTTTGCCCCCGCAACATTGCGCAACCGCGAAGCCATTGCGGCCGTCCTGAAGCAATTGTTGCCGTCATCGGGCACTGCGCTGGAAATTGCCAGCGGGACCGGCGAACATATCGCTTATTTTGCGGCCGCCTTTCCGCATCTCACCTGGCAACCGAGCGATTATGACGATGCCGGCCTTGCATCGATTGCGGCCTGGACAGCGGAAACGGGCCTTGCCAACATCGCGCGCCCGATCAGGATTGACGCGGCCAGTGAAGATTGGCCGGTCCAACAGACCGATGTGATCCTGTGTATCAATATGGTCCATATCGCCCCGTGGGGGGCCACTATGGGCTTGATGCGCGGGGCGGGGCGTCTGCTGCCGCCGGGCGGCGCGCTGTATCTTTACGGGCCGTTTCGGGAGGATAATATCCCGCTGGCGGCGAGCAACGAGGCTTTCGACATTTCGCTCAAATCGCGCAATGATGATTGGGGCCTGCGGTTGCTTGGCGACGTGAGGGCGCTGGCGGAAGATAACGGGATGGCGCTCAAACAGCGGATAGAGATGCCCGCAAATAATTTGAGCTTGGCATTTCGGAAGGGCTAACCCGCCATCAAATCGCTGGCTTCGATCCATTTGGCTTCGGCGGCTTCGATCTTTTTCTGAATATCGCCGCGCATTTGGGATAGCTCGCTGATCGTGCGCTTGGCATCGTCACCCACCGCGCCCGCGGGATCGAACATCGCGCGGTCAATTTCGCTGCGCCGCCGGGTGAGTTTTTCCATTTCCGTTTCGGCATGGAGCAAGGCTTTGCGCGCTTCCTTCTGCGCCTCGCGCGCGGCGGCGGCCAGGCGGCGTTCTTCTTTTTTATCGCGTTTGGGGGCGGTGTTTCGGCCTTTGCCGCTATCGGAGCTCTTATCGCCGCCGCTTAGAATAAAGCTGGTATAATCATCAAGCGAGCCGGAAAATTCATTGGCCTCGCCGCCCTCGACCAACACCAGCCGGTCGGC
>JAKFUU010000046.1 GCA_021732525.1 Sphingomonadaceae bacterium | reverse complement strand
CCCGCACCAACCGCTGCGCCGCCGCCAATCGCCGCAGCAAGACCATTATTCGCCAGCGTATTTGCATCATCCAGCGCATCCAGCGCCGCACCCACATTGCCCTGCGTCCCGCCCGCTACCGTGTAAGATGGCGCAGAGATATCACCCGTTGCAGGATTATAAGCCGCCCCGCCGCCAAGCGCTGCCGCCGTATCCGCGCCTTGCGCATCGGTGCGAGCAACCTCCGCTTCAATGGCATCGGTCACATTGTTGAAGGCAACGCCGCCAACCGTGATCGTCGGTGCGGTGACTGTGCCGTCTGCCGCAACGCTGGCACCGCCGCCGAGCGATGCCACCAAACCGTCGCCGATATTGTTCGATTGGGTGTCAAGCGCCGTGGCCACCGCGAATAGTTGCGATCCGCTGATCGCGTCGGTGGATGTGGCGTTGACCGCACCATCGGCAACGCCGGTAATCTGGCGATTGGTGGTGCCGCCCGACACGCTGACCACGCCGTTGGCGTTGACATTGTTGGTTTGCGTGACCCCGGCAAATGTCGTGCCGGTCCACCCTGCGTTAGCGGTTCCTGCGGTGCTGTTTGCACCCAATGCAACGCTGTTGGTGCCGGTGGCAGCCGCATTCGATCCCAAAGCGAGCGCATTATTGCCATCCGCCGCCGAACCCGAACCTACCGCAACGGCATTGGTTGCCGCCGCTGATGTGGATCCGCCCACCGCGATGCTGTTATTGCCAGCAGCATCCGAATTTGCGCCAAGCGCTACCGAATTATTCCCCGCTGCCTGTGCATTGGGGCCAACCGCCGAAGCATTGGTTCCGGCCGCGTCCGCCGCCGCCAAGGTGGAGTTGAAATCGACATATTGGCTGTCGTTGGCGAGCGCGGCCAGCGCATCGCCGACATTGTTGAATACGGTGCCGTCGATCGCATAACCAGGGGCGGTGACCACACCGGTAGCCGGATTATAGCTTGCCCCGCCGCCAAGGTTCGTCGCCACACTGGTAAGGCCGGTATTAAGCTGTCCGCCGTTGATTGCATCGGTTGAAGTTGCTGCGGTTGAGCCGGACGCGACGCCCGTCAAAACCCGATTCACATCGGAGCTATTGGCAAAATCCACCACCGTTCCGCCGGTCGTCGCACCCACCGTGATCGCACCTGTGCTTGGTGCGGCGGGTGATTGCTGCACCAATCCTATTGTCCCGTTGGTCAGATTGGTGATCGCGCTGTTGGCGGCAAAAAGCTGACTGCCATTCACCGCGTCCGTGGAGGTTGCCGACAGCGCGCCCGCCGCAACGCCGGTAATCCCGCTGGCGCTGATCGTTGGGCCGCCGGTGATGGCAACGCTGGTCAATCCCGACAGCACGGGGTTAAGCGCAACCTGCACTTCATTGCCGGCTTGCGTCGTGATAATATTGTTGCCCGCCGTCAGCGTTTGGGTCTCGCCCGCGCCAATGCTCGCAACGCTCGTGCCATTGGCAACGCCGGTTCCGGTTGCCGCCGTGGTCAGGTTAAAGCCTGCGCCCGCTGCTTCAATCGCATCGGTCAGATTGGTGAAGCTCGTGCCGTTCACATCAATCGTGGGAGCCGTAACCGCGCCGCCCGCGCCAACCGCCGCGCCGCCGCCAATCGCCGATGCAATGCCATTATTGGCCAAGCTGTTTGCATCATCCAGCGCATCAAACGCTGCGCCCGCGTTGGTTTGTGTGCCGCCTGCTACGCTATAGCTTGGCGCGGTGACCGTACCGGTTACTGGGTCGAAAGTTGATCCGCCTCCGGTATTTGTCGCGATGCTGGTGCCCAGCGTGTTGACTTGCGCGCCGTTGACAGCGTCGGTTGATGCGGCCGTGAGTGATCCCGCCAAAACCCCTGTCACCGTCCGGGCACCATCGGTACCGCCAACGTTGAGCGATGTTCCGCCGGTCGCTGCGCCGACCGTAATCTGTCCTGTGCCCGGCGTGCCGCCGACTTGTTGAACCAGATTGCCCGCGCTCAACGCACCCAGCGCCGATCCGACATCGTTAAAGGTCGATCCGGCGACTATATAGGATGGCGCGGTCACAGTGCCATCCGCAGCAACGATCGCCCCGCCGCCAAGCGCAGCGGCCAGGCCGCTATTTGCTGCTGTGTTTGCGCTATTCAGCGCCTCAATAGCAGCAGTGGTGTTGCCAAATGTCGCACCCGCCGCGTTGATCGTTGGCGCGGTGCCAATCGTGCCATCTGCATTAATGACAAGGCCGCCGCCGGTGACGGTCTCAAGGCTGTTACCCAGATTGTTGGCCGCCGTCGCAACCGTAAACAACTGCGATCCGTTGATCGCATCGGTGCTGGTGGCCGAAACCACGCCCGCTGCAACATTGGTAATCTGCCGTTCCGCACCCGTAGCGCCAACCGAGACGACGGCTGTCGGCGCTGTCGCTGCTGCCGTGCCGCCATTCAGCGTGAATGCACCGGTGTTGGGGGCGGCAACCGTAGTGTTGTTGCCGATGCCGACCGAGCCGTCACGGCCCGCCGCAATCGTGATGTTGTTGCCGATGGCGAACGCATTGTTCGCATTGATGGTATTGTCATTACCAATTGCATAGCTGCCCGATCCGGTTACGATATTTGGATCACCAATCGCACCGGAACTCACGCCGGAAACCACGTTGGCGGTGCCGATGCTGATTGTGTTGGCAGCGGTTGCCCGTGCGCCAACACCAATGGCGATGGCCGATATGCTGGATGCCACCGATTGGCCGCCGATGGCAATCGAATCGACGCCCGAGGCATTTGCGCCGGCAACCGCGTTGCCGCCAAGCGCGGTTGCACCCGCGCCGCCCGCATTGGTATTAACGCCCAGCGCAGTGGTATTAGCCGCAGTTGCGCGCGCAGCAGTGGCATCAAGGAAAAAGCCGGCCGTCCCGTTCAGACCGCCGCCAATAGCAACCGCATTCAGTCCGGTTGCCTGCGCCGAATTGCCCAGCGCAATCGCGTTAACCTGATTGGCCGTAGCAACATTGCCCTGCGCAATCGAGAAATTGCCCGAAGCGGTGGATTGCCGGCCAAGCGCGATCGCGGTGTTGCCGCTCGCGATGTTGGTAACGCCAATCGCAATGGTCGAAGACCCTGAGGAAGTATTGCTATAGCCATAGCCAACGCCGAATAGGCCCGTGACGTTGTTTTCCGTACCGATGGAAGTGCCGCCGACGGCGGATGCCGCGACCCGGTTGTTTTCGCCAATGGCAACGCCGCCGCCGCCATTCACCTGGTTTAAATTGCCGATGGCAACCGCATTGGGGGTAAGATTAACTGTACTGCTTACCGCCGTGACGATATTACCGGCGGTAGCGCTGTTGCGGTTTAAGATGGTGCCAACGCCGGTTCCCGACAATGCTTGCGAAGCATTACCCGCCGCGACCGAGCCATTCCCCGTCGCGTTCGACGAGGCTCCGATGCCGACTGCGCCAGTACCGATCACCGTCGCCGGATCGCCAATCGCGACGGAACCGTCACCTATCGCTGACTGTGCAAAGCCGATGGCGACCGCACCGAAACCCGATGCCACGGTGCCGCCCGATCCGATGGCGACACTGTTGGCTCCGCTGGCGAGACCTGTTCCGCCAGCAAAACTGTCCGCGCCCGACGCAACCGCGCCGTTGCCAACGGCGCTGGCGTTCGCACCCGATACCGAGGGACCGGCAAGGTTCCCGGTATTGTTGGTTGCGGCAACCAACTGGCCAAGGTTAACAGCGTCGGTGGCGTTCGTTCCGTTGGCGACGTTGGTAATGCGTCGTTCGCTGCCTTGAGCGCCAATGGAAACAACATTGGCCGCACCGCCGTCATTTGATCCGGCGCCCAGCGCTACCGAATTTGTTCCTGTTGCCGATGAACTTTCGCCTGCCGCCAACGAATTTGCGCCGCTGGCATTGGCCGCAGTCCCGATCGCCGTTGAGCGGCTTCCACCGGCTTGGGACGAGGCCCCGAGCGCGGTAGCGTTTGCCGCATTGGCCCGCGCGTTGCTGCCGATGCTGATCGTATCAGAAACCGGGGTGCCGGTGGTGCCAACGCGGCTGCCGGCTCCTTCTCCGAGCGCGATGTTGCGACTGCCGACAATTTCTTGGCCGGCAATAGTGCCAAGCGCCAGATTGCTCGACCCGGTGATTAGAGCGCCTGCGCCATTACCAAAGCCAGCGTTATTGCTGCCCGTAATTCCATTGCCTGTTCCGCCAGAGCCAACCGCCGTATTCGCATTTCCAACGACGGTTAAGCCGTTGATGGCGGCACCGCCCAAGCGATCACCAATGGCGACGTTGCTGTTACCCGTAACCAAACGGCCAGCATCGTTGCCGACCGCGACATTGTTTGTGCCAGTAAGCGTTCCCGTTCCAACGCCGATGGCGGTGCTGGCCAGCCCGGCGCGGGCGTTGCGCCCAACGGCGGTTGAATCGCCGCCATTTGCGGTGGCCCCTGCACCGACAGCGGTGGTGCCAAGCGCGCTTGCCACCGCCGCATTACCAACGGCCACGCCATCCGCGCCCGACGAATTGCTGCCGCGGCCCAGTGCAACCGAATTGGCACCGTTTGCCAGGGTGCTGGTGCCGATCGCAACAGCATTAAGCCCTCCCGCGCTGGCAAAGCCGCTCAATCCCGTCGCCGAACCCGTGCTGGTCGCGCCGCCAATGGCAATTGCGCCAGTCGCCGTTGCTTGGGAACCGCCACCAACCGCAGTGGCACCGGCTGCTGTTGCGTTCGCGTAAGAACCAACAGTGGTCGCATAATAGGCCGTTGCGCCCGCAAGCTCACCAATGGCAACCGCACCATCCGCATTGCCGGTTGCTATATTTCCTATTACAGTCGCCGCCGAAACGTTGAAAGGATCGCTGCTGTCGCCAACCGCAAGCGCGCTTTGCCCAATGGCGATATTGCCGGAACCAACGCCCGCACTCGCCCCGACAAACGGGAGCGCGCGGGCGTTAGTACCGATCGCAATTGCCGAATTAAACGTCGCCTGCGCCTGATTGCCAATCGCCACCGCGCCGGTATTTGGATTTTGATTAAAGGTTGTCGCGCCAACGCCAATCGCCGTCCCGCTGCTTCCGGTTGCCGAGGCATTCGCACCGACCACGGTTTGACCGTCATTAGCGGCTTGACCCGCCGTGTTATTAACAATTGTCGCGTTGGTGCCGATGGCGGTTGATGTTGGTGCGGCAACCGGCGCGCCCGTCACCGTTGCTCCGGCTCCCTGTGTCGTTTGCGCCATCGCAGGCGTGGCAAAGCCAGAAATCACCGCGCCAATCGCCGCGCCCGCGCCCAGCCGTCCGATCTTGCTCTTTTGCCCCACGCCCAGCACGCGGGTCGATTGGCGCAATGCGCTCATAATCCGGCGGCGGGTGTTCCAGCTTAATTCTGCACCATGACTAAATCCATCTTGACCGACATAAGCATCATAAGTTGCCCGGTGATGACGAATAGAGCTGCGGAAACGTTCCATGGCCGCTTCTTCGGCAAGCCGATCGGCATATAAGACATCTTCGGGCGAAAGCGCGAATTGAATATAATTGCCAACAAATGATTTAGTCATAATATTCCCCTTTTAAGTTACGCAGTGGTTACAATGCGCTCTATCTCGGGAAATATTAGTAAATAAATATTAATTCGAATCTATATAATGATCCGATTTGAATAGTTATTACATTCATTATGGATCGATATATAATCTATATTGGATGAATTTATAGTTTAATATTGCTGTCAATCACCATCAAAGGCAATCAGGCTGCGTGTCTTGACTCCGGCGAGTCGCAATTTTTTCGCTCCGCCAAGATCGGGAAGATCGATAATGAATAAGGCGGTATCGACAATACCTCCTCCACGCCGGATCAATTCCACACCCGCCATTGCGGTGCCTCCAGTGGCGATTAGGTCATCAACCAGCAAAATGCGTTGCCCCGCTTGGATATGGCCGGTGTGCATCTCGATCCTGTCGGTGCCATATTCGAGCGCATAATCGGTGCCAATTTTGTCGCCCGGAAGCTTGCCCGGTTTGCGCAGCATCAACTTGCCAAGACCCAGCGCATAAGACAGCCCCGCTGCGACAATAAAGCCGCGCGCCTCTATTCCGGCAATCAAGCTGATATCCGGCGGAACCATCGCCGCCATCCGATCAATCGTGCTGCGAAAACCCGGCCCATCGAGCAGCAAGGTGGACACATCGCGAAACATAATACCCGGTTTAGGATAATCGGGGATGGCGCGGATTAACGCGGCGAGATCGGCATTGTCTGTCATTCCCCCTTGTCATCTCCCTTATTATGACATTCAAGCAAAAAACGAGGTAACGCCATGATTGCGGCGCATTTGTTGGAGCGTGATACGATTAAGTGGGCACCGGTTAATCGCTCCCAATCACGCGATCACAAAAAGAATAATATCTGAAATTAGAACGAAGGACATCACTCTGAAAATAAGCGCCGATTTTTCGTATCGTCAAGGGTGGTATAAACAGCAAACAGCTTGAAAATTGCGGAAACACAGAATTCTGGCGTACGATTCTGATTTAATCAAACCACACGTCAACAAAAAAGGCAGTCCCGAAGGACTGCCTTTTGCACTCTTCGCTATCCGATCGGCCAGCCAAAAGCTTACTTGAGTTCGACCGTACCACCCGCGGCAACGATCTTGCCTTGAATTTCGGTGGCCTCGGCTTTGTTGATGCCTTCTTTGATCGCCTTGGGCGCGCTTTCCACCAGGGTTTTCGCTTCGGTCAGGCCCAGGCCGGTGATCGCGCGAACTTCTTTGATCACCGCGATCTTGTTGCCGCCATCGCCGGTCAGGATCACGTCAAATTCGGTTTGCTCTTCTGCTGCCGGCGCTGCATCGGCCGCCGGGCCAGCAACGGCAACCGCCGCCGCCGCCGAAACGCCCCATGCTTCTTCCAAAGCCTTGGCAAGATCGGCCGCTTCCAACACGGTCAGCGTGGATAATTCTTCAACAAGTTTAGCTATATCAGCCATAACGATAACACTCCGATTTCTTCTCTATTTAAAGGGCCCACGCGGATTGCGCGGCGCCGGTTGTCACTATTCCTAAGCGGTTTACGCCGCTTCTTTGGTGGCATAAGCTCCAAAAACCCGTGCCAGTTTCGCTGCCGGTGCGGTCGCGAGTTGAGCGATTTTGGTTGCTGGTGCTTGGACAAGCCCAACAATCCGTGCGCGCAATTCGTCGAGCGACGGCATAGAAGCCAGCGCCGTAACGCCAGCAATGTCCAAAAGGGTATCGCCCATCGCGCCGCCGACAATTTCTAACTTGTCGTTGGTTTTGGCGAATTCGACCGCAATTTTTGCAGCGGCGACCGGATCCGTTGATGTGGCGAGCGCAATCGGCCCGGTGAGCAGATCGCTCAAGCGGGCATATCGCGTTCCTTCCAAAGCAATTTTGGCAAGGCGGTTCTTGGAAACTTTATACGTCGCGCCCGCTTCGCGCATTTTCAAACGAAGATTGGTCGATTGCGATACTGTCATACCCAAATTGCGGGTGACAATAACCGCTGCCGCTTCGTTAAAAGTTGCGTTCAACGCTGCAACCGCATCAGTCTTTTCAGAACGGTTCATGCATTACTCCTTTTATGGAACGACCGGAAAACCGGCGCATCCCAACACGAAAAAACAAGCCAACATATGCTGACCTGCGCTACAATAGTCCGTGGGGAAGTTTCATGCCGTGCAGCGGTGCGCATAAGCGAAGCCGGAGCGTTTGGCGAAGGCCGGCCCGAAAACCAAACCTGAAATCTCTACCCCGTCTAGGCTGGCAATTAAGACAGGCATATTCCTGTCACCAACGGTCTCGGACGGTGAACGATGGAGCCGTCGCTCCACCGAACGAAGCGGCAAATAGCAGAAGGCAGCCAAGAGTCAAGGGGAATGGGGAATGGCTCGGATGCTAGTTTTAAGGCCATATCTTAACATAATCGACCCGGTGATTAAGGCAGCCTATTCCGCTTATAGCGACGCCCATTGGCAGCAGGATCGTCCGCCTCGATCATTTTTGCGAACGCGCCAACCTGAATATCGGATAAATCATAGTCACCATCTGCTTCCGCCACGGCGGTTTGGCCTTCAGTTGCGATAACACGATATTTTATGCTGTTTAACCGGCCTTGCTCCTGCACCTCAATTAAGGTGCCTAGTTGTAGTAAAGGCGACCCGTAATTCAATTCAATCCGATCATCATCGACAGCGGTGACTTTTAGTGGGACCAGTTTGAACGCCACGATACGCGCCATCGCAAGTGCCATTTCATTCTGCAACTTGCCATAAACGGCATCGCCGGTCAGCGATGTGTCCACATAACTATTGTCTGCCTTTAGCGAAAAACCGGTCTCAATGGACTTACTAGATAGCCCGCCATAAATGACCGCGCCTGATCTGTCTTGCAACGTCAGATTAAAATTCGCCAGCATGGACGCCGAACGAACCTCAAAACCGCCAGGCCCATTGTCACGCGCAGGGGGAACAGCACCGCTATCGCTAATCCCTGATAAGGATATATTGACGCTATAACCGCTCCGCCCAACGCTAAATTTACCCGTGCTCGCCAGCGCCGCTTCTAAGCTGCTGCGCATAGTAGCAAAATTATCAACGCAATCCTTAACCCACCACGTGCGCCAACTGGTGCTGGAGGCAACGCCGACAGCATATGGCGTCACGACCGCCGCAGTTTTACTTTGACCTTCGGACTCAAGAAAATATGTGCATTTTTGAGTGGTTTCAATGGAACCCACGCTAACAGCAATAGCCGATTGTCCAAAGGCGGTCTTGGGTAAGACCAACATTACGAATAATGCGCTGGTAACAGTCAGCGCAAATTTAACGCTCATCTGCATTAGCGTCTCCGTTTTTTGTCAGCGCTTTTGCCTGCGGATTTCAACTCGTCTGGCGTCGCCTCCCGGACGATTGCACCAACGGGAACCGCGTTGCCAAAGTTTGAAACAGGTTGCGCTTTGGATATCCGGCCCGTTACGTCGGTAACGCGAATGACGCCCAATTTTGTTTCGTTGTTGGCGATGACCTCACCCGTCGCGGGATCAACAATGGGTTCGCCCTTCAAAAATACCGTCAAATAATCTTGTGGACGCACTGTTCCTTCGCCGTAATTCAATACGATCACTCCATCGGCTTGCACGGCGGCCACCTGGATGGGATAAATTGTTGTGACCAGACCCGATGCGATCTTATCCGCCGCCGCCCGCATTAGCGCACCAGCATCAATAGTTGCGTTCGATCCGCCGCAAACCGATGCCGATTTTTGTTGCTCGCTGATACGGCGAACATAACGCACTTCACCCGTATTCGCATCGGAAATTTTTATATCCGCTTCCATCGTTACCACTGCGTTGTTACAACTTTGTCCTCCGCGATTACCCGACAGCACGCCGGACAATAAGCTTGAACCCAAATCGCTTTTTTTGGTTGAAGATATCGCCGTTATCGTTCCGTAAATAAGATAATCTGCACCCTCAAAACCACCCACTTTTCCCGGTCGATTAGAAGTAATCAAACCGCCTTTTGCCTTGCCTTGCTCGTTCAATAACTTGTTGAGTCGTTCACGTTCAACAACGCGGAATTTGCTTGTCCCTGCGATTGCAGTTTCGATCATTGCCGAAAATGTATCTCCTTGACCGCTGTTCGTTAAATCGTCCATTTTATAGATTGCTACAACTGGCTTTTTATCTTGGGCTACCGCGTATGCTGGCAGCGCTAACAGGCAAGATACTAACAAAAATAGTCGGAAAATTGGCATGAGTTTTTACCCTCGTTGACGCGCTATCGAATCAACTCATATTGTATGTTGCACCTTTGGTCCACCGACAATGACCCATCTTATGCGTTATAAACTCGGTTTCGTTGCCATTGACAAGAAAAGCCGGGGGATTGCTCCCCCGGCTCTTTGTAAATTGTAAAATTGTGTGATGCCAAATTTACATAGCGCTGCGCTTACGCCCCCGGCACGCTGGTCAGATCGATTTTCAGGCCGGGGCCCATCGAGCTGCTGATCGCGACTTTGCGGACATATTTGCCCTTTGATCCCGATGGTTTGCTTTTGATGACTGCATCGACCAGCGCGTCGAAATTCTTGCGCAGATCGGCATCGGAAAAGCTTTTTTTGCCAATGCCGCTGTGGATAATGCCTAGTTTTTCGACGCGAAATTCCACCTGCCCGGCCTTCGCATCTTTCACCGCCTGCGCGACATTTGGCGTTACCGTGCCCAGCTTCGGGTTGGGCATCAGGCCTTTTGGACCCAATGTCTTGCCAAGCCGGCCAACGATACCCATCATGTCGGGGGTGGCGATGACGCGGTCATAGTTTAAATTGCCCGCCAGCATATCTTCCATCAAATCTTCGGCGCCCACCTTGTCCGCACCCGCCGCCAACGCCTTTTCGGCATTTTCGCCGCGCGCAAAAACCGCGACGGTCATCTCTTTGCCCGTGCCGGCGGGGAGCGACACCATGCCGCGCACCATTTGGTCCGCATGGCGCGGATCAACGCCCAGGTTCATCGCAACTTCAATGGTTTCATCAAATTTGGCGGTGGCATATTCCTTGATGGTTTTGATCGCTTCATCAACAGCATACAGCTTTTCATTATCCAGCTTCTCACGGAGCATTTTTGCTTTTTTGGTCAATTTTGCCATTCGATTATCCTTCCACCGTCAGGCCCATGGCCACCGCGCTGCCTGCGATAATTTTTACCGCGGCGTCCATATCATTGGCGTTCAGATCGGCCATTTTGATAGTCGCCACTTCTTCCAATTGCGCGCGCGTGATCTTGCCCGCGCCCACCTTGCCGGGTTCTTTCGACCCCGATTTCAGGCCGAGCACTTTCTTGATTAAGAATGTCGCCGGCGGGCTTTTGGTGATGAAGGTAAAGCTTTTGTCCGCAAATACGGTGATCTTGGTTGGAATGGGCGTGCCTTTTTCCAAGTCGACCGTGGCCGCGTTGAACGCCTTACAAAATTCCATGATATTCACGCCGCGTTGGCCGAGCGCCGGACCGATGGGCGGGGACGGGGTTGCCGTGCCCGCGGGCACTTGCAGGCTGATATAGCCATCAATTTTCTTGGCCATTTTGGCCTCCTTTCATTCTATCTCCGCCAACGCCCATAGCGCCGGGGCGGATCAAATTAAGCGGTCGAACGGCTGGTTATCGGCCAGCCTCCCGCACGGTTTTTCGCGATTCGATTGAACCGGAGACGCGCCTTTAACGCAAAAGCGCCAAAATGCAAGTCGGTAAGCGCGCCCGGCGTGATCCCTGTTCGCGCCCGGCGCTATGCCACTTTGCGCACAAACACCGTGCCCGCCGAATAGCCCGCGCCAAAGGAACAGATCAGGCCGGTATCGCCGCCTGCCATATCCTCATTATGTTTGTGAAAGGCAATGATCGAACCCGCGCTCGATGTATTGCCATAAGTATCCAGCACGGTGGGGCTTTCGTCGGCGCTGGCTTCGTGGCCAAGCACGCGCTGCGCGATCAGCCGGTTCATGCCCGCATTCGCCTGATGCAGCCACATCCGGCGCAGGTCAGCGCCCGAAAGGCCCAGCGCGCGGGCATGATCGATTATCATCTCGGCCACCATCGGCACCACTTCCTTGAAAACCTTGCGGCCTTCCTGCATGAACAACTTGTCGCTCGCCGGGCTATCTTGTTCGATGGCTACCCCGTCTTCGCCGGGATGCGCGCGGTTCAGAAAACCGAAATTATTGCGGATATTGTTGCTAAATTGGGTTTTCAGCCTGGTTCCCAAAATCTCCCAATGGACGGCGGGCGCGATATCTTTCGCCTCGATCAGCAAGGCTGTGGCGACATCGCCAAAGATAAAATGGCTGTCGCGGTCGCGCCAATTTAAATGCCCCGATGTGATTTCCGGGCTGACCACCAGGACGCTTTTCGCGTTGCCGCTGCGGATATAATCGGCGGCGGTTTGGATACCGAATGTGGCCGACGAACAAGCGACATTCATATCAAAGCCAAAGCCATGTTCCATGCCCAGCGCCGCCTGAATTTCCACCGCCATCGCCGGATAGCCGCGCTGCATATTGGAGGCAGCGCACAAAACCGCATCGACATCCTTCGCATCGCGCCCCGCCGCCGCCAGCGCGGCATTGCACGCGGCGACCCCCATTTCGGCCATCACCGAAATTTCATCATTGCCACGCGGGGCAATCCGCGGCCCCATAATATCGGGATCCAGGATCGGCGCTTTGCTAATCACATGGCGTGATTTGATCCCGCTCGCCTTTTCGATAAATTCCACCGAACTGTGGATCAGCGGCTCTTCGCCCGGATGCGCCGCATTATACTGGTCGGCATAGGCATTGTAACTTGCCACCAATTCTTCGTTGCTGATGCTTTCGGGCGGCGTATAAAGCCCGGTGGCAGATATGACCGGAATGGGTGATTGCGACATAATTTTCCCGCTGACAATTGTGGATATCGATATCGATTAACGCGCCAACGATTATCATACAAGCATGTTGCAATCTGTGATTGAATCTCGTCGCAATCCTGTCCAAAAGACCTATCGAAAAGGAATTTACCCCATGCCGGTCGTAAGCCGCAAACCCAGCCTGTCATCCCGCCTGCTGAGGCGGTTGCTTTATTGGATTTACCGCCGCCATGGCTGGACCGCGACCGGAACGGTTCCAACCCCCCGCAAATTCGTGCTGGTTGCCGCGCCGCATACCAGCAATTGGGATTTTCTCTATTTCATTGGCCTGACCGAAGAATTAGGAATCATGCCGCATTTCATGGCAAAAAACACGCTGTTTCGCTGGCCTTTTCGGCAGTTTCTGTTCGATATGGGCGGGGTTTCGGTCGATCGGAGCAGCCCGCAAAATTATGTGCAGCAAATGGCCGACGAATTTGCCCGGCGCGACGAATTTATGCTCACCATCGCACCCGAAGGCAGCCGCAGCAATAGCGACAAATGGAAAACCGGTTTCTATCAAATCGCGGTTGCGGCCAAGGTGCCCTTTGTCATTGGCATGATGGATTATGCAAAGAAAACCGGCGGGCTTGGCCCCGCGATTCTGCCCACAGGCGATTATGAAGCCGATATGGCAAAGGTGATCGAACATTACCGCGATGTTACGCCGCGCCACCCCGAACGCGCGGTGAAAAGCATTACGGGTAAAGAAAGGCGGTAACGCATGATGTTACAAAATTTGGCGGTCAATTTTGCTATCCTGCTGGTCATTATCTTGATCTTGTGGGCGGTTTCGGTGCGTATCCGCGATGTATCCTTCATCGACGCTTTTTGGGCCTTTGGCATGGTGATATTGGCATGGGTAAGCTGGGCCAATGCGGGGGCGTCGGCGCGCGGCAATTTGCTGCTCGCGCTCACGACGCTATGGGGGCTGCGCCTATCCGTGCATCTTTTCACCCGCTGGCGCAAAGAGGGCGAGGATCGCCGCTATAAAATGATCCTGGGTCATGCCATGGAAACACGCGGCTGGAGCTGGCCCAAGGCGGCGCTGATCATGGCATGGATGATGCAAATGCCGCTGTTGTTCATCACCAGCCTGCCCGCGCAAATTGGTATTTTAATCGGCGCGGACGCCTCCGCTATCGGACCGCTGGCCTATATCGGCGCGGTCATCGCGCTGATCGGTATCGCCTTTGAAACGATTGGTGATGCACAGCTCAAAGCGTTCAAATCCAAACCCGATAATGCCGGTAAAGTGCTGGATAGCGGGCTGTGGCGCTATACCCGGCACCCCAATTATTTTGGCGATTTTACGGCATGGTGGGGCATCTGGATCGTTGCGGCGGATGCGGGGTTAATGGCGGCACTGACGACGATTATCGGGCCCTTGTTCCTCAGTTTTACCCTGCTCAAATGGTCGGGCGGACCGCTGCTCGAACGCGGTCTGAAAAAGCGCAAGCCCGAATATCTGGATTATATCGCGCGCACCTCAGGATTTTTTCCAATGCCGCCGCAAAAACCCAAAAGCTGAAAAAACCCAATATGCCGGCGATTTACGTTGCTTGTTATTTGTAACTTTTTGGGTCAGAAAGCTGAACGATGAATGAACGGATGGGTCAAAGAGGAGAAGGAGTGATGCAGCATTTTGACGATCATGACGAGCTGACCGAAGACGAAGCATCGGGCGGCACCAAAAACCACGGCGTGCGCTATGTTTTGGCAGTGTCCTTGTTGCTGGCGATTATTTTATTGTCGGCGAGCTGGATGGGTTTCTCGCTATATGGAACCAGCGGTTAGGCCCATTTTCATTTTGCCGCTTCCAAAATAGCGGCCCGATCTTGTTGTTTATCACGATTTCTTAACCGGTGGGACCGGGCCTGTGGTGGCGTTCCCGCCATAAGCGCGGGTTGATAAAGCGCCCTCGCCAGATACCGCGCTTTGCAGCGCGGGCTTCGTTTTGTTCCTTGCCATAATCGGCAACGCCGTTAAATTCTTGGCTAATGGCATAGCCGTGTAAAATTTGAGAAGCGGCAATATCGGCCGTCTGTGCGGTTTTGCAAATTGCAAGACCCCGGCCAAACCGATCATAGCCCGATATTTCGCAGCGAAGACCAGGCTGATTCAACAAGGCAGCAAGCCCATGACGAGCCGCGTTGCCGCAGGCCCAATTGGTGCCGTCTTGATCGATACAATCCTGATTCAACTCCGGCGCATCAATACCGCGCAACCGCAATTTGGTTTTCTCAATCGAAAAACTGTCGCCATCTGCTGCACGAACCCGTTGCTGCGCCGAACGGGCTATAGTTTCTGACGGCTGCACATATCGCGGAGAAATCCAAGCATATAGGATGAGCAACGCCAGAATAAGGAGCAATACCGCCGATTTACGCCATGATGGACGACGATAGCGTGCACCGCCACCTGCTTTTGGGAAAAGGATCCGGTGACGATGATTATTTATTTCCGCTGCCTTAACGAAGGAAATGACTTTAAAATATGGTCATAAATCGCAACATGAAGCCGGTCCTTAAACTCGCAACCATAAAGCTCGCCTGCATGCCAAGCGACCCGCCCGACGAGCGGAGTATATCCAGGTATCGTCAGAAACACCGTCTTATCAACCTCGATATATGTCACCGACTGCATCCGAAAACCGGACCGCGACAAATCGATTATATAAACCTTATATTTGCCGCCACCCTGCTCCCGAATATCGGCGTATATCTGCACATCGCCGCGCTCATACTGGCGGGCGTTGAACCAATGCCGGTCATCGTCAAGGCTATATTCATTCATTGATAGAATGATTCCTCAGGCTTGCTTTCCGGTGAATTTTTGCCTTTATGCTGGCACTTTCACCGTTGCGCTAAACTTCCCCCGCCGATGGCCCTAATCATTAATGCACTGTTATTCAATCAAGAATGAAAGCTAAAATTAGATAAATTAAAATCGGCGAACCCACGCCAATTAGCGTTGCGACAACAAAACCTAGGCGGACAAGGCCGGCATCGATATGCGCCCAATTGGCAACACCGCCGCAAACACCCATAAATTTCTTATTTTCCTTATCAAGAGTAAGTTTGTTCATTTTACACCTATAGCATTAATATTGTTGTTTGAATTTATCCCTATTGATTATGCCAATAGCGCAGCGGCAGGCGCTACCGCCGGCGCGATGCTCATGCCAATTGTGAAAGCAGCGCAGACAACAGAGGCGAAAATTGCGGCAAAACGGTGGTTATATGAAAGTGTCATGATAGATTCCTAGTGATAAGTTGGTTATTGGCGTTAATATGTTTAACAAATTTATATAAGCATAGGTCGTGCCAATTTATGAAAATATATATAAAACAGTATATTGTGTATAATTCGAACATTGCACCAAAACTCCGATCATGCATAAGTTGGGATTTTATACTATCTATTGGTAATTTTCCTCCTTGTTCGCCATCCTGAAAATGTCATTTGCAAAAAAGAAGCCCGCGCGCCGTAATTTCGAAAAGAAGGCTGCCCTGGAGCAGGCAGCGTGAAATAGGAATCACACTGCCCGCTCTATCTGTTTGTTGTCGCATCGCTTTATGCGAAAAACCGGTGCCCACTTTTCCGCGCGACGCGCTAATCATCGCTTCCTTTTCCCTATGGTTCCGTTAACCTACCGGTAAAAGACGAGCGGGAGAGAAATCAATGCGGCATATTGCGATAATTGGTTCGGGGCCAGCGGGATATTACACCGCGGAAGCGGCGCAGAAGAAATTTGGCGGCGATGTCCGCGTTGATGTTATTGACCGGCTGCCCGTCCCTTTTGGCCTGATCCGTTTTGGTGTTGCGCCCGATCATCAATCGATCAAAGCGGTATCGCAGCGTTATGAAAAAGTCGCGCTGTCGGACAATGTTCGCTTTGTCGGCAATGTCGCGGTGGGCCGTGATATTTCTATTGATGAGCTGCTTGATCTTTATGATGCGGTCATTTTGGCGACCGGAGCGCCCAATGATCGTCAATTGGATATTCCTGGTGCCAATCTGCCGGGGGTTTATGGCAGCGCCGCATTTGTGGGTTGGTACAATGGGCATCCCGAATTTGCCGCGCTGAATCCAGATCTTTCGGGCAATCATGTCGTGGTGATTGGCAATGGCAATGTTGCGCTTGATGTCGGGCGGATCTTGTCCAAAACGGCGGCGGAATTTGAAGGGTCAGACATCGTCACGCATGCATTGGCCGCATTGATGCAGGCGAACACCAAAAAGGTAACATTCCTCGGGCGGCGCGGTCCGCATCAAATTGCGATGACCCCCAAAGAGCTGGGCGAGCTCGGCCGGTTGACGCGCGCCACACCGCGCGTCGGCGGGGCCGACTTGCCCGATGCGGATGAAGATGCCTTGCTGGAACCGGGCCTCCGCAAATCGGTTGCCCACTTGCGCGACTTTGCCGCCATCGCCGAAAGCGACCGCGCGGATAAAACCATCAGCATTGATTTTGACTTTTATGCCGCGCCCATCGCCATTGAGGGCAAAGGCAAAGTCGAAAGGATCATCATCGAACATACCCGTCTCGATAAGGAATTGCGCAGCCATGGCACCGGCGAAACCTATAGCTTGGATTGCGCGATGGTGATCAGCTGTATCGGCTATCAAACCCCGCCAATCGACGGTGTGCCGTTTGAACATGGCCGCGGCCGTTTCGCCAATTTGGAGGGCCGCATTATGTCGGGGCTTTACTGCGCTGGCTGGGCGAGACGCGGACCCAGCGGAACCATCGGAACAAACCGGCCCGATGGTTATGGCGTTGTGGATTTGGTTGCAGAAGATATCCGCCAAGGCGGCTGCAAGGCGGGGCGGCCCGCTCTCGATACATTGCTCGCCAGACGCGGGACCAAGGCCGTCACCTTCAATGACTGGAAAAAAATTGAACAGGCCGAATTGGCGCGCGCCCGGTCCGGCGCGCCGCGCGAAAAATTCACCAGCATCAAAGAGATGATAGCCGCGGCAGGCTAAATCATGTCGATATTCGACAACCGCCGATCACTGCCTCATTTTGATACAGGGCTTCAATTTACTCAATTTTAACTTCAGATGATTGGATTTTCATCACAATAAATGTTAACGCTTTTTTAAGGACATAGTCGCCGCCAGGGGGCCTGTATCAGTTATCTTAGGGAGCGGTTAATCATGAAAGTGGGTATCTACAGCGGTTTTGCGGGCTTGATTTTCCTGTCAGCGATCGGCCCAGTGCAAGCCAGCGACTCGTCTGCATGGTCAAATAATACCGTTTCCTCAGCAATTGAGATCGGCGTGAAAGCCAATTTCGGCCAAAAGCCGCAGCCAGGCTTTCCGCAAGCGGAGATTAATCCCGCAATCGCAGCCGATAACGGCGTATATGGATGGCAGGACGTCACCGTAGAGGCAACCGATAGTGACAATAGCGAAGCTGGTACCTACGAAGGCGAGTGGACCGGCAGCTATATCGACGAAGAACAGCGTGTTTATCAAGGCCAATGGGACGGAACCTATACCGGAGAAGATGGGCGTGTTTATCAGGGTACATATCGCGGAACCCTAACCGGAGACCCGGTTTCTAATGCCCCTCGCAGCAACACGGGGGACCGGACACCGGTTCGCGGCCAATATAGCAATACCGGAGATCGCTCCTATAGCGATGACTATGTGCCATTTGGATATGAACGTTACGAACAATGTTTGCGCGGTCGCGGCCTTACCGGCGGTGCCATCGGGGCCATTTTGGGCGGGATTGCGGGCAACCGCATTGCCGGACGCGGGGACCGGCTTGTCGGAACATTGATCGGCGGTGGTATTGGTGCATTGGCCGGTGTCGGTATCGAAAAAGCGGTTAATAAATGCAGAAAATATCTGCCGCGGCAAATTACTCAGCCGGCATATTACCCGCAATATGGATATGGCTGGCAAGGCGGATATTATTATCAACCGCAAGCGCCGGTTGTTACCACAATAACCGTCATACCCGGAACAGTGACGACCACGACCGTTACCACAGAAGAGGTGATTTACGAAACCGTTGCCGCACGCCCACACAGAGGCAAAGGCTTAAAGCGCCCCGCGCCAACCAGAAAGCGTTGCAGCTGCTAAACGATATAGCAGATTATTGTCGATTGAGGATGATTTGATGCGGTTCGATTATTTCACATGAGCCGTATCAGGCTGGGTTGAGAATGGCCGCAAATGGGTCCGTTTAGTTAGGACAGGATGCTCTAAAAACGATCCCAACCATCTGGCCCGAGCTTTTCCAGCGGTTGATACCGGGTTTTATAATCCATCCGCGGCGATCCTTTGACCCAATAGCCAAGGTAAACATAGGGCAAGCCGGCACCCCGCGCGCGCAATATATGGTCGAGAATGATGAAATTGCCCAGCCCCGACCGATCAGGAATTTCAGCGTCAAAAAAGCTGTAAATCATCGACAAACCGTCCCCTTGCTGATCGGTTAGGCAAGCGCCAACCAACCGGCCAGGGCGGCCATAGCGGCTCGGCTCGCGATATTCGATCACATGACTTTTGACCGGCGATTGTTCGACCATATCGGCATAATCCATATCATCCATGCCCGTCATGCCGCCGGTGGGATGCCGCTTTGATAGATAGCGGTGCAATAGATCAAACTGCTCTGTGGTTGACCAGGGACGACAGCGGGTCACAACCAAATCGCCGTTTCGGCGCAGTATCTTGCGCTGCGTTGCGCTGGGTTGAAATTCATGAGCCAACACCCGAACCGAAACGCATGCCTTGCAATCGATACAGCTCGGCCGATAGGCGACATTTTGACTGCGGCGAAAGCCGATCCGGCCCAAAGCATCGTTCAACTCATCGGCATGCGCTCCGTTTAGTTCGGTAAAAATCTTGCGCTCGATCTTTCCCGGCAAATAAGGGCATGGCCCCGGATTGGTTACAAAAAATCGCGGAAATTTAACGGGTGCACTCATTTTTTCTGGGAACCATCATTATGCGGGCTATTCGATCACACTATGCATCGCCGCAGCCCCGCTGAAAAGATCATTTACCATGAAAATTATGTTAAAATTTGTTTGAAGCCAATGCATCTTTTACTTTTTGCTCTGCAAATCCCTTTGGGCCACACGAGGCTTATAAGTTTGCTTGCCGGGATGCCGGTTTGGCGGTTATGGATAGGCAATGACCACGCACAAAACCGGAACCATAGCCGTTATTTTCACATCGCACCGTATGCCAGATGACGGCGTCGATTATGGCAGAGCAGCAGCAGCAATGGACGCATTGGCCGCGACTCAGCCCGGTTATTGCGGGATAGATTCGGCGCGCGATGCGGGTGGATTTGGCATCACGGTAAGCTATTGGACAGATGAGGCCGCCGCAACAGCATGGCGCGACCATCCCGAACATGCGGTAATACGCGATGCAGGCCGAAAGAGTTGGTATCGCGACTATAGCTTGCATGTCGCGCGCGTTGAACGCAGTTATGACTGGAACCGGCAAAATTGACGGACCGGCAAGCCCAGCCCAATCCTGAAGGCCGCGCCCCAACCGAAGGCCAAGCCGCCACCGCCCAAGGTTACGCCGCCCCTGAAGGTTCGGTCCCATCCGAAACGGCGACATCGGCCATCGCATCGGCCATTCCCAATGGCCGCCTTGCGATATTGTTCCTGGTGATGTTGATCGCGGCGGCGGGCAATACCGCGATGCAATCAACATTGCCCGCCATCGCCAGTCAGCTTGATGTATCCGATGTCTGGGTCAGCCTTGCTTTCAGCTGGTCTGCGCTATTATGGGTGTTTACCGCGCCGTTATGGGCCCGAATGTCCGACCGGCGTGGCCGGAAAAATTTAATGACGCTAGGGACTTGCGGCTTTATCTTGTCGATGGGCATGTGCGGGATGGCGCTATGGCTGGGGCTTTACGGCTATTTGAGCGCGGGATTGACCTTTGTGCTGTTTGCCGTGTTCCGCAGTCTTTATGGCGGCTTTGGCAGCGCGGCTCCGCCTGCGGTGCAAGCCTATGTCGCGGCGCGAACCGACCGAAGCGAAAGAACCAAAGCGCTGTCTATGCTCGCCTCCTCCTTTGGGCTTGGCACCGTGATCGGCCCGGCGGTTGCCCATTTTTTGGTATTCCCTCCCTTTGGATTGGCGGGTCCATTAATCCTGTTCGCTCTATTCGGTGTTGGCGTTTTGGCGGCGCTTCTGATCGGTTTGCCAGCGGATACACCGCGGTTTGAAGCGCGCGGATCGGTGCCAAGCTACCCCAGCGCGGCGCAGATTGCTCAGCCCGATCCGGGGGATGGCAATCACCCCACGCCGCTGGGCACTGCACGCCCGGACCCAATGTTGGTCCGCCTGCCATGGCGCGACGAACGCATGCTTCCGTGGCTGATCGCGGGTTTGATCGGCGGTCATGCGCAGGCGATTTTGCTGGGCGTTACCGGTTTTCTGGTGCGCGACCGGCTGGGCCTTCATGATGATCCCAGCGGCGCAGTGCAAGCCATCGGGTCGGTGATGTTCATCGGCGCGATGGCAACATTATTGGCACAATGGGGGTTGATCCCGATGCTATCGATGAGCCCCAAGGCATCGGTTCTATGGGGCAGCGCGCTCGCGTTAATTGGCGTGATTATGACCGCGGCCAGCAACGATTTCTATGGGATCAGCACCGGGTTTGCGCTCGCCAGTCTTGGCTTTGGATTATACCGGCCGGGCTTTACCGCCGGTGCCTCGCTCGCCGTGGGCCGGCATGAACAAGGCGATGTTGCTGGCAAAATCGCGAGCATCAATGGCGGGGCTTATATTGCGGCCCCGGCGCTGGGCGTATGGCTCCTCAATATCTGGGAACCGGCAACCTTCATCATGATTGCCGTAGCTTTGGTCTTTTTAATCATCTGGGGCCGCAAGCGACTGGCGGCGTAACCCATTGACCGGCCTTCCAGTCAATGGCTGCGAAACAAACCTTCGTCTTGTTGTCCACGGGTTCCGTTGCTAAGCTGAGTCGATGAGCTTTTTGAAAGATGTATCACCTCGCGGGGCCACGTTTGATCTGATCGCCTATTTACGGGAAAAGCGCGATTATAACTGGTTATTTTGGATAGCGGCCAGCTTGCCGCCGATCATCATGATCTATACATTTCAAGCCGATGCCAGCCGAAAATCCGTCCCGCCGCCGCCGCAGGTCATCTATTTTGAAAGCTGGCCCGCAACGCGCAGCCGCGAAGAATCAATCCGGGCGATTACCGAAAGACAAGCCAAAAAGGACGCTTATCTGGAAAAAAAGCGCCAGGATTATGAAAAGTTGGGCCGGATGATCGGTATGGATGTTGAACAAATCAAACGCGAGGCCGACCGAATAAAGGCCAATGCCCGCGCCGCCGCCGCCAAGACCCAGGGCGGAGCAAATGCCAAAGCCCCGGCGAAGGACAAACCCAGCGCTGGTCTCAATTCGGATCCATCCGCCGCCGCGCCCAATGAACCGGCCGATCCCGCCCGCGTCAATCGTGCGGCGCCATAACCGGCCCGGCGGGCGATATGGATAAGGACCGGCGATATATGGCCGCCGCGCTGGCCCTATCGGCCCGTAATAATGCGCGCACTGGGCCAAGCCCTTCGGCCGGCTGTATTATCGTCAAAGACGGGATCGTGATCGGGCGCGGCGTGACCCAGCCCGGCGGGCGTCCACATGCCGAGGCCATGGCGCTGCGCATGGCCGGAGCAGCGGCAAGCGGCGCGGATCTTTATGTTACGCTGGAGCCTTGCGCGCATGATAGCGAACGCGGCCCTGCCTGCTGCGACCTGATCTGCATTGCCCGCCCCGCCCGCGTGATAATAGCATGCGAAGATCCAGACCCGCGCACATCGGGCAAAGGTATCGAAAGGATGCGACAAGCGGGCATAGACGTCAAAACCGGCGTGATGGCGGCGCAGGCACGCCGGACGATGGCGGATTTCTTTATGCGGCAAAGCAAGGCCCGCCCATTTGTTACTTTGAAGCTGGCAACGTCGCTCGACGGCAAAATCGCGTTGGCAGATGGCAGCAGCCGCTGGATAACCGGCGAAGCCGCACGCCGCCATGGCCACCTTGAACGCGCCCGGCATCCGGCGATTTTGGTCGGCGCGGGAACGGT
>JAKFUU010000015.1 GCA_021732525.1 Sphingomonadaceae bacterium | reverse complement strand
CGGCGATTACCTCTGGACCGATCCCGATGCGCCATCCACCGCGCTCAGACCGCTTCGCCAGATGCGCGCCGTCGAAGGCACGGCAAAACCTTAGCGTATATCTGGGTCCGTTCTGTGTACCGACCCCAACATGGGCAAATACTGCGCCTGCAACATCCTTGAGTCCGGTTTGCGGAAATGCGCCAGGCCAGCGCATTGGCAGGACGATCCAGTACATGATGACGTACAAAATGAGACCGTAGCCGATACCGAACGACCAGATTGAAGTGTTGCTCAAAAGCCCTCGGCGAAAGGCAAGGGCTAAGACCGCAACCATCGCTGCCATAATCGCAAAATGAACCACCAGTCCGAGCACGGCACCAAGTGGTCCCAAATGCGTCACATTGCCGAATGGACCGGAGGCAACGCTTCGCAACACGCCTTGCGCCGAACCGCCGCCGATCACGCCTAAAGCGATTGCGAAAATAATATCCAGCGAACCGCAGATGAGAGTCGCCATCAAGACTGTTCTAGCCATTTCATCCTCCGTTGCCGTGACCTCCATCACGCTAAACAGCCGCTAGCACGCAAGCGGGAGAATCTTGTGTTAGTCGAGACCTCGTTCGCGATGGTCGATGAGAAAGCTCCTTATTTGCGATGTAGCCTCAGCGGTTTTGACGCTTCTCTGATAATTATCCCCTTTGCTTCAAGGTCGAGCTGCGCCGCTTTCAACCACCACCCTGCCTTCGCTCCGTCCGGGAATATTTCTTCTGGCAAGAGTGGCAGCAGCTTTGCTTTGGCATCAGCCACAGACAGTCCGGGCGCGAACGTTGGCAAAACGGACAGCAATGCGTCGCGCATTGCTTCATATTTTGCACGATCAACATTCCCACGCCATTTGGGAGACGTGAAATTCTCAATCTCGATCTTGTCAGCGGTTGTGGACATCAAGCTCTCCATTGATAAATGCAACTTGTGGTGCGCGAAACCGCATGGCGACCCAAGCCGCCAGGAGTTTGACGAAAAAACGGACTGAATGGCCCTTTGCGTTCGGGATGTCGGCGGGGAGCCGTATGTCGGCAGGCAAATCTCCAACCATTGTTCGCATCTCTGGCACTGGCCGCCTAGATTCCGGCCAAAGACTGCCGTAAATGTCCAGCCAGTGGCCACTGGTGAATTCAAGAAACATTGCCGAGTTGCAGCATATCGCAACGACACGGCGGGTCTTTGATTCAGGTTTGAGCCGGTACTCCCGCAATTGCCCTTGTCCGGAAATGCAGGCAACCCGGTCTTTGCGGTACATTGCGCTTAATGTCGCACCTTTAAGGTCAAGAACCTGCGAAGCACCAGAAAGACTTGCCAGAACACGGCCTGCCGCGCGGCAACTGTCGCACATGCATTCCACGGTCATGATAGCGGGTCCGGTCAGTACCAACGAAACCGTTCCGCAGGAGCAACTCACGTTGGAGTGACTGGTCATCGTCAATTTCCCTGCACTGCAGCCTCAATGGCAGCGACATCGAGTTTCGTCATGGTCATCATTGCGGCGTAGGCGCGAGCGGCCGCATCTCCGCCTCCTCGCATGGCCTCAGTCAGAACGTTCGGCGTGATTTGCCAGTTTACGCCCCACTTGTCTTTGCACCATCCGCAGGCGCTTTCGTTTCCGCCATTGCCGACGATAGCATCCCAATAGCGGTCAGTTTCTTCCTGTGATTCCGTTGCTATCTGAAATGAGAATGCTTCGGTTTGAGGAAAAACGGGCCCGCCGTTTAACCCGACACAGGCGACGCCGCACACGGTGAATTCAACGACAAGAACATCGCCTTTTTTCCCGCCTCCAGGATTATCGCCCGGCGCGTACCAGATCGTGCCGACATGACTGTTCGGGAAGGTTGCGGCGTAAAACGTCGCCGCCGCTTCGGCGGCACCGTCAAACCAAAGACAGATAGTGTTTTTGCTCATGACTTTCGATCCTTCATAAGTTTCTTTGGTGCCTTTTCGGCCCACGCACATTCCAGCCTGTTTAGCAGTTCTGCGTCGCTGACCGCAGGCAGCCGCACCAGCATTGCGGGGTATCCGGTATAATGCGGTGTTTCGAAATACTTGTCCGACTCAGCTTCGATCAGCGCTTCCTTGAGTCCAAGTGGAACCATGACCACAAGCACGCCATCCATTTTTTCCTTCATCCGGACAAAGCTCTTGCCGCGAACCTTTAGCGAAGCCGTGCCATAAGATGTCGAACGCTCGACCTCGGGCAGAGTCGCAGCCAATTGCGCCACGCGTTCGAAATGGCTATCGGCCATTACCTCGCTCCTAGCTGCTCAGTTCAACGACAGGTGAAAAACCGCCAAAGATCATGCGTTTGCTGTCAAAGGGCATGACATCGGGCATTTTCATACCTTCATCTTTCATCATTGCTTCATGTGCTTGATCGCACACCGCGCGCGACGACCACTCCATGAAAGAAAAGACGACGATCTCATTCGCTTCTGCCTTAACCGCACGGCGAAAATCGGTGACCTTGCCTTCGGGCACATCATCGTCCCAGCATTCCAGCAAGCGCGTTGCTCCAAATTTGGCGAACCAGGGCCAGCTTTCATCGGCCATCTTGCGATAGGCTTCCTGATTGTCAGCGGGCACCGGAATGAGGAAGCCCTGTACATAGCTGCCGGGATGATGCTCGCCATGCTCGACGATGGGCTGGAAACCGCCGTAAATCATCCGCTTGCCATCAAATGGCATCGGGTTCTTTTCGGGATTGAACCGGTCATCGCTTTGCATCAGATTCTCCATCTGCGCTTCCATCGCCGATCTGGCGGCCTTGTCGGGCCATTCAATCCAGCTGAAGATGATGGCTTCATCATCTTTGGCATCGACTGCGCCGAAAAAGTCGGTTGTCTTGCCGTGGGGCACGTCGGCCTGCCAGCATTCAAGCACGCGGTCTGCGCCGTGATCAATGAACACGCTGTCACCCAAATTGGCGTGGGCGATGAACTTTTCTTTGTGCGCCTCGGGACAGGCGATCACAAAACCTTCAATATACGTCATGTGCTTTCTCCTTTCTCAATCGGGTTTTAGGTCGAAGTGCATCACATCTTCACGCGTGCCGAGCTTGGTGTAGAGCGCGACTGCCGGATCATCGCCGTAATCGGCCTGAACGAACACGACCCACGCACCCGTCTTGCGCGCAATCATCTGCACTTTTGCAATCAGCGCGGTCGCAACGCCGCGACGCCGCCAATTCGCGGCAACGGCTAGGTCGTAAATATAGAGCTCACTGCGGGCCTGTTCGAACTTCGGCAGCGTGTAGGCTGTAAGCGCGCCAATCACCGTGTCGCCTGATACCGCGACCAATGCGATATTTCCTGATTGCGAGAGCAATGCACTGAGATAGGCATGATCGGGTTTCGCATCAGCATAGCTGGCCGCATCACCGAAGACATCGGCATAGAGCGCGTTCATGGCGCGTACCAAAGTGAGGTCGCCGGGGCCTAAACGATCGATTTCAAACGGTTTGGACATTCTGCAACACTTTCGGGGTCACGAAATTTCTACTCAGCGGCTCGAAATGGAAACAGACTGCGTAGTTGGCCATCACGCAGCCACAGACCACCCCACATCATCAGGCCGAGATAAAGCCCAAACAAAATATGACTGAACAGCGGGTTTTCGATGCGGATTTGAGTTGCCATCGCACCGCCCAGCAAGCCTGTCAGCAGCACTGCGCCGAACACCGCAGTGCGCGGGATAAGGTAGAGGATCGTGCCGACCAGCTCGATGCCGGCAATCAGCATCAGATATTTGGGCGGCCACTCCAATTGCTTGAGCGTATCGAAGGCGATTTGCGGCAGAAAGAATTTCGGGAATACTGACGCAAAAAGCATGAAAGCGATAAACAACCCGCTCAGAATCCGTCCGGTCCACACGCTTGCTGTTGCGTTGCGCCAGCTTGTCAATTTGATTTCCTCTGTCACTACTTCCCTCCCTTTTTTGCCAACTTTTCTTGATTGCGCTCGACCTGCCAGGCTGACATTGTTTTGATCAGGTCAAGCGGCAATGGCTGATTTTTGGGTAACTTCACCACGGATTTGGAAAGTGCATAATCCTTGAGCTCCGCTGCGAAAGCTTCGAACAGCCCATTTACGGGCGGGCAAGCAAGCGCATAATGCTCCTTGTGTGCCGAAATGTAGAATATCCATCCATCGCTCTTGAATGCAGGAATCTGATAGCTAATAACTTCTTCGGCGCTTGGGACCGCGCTCAAAATTGCTGCGCGGACGGCTTGAACATCAGCCTGTTCGTGCTGAGTTAGCGTTGCGATGTACGCGTCTACTGTCTTGAAATCGGTCTTTGCCATTTCCTGATTTCCTCATTCACTCGGCGGAACAGCCGCCGGGTCCATCCACATCGGTTCCCAGACATGGCCGTCAGGATCGACCAGAGTGCGCTGGTACATAAAGCCGTGATCTTGGGGTGGCTGCAAGTCGGCGGTACCGCCATGGGCCGCGCCTGCCTCGACCAGGGCGTCAACCCCGGAGCGGTCGTCGCAGCTCACGCAAAGCATCACTTCGCTTGATCCTTGGTCGGGTATGGGGCGGTTGGTAAAGCTTCTCCACTTGTCATGCGTTAGCAGCATCACATGGATCGCCTCGCTCCACACCATGCAGGCGGCGGTTTCATCGCTGAATTGCGGGTTGTTGTTGAAGCCAAGTGCCTCGTAAAAGGCCATCGACTTGGGCAAATTTGCCACCGGCAAGTTGACGAAGATCATTTTGGTCATTGAATTATCCTTTCATCGCGTCGTTCATTGCTGCGACCAGATCTTCGCCCATTTTGGGTGTGCCTAGGGGCGTTGCGATCGACCAGCGATGGCCCCAGGGATCTTCCACTTGTCCGTAGCGATCACCCCAGAACGCATCTTCTGCCGGCATGACGGTTCGTGCACCCGCCAGTTCCGCGCGCGCCATCCACGCATCACAATCATCAACTTGAAGATGCAGAGTTACACTGGTGCCGCCAAGCGACTGTGGGGAGGCATTGCGGTGCGCCGCGTCCACATCGTCATATTCATCGGCGATCATCACGATGCAGCCATTGATCTTCAAGGTGCCGTGCATCAACCTGCCATCGGGACCGGGCAGACGCATCAACTCTTCAGCTGCAAAGGCCGTTTTGTAGAACTCCATTGCTTCTGCAGCACCTCTACACACCAAATGCGGAGCAATGCCGTGCATTCCAAAATCGGTAGGGTCGGTCATAGCTTTCTTCCTTCACACAGCGTCACCAACTGATCGGCGCAAGCACCCCAGCCACCTTCAAATCCCATGTCGAGGTGCGATTTGTATTTTTCTTCGCTCCAGTGAAGGGCGCGGGCGGTGTAGCGGGTGCCGGCACCTTCGGGCTCGATTTCCCAGATCCCAATCATGAAGGGATCGGACGTGCGCCATTCTCCATCAATGTCGCGCTGTGTTGCGTCCGTTGTAACGAAACGTCGACCAGGCGTCACTTCAAGGAAGATCCCATCTTGAGGCATTTTTTCGCCATCGGGACCTTTGAAAACCATCGATGTTCGTCCGCCCGCGCGCCAATCCTGCTCGACAATTTCTGCTTGCCATGGCAGTGGGCACCACCATTCGGTTTGGCGTTCGGTCATCACCTGCCAGACCGTGTCCGGCGGAGCCGAGATATAGCGTGTAACGGATAATTCTAAATCGGAGTCTGGGGGTTTGGTCATTGGGCTTCTCCTTTCGCAAACAGCATTTCAACATAGCATTTCAGATGCGCAACCGTATCGCGGGCAATCGACGGATCGCCCTTTGCTTTGGCCAGAATGAAGCCACCTTGCAGCACAGCCTGTGTGTGGAGCGCGAGACTTTGGGGGGTGATGCCGTCAGGAGCGCCATGCTTTGACATCGTAGCCAAAATATCAGCCTCAAGAGTGGCGGCATGGTTGCTGATGCTTGCATTGCACGCCTCGCGGATAGCGTCGCTGGATCCAAACATCTCCTGCACCATTGTCCCTGCAAGGCAGGTGAACCCTTCTATCGGGCCATCGATCATGTCCGAACGGAAATCTATATAGGCCAGCAAGCGATCTAATGGCTCTGAGTGATCATGATAAGGCGCGCTCGCAAACAAGGCGGCGGTCGTCTCTGACCAGTAGTTGGCAGCAGCGACGCCCAGCGCCTCTTTGCTCTGAAAATGGTGGAAGAATGATCCTTTTGTGACACCTGCTGTGGTGCAGAGCTGATCAAGCGACGTGCTAGCAAAGCCCTGCGCCCGAATGATATCACGCGCCGCATCCAGCAAGCGGGTACGCGCATTGGGGCCTTTAGCCGTTGAAGTGCTTAGATTCGACATTCATTTTCAATACCAACCGGTCGGTATGGTTGTCAATAGTGCTCTTGAAGTGTCAATTTTGCGGCAGGCGGCGCGATTGCCATTCGCTGGGGGACGGGCTTCTTCGGTTCAATGTGTTGTCCGTCACGGACCGCAATCCTCCAAGTGCTTGTGCTGTCGGCGGCTTGCCGGTTGGCCGCCTTCGGCCAGCGAGATTGGGCAAGCTCGGAATGCTTGGACACCTCCGCGGATGGCAGTAAAGTTGGGGATTGCCGACAGGCAAGATTCATGATCAAGGGCCATCGATCCTGCCGTTATGTTCCAAAGGCTTCCGACGGATAGGTTCTGCATAAGCTGCCTGTCTGTCGGCATAAGCGGCGTTGCAAACGGCAATTGCCATTAGAACTGCTTGGAGATGCGAGTGCACTGGACAATTCGAGAAGCGACTGACGCCGACGTGGACGCGCTAGCACTGATTGGAGCAGCTACGTTTCTTGAGACGTTCGCCGGGATCCTCGATGGCGCAGCCATTGTCACGCATTGCAACCGAGAGCATGCCGCCGATGCTTATGCCCGACAGATTGAATCTGGGGCCGTCGCTTGGCTTGCCGAATGCGAAGTTGGCAACGCACCTGTCGGATTTGCCCTTCTTGGAAAACCTGATTTGCCAGGCATGAGGATGGACGGCACTGATCTAGAACTGAAACGCATTTATGCGCTTTCTCGCTTCCACGGCAGCGGTATTGGCGCAGCGCTTATGGAAAAAGTTGTCAATGAAGCAATCAACCGCTCTGCCAAGAGGCTTCTTCTTGGCGTTTACGCCGAAAATCTTCGGGCTCAGGCCTTCTATGCAAAGAACGGCTTCGCGAAGATCGCGGATCGGAAGTTCGATGTCGGCGGACGCGCATATGACGACGTCGTGCTTGCAAAAGACGTTTGACATTGGCCGCGTCGCGGAATGTCCGTTATCGAGAGCTCAAAATAGCTGAACAAACGACCGAAATGTTGAAGGGTTTCGGGCGTCGTGAGACGTACGAAAGCCTTACATGCAGGAACCCGCGGTGGGCGTAATCCGGTCTATGGGGATTTTGGATTTTGGTGGGGCAATCGCCGGGTGCCCGCGTCGACAGTCAGGGATGCGTTGTTGGAGAATGCGCTGCTCTGACGTTTGATTTCGTAGGGCAGACCTGTCTTTTCACACCATATCATGGCCATGGATGCAGTGCTGCCGATGCGCACAGCAAGCGGGATTGTTGGCCGAAGCGGGGTTGCTTCGGCGTCTAATCGGCGCGATCCATGCCGGATCATGACACGAGTTCCCGGATCGGTGGTGGCGAGGATGGCGGTGCGCGTGGTTGTTGCCAGCGTTCGAACGCTTCGATGACAACCATGTGCCCGCCGCAGCACGGGCATGGTGGGCGGACATCGACTGGCTCGACTGTTTCCTCATCGTACGGTGGTGGCGCGACGTTGAGCAACTGGCGGGCAAGTGCGATGCTGGTCTTGCGTGCGGAACTGGCGAGGATGCCGTAATGCCGGATACGGTGGAAGCCCTTGGGCAAGACGTGAGCCAAGAAGCGGCGGATAAACGCGTCGGTAGCCAGGGTCATTACCTGTTGCCGGTCATTCCCATCGCGCCGATAATCCTTGAACCGGAACGTGACGCCTTTGTCATCGAACGCGATCAGCCGTCGGTTCGAGATCGCGATCCGGTGGGTGTAACGCGACAGATAGGCGAGCACCGCCTCGGGGCCTCCAAACGGTGGCTTGGCATAGACGATCCAGCGCTTCTTCCGAACGGGCGATATATGGCGCAAGAATGCGCACTTGTCGGCAAGTTGCGCCAGATGGCCGAAGAAGCCGAGCTTGCCGCTCTGGTGCAGAGCCATCAGCCGCGTCAGGAACAACCGCCGGAACAGACTGCCCAGCACGCGCACAGGAAGTAGGAACGCAGGACGCGAGGATATCCAGCGCGTTCCATCGGGCGCAATGCCGCCGCCGGGCACGATCATGTGGACATGCGGGTGGTGGGTCATCGCTGATCCCCATGTGTGGAGCACCGCCGTGATGCCGATCCTTGCACCCAGATGCTTGGGATCGCCCGCGATGGTCAGCATCGTCTCCGACGCGACTTTGAAAAGCAGATCGTAGATTACCGCCTTATTCTGGAAGGCGATGTCGGCAACCTCAGCGGGTAGCGTAAACACCACATGGAAGTAGCCGACCGGCAGCAGGTCAGCCTCGCGTTCGGTAAGCCAGACCCGTGCGGCCGCACCCTGGCACTTGGGGCAGTGCCGGTTACGACAACTGTTATAGGCGATCCGCCAATGCCCGCAGTCCTCACAGGCCTCGACATGACCGCCCATGGCAGCTGTGCGGCAGGTCTCGATCGCTGTCATCACCTTGAGCTGGGCAAGGCTCAGATGCCCGGCATGGGCCACCCGATAAGCAGACCCAGCAGCTCGGAAGATATCGGCTACCTCCAGAGAGGCTGCCACCGGCTCAGCCGGGCGGCGATGCCGTTCGCTCTTTGCCTTCCATCAGCGCCATCAGCCGGTCGAGCGGCCCGGTGACGGCGTGGATCGTCCGGGTGGAGACCTTGGTGTAGATCGCGGTGGTATCGATCTTGGCGTGGCCGAGCAGCACTTGAATGACGCGGATATCGACATCCTGTTCGAGCAGATGTGTGGCGAAGCTGTGCCGCAGCGTATGCGGGCTGACGCGCTTCTTGATCCCGGCCACCTCAGCCGCTTCCTGCACAGCGCGGTGCAGTTGGCGCGACGAGATCGGATCGGTGTAGCTGCGTCCCGGAAAGAGCCAGCCATGCGGGAACATCACCCCGCGCCGCTTGCCCTCGCGCCACCACATCCGGAGCAACTCCAGCAGCTGCGGAGAGAGCATGGCGTTGCGGTCCCTGCCGCCCTTGCCCTGTTCGACCCGGATCAGCATGCGGCTGCTATCGATATCGTCGACCTTGAGATGCGCCACTTCCGATACACGCAAACCCGCGCCGTAAGCCACACCCAGTGCTGCCTTATACTTGATGCCAGGGGCCGCCTCGAGCAGCCGCGCGGCCTCCTCGACGCTCAGAACCTCGCGCATCCGATGCGGGCGACGTGTCGCGATTAGGCTGCGTGCAAGATCCCGGCGCTTGAGCGTGACCATGTAGAAGAAACGCAGCGCCGAGACCGCACCATTGATCGTCGATGCACTCGCCCCCCGCTCATGCTGGTGAATCTGGAAGCTGCGCAGATCATCGGCCGTCGCTGTATCCGGTGGGCGACCCAGAAAGGCAGCCAAGCGCCGAACATGCCGGATGTAATTATGCTGTGTATGCGGGCCGAGACCCCGCATCATCATGTCGTGCTGCATCCGCTGACGCAGCGGGTTGACGGGTGTCTTCGTGATAGTCGTATCCATGGTAAGCTCCTCTTGTTGAAGGAACTCCAAGGTCGAACGACGACTCAGCGTCGCCCAAAGCACGAATTTAGCGAACTACATCACCACACGCGACCCTCCCGCGAAGCGGGTTCGTGCATGTTGTCGGTTCGAGACTCAGCGCTTCAAACCATTCGATTGGTAAAAATCAGCCAGTTCCTTCGGCGAACTGATCATCGCGTTGGGCAACGTTACGCTATCGAGCATAGCCGGATAGCGACGGCGATTGGCCCTCGTGGTGACGAAAATGTGTTGGATCATGCTCCACTTCACGCTGTCACGACCGCCTTCAAGCCCGCCCTTTCGGCCAGACTCGAACCAGCATCGCCTTAGGTAGCGATACAAGCTAAGCGAGGTAGGGATGTCCAGGAGGATGAACCCGGTCGCCCTTGCCAGTCTTTGTGGAAACAGCCGCGAATAATTGCCCTCCACGACCCAACGCGTGCCCGCAACTACCTCCTGATGTAGTGCAGTGAATTCATCCGCTGGTCGCGGCACCCAATCAGTGTTGGGAAGGTGGTGGAGCTGGTCGAGGTGAACGGGGTCTAGCCCTCGTGACCGCGCTATTGCATCTGCCAGAGTCGATTTGCCGCTGTTTGAAGGCCCCATTATGCAAATGCGCTCGCCAAGATCATCAAGTGTCATAGGCTACGTATACGTCAGCTTTCGACGCGCTCGCAATCGGTGACGAATGACCGAAGACTTATCGTGAGCGGACAGGCATCTTCCATTGGACCGCTTCACTTAAGGCTGACGCGAGACCCATTTTAGCTGTGGCCTCGACTATGACAAAAGTTCAAAGACCAGTTCGTCGATCTCCGCTGTCTCGGCATTGCCTTCAATGGCGTTACGAATATCCCTCCTGAGCGCCGCGAAATGAATATTCTCACGAACTTCCACCTCCGCTGCCGCACGACTCGCTAAGGCACCCAGATCGGCGAGCCGAGCAAGCACAGCAACTGTCTCATCGAATTCCGGTATCGGCAGCTTCCAGACATGCTTGTGTATGTCACGCTCGTCCTTGCCGTAGGACATCAAAGGCCGGACGAAATCAGTCGTCACCGGACTATTCAAAATAGCGCACAGATAATTGGCTTCCCGATCCGACCTAACGGCGCACCAATATAGCTTGTTGTTCACGACACCCAACGGATCATAAAGCTTAGCTGCGGCGAGGTGCATCCCCGAGCTATTGTACACAACCCGCAGCGCGGGGATTGGAAACTGTGCGCTCAGCTTACCCATATAGTCCAGCTGCTCCACAAGCGAAAGGCGGACGCTACTGCGACCAGTCTCCCAGGCTGCTTCGCATCGCGCCCACCATTCGGCCATGCCTGGATAAACCGCGATCTCTTCTCGCTCGCGGAGCAACCGCGTCCCGTCGTGAGGCACGATGCACTCCAGCGCGCCCGAATTCCGGTAAGGAAGTAAGGTCTCCCCGGAGTAAAGCGGATGAAGAAAGAGCTCTTCGACGACACCTTCCAAGGTCGCCATCGCTTTCCACGGCTTCTTCTCGTTAACGCTTCGTGACGAAGCGATCGCAACCCGGCCCGCCGCCGCTCCGAGTGGCCCGACAGCCTGTCTTTCAGCGAAGAACATGAACCGCGGTGCCAGGATGGCGCCCTGCCGAAACCGCTCTGAATAGGGCGACCGCACCCCCGTCCTGATTAATACCGCCCCATCGGTAGCAACCAAGTTCGGCTGTACGTTGCTAAGCGAGCCACCCCGCCCGATCCGACCCGAATAGATCACCGCCTCGGTCGGCATGACCGCCGAATTCGCTGGATCGCGCGACCCGAAAATCACGCTCGCCCCGCGCGGAAAAAAGTGCGGTCGCACCCGTCTGAAGTCCCACGAACGCTCGAACTTAATCAGCGTCCGACTGCTCGAAGCAACATAGGCACCCCTCCGAAAACCCTCGTAGTGATCCCGGTCCACAACCGCGTTCGGCATGACCAGTCCGAACCTCCCGCCGTTACGCAGGTAGAGCTCCACGGCCCGCACGACGAACAACGCCGACAGATCCTGGTGCGTGGCGTTCTCAGCCCCCGCCCACAGCCCTCGTTCCTCCTCCATCGCCCGAAAACTCGCTTGCAGCCCTTCGGGCATATGCCGGTACGCCAGCCAAGGCGGATTGCCGATCAGGACATCGACCCTGTTTGCTTCCCTCGCCAACCACATCGGCCGCGCCAAATTCCGCACGTAGTAGCTCCAAATGTGGTTGCGCCCCTGATCGTGAAGCTCGCACATTGTCGCAAAGGTTGCTTCGATCTTCGATCTGGCGTCTGCGGCCACACCGTGCCGCTGAAACACCCCGGAAAGCGATGGCACCCGCGAACCCGGTTGACGCCGTGACGCGAGCTGCGCCAACTCCTCCACCAGCCTGTCGAACATCCGGGCGTCGGTCAACAGACGATCCGGGAAGCGCAACTCGGTCCGAAACAGCTCAGCTGCATCTTCAACCTGAACAACCAGGTCGCCTGCGTTCCACAAATTGGTCGACTGCCCGTCCCACTGGATCGAATCCCCAAGATAGACAGGGATGAATATCGGACCTCGCTCGGGATGCCGCAAAAGTTCGGGACCAATTGCTAGCAAATACGTAACACGGGCGAGCGTCACTGCCACTGGATGCAGATCCATACCGTAAACTGCGTTGCTGACGCCTGCAAGAATATCGGAAACACTTTGTCCCGCCACCCGCCCGGCCTCGACATAGCGCCGCACAGCGTGGAACAGAAACGTTCCAGACCCGCAGGCGGGATCGAGCGCCCTGGTCGACAGCGGTTCCGCGATAGCCTCTTCGACGACAAGCTGAGCGAGCCAGTCCGGCGTATAATACTCTCCCAACCGTTTGCGCGTCTCGGGCGTTATCACACTCTCGTAGAGTGTTTTCAACACGTCCTGCTCAACCGAAGACCATTCGAAGCGAGCAAGCCTACGCGTCAAAGAGCGCACAAATTCGGGTCCGCCTTCCACTTCAAGCGGCCAATCGAAAAAATCCTGTTCGACTACCCCGTAGATGCTGCTGCGCGTAAACGCCGTCCCTGCCAGCACGTCATGCGGATCTATCGTTGTGACATCGAGGCCGAGAACCGAGTGCGCGATAATCTCGGCAGAATTAACGAGAAGCGTATGCTCAACGAACAGCTCGTCGGTGTCCTCAAACTGATTCCCAAGCGTTGACGTCAATAACTTGGACCACAGGCCACGCTTCATCCTGACCGTGGGCAGATCACGATTGACCTCGTAGAGCCCCGCAATCGTCGCCCGGTCGAGAGCGTGCGCGCTGCTGCCGGCACCGAGCCTGGACGAAATCTCTACCGAAGTCGCCGGAATCCCCCGCGCAGTCGCCAGAACGCCCTCGAGCCAGACGACCAAGCGCGAGACGTCTGCCGCTGACGCATCGAACGAACTCACTGAGCGAAATTCATCCCCCGCGAGATCGTAACAATGCCACTCGACTCCATCGGTCAGAATGCCGACGTAGCGCGTTCCAGTCGACCGCGTGCGTTGTTCGACATATCCCCGGAGCTGAACTAACGCCTCAGCCTTCACCCGCTTGGGGCGCAAATCCTTCTTGATTTCGATTGCCGCCGAACCAATTTCAACATCAATGCGCCGTCCGTCACCAAGTTGGGCTTCGAGGCTAACGATTCGAATATCATCATCATCCAGCTGCAGCTGCGGTAACAGCAAGAGACCGCGAACATCTGCTTGGATATCTGCTTCCGTGCGGTTGCCTCCGCGATTGATCAGCCGACTGTGAATTTGTTGCGGCAATATATGTTCCCCTGCTCTCCCCATAGGGATCAATCGATCCTAACGGCATAGCGGCAATTATGGGCGATGTGAATCAACTTCACTCAATAACGAGAAGAAGCACAATTGAACGTTTTCAACATTCCGAAAGGTACAAACGCGCTTGTGCCTATTCGAAAGCCCGCAGCGGCTACGGGGATCGAAAGGTTCGGTAGAAAGCACGTGTCGAAGGTCACGGCAGGCCGACAAAATCCGCACGGCGATGCGAAGCAGTCATGTCGCGAAGAGCCGCTGGCGCCAGCACTTCCACCTTGTCGCCCCAAGAATAGAGGTGCCAGCACATTTCGAGATGGCCCGAAGCCCAAAACCGGACCAGCAGCGATCCGTCGACCTCGACCTCTACCGTCTGATCCGGGTGAAACTGGTAATTTCGGGCGTGATCGGCTGCCTCAGGCAAAAAGCGCCAGACGACCTCGCCCATTTCAGCTGCGCTCTCATAAGAGCCGAATCCCAGCTTCGCATGTTCGGCGAGATCGAAGTCGGCATGGGGCTCGAACCATTCGGCGCACAGGGTCGCCTCGCTGATGTCTTCGACCCGGTAGTGCCGCATTGCCTTGGTGATCGCCTTGGCATCGCAAGCGACCAAGTAGCGCCGCGCGCCCAGCAGCAACCCATGCGGGGCAACTGTGCGTGAGGTCTGGGTGCCGTCGCGCTTTCGATAACGGATTTTGAGGCATCGTCGACTTTTGAGGGCCTCGGCGATCGTGCCGTCAACCGCAGCATTAAGAACCGGTCGCGGTCCTGGACGTGTTGCCAGATTGAGCGCCTGCAGCATCGCCTCTTCATCAACTGCGATCCGCGCACGATCTGCGTCGGGAATCAAAGCCTTGATCTTGACCTCAAGACGGTGAAGCGTCTTTGCCTCGGTCGCAGCACCATCGCGCTCGAGATTGTCGACCGAACGAGCCAGCACCGCGAGTTCATCGGGCGTCGGTGCAAACAGCGCGGCGTTGATAGCGGAGAGCCGCCAGCGCGGCCGCCTGTCTTCGTCGATCCAGCGATCGCAATTCGGGAAAAGGTCGCGCAGCGCCGATGTCATGCGCTGCGCTGTACGCCGGTCGCATTCGAACGCCTCCTGGACCTCACCAAGCGTGACGCCGACCCGACCGGTGGCCATTTGCGCGAGCCGCAGCAGGTCGCTGGCTTTGGCATAAGACATCGATTCCCTCCCGTTCCTTAGAAAATGGCATTTGCCAAACCCAAGGTGACAGTTTTTGTCGCCTATGCGCGCTATCATGTTATTGTCGGTCAATAAAGGCCGGCTCGAGCAGCAAAGGAATATGATGATGGCAAAAGGCGGCGGCGGTTTTCGGAGCGCAAAGTCGGGTCGGTTTGTGACGGCGAGCTACGGCAAGTCGAACCCCCGAACCACGGTTCACGAATCCGCAGGCAAGAGCGGTAGCTCGGGCGCGCACTATCGCAGCGCGATCTCGGGCCGTTACGTCACCACCAAGCACGGCAAGGCCAGCCCTGGCACTACCGTGCGCGAAACCTGAGTGGCTGCGGTCCGCGGGCGTTTCGCGGGCCGCAGCTTCAATCCAAGGACCTGATAATGGAAGAATTGCTCATCGTTGCCATCGTGTTGCTGACCATGCTGGTGATCCTCGTGATCGTCATCCTGGCCAGGCAAGGCAGGCCCTCCAGCGTCCCGGCTGAACTGACCGCAGGCATTGAGGATATCGCCGGCAAGGTCGGCGAACTTGTCCCCGCGATGCGGAGCGAGGCGCGCGAATCGCGCGAAGACCTGAGGCAAGCGCTTGGCGGCCATGGGCAGGCGGTCGAGACCCGCCTCGCCGGTCTCGACACCGGCATTACCGCGAGGCTCGGCGAATTCGGCACAAAGCAGACCGAGCAACTGGAAGCGATGCGGCGCGAAGCGGGAGACGGCCGCCAGAAGCTCGAAGAGGCAGTGCAGCGTAATGCCGAAGGGTTTGCCGAAAGCCAGGCGGGTCGGCTCAAGGAAACCAACGACGCCGTTGCCGCACTCGCCGACCGGCTCATCGGGACACACCGCGACGCGCGCGAAGAACAGCGGCTGTCGCTCGAAAACGTGACCGGCAAGGTCAGCAACCTGATCGATACCAATGCCGAGAAACAGGAAGCGCTGCGGACGACGATGGCGGCGGCACTCGAGCAGCTGGGGAAGGACAACAGCGCCAAGCAAGATGCGATGCGGAGCGCGATCACCGAGGGACTCGACAAGCTGCGCGGCGAAAACAGCGAGAAGCTCGACCAGATGCGCGCAACCGTCGACGAGAAGCTGCAGGGCACGCTCGAAAAGCGCCTCGGAGAATCCTTCGCGCTGGTCAGCGACCGGCTCGAGCAGGTCCACAAGGGCCTGGGCGAAATGCAGAGTCTCGCCACCGGGGTCGGCGATCTCAAGCGGGTGCTGACCAACGTCAAGTCGCGCGGAGGTTGGGGCGAAGTCCAGCTCGGCATGTTGCTTGAAGATATGCTCACCCGCGACCAGTTCGCGTCAAACGTCAAAATCCGGCCCGATTCGGGCGAGATAGTCGAGTTCGCGGTGCGTCTGCCTGGCGGCGGCGGGGATGTCCCGCTGTGGCTTCCAATCGACGCCAAATTCCCGCACGAAGACTATGAGCGCCTGTTGCAAGCGCAGGAAAGCGCGGGCACCGACGAAATCGAGCGCGCCGGTCTCGCGCTTGAACGCGCGGTCAGGCTTCAGGCCAAGGCAATCTGCGAGAAATACATTCATCCGCCCTATTCGACGGATTTCGCAATCCTTTATCTGCCGACCGAAGGATTATTCGCCGAAGTCATCCGGCGTCCGGGCCTCGCGAGCGAAATCCAGACCAAGCACCGGATCATGATCCAGGGGCCGACCACGCTGGCTGCGCTGCTGAGCAGCCTGCAGATGGGGTTCCGCACGCTCGCGATCGAAAAGCGCTCGAGCGAGGTCTGGCAGGTGCTCGGTGCCGCCAAGGCCGAGTTCCAGAAATATGGCGATGTCTGGGACAAGCTTGGCAAGCAGCTCGATACCGCCAAGCGCACGGTCGAGGAAGCTGGTAAGCGAACCCGCGCTGTAACCCGCAAGCTGCGCGACGTCGAAACGCTCGAACCGATCGCGGTGCCCGACCTGCTCGAGATCGCGAGCGGCGTGGATATCGACGACGAAGACGAGATTGAAGGCAATATTGCCGCCGAAACTGAGGCCGACGCCGCGATAGCGTGAAGGTGACGATTTAACTGGGCCTGACGCCACCAAAGGGGGACACATGAGACGGATCGACGGACAATTCCGGTTTTCAGCCTCAGACCTGATGCGGTTCAAGGGTTGTCGTCACGCGACCGCGCTCGACCTGCGGCTGATCGAGGTCGGCGATATTGTTCCGGTCGAAGACAGCGACGAGGCAGCCCTGCTTCAAGCACAAGGCGATGCCCATGAACTCGCATTCCTTGAAAAACTGCGCGCCGAAGGCAAATCGATTGTCGAAATCCCCAAGGACGGGCTGACGCTCGAAGCGTCAGTCGAGCTGACCTGCGCCGCAATGCGTGAAGGACCCGAGGTGATATTCCAAGGCGCCTTTCTGGGCGGCGCCTGGGGCGGCTATTCGGACTTTCTCGAGCGCGTCGATACGCCGTCTGGGCTTGGCGCATTTTCGTATGAAGTCATCGACACCAAACTCAAACGCAAACCCGATCCCAAGCATGTCCTCCAGCTGTCGCTCTATTCCGATCTGATCGCGGTCGAGCAGGAACTGGCGCCCGAGCAGGCGCATCTCGAACTCGGCGACGGCAGCCGCTTTTCGTTACCGATCGGCGATGCTGCTGCTTACGCGCGTTACGCCCGAAACCGGCTCGAGCACTTCGTGACCGCGCGGCCCGCAACGCGTTCCAATCCTGTCGCGGCCTGCAAGCTCTGCCGATGGCAGGGACGTTGCGCCGATGAATGGGACAAGACTGACAGCCTGGCGCTGATTGCTGGCGCTTCGCGCAGCCAGCGCGACAAGATCGAGGCGGCGGGTATCGCCACCATGCGCGGCCTCGGCGGACATACGGTGCGCATTCCGCACCTGGCCGGCCCAACCCAAGTGCGTTTGCAGGTCCAAGCCCGGCTCCAATCCGAGCGCCGCGCAGGAGGGCCGCCAGCGTTTGAACTGCGCGACCCCGAGCCGGGCCGCGGTTTCGCGCTGCTGCCAGAGCCAGACGAAGGCGATCTGTTCTACGATATCGAGGGCGATCCCTATTACCCGGGCGGGATCGAATATCTCCACGGCTTCTGGTACCGCGATGCTGGCGAGTGGCGGTTCCGTTCCTTCTGGGCGCACGACCGGCAGGCCGAAGGCGCGCTTGTGGCCGATCTGTTGGCATTTCTAGTCGATCATCTGCAGCGTTTTCCGCGCGCGCACATCTACCATTACGCCAATTATGAGATTGCCGCGCTGCGGCGGCTGACCGCCGATCATCGGACCGGCGAGGCCGCGATGGATCAGTTGCAGCGCGAGCGCCGGTTCGTCGATCTCCACAAGGTCGTCTCGGGCGCACTGATCGCGTCCGAACGGGGCTATTCGATCAAGGACCTCGAAGCCTTCTATATGGACAAGCGCGCGGGCGAGGTCGCGACCGCCGGGGCGAGCGTCGTCGTCTACGAGCGCTGGCGCCACAACTCCGATCCGGAGCTATTGCAGCAAATCGAGGACTACAACCGTACTGACTGCATTTCGACGCAGTTGCTGCGCGATTGGCTGGTCGGTTCGGTGCGCCCACAAGCGATGTTCTGGCCAGTGCTCGCTCCCATTACCGATGGAGGGGCACTCGGCAATGTCGCAGCCGAAGACGACGAAGTGGCCGCACTCCGTGCGCGGCTCGCTCCGGTCGCTGCCCGTCTCGGAACGGAAATCGCCGAGCTGCTCCTCGACCTCAACTATTTTCACAAACGCGAAGACAAACCCGCCTGGTGGGGAATCTTCGACCGGCTTGCATCGGATGGCGATGAACTGATCGACGATCTTGAATGCATCGCCGGGCTCGAAGCGATCAGCGCGCCGGTTCAGGTCACCGCGCAGTCATTCGAGCGCACCTACCGGTTTCCGGCGCAGGAAACCAAGCTGCGCGGCGACAAAAAGCCATGCGTCAAGCCTGCCGACATGCCTGAGAGCATCGACCTTCGCTCGGTCGATCTTGATACCAACACTCTGGTCTTGCGCAGGAGCAAGGCGAAAGGCCCGCTCCCTAGCGCGCTCCATCTGTTGCCGCCGCAACCACTCCGCAACACCACGCTGCGCGATGCCATCCGCGCCGTCAGCGACGGTCTCAGTGCTGGTTCGACCCAGCACCGCGCGATCGAGGATTTACTCACGGGCGCTACGCCGCGGCTGACCGGTCGCAGCGCCGGTCCGATTGTCAATGTCGGCGATGATCTGGTCGCAGCGACGAGTGCGACCATCGCGGCGATGGACGAGACCTGCCTGCCGATCCAAGGCCCCCCCGGCACCGGAAAGACCTATGTCAGTGCGGTTGCAATCGTCGACCTGGTCAAGGATGGAAAACGGATCGCGGTCGCCTCGCACAGCCACAAGGCGATCGAGAACCTCCTGGAAGCGGTCGCCAAGCGCGCCCGTGTCGAAGGCGTACGGTGCCGAATAGCAAAGAAGTCGTCCGATGACGGCGACGACAGCCTCGATCCCGCGGTTACGGTCGTCACCGACAACGATGCGCCCGAGATCGCCGCGGCCAATGTCGTGGGAGCCACCGCTTGGCATTTCGCGCGTTATGCGGCGGCGTCATTCGACTATCTGGTCGTTGATGAGGCGGGGCAGGTGTCGCTTGCCAATATCGTCGCGATGTCGCGCGCGGCGCGCAACATCGTCCTTGTCGGCGATCCCATGCAACTGCCGCAGCCGCTTCAAGGTGTCCATCCCGGGCAAAGCGGACGTTCGGCACTCGAACATGTGATCGACGGACACCGGGTGATACCCGCCGAAAGAGGCATTTTCATGCCGGTCAGCCGCCGGCTGCATCCCGATGTCTGCGAGTTCATCTCGGCGGCGGTTTACGAGGGCCGCCTGACGAGCGACGCGGAAGCCGCAAGCCAGACGCTGGTCAAGCCGAACGGTCAATCGTTGACCGGCGCGTACCTTGAATATGTCGAACATGAAGGGCGCTCCCAGGTCGCTCCCGAGGAAGTTGCGGCGATCGCGCGCACAATCGCCGATCTGACCGGCTCGCGCTACCGCGACCGGGAAGGCAATCAGCGCATTCTGGGACGTGGCGATTTTCTGGTGGTTGCGCCCTATAATGCGCAGGTGAACGCGCTGACAGCGGCGCTGCCCGGGATTCGGGTCGGCACTGTCGATCGCTTTCAGGGGCAGGAGGCACCGGTCTGTCTGGTGTCGATGACGACCTCGAGCGGTGACGAGCTGCCGCGTGACATCGATTTTCTGTTTTCGCTCAATCGCATCAATGTCGCTGTGTCGCGCGCGCAAGCGCTGGCGATCGTCTTCGCCAACCCCGCGCTGCTCGAAACTCCATGCCGAACTGTCGAGGAAATGCAGCTGGTCAATACGCTATGCAGACTGCGGGAACATGGTGAAGATGTGCGCAGCAGAATTCTATGCTGATACGTATTAAGCTATCGAACTGTCGCGATGGTCAAGATGAATGAATTTGAATTGAAGCGAAGTAGAATTGGATTGGTTGACCAAAATTTGTTATATTGGGCCAAGATCTTTCGAAGGGGCAAAATCATGAAACCACGTTGGGGAACCGTTGCTATAGCGACTGCGGCAATCTGGGTTTGCACTGGTCCCGCATATGCGCAACCGAGTGCTGCGCAAGTCGATGTGCGCCGAGCCAGTGATGCGACGGCCGAGCGTCCCTGGGGCGATGCGACACTCCTCGCCGAGGCGTTCGAGGGGGTCCCCGAAACAGGCCCGGCGAGTTTCAGGATCGTCGGAATTGAAGCCACTGATACCGAGAACCGACCGGGACGCGTGGATGAGCGCGAACGCATCCTGCATGACGGCGCGGAGCTAAGCTTTGAAAACAGGGCTACGGTTCAGACTCCGCCAAAGCTTCGTCCCGGTTGGATGCTCGCGCACTATATCGATGTCGGACAGGGCAACGCGACCTTGCTCGAATTTTCATGTGGCCTCGCACTGGTGGATACGGGAGGCCAGGTCACCGACAGGTTCGATGGCACCAAGCGCCTTGCCGACTATCTGGAGAGTGTTTTCAAGCGGCGCCCGGATCTAGACCGCACCGTCGGGAGCATCTTCCTGAGCCATCCACACGCCGACCACACGTCCGGGGTCACAGCGCTGCTGGCCATGTCGCCGAGCCTCAAGATTGGCAGCATTGTTGCCAATGCACGGACCAATGGCTCGGGCTGGAGCCATCAGAAGAAGCTGATTTCGTTCGGAAGGACCCGATCGATCCCGGTTTCACTCATTACCAACGAGGCGATCAGGCGTTCAGATGGGCTGACTGATGCTGCAATCGACACGCTTCGCTGCGGGGATGCCGACCCTGACATTCGGGTGCTATGGGGTTCGGACAGCAGCGCGCATCATTGGACCTCGGAGGCGAACAATCACAGCGTTGTGATCCGGGTTGATTTCGGTGAGAGTTCATTCCTGTTCACCGGCGATCTCGAAGAAACCGCGCAGCCCGAATTCATCGGCTCTTACGTCCGCAACCCCGACATCGTCGACGCCGATATTTATCAGGTAAGCCATCATGGCTCGCGAAATGGCACGACCGAAGCGCTTCTACGCGTCATGACACCCGAGATTGCCGTGATCGGTTCGGGCAATCCAGCGGACGAGGAACCGGGATTTTCTGCATACAACTTCGGGCATCCCAACCGTGTCGCGATCAACCTGTTAAGCGATCCTGCCTTCGGCGTCTCGTTGACCCGTCCAGAAGTGACGGTCCCGGTCGGAATTAGCGGTCGTCGCCCCGGTGGCAACACACCGCCGCGCTATGCGTTGCAGCCGGTCCGTAGCGCAATTTTCTCGACCGGATGGGATGGAGACATCGTCATCGCGGCCAGCATCCAAGGCGCAAAGAAGGTTTTGGTTCAGTAGATCATTGGGGCAAAACAGCCGTGCCAGCTCGAGAGATGGCCGCTCTACGCACTGCTGTCCCGAACAGACATCGTGAGGAAAAACAAGGGTGGCAAAGAACATACTCATCTTCTCGGACGGAACCGGGCAAGCAGGTGGGCTCCGGCCCGATCAGCGGCTTTCCAATGTCTACAAGATGTTCAGAGCAAGCCGCGTGGGCCCCGACAACGACATCGACCCAAAACAGCAAATTGCATTTTACGATGCCGGACTTGGATCCGAGCAAAGCGACAAGTCACCTGGATTGGGGATTGCTCAGGCAGCCCGTAAATTTGCAAGCTCAGCAATGGGGGTCGGCATCGGGCGCAACATCGTCGATTGTTACGAGGCGATCCTCAAGCATTATGAACTGGGCGACCGTATCTACCTGATTGGCTTCAGCCGGGGCGCATATACTGCCAGATGCGTTGCCGGGGTCATACGCCTTTGCGGAGTCCCCCTTAAAATGCCCGACGGCTCTCCATTGCCGCGGTCCGGAAAGGCTCTTCGTGCAATCGCGGAGGAGGCCGTTCACAGTGTTTATGAGCATGGGTCGGGGCGAAAGCGGTCGGCATTTGAAGATGAACGCCGGGAACTCGCAAGGCGTTTTCGGCACAGTTACGGCAGCGATTCTGGCGGCAAAGCAAATGCCGCCCCCTATTTCGTCGGCGTTTTCGACACTGTTGCGGCTCTCGGTTCGACTGGCCTTCGCCGCATCGTCATGTTGGCGGGGTTGGTTCTCGCCGGCTTGTCGGCGTCCGCTTTGGGTGGCGTGCTCTTTGCCTTGGCGACCGATTGGAGCTTTTGGTCTGGCTTGGTCGCGACAGCGACCGCCCTTATCGCTGTAGGTGCTTGGAAGGGCATCCGTTCGCGGCTCAAGGTTATTCGCGGCTATCCGAACAAAGGCGATCTTCAGTGGCATTGGACCGGGTGGCGGTTTGGCAACTACGACACCAATTTTGATTCAGCTGTGGCCTTCGGGCGCCACGCTTTGGCAATCGACGAGCGCCGCACCGACTTCAAGCGCGTTAAATGGGGCCAGCCAAGCGAGGGAGATTTGCCCAAGTCACCTGAGGGACTGGAACGGTTCGAGCAGCGCTGGTTCGCGGGCAACCATTCCGATATTGGAGGCAGCTATCCTGAAGATGAGAGCCGCCTCTCCGACATTGCGCTGCAATGGATGGTCGAAGAAGCCAAAAGTCTGCCTCACCCCATCATAGTCGACCGCAACAAACTAAGAATGTACCCATCGGCCGATGGCATGCAGCATTGCGAAGTCGAGGCGTTGCGCGAGGCCTATCCCCTCTGGTGGCCGAACTGGCTCCGCAGGACTTGGGCTTCAGCACCGCGGTTTGAAGCCAGCGGCGCACCATATCATCCAACGGTGTTGGAGCGCCTCAAAATCCACACTATCCTCGATTGTGGCAAGGTTCGCCCCTATCGACCCGAAGCACTTTCAAAAGATCCGGCATTGGCAGATTTATATGACGGCGACATTGAACGAAGCTGTTCAGCTACTGAGTCTTGAGCGACCGCACTTCATATTCAGTTGCAGAAGGCAGGAAGTGTGGTGGGCGTTTGGCAAGCTTTACCGAAAGTGGCTTGCGTTTCTTTCGTGCAGAACGCATCTTTAGCCTTATGAAGGATTGGCCTGACCCCCGGATTCCCGCTGCCCGCATTGGCAAGATAGAGATCGGCGTCTGCGTTGTGCTGACAGGCCTGCCATTCATAATTTTCATCACGCAGTTTTTCTGAATGTCCAGGCTGGCCCGCGATGAGTTTTATTCGCCTCTCGCGTGAGCCTGGCTTTCATTATCTAGCAGGCCATATGTTTATGCAGGCATCTGCGAATTACGATCATATGATCGAGGCGCAGTGCATAATCCAGTCCTTGACGAAAAGCGGGATATCTTTCGCTCCGCTTGCAGTACCGCTTTCGGATTTCGCCGCTTATCCGATTGGGTCGACGTTCGGCCAGGAACGCGTTCTCGTGAATTGTAGCCCAGCTCGCCGCAGGTCGAACCGGAGAGTGCAGCTTGGGGAGGATGCAGAATTATGGCATGCGGACCGTTCGATTGAGATCCGCCCAAGACACTCATCGCATCGCTTTACGCTGCCCCTTGCGCCAGAGCATACTGTCGTTCTCAGCCGCGAGGGCGATGGTCCTCGCCTGGGCTTGCCCCATGCGGAACAGTTTCGCTTCTTCTGTGCATCCGTAAGCTTGCTGCTCGACACCCTGTCGATGATCTCGCTGGCGCCCACGAGTCCAATCGAAAGCATGTTTGTTAACCGCGCAGAGAGCGGGATTGACGAAAATGGAACGCTCGTCATTACGCCGTTTCGCCCCTATCAAAATGTGACCGCTACCTTGCAAATCGCGCTCTTGCTGAGCGAGCCGGCCATCATCGAATTCGTTCGGGCGAGATTTCTCGATATCAGTCTGGCACTGGCGCGCGGCCGCGAGGCGCTACCCGGGCGAACGCCTTTTCCAGAGGCTTGCGACTATACGATCGAAAGCGAGCGGCTCATTGTCGGCCTTAAGGATGGATCGCGCGAGGATGTAGAATTTTGCGACCGGATCGTTGCTGATCATCGCCTGCCCAAGTTCAAGGAAATCGTCGTCAGGGTCCGCAGCTCTCGCGCCGACGAGCAGATCGAGCGCGTCAATGCGTTGCTTGAGGCGCAGGACGGACAAGTGTCGCGGTTCACCTCGTCAACTAAGATAACGCGCTATCCGAGATCCTCGACCAGGACAATCCGGCTTGCGCGCCTCCAATCGGAATTTGGCCGCCTCTTTCCAGCCTTTGGCAGTCTCAAGGTCCGCTTTGACCGCGAATATGTGTCGACAGCTTCGCCAGGGTCGAGCCGCCCGCGCAAGTTGCAGCCTGGCGAAATTTCGATACCGCTAGCCTCGGTGGGGCCACCTGGCGGACCGGTAGACCGTCCACGGGTCTTGACCGTTCCTACTGACACGGTGCTATTCGAGCGGCCAACGTTAAGCGAGCGATTTCTCGCGGACAGTGCCGAACCCGGACTTACGCCTGTCATTGCCCAGCTAGAGCATCTTCCGCCTCTCCAACGCGGCTTTCTCGAGGCTGGCTACTACCTTTACGACAACACGGCGCACGACCTACTGCCTCATGTCGAACTATCGCGCGGTGAAGAGCTTTTATTCGAACTCCCTGATGCATGGGGCGGGTTTGCAGCACGTGGACCAGCGGGGCACTCGCGCTTGATTGCAGCAATTCCCATCCGTCTGGATCACGGGATTGTCTGGGCGATCGAGGTCTTCCGACGTCCCCGCGAACAATTTGCGATGGGGCTCTGCGCCCAGATTGAACAGGATGACGGACTGAACTTTTTGGGGCGCGTAATGCGATCAATATGTAACCGCGTAGGTCGCAAGCGCGGCGACGATCCTTACGGAACATGGCCTCGTGCCAATTTTCTCGACTTACGGATCGACAGCGTCCGCCACAGCGAAACGCGCTGGGAGGGTGAAACCTTGGCGCAAGTTTTGCTGTCGCGTGCGCATCTTTTGCTGGCACCGGATCGGACAATTTAACCGTGCCGTGGAGCCGAGCCTGGCCGTAAATATGTGTCGAGCGCCTCACGCAGCACGAACGGCACCTTCGCGCGCGCTTCCTCAGGCACAATCCAGGTCGCCCAAGCCTCGCTGTCGCCACAGATGCCAGCGAACATCGCAGGCCAGCCCCGGAGCAATAGTTCCACCGCACGCATTGCCTTGTGAGCGGACGCAACCGAGAGCGAGCGTGTGCTTGCCTTGGCGTCGCGAAACTCAAACTCGAGAGGGCCAAACCTTGGCTCAAGTCCGGTCCGTAAACGCGAACCCCAACTGGGCGAGATGATTGCGCGGAACAATGCAAGTTGGAGCGAAAAAAAGGCTAGGGGGTGAATCCCCTGTAGGTAGGGCCATGTGACCGCATGGCCTCGAAGAACGCCCTCATTGTGACGCTGCAGCGCCAGAACCCGTCCGTCAGCAACTTGAATAGGCACCCGCGAAAGATCGAACATGCAATGCGCACAGATACGGAATCCGCGCCGATGGGGTTGGTATGTCCCGCCGCAAGACGGACAGCTGTCATACAAAATCGTTCCGTGCCTGGTGCAAGTCGGGAATAGTCTCAGTCTCCACATGAGAGGTAGATAAGGATCGGGCTCTGCAATGCAGGTGCTACAATAATGCTGTCCGAACGCAAGCCGCGTTCGGTGCCGCACGCCGAGCGGCGTAATCATGGGTGATTGAAACTGCCCCGAAATATGCTCATCCAATACACCTTCATAGGATCGCAGCGCCGTTGCGCACGCCTGTCCGAACGAGATTCCAGTGCGCTCTGCCAGAGCTGCGAGCAACTCGGGCGGAGCGATCAGGTCACCGTCACGGGTCCAGAACTGAAGGCCAGGCCGCAATTCCTCTATCAGCGAATGGTGCTTGGTGCCCTTGGCCGCAACAATCCGGATCAGCCATGAGCTGATAGATTCCTGCGGCCGCGGGCGAGGGCGAATTCGCCACAATGGCTTAGTGCCAGACGCCATTGTCATCAAGTTTCGCGCCTAAACGCGTCCGGGTGTCATCGCCTCGCGCACTTAAGGGGGTCGGTACACAGAACGGACCCAGATATACGCTAAGGTTTTGCCGTGCCTTCGACGGCGCGCATCTGGCGAAGCGGTCTGAGCGCGGTGGATGGCGCATCGGGATCGGTCCAGAGGTAATCGCCG
>JAKFUU010000009.1 GCA_021732525.1 Sphingomonadaceae bacterium | reverse complement strand
AGCCGCTGCTCAGCGCAATCCGCACCGCTTCTAACTTGAAATCTTCTGTATGCTTGATCGACATGTTCCGTCTCCCTGAGTGAGGTTATAATCTCAAGTCACCGGAACTAAAACGTTACAAGTCCACCCCTTGGCTTTCGAAGCTAAGGTGGCATAATGATAGACAGGTGGCCGGAACCAAACCGGTGCAAGTCCAGACTGTTCGTCATGACCTTGACGATCCAGCTATTCGTCTATCCTGATGCGTTTCTCTCAACCCACTTCGGGTGGTTTGCACTCGCACTCGCGATCATTGCCCGTGGTCCGGGCAGGGTTTCGCTTGATCACCTCATCGGGACCAAGCTGGGGCAGCAGAGCCGCGCCTGATCCCTATCGCAGCCTCGATTGTTCCGCTTCGCGGCACGGAGTGTTTTCCCTTTGGGCGATTGTTGCTGCCAACGTGGAATACTAATTCTCGGCAGTCACCTGATGGAGCGAGATTGTCATGCCAAATACTATGACCATAAAAGCCGAGGTCGTTATTATCGGTGCTGGTAGCGCTGGAATGTCAGCGTACAAATCGGCACGCCAATTTACTGACTCGATTCTGGTCATTGAGGATGGACATTACGGGACGACCTGCGCCCGCGTTGGATGCATGCCGTCGAAATTGTTGATTGCAGCTGCCGAAGCCGCACACCACGCCCGCCACGCAGGCCAATTCGGCATCAACGTCGCGAAGGTCGAAGTCGACGGCAAGGCTGTGATGGCGAGGCTTCGTGCCGAACGTGACCGCTTTGTTGGCTTCGTAGTGGAAGATGTCGAGATCTGGCCGGATGCTCACAAAATCCGTGGTTCGGCCCGCTTCGTTGCGCCCAATCGCCTGTTGCTAAACGATGGAACAGAAATCGAAGCCGGGCGGGTTGTGATTGCAACGGGATCGCGTCCAGTATGGCCTTCGGCGTGGGATGCACTGGGTGATCGGCTCATCATAAACGACGATGTGTTTGACTGGGATGACCTACCATCGGCCATCGCAGTGTTTGGCAACGGTGTCATAGGCCTCGAACTCGCCCAGGCGCTCGACCGACTGGGCGTGCGGGTCAAGCTGTTCGGGCGCAGTGGGCGTGTCGGCCCTCTAACGGACCCTGTTGTCGCCGAGGTAGCCCGCGCTGCCTATGCGGCGGAGTATCGTTTCTCGCCGTCTTCAGAAGTTGTTTCCGTCAAACGCGAGGGAAACCAAGTAATTGTGGCTGAACGGTTAGCTGGGCGTGAAGTGGAGGAACGCTTCGACTATCTGATCGCGGCGACAGGCCGCCGCCCCAACCTCGACAGGCTCGGTCTGGAACACGCCGGTATTGCTCTTGATGAACTCGGCACCCCGGTAGACTGGGATCGCCGCACGACCCAGATCGGCGAGAGCGCCATTTTCCTTGCCGGCGATGCCGCGCCCGATGCGCCGCTTCTGCACGAAGCATCGGATGCCGGACGGATCGCTGGGGAGAATGCAGCACGCTTTCCCTTCGTGGCGCCGCGCCATCGACGCACGCCGATCGGCGTAGTCTTTTCCGACCCGCAGATCGCAATGGTCGGGCAAAGCCACGCACAATTGACCAAAGCTCAGGCAAAATTCATCACGGGCGCTGTCGATTTCACCGGACAGGGGCGCGCGCGGGTGGCGGGGCGGAACATCGGCAAGCTCAATGTCTACGCCCACCCCGAAACCGGCAAGTTCCTTGGGGCAGAGATGGTCGGCCCTGCAGCTGAACACATAGCCCACTTGCTTGCCTGGGCCATCGAGGCAGATCGTTCCGTCCAGCAGATGCTCGACAGCCCGTTCTACCACCCGGTTATCGAAGAAGGGGTCCGGACCGCACTCCGAGCTGCGCGCGATGCAATGGATGCTAAATCCCCGGCCCATCGCCCATGCCTTGATTGCCGTTCGGCGGCCTGATCCACACGAACTCCAACGGCTTGCGTATTCGCGTTCAAACAGTGGGTGGTCTCGACCGCCTTGCATTGGCGCCGCTTCGCCGCAGCGAGCATTGTCTCAACGAAGGATAGATAGACATGACCACCCAGATCGCCATCAATGGTTTTGGCCGGATCGGGCGTTTGCTGGCTCGGCTGATCCTTGAGCAACGCCCCGCAGGCATTGAGCTTGCGGCAATTAACGACATGATGGATCCGCGCAGCTGTGCAGCACTCTACAAGCGCGACAGCGTGCATGGCCCGGCATCCGGGCAAGTTGAATTCGGTGATGGCTGGATCATGGTCGATGGCCGCCGGATTGCTGTGACCAGCATCCCCGATCCGGTCGCAATGGACTATCGTTCAGCGGGCATTGACCTTGTGATCGAGGCGAGTGGCCAGTTTACTGACCGCACAAGTGCTTCGGCTCACATAGCGCGGGGCGCACGGCGCGTGTTGATTTCAGCCCCTGCAAAAGATGCGGACATAACAATCGTTCAGGGCGTAAATCACGGCTTGCTGCGCCCCGATCACGCCATAGTGTCCAATGCCAGTTGCACGACGAACGCACTCGCTCCGATCGCCGCAGTGCTGGACCAGGCTATCGGCATTGAACGCGGCCATATGACGACTGTTCATTCCTACACCAATGACCAAAGGCTTCACGACCAGTACCATTCCGACCTTCGGCGCGCTCGAGGCGGGGCAATGTCGATGATCCCAACTTCGACTGGCGCGACAAAGGCAGTGGCAGAGGTGCTACCGCAGCTCCGGGGCAAATTGTCCGGTGCTTCGATCAGGGTTCCGACGCCGAATGTCTCGCTGATCGATTTCGTGTTCGATGCTGCGAGACCGACTGACGAACACGAGGTCAACGCAGTCCTCGCAGAGGCTGCGGCTGGTCAGCTCAAGGGCATACTCGATGCCACGGCCGAACCATTGGTTTCGATCGACTTCAACCACAATCCGGCCAGCGCTACGATTGACCTGGCTGAAACCAAGGTCACCGACCAGCGGTTGGTTCGCGTCGTCGGTTGGTACGACAACGAATGGGGTTTTGCCAACCGGATGCTCGAAACGACCCTGCAGATGACCGCCCAGCTATAGCCTCAGACAGAGACCATAGCTGGACGATGGTATAACCTGGTCGGTTAAGTACCTTGCTGCGCTAGGTGGTGTTTACATTCAGAGGCAGCATTTGAGTGCCGCGACGAGATTGAGGAACCCAGCGTAGTTTCTGGCGAGTTTATCGTATCGTGTGGCGATGCGGCGGAAGTGTTTGATCTTGCTGAAGAAGCGCTCGATCAGGTTGCGGTCCTTGTAGATTGCGGCGTCGAAGCTACGCCAACTGGCGGTTGTGGTTCGACGCGGGACGACAGGTTTCGCTCCCGCAGCTGCGATGGCGTCCATGGCGCGTTGGCCGTCATAACCCTTGTCAGCCAGCACATGGCCCGCCGTCAGACCATCGAGAAGCCCCTCGATCTGGGTGATGTCATTGCGTTCCCCGCCAGTCAGAATGAAGCGAACGGGGTTGCCAAGCGCATCGGTGGCGGCATGAACCTTGGTGCTCAAGCCGCCTTTTGACCGTCCCAGCGCGTGAGCTTCAAACCGATCTTCGGATCGATCGCTTTTTTTGGGGCACCGGCACTGTGCTGATGGGCGCGCACAATGGTGCTGTCGACGAGGATATATTCGAAGTCGGCGTCATCGCTCAACGCCTTGAAAAGACTCTCCCAAACGCCGCTCCGGCACCAGCGATTGAAGCGCTGATAAACGGTGTGCCAACGGCCAAACTCCTTGGGCAGAACACGCCAGTGCGCCCCTGACCGGGCCAGCCACAAGATCGCTTCCACGAACAGCCGATTATCACGCCCTGTCCGCCCAGGGTCTGTCGCCTTGCCCGGCAAATGCGGTGCTATCCGTTCCCAAACCGCGTCACTCAGTTCCTGTCGGTCCATCCATGCTGACCTCCATCCAGCCAGCAGCTTGAATCAGACTTTAACCGCTTTGGGAATCCCGAATGTAAACACTACCTAGGGAACGAAGACACGCCTCAGCGGTCCATGACTGCTTATTCGTCAAGCAACAGGTCAAGCTGACCCCGGCCTTGCAGCAGCGATAGCTCATCAGCGCCACCAATCCCCACGCCGCCGATGAAAATCTGCGGCACTGTTCGCCGACCTTGCGCTCGCGCGACCATCGTCTCGAACAATTCGGGATTCTCGCTCACATCGTGTTCTGTGAAAATGGCACCTTTGCGCTGCAAAATTGATTTCGCCGTCCTGCAATAGGGGCAATAGCCCTTGGTGTAGATTTCGATCTCGGGCATCGGGATTCTCCTATCGGGAGTTGGTCGGGCGCGAAGCGGCTAGGAGCGGCCAAACGATCCACGGAAATACAATGAGGAAGAAAAGGCCCTGCAGCACGAAAGCGTGGAGGCTGTCAGGGAGCAGGAAGGCGCCAGCCCCATAGAGCAGCAGTGCCACGGAACCCTTGCGATAGCGCCTGAACCAGTCGGGGTTCTCGCGCTTCAGGCAATCAACACACAGCGCCATCAGATCGCCTCCGCCCGCATGGGCGCTGCATGATCCTTGCCGACGCCCTCGACACGCGATCCCGCGTTGGTGAGCCCCTGGGGCATGGTATCGGCAACTCTCTGGCCGGTTATCGGATAGGCATCGTTCATTGCGATTCTCCTGCTGCTGGCGCTCACCGTCGTTCTCAAAGACCTGGAAACGCGAGTGGTCCGGTTCGTGACGAGATCAATCTATCCGTTCGTCGCGCGAAGAGAATACTGACAGGTGGCAATGAACTATTCCGATTGCAGCAATGATGCTGACTACTGATCCGATGTCGATCAAGCCATTCCATCACGCGGAATTATGCACTGCACATTTTCGTTATTCTGGTGGGCCACCGCGAAATTTACCTCGTGCTGATACGGCTTAGGCACCACATCGGGTGGGATGCCGCGGTCAACTCACGCAGGAAACTTCCGATGCGAAGACACACAGACGCAGTGCTTGCGGCGTTTACGGGCTTCGCTCTGACCGGCTTGGTCATGCTGCCTTCGGTGCTCTTGGCGCACGCCGAAAAGGCCGCGAGGATCGCGGCCTACGAACAGGCTTTAAAGCCCAACATCACGAGCATCTGACGTGGCCGCGCAAGCAGGCTTGCAAGCTTGCTTTGCGACTATGTGTATCGCGATGAGGGGCAACGTCAGCTAGCAGATGCAGGCGGCACGGAACTTTAGTCTATCCACTAAAGCTCATGAAGTGCCGCCTGCCGACCAATACGGTTAGAGCCCAAGATCGGAAAGGCCGGGGTGATCGTCCGGCCGCCGTCCCAGTGGCCAGTGGAACTTGCGTTCATCCTCGCGGATCGGGTGTTCGTTGATGCTGGCGAAGCGACGCTGCATCAGGCCGTCTTCCACAAACTCCCAGTTCTCGTTGCCATAGGCGCGGAACCAGTTGCCGCTGTCGTCGTGGTATTCGTAGGCATAGCGCACAGCGATGCGGTTTTCCGTGAAAGCCCACAATTCCTTGATCAGCCGGTAATCGAGCTCCTTGGCCCATTTGCGCTCCAGAAATGCCTGCGCTTCGGCGCGCCCGCGCGGAAACTCGGCGCGGTTCCGCCAACGCGTGTCCTCGGTATAGGCGAGGGCAACCTTGGCGGCATCGCGGCTGTTCCAGCCGTCTTCGGCAAGGCGCACCTTTTCGCGCGCGGTTTCTTCAGTGAATGGCGGCAGTGGCGGGCGTGACATCATTGACTCCTGTTTTTGAAAATCGTGGAAATGGGACCGGGCGGGGTAGTACGGGGGGCAAAATACCCCGCCCGGTCGATCACACTCTCGCCAGGGAGGGCGGAGTGGCGGGCATCAGGTAAGGGTTTCGAGGGACCTGATGACACACGAGATATAATAGAGGCGCGGCGGACCTGGAATGTAGATTGCGGGAAAGAGACTATTTCCCTGAGCGGAATGCCGCGATCTGCTGTTCCAGGGCAGCGATTTTCTGTTCACGCTCGCCTAGAGCCAGTTGCACATCGTCGGCGTAGAACATTTGCGGGATGTGCTGCGGGCAGTTCGCATCCCAGGCTTCGACGTCAAACACGATAACCTGTTCAGGCCGCGCCCGGTAGCCTTCGGGCATCAGGCGCTTCTCCATTTCAGCATCACCTTCGATTACCCGCGCGGTGCCCCACAGCTTGATGCGCTGGCGGTGTGCATAGTCCATCAGGAAGATGAAGGCCTTGGCGTTTTCGGCGAGATTGCCGGTCGAGATGAATTGTCGGTTGCCCTTGAAATCGGCAAAGGCGAGCGCGTGTTCACCCACAACGTGCAGGAACCCGGGCGGCCCGCCGCGATGCTGGATATAGGGCTGACCATTGGCGCTTGCTGTCGCAAGATAGAAGCTGCGGACCTGGCCGATGAATGCGGCAAGGCCGTCATCGATCGACTTGCCCATCTCCATGCGTTCATAGATTTCGCGCGATTGCTTGCGCTCCTGCGCGGCCTTTACCGCAGGGGTGAACGCGACATCGACGGGGCGCCGAGTCATGCCATTGCCACCTGCGGCGCACATTGCCAAGTGGAGTCGGGCCGAGGAACGCGCATCAGAGCACGGATCTGATCGGCCACCTTTCTCGAGGTCAGCTCGCGCAAAAGGACGAAGGCCACTTCGATCCCGGTTCCGGGCCCGGTTGAACTTATCAACTTGCCATCGAGCACGATGGCTTCATCCACAAAGTGCGCGCCATAGGCTTCCAGCTGCGCCTTTCGCTTGCCGCCCGCCTGATGATAGGTGGTTGCGCGCCTGCCGTGCAAAACCCCTGCCGCACCCAGCGCAAGCGATGCCACGCAGACCGAGGCGATCATTTTGCCTCGTGCTTCGAAATGACGGATGACGTCAAGGAAGGGCTGCGACATGGCATCGTTGTAAAATCCTGCCTCGGCAAAACCGCCGGGCACCGCCAGCGCATCAAAGCTATCCAGATCAAGGTCTGCCACCAATGCGTCGGGTAGAACCGAAAAGCCGAATGTAGCGCGCAGCTGTGGATGCAGTCCTGCTGAGACCAGTTCGATCGGCTCATCACCGTCGATATTCGCCCACCCCAGAACATCGGTAAATCCGGCCGCTTCAAGGGGTTCGAAGCCATCGGCAAGCAGGAGAAGCACTCTTTTCGTCATGGATTGTAATCCTTTGAAGCGGTCAAAGATCGAGGATCAATCGGTCGCCGCCGCCCGCTGAGGGATCGGCAGGGACGGCGCAGCAGATCAGTGCCTGATCGGCATCGACTTTGGCTGAGGGGCGCGTCTCATAGGTCACCTTGCCTGCAAGCACCTTGACGGCGCAGGTCCCGCAACTGCCGCCGCGGCAGCTGTATTCAGGGGAGAGGCCGCGCGCCTCGGCAAGATCCAGCAAGGTCCCGGCAGCCGCATCCCAGCGCGCCTCCTTGCCCGATTTCGCGAATGCTACCGGCACCGGCTGTTCGGAAGCAGGCGGCAAGGCCTCTGCACTTTCGGGCTCACGGCGCTTGAGCGACGCAGGGCCGAAAGCTTCGGCGTGAATCCGAGCATCGGGGACGCCGACGTCGCTGAGTTGATCGTACAGCCCTTGCATGAAGGGCGGCGGGCCGCACGTGTAGAAATCATAGGCATCGAACGGCAGGGTCTGGCGGAACAGTTCCGTGCTGATCCGTCCTTCGGCATCAAATTCGATGCCGGGCGCAGCACCTTCGGTGACCTCAAGCAGCCGAATGACCTTCACTGCGCCGTCTGCCTGTGCAGCCAGCTCAGCGATCTCCTGATCAAATGCCCGTTCGGCCAGCGTCCGTGCAGCAATGAACATGAAGGTAGGCCGGACCCGGCGCTTGCGCAGACCTTCGAAAACGATGCTGCGCAGCATCGCCAGCATCGGCGTTATCCCGACCCCTGCTGCAAGCAACACCGCTGGCCGCGCTTCGAGTGGATCGATGGTAAAACCGCCCGCCGGAGCGCGCGCCTCGATCACGTCGCCGACCGCAAGATCATCGTGCAGATGGTTGGAGACGAGCCCCTGCCGCTTAACGCTGATACGATAATATCCGTCAGACGGTGCGGTTGAGAGGGTGTAGGTCCGCAGCACCGGTTCAGCGGTGACTTCGGGCCGCACGCGGATCGGCAAATGCTGGCCCGCTTCATGCGTAATGACCCCGAGACCGTCCGCGGGTTCGAGATGGAATGAGCGGATGACGCTGCTTTCATCGACGATCCGGGCGATTCGAAATGGACGCCAGTTGCTGCGCAGCTGTTCAGCCGCGATCCGATCTGCGGCCTGCTGCCAATCGCCCGTCATCAAGCTGTTTGGCGACCAGCCATCGGCCCTGAATGCGAATCGCAGCGGCAGGGCAGCGGCACGCAACACCATTTTGCGGGGGCGGAACACCCACAGCCGCTCAGCGCCCTGAAAGGAGTCGATCTCGTCGGATTCGAGTACCAGTTCGGCATCGCCGGTCAGATGCAGCATATCGCCGGTCTCGAAGTCGGGGAAGACCAGACCCGCCTTGGGGTTCAGCATGAAGTTGCCGAAAGTGTTGAAATGGAGGTTCCCGGCAAAGTCGGGAATGGTGAGCGAGCCATCCGCGTTGATCCGCACGAAGCCAGGCTTGCCGCCGCGATGCGAGGCGTCGACATGACGGCCAACCGCGTCGTCGACATAGGACGAGACGAAGAAGGTGTCGGCGGCACTGATCATCGCGCGCACTTGCGGGCTCTCCATGCCAAGCGCTTGCGCAGCCGGAACAGCGGCAAAGTCATCGGGATCGCGCACGAAGGTGAAGTCGCGCAGCTGGATATACTGCGGGCAATTGCCGAAGGCGTGCTCGACGACAATCTCGAAACCTTGATCGGTTTGCTCTTGCACCGTGCCGTTCATCCTGTTGCGCCGGCGGGTGTGAAGTTCGATGCCGAGCAACCCGACAGCAGCGCCACTAGCCAGCGATGCCGTCGCCGGGTCCTGCTTGTCGGGATGAGCCGCGAAGGCGAGGCGTTTCGGGTCCGGGCTCGTCATGAAGCCGGGCTTGCCCGAGAGAAGCGTGACCCAGGTATCGCCCGATAAATCGACCGAGCCAAGCACGATGAAGGGGAGCTGGCGATAGAAGTCGCGGTGCTGGTCCGGCATGAAGTCGCGGATCACCCGGCGGCCGAAGGCTTCCATGCGTTCGGCCACGCCGACCGTCCTTTGCAGCGCGACTTCGCCGTCGTGAAACGGCGATGGCGGTTCTGGCACTTGCTGGGTCATTGCTTGCTCCCCCCTTTGTCAAAATCCTCGGGGCCGCCAAGCGGCAGCCCCGAGGCCCGTCGATCAGGCGTTGAGGCCCACGGCGTTCTTGCTGAATTCGACGAAGCCGGGCAGCGCTTCGATCCGGGCAAGCCAGCCATTGACCTGGGTGTAGGCCGACAGGTCGACATTGCCCTCGGGCGCGCTGGCAATATAGCTGTAGAGCGCAAGGTCGGCGATGGTCGGACGATCAGCAGCAATCCAGTCCCGGCCTTCAAGTTCGGCGTCGATCAGTTTGAGGATCGCATGGGCGCGGGCGATCACTTCTTCAGGATTGAACCCGGCGTTGAAGAGGGTGATCAGGCGGGCAGCGCCAGGGCCGAAGGCGATGAGTCCGGCGGCAACCGACAACCAGCGCTGGACCTTGGCGGCACCGAGCGCGTCTTCCGGCAGCCAATCAGTGCGGCCGAACTTCTTGGCTGCATAGACCATGATCGCGTTGGAATCGGCAATGAACTGGCCATCGTCTTCAAGCAGCGGCACCTGGCCGAAGCGGTCCTTGGCCAGATATTCCGGGGCCTTGTGCTCGGCCTTGGTCAGATCGACGGAGACGATTTCGACGTCCGCGCCGATCAGTGAAAGGAACAGCCGCGCACGGTGGGCGTGGCCGGAAATGGGGTGAGAATAGAGCTTCATGATCGTGTCCTTTGGCAAAAGCTGGTGTCGGAAGGGTCATCCGGCGAGCCAGTAAATGCGCCAACCAGTGCGCGATCAGAACCGTTGAACGGTGCAAGGCACTATTCCGAAAAATGCATTTATCAGCTACATCAGAAGTGGTTTCACGTTGGGGGCGTAAATTATGTCGCGATTTCATTCGATGCAGGTCTTTGTAAAAGTTGCTGAAACCAGCGGCTTTGCGGAAGCGGCACGTCAGCTGAACATGAGTCCGCCTGCGGTCACCCGGGCCGTCGCATCTCTCGAAGATCAGATCGGCGCGCGGCTGTTTACCCGGACAACGCGGACGGTGAAACTGACCGAAGCGGGCACGCGCTACTTCGATGATTGTCGGCGCATCCTTGGCGACGTGGCCGAGGCCGAGGCTGCTGCGGGCGGCTCCTATGCCAAGCCTACCGGCGTTCTTACCGTGACGGCATCCGCATTGTTTGGTCAGGACTACATCGCGCCGATCTTGACCGAATATCTTGATCAGAATCCAGAAGTGAATGTCAGGGCGCTGTTCGTCGACCGGATCACCAACATGGTGGACGAGGGAATCGACGTCGGCATCCGTATTGGCGACCTTGCTGATTCAAGCTTCAGCGCGATCCGTGTCGGTGCGGTCCGCCGGGTGGTTTGCGGCGCGCCCGCCTATTTCGAGGCGCACGGCGTTCCAAAGCATCCGTCGGAATTGGCAAATCACAAGATCATTGTCAGCACGACATCATGGGCGTCTCTGGATTGGCGCTTCGCCGGGGCGCAAAAGCCAACCGTGCGGATCGCCCCCCGACTTTCCTTCAGCACCTACGGAGCGGTAATCAAGGCGACCACGCAAGGCTGGGGTCTGTCCCGGCCGCTATCCTATCAAATTGCCCAGGATTTGTTCGATGGGAAATTGCAGACGGTATTGTCCGAATTCGAAGAAGATCCCTTGCCCGTCCATGTCGTGCATCCTGAAGGCCGCAGGGCATCGGCCAAGGTTCGGGCCTTCGTCGATCTGGCTGTAGATCGGCTGCGAGCGAACCGCTCCATCAACTAGATTGTTTCATATCTAGGAACAATATCTTCCGCATTAGCCTGATTATCGCTTCGAAATAGCGCGCCTATCTCCAGCTCACCCCAACGCCGGGATCAAACTGGAGAAATATCATGAAGTCCGCCCTCATTTCGATTGTCCCTTTTGCAGCCTTCGTCGCTGTGCTTGGCGCAGCAGCGGCCCCCGCCCACGCCGAAACCTTTGACGGCCCCTATGTCGGCGTCACAGCTGGCTGGGAACGGAGCGATATCGCTGACCGTATCGAAGCGCAGCCGATCACTGGCCAGGCCTCGCGCGATGCGGTCGTGCTCGGCGGCTATGCCGGTTACAACCTCAAGGCGACCGATCGGATCGTGATCGGCGCCGAAGCCGGGTTCAGCGCGACCGTCGATGACAAGACGCTCGCTGCCTCGGCCGGCAAGTCGCTGACCATCGATCCGCGTTACAGCTTCGACGTGTCTGCGCGCGCAGGCTATCTCGTGAACGACAAGGCGCTGGTCTATGTCCGCGGCGGCTATGCCAACACCCGCGTGCGCACCGCGCTCGACGGGCTCACCGGCCCGGTGACCTCGTCGGACAATCTCGACGGCTGGCAGGTTGGCGGCGGTCTCGAATATGCGATCACCGATCACATCTCAGCCCGCGCCGAGTACCGCTATAGCGACTTCGGCAACAATGGCGGTCAGTATGACCGCCACCAGACGCTTGTCGGTGTGAGCTATAATTTCTGACGCTCGCCACAAGCCCCTCCCTTCCATGAACCGATATCCGCAACGGCAACTGGCTTGCCGGGGTGCCGTTGCGGATACGGTCAGAGAACAATCATGTCCCAGATTACCCTTGCGATCCGCCATGCTCCGCAATCGGAACGACTGCTGCACTGGCAGATGACCGTCAACGCCGCCTTTGCTGGAGGAACGTTGACCGCCGCATTGCTGAACCTCAGCGCACTTATTGCATTCTCGCTCACCCGTTCCTTGTTGTCGCGTTTCGCGACTGCGCCGAGCGTGGAGGAACACCATGGCTGAAGAATTTCACGCTCGGGTACAGGCGCAGCTTAAGCTCGCGCTTCTTGGCGACTGCGGCTGCATCAAAACTCTGGGCAACCTCGAGAATGAAGCCCGATCATCGGGTCTGACAGGGGCGGAGATCGATGCGGCGCTCACAGGGCGCAGCTTCGAGGCAAGAACAGCCGCCGCCCTGACATATGCTTGTGCCTTGAAGTCGGGTGAACCGGATTTGATTGAACGGGCCCGAACGCACGGACTTCATATCGGCGTAACTGACGACGAGCTGAGCGCCATTGCAAGGGAGGCGAAGCAAATTCTGGCTTCGATGGAGCAATGATCCGCCTGCTCGCCAGATTTTTCCGATCGAACCCGTGCGCGCCCGGTTTGGACGATAGGCCGCGGCCTACTCACGGCACACACCCGCAACTGAGCAACGATATTCTCGGCGAATATCTGCGCAGCACTGGCGGCAGCGGCGTCTCGCCCGAGGTGCTCCTGCGAATACTGTAGTCTCACCTCAGAAAGAGAGCATCCGATGATTGAACTTTTTACCGCCAACACACCCAATGGCATCAAGGTGCCGATTGCGCTTGAGGAGCTTGGCGTTCCTTATGAACTCAAGAAAATCGCACTCGGTTCCGCTGATTTGCGGGTCGCGGAATACCTCCAGATCAATCCCAATTCGAAGATCCCTGCTATTCGGCACCATACCGGTGCCCCCGTGCCTGTAACGGTCTTCGAATCCGGCGCGATATTGCTCTATCTCGCTGAAGCATACGGCGGCCTGTTGGGGACTACGCCCGTCGCCCGCGCCCAGACCCTCAGCTGGCTGTTCCTGCAAGTGGCAGGGCTTGGGCCGATGATGGGGAACGCTGCGCATTTCCGGTCGCGCAAGTCTCCTGACCCTTACGCAATCGGCCGGTTCGAAGGCGAGGTCCAACGGCATTTCGACATGCTCGAAGCGCGTTTGCAAGAAGTGGAATGGCTCAATGGTGAAGCCTATTCAGTTGCCGATATCGCCCATTTCTCCTGGGTTCGCAGTGCCAGCTATGCCGGTCTAGACCTGAAGGATTTTCCCATCCTGCACGCCTGGGTCGAAAAGATCGAAGGGCGCAAGGCAACCGCACGCGCGTTGGCGAGACTGACTTGATCCAAAATGCGGCTTGGATAAGCCCGCGTTCCCGGACAGCCGGCTTGCGTTGCTTCAGGAATTCACACTTGCGCGCCCTGATACCATGCGGCATCAGGAGTTGGGACGCGCATCCGTTCACGAATTTCCTGCGAAAACTGCGCGGTGGACAGGCACTCCAACAGCTTCAAAGCCAATTCTATGCCTGTCCCTGGCCCGGTTGACGTCATCAAGTGACCATCCACGACCAAGGGCTCGTCGACAAAGATGGCACCATAGCTTTCCAGCTCTGCTTTTCGTGCGCCCCCGATCTGATGATATATGGTCGCTTTTCTGCCTTTGAGGACCCCAGCCGCAGCGAGCGACAAGGAACTCACGCAAACTGCGGCAATCGGTGCCTGCCGCCGATCGAAGTTCCGGATGACATCGAGAAACGGTTCGGAAAGGGCTTCCTCATAGAACCCTGCATCGCCAAACCCGCCCGGAATAACCAAGGCATCAAAATCCTCGGCGATGATCTCTTCCAGCAGCCCTTCGGGAATTACATCGAACCCGAATGTTGTCTTTATCGGATTTCGCAACCCGACTGAGAACTGATCGAAATTAACATCGCCGTAGATTGATGCCCACCCAAAAACCTCGGTAAAGCAGGCTGCTTCCATGACCTCGAAGCCATTAGCCAGTAAGATCAAGACCCGCATTTGCATCAGTGAACCCCGTTGATCGAACCAAACCGACCTGTCCCAGATTGCAAATATATAGAACACCTTTGTGACGGCAAGTTAACATCACAACCTAGGTGTGGTCACGCCTGCCACGATATGTGGCCGACCGCGATCGTGCGCTTTCGGCTAGACCCGACGTTTACCGGTGCTGATATGAACGACTAATTCAGAGCGGGGGCTGCTGCTATCGCCCTCGCCCGTGATCTTTCGGCGGTCGATCCGGTGCAGGCAATGCCGCCTTGCTTTGGTCAGCCGCGATTATCCGGGCATGGTGTGCCGCAAAAACTGCGGGTGTGGCGTTCATGCCCTGATGCTTGTCGAGGAACGTGCGAACATCCTTGGCAAGCTCCCCGTCTGCTGCTTGCCCGGTAGCGTCCAGCGCATCGGCGGTTTGCTCATAGGCACGGCGTATCTCTTGCCAGCGGAATGTACCGGCTGCGATGAACGGTGGTAGTTGCTCCTGGCCCCGCGCAACGGCGATGGCCTGTTCATTGGTGCGGCGGTCAGATTGGGTGATCTGCCGAGTCCCTTCGGTTCGTAGCCGCGCCCGCAATTTGACCAACGCCATGCTCGACCCGGCGATCCCTTGTCCTCGCGCCCGTCTCGGCGTTGCTTCGGCGGCAACGCCCCGCGCTCGCAGCTCTCGGGCAAAGCGTTCACGGAAGCGATTGAGTTGAACCGGTCGGGGATTGAACCGTGTGCGATCCAGCCCCTCGGCCTGCACCGTCAGATGAACATGGGGGCGCGGCGTATCGGTATGGAGGGCCAGAACGTAATCGTGATTGTCGCTCAGCTCGGCATGAGCCAGCGCGCGGACGGCTCCCAGCACTTTATCGGGATCAGTGCCTTCGGGCATCGAGAAGATCAGTGACACCGACGACACCGTAGGCCGCGACCGCCATTGGAGCGTGTCGCTCCACTCTGCCGCGCGCTCGGCAACGTCTTCCTTGGTTGTCAGGATTTCGCCATCGCGGGTTTCGATATCCACGCCGCCCTTGCGGCCGATATAGTCGAGATGGGCTTTCACATGGCTGCCGCCCCGCTGGCGGCCCGTAACCTTGACCACGACCTCGGGTGCCTTGCGAACGATCCGTGCCAACTTGGCCCGCGCTGTCGGGCCGGTGGCAAAGCCGTAACTGGCATAGAGCGGAACGCGCGGCGTGCTGGTGGGATCATGGATATAACGCACCCGAAACGCCGGACGGGTTGCTTCCCACAGGGCGGATTCTAGGCCCATCAATCCGCTACCGTCCAGTAGCTCGCATCGCCGCGCATGGCATCGCCAACCGCTGTAGCCTGCTCGGAGATTTCCATCCGCATGTCGGCGATCCGTTGCAGCTCCGGTTCGATCTGTTTGTCGCCGGTTTCGAGCATCGACGCATTGGCCGCCTTCATCGCCTGATTGAGATTACGGCCGATACGCAGCAACTGCATTCTGATCGGCGCAAGTTCGGCCAGCAGCCCGTCATCGACCCGCGATTTCAGCGCCAGGTGGCGGCGCACCAAGGCCTTGATCCAACCGGAGCGATCGGTCGAACGCTGCGCCGCCCGAACCTCAATCACGGCGATCTCGACATCGGTAAATCGCAGTGAAACACGATTGCGAGCGACTCCATCGGGACGGTCAATGAACGGACGATCTGCGATCTCCCGCACCGTCTGTTCGATCATCTGCCGCAACACTGCGCTCCGTCCGCCGCGACCGACCGCGAAGCTGTCAAACGCCGCGAGCGCATCGGCGTCGAGCCGAATGGTGAGCGTCGCGCTGTTCGATAGTGGATTTGTCGCCATCAATCATGCCTGGGTGGAACACGGGCAATGTAAGACAACACGCGCCGCTAGGCATATCCTGCATTAAAGACAAATCAGACAAACCCCCTAAGACAAGCGCACCCAAAGCGGCTTTCTACTTCTGACAATAAGGAGCTTTGGGTGCGCTTGGGGGTTTGAGGAAACAGATGATTCCGTAAACTCATAAACGAGGTAAGGCGACCGTGCGTCATCTCACAAACGACGCCGCGAAGAGAAGCACGGCGATGGCTCCCAACACGCTTCTGACATTGTGAAGCTTGCCCCATTGGACGAGCATCTCGCGGCTTTCGGAATTGGCGTGATTAGGGTCCATCCCCATCAGGCGCTTGTTGACTGGGAAGATGACCAAAACTGTGAACGGCCAATTCGCAAGCAGAGCAACACTCCCTGCCACCAAGCGCCAATCATTCGTGAGATAACCGGAGAGCAGCCCGGCCACGCCGCCAATCACGGCCAGACTGGACTGGATGGGTAGTGCGCGTTTGTAGCTCGGCTGCCATTGTTGAAGCAGCGGGCTATCGTCCAGACCTAGCCGAGCGGGATGCTCAACCAAGGTAATGTAGAGTGCTGCGCCCGCAAAAAGCGTTGCGCTGAGCAAAGCCACAAGTGAAATTATCATAACTGTTCCTCGTTTGGTTCGAGGAGGCGCCAACCCACACGACTGCGCCTCCCGAGTTTCGGGTGACGCCGTGGCTGGGAAGAACCCCGCTTGGGGGTGCAGGAACTACCGACCTGCTGCTCAATTTCCGGCTGACCCATCATCGCCGCTCACGCCCGAACAATCAAGGGCTGCGATGCCCGCCTAAGCACAAGCACCACAAAGCCCCGCCCGGCAGAACCGGGCGGGGCTTGGGTGGTGTGGTCAGTGGCTGTTGGAAGTGCGGGCGCGTGACCAGATCAAATTGAAGGTCTTGCCATCTTCATCGGCGAACAGGCTGGCGAAGATCGGGGCGGTGAAGCTGGGATCGTCGAGCTTGATCGAGAGATAATCGCGGCCTTCCTTGGAGGTCTTCTGCCAGCAGGCGCCGATCTCGGCCTTGGCCACGAACACCCGGTGCGAGGGGGCGTTTTCATTTTCGCTCGCTTCCTCGGCGACGATGGTGACGTTCTTCTTCTGCAAGCTCATCGTGACGATTTCGCCGGTGTAGTTGGTGTCGCCGGACTTTTTGAATGTGCCGATATTTGCCATGATTCAGTTCCTTGTGTTGGTCGAACCCCGCGCTCATTCGCGGCCTCGATGGCTGGTTAAAGGCAGGGGCTTGCCCTGCTGCACCCGCAGGGCCGCAACACAGTGGAGGACGGTGCAGACCGGAGTTTCTTGGTTCCGCGAGGAATGGGCGAAGCCCAGGGGAAGAAACTTCGGGCCAACCGTTGCAGCAAGGGGCAAGAGGCGCAGCCGTCCGCTGCCAACCAAAGCCATTGACGAGGCCGTGGGTGAGCGCGGTTCTGGCAATCGGACGCAAGGATATTTGGCAAGGATTGGTTGGCGCGTTCAATGTCTGGCTGACGGAACTTTGCCGCACGAAGTCACAGGGTGGAATTGTCGAGCTACGTCGCGGCATCCTGCCGACAGGGCAGGGAATGGTATCGCTCCGTCGCGCCGGGTGCTGTGGCTGCTGGTGACAGGGCTGCTGGTGCAGGCTGTAGGAAGGCGGCGACGGCCTCGGTCAGCGTTGCATCCCGCCCCGCCCCGATCCGCCCGCCTGTTCACGCGCAGAGATTGGAATCCACATCATCAGGTCAGTTTCGTGCCCAGCCGCAATCCAAAATGACAAGGCACTCAAGCCCCGTCCGGTTCTGCCGGACGGGGCTTTGTGGCGCGCGTGACGCGGACAAGAGCGGGCGGCACATTGCCGCCCGCTCCCCGCTCACGCCGCAAGGCGTTGCTCGTCGATCTCTTCCAGCGCATCGGCGCTTTCGGTATCGCCGCCCTCCACCTCGTCCGCCGCATCTCCGGCAGCGGGGTCGGGATCGAGCGGCGCTTCGGGTTCGGCCAGCCATACCGCGCGGTTGGCGGCAGCAACCGTCGCCACCCCGCCGCGCTGGGTGTAGGCCGATGGCGGAAACGCCATCCAGCGCGGCACCCAATTTTCAACCTTGGCGCGATCATTGCCGCCGGTCAGATAGTCGCCAATGACGCCCTTGATCGTCTTGCCCTTCTCGGCGGCATGGGCCTGTGCCACGGTATCGCCGCCGATCTCGCGCAACACTTCGGTCAAAACCTCGCGGTCACGAACAAGCGCATAAAAGGCATCGTCCGCCACCCAATAATCAGCCATCTTGACGCCAAGGTGAAGGCCAATGGTTTCGATGAGTCCGGTTCCGCTTGCCAGTGTCTCGGCCATGACCACGCCCAACACCTCCATGACCACCGCGTCGGGCAGTTCCAGCAACCGCTGGAACAATCCGCTGACGCCGTTCCTCGGTTCGTGGCCCAAGGTAATGCTGGCTTCGTCGGGGTCGAAGTTCAGCACGGTAAGCACCGCGCGCCGCCGCTCGTCGAAGCGGGCTTCGGCAACGCTGGTTTCGATGCTCTCGGTGATCACTTCGTTACGGCTGCGCTGATCCTGCACCCTCACCCCCCACAGGGGCGAACCACAAATCGCATGGGCAACCATGACGCGCAACGCCACGCCACTATTCGCGGCAAGCGCCGACCGCACCGCCGCATGGCGGTGCAGGTCAACATAGCTGGTCATGGCTGCGGTGATTTCCGGCCGTGCGGCTGCGGGCTGCTTGCCCGCATCACCGCCGCCCTCACCCTGCCGCCGCGCCTCCTTGTGGGTCAAATAGCCCTCGTGGAACGCCACCTCGCCCTTGCCGTTGACGTCGATATAGACGCGCCCGCCTTTGCGCTTGGGGGTCTTTTCATGCTCCCATGTCTGGAAATAGACACCGGCGGGGACGATCTCGACCGCGCTCCAGCCGTCTTCGAGATAGGCGGCCTTGCGCCGCTCGATCTCGGCGGACTGCGCGGCCCAGAACTGATCGGCATCGGCGAAATAGCCTTCATCGCCGAACAGGTCTTTGACGATCTGGCCATCGAAAGCGGCAAGGTCGAAGAGCGCCGCGCCGGTCGCAATCGACGTGCCGCCGAACAGCCACGCCTTCAACTGCTGCCCGCGCGGCGCATAGCCGTCCGAATCCTCGAACAGCGCCAGCCACGCCTTTTGCTGTGCCTTGGTCGCCAAGGTCAGGTGCTTGACCGTGGGTGCGTCGATTTCCTCGGCGCGGAATGCCTCGCGGATGCGTGGTAACAGATTGCCCAGCGCAAGAATGCGCTTCACCTGCAACTCGGTCAGCGCGAAGGTCGCGGCAATGTCCTCGACGCTGCGGCCTTCCTTGACCAGCCGCGTGTAGCTTTCCCACTGCGTCACCTGATCGGGATTCTGCCGAAGCATATTCTCGATCATCGAGATTTCCAGCGCCTCGGCGTCGTCGCCCTCGCCAAGCGTGATGCAGGGCAGCGTCACGCCGTCCTGGCCCTGCCGCGCGGCCTCAAGGCTTGCATAGTAGCGGCGCTTGCCCGCAACGATCTCGAAATGGCCGGGGGTGCAATTGGGTCGAACGAACAGCGGCGAAATCACGCCGCGCTTGATGATCGACGGCAAAATGTCCGCAATTTCGGGCGGCTTCTTGCCCGCCCGCATATTGGCCTTGGAAACCGAAAGATGGTCGAGCGGGATTTGGTCGATGTGCATGGTAGGTTACTCCTTCGCTTGGGGGTGGCCCCATCCTCGGGGCATCTTGGGGGGCGGTGAGGATGGGGCCGGTTGTCCGCACGTTCGGAGGTGAACGGGCGGGGTCTGCCGCCACCTTGGGGGTCAAGGTGGCGGAAGCTCTGAAAGTTCGCTGGCACGGGCGACGGCTGCGGCCTCAAGCCGCGCCTCGTCCTCGGTGATGCTGCCCGCCACGCGGGCCGCATCGGCATAAATGGTCAACGGGAAGCGCCCTTCAAAACACAGGTCGCGCTCAATGGTGAGGCCGAACGGCAGCGATACCGCTGCAATCTCGGCAAGGCTGGCCGAACCCATTTCGGGGCAACCAAAGCCAAGATCGCAAAGCCCGAACAAAATGTCGCCGTCTTCGTCCAGTTCGGAAAACAGCCAAGTGCCCGACCCTACGGGATTGAAGAATTTGACGACCGGCACATGATCGCCACGGCTTTTGCCGTTGGCGATGAGGCGGGCGCGCAAGTCTTGGGTGAGTAACAGCATGGGGAAAATCCTTTCAAAACATCTCGATCTGATTGCGGGCGTTGGTGTCGAACAAGCCGTGATCGGCGGGGCGCTGGCGCGCATGGCCAGCCGGTCGCGGGGCGTGATCGGCGCAACGCCGTAAACAAGCGTCTGCTCACCGATGGGGGTCTGTTCGGACGATAAGGGGAGCGCGGCCTTCATGCCGCGCGCGCCAAGGTGCATTCGCTCTCCCGAACGAATGACAGGAGGAAATCAGCCGCCTTGCTGGCTTGGCTGGCGGCTTTGAAAATGGCGCGATTGTCGGCGCGCAACACTGCAAGCCAAGAGCCGAGATAGTCAGCATGGCGAACGGTGGGGACGATCCCAAGCGCGGCGCAAAGATAGGCCGATGCCAGTTCGGCGCAAAGTTCCTCGCGGGCATAAAGTGCGGAACCGAACCGCCCCGACTGGTCACGCGCCAGCCGCTCATTGCTTCCCGCCCAATGTCCAAGCTCGTGAAGGGCCGTGCGGTAGAAGTCGATTTGATGCGTGAACGCCGGTTGCGACGGAACCTGCACATAGTCGCCGCCAATGTCATAAAAGGCGCGCGCGCCGCCGATGCGGAAATCCGCACCCGTCGCGGCAATCAACGCCTCCGCGCCCTCATGCTGTTCGCGGGCCGGTAACGGCGTGGGGTCGGCTGTCAGCCGCTCGGGCAATCCGTCGCACTGCGCGGCATTGAACACGACAAAGCGTTTGAGGAACGGAATTAAACGGGGTTCGCCCTCCGCGCCCTCGCCCTTCTCGCGCCCGTCTTCGGGGGTGAAGCGGTCGGCGTAAAAGATCGTATGCCCGCGCTCACCCTTGCGGACGCATCCACCAGCGGCCAGCGCCTGCCGGAAGGTCAACCAATCCTGTGACGGGTAACAGCCTTCAATGACTGCGCCCCACAGAATGAGAACATTGACGCCCGAATAGGGACGCCCCGAAACCGCGTTGCGGGGGAGTCCCGGCACTGCCGCCGCTGAACTCCACGGCTGCGCCCACGGGAAGCGGCCCGCTTCAAGCTGGGCAATGATCTTGGCCGTCACTTCGTCATAAAGCGATGCGCGTGACGCGCTGCCATCTGCCCCGCCCTTGCCTCTGCTCCGCCGCATCCTGCCTTGATCCACCATCGTCGCCTCCTCGCCTCTAAAACCACACGCCCCCGGAGAGGGGGGTGGGCGGCAAAGAGCGACCAAGAGGCCCGCCGGGATCAGGCGCACCTGTAAGGCTGTAACAAAGTGAAAGACCCGCTTGCGGGTTGCGCCTGAGCGCGGCGGGCCTAGCCGGAAGCGCCGCCCATCCCCCTCTTCGGGGACGGCCACACACACGCCGGCGCGTCCGCGCCGTCCACAATCAGTCGAATATCATTGAAAGAAAACCGCCGCGCAGCGGCGCAACAAGAAAGGCACCCTTGCACGGCGCGACGCCGACGAGCGGTGTGGCGGCAAGCAGAGCGATGACCAGGCTGTCGCGCCAACGGCGCTGCGCCGCCAGTCGGAGCGAAGGCGCGTCCGTCGCCCGCACGGCAAGGAAAGAGGCAAGAGCGCCAGCGGGTCAGCCAAATGACACCGCACCCTAAGGAGCGCAGCGGGAAAGAGTGCGTCCCTGGATTCTCCCGCTCATTTTCACACGCTCCCGATCGTCACCCGGAGGGCCAAGACTATAGGCTTGGTCCGCGTTAGCGGATAGAGCGGGTCGCCCGCAGGGCAGCGCACATCCACGATGCATCAGAACAGACAACAGCATGATATTGGCTTCCGATGGTTAGATGGATACAAACCGCCACTATTGGCCTACCTTTCCTTGAGGTTTCCGCTAGATACAATGGGCATGGGCAACGGCGTATCAAGCAGGGCAAATATCCAAACTTCCAAACGCACGGCTTTTTCGCTGGTTAGTCGGCGAGATATGCTCCTTGCGTTGCACCCGCAAATTGTGGCGCTCGCAGACTCCGAGAAAAACGATGCATTGGGCTTTCTCTCGGACTCTGCAATTCGGGAAGCAATTCTTCGGGATCGGGTGATTGCTCTCGCGACAGGCGAAGGCAGCTCTCTTGTCGGGTATGTTCTTTACAGTGGTGTATTTCCACACGCCAAAGTGCAGCAAATTGCGACGGATAAGGCTTGGCGCAGAAGCGGGGCCGCAACGACCTTGATGAACTCGCTTGTGTCGAAGCTCGAAAGACAAGGCTTCCTCAGCATCAGAGCCGACATCGCTGAAGATCTGCCAACTTCGCTGAGCTTCTACCTCAAAAACAGATTTGTTCAGGCCTTCAAGCGTCAAGGCGGTTCCGCCAGAAAAAGGGCCATTCTGGCCCATGTGCGAGAGCTTGAAACCGATAGCCTTTTTACATTTGCCGACCGTCAGACATCAGCGAGGAGCGATCTGGGCATCAGGCAGCGAAGTGCGGGCGATGATCCAATCTATGCGTTCGATCTAAACGTATATTTCGATCTCGTCCGGGAACGGGCTGAATCTGAAAAAGCCCGTCGGCTCTTCGGTGCCGCTCTGTCCCATGAAATTCGTCTGGTTGTGGCGGAGGAGTTCGTCGTCGAACTGAGGCGAACCTCGTCCGGCCAATCCAGCGATCCGGTGTTGCAGATGGCATTGCGTATGCCTCGGCTTCCGAAACCCGACGCGACGGCATTGAAAGAACTTACCACCAAAATTCACGACATCGTGTTTGTGGAAACAGGCTCATCCGCTGCTGGAAAAAAGCAGTCGATGAGTGATGCCGGGCATTTGGCACACGCCGCGTTGTCCAAAGCGTCTGCTTTCATCACGCGAGATTCAGCGGTGCTGGACGCGCGCGACCGCCTGCTCGAAGAAGTTGGAATTGACGTCATCTCCCTGGATGAAACAGTCGCACTGCTTCCGCCGGAGCCTTCTGATGCAGGCTTCGCTTCGCATCCTGGTGTCGGTTTCAAATTTGCGCTGGCGACCGAAGCAGAGGTAGCGGCCTATTTCACCGAGGTTGGCATTGCCAACGGGATTCTGAACGAATTCACTCAGACGCAGGCTATCGGCGTGACACGCCAGGTCCGCACAATTCGTGATGATCGACGGCTGCACGCGCTGGCGGTGCTGGTGATACCTCGTGGCATGAAACCGGTCGCGCGCCTGCTAGTCCACACAAGAGCGGATCATGTCGATGCAGGTCTTTTCGCTGATTTTCTGCTCGACCAAATGACCAGGGACGCCTGCGCCGGCCATCCGATTTTGATCGAATTGATCCATGTCGCTGGTCAGTCAACGGTCAACAGCATCGCACAATCTCGCGGTTTCACCCGAAGCAAGTCAGGCAATTCCTATCGCAAGTTGGCGGTGGGTATGCCTGTAACCCAAGCAAACTGGAGTGAATGCGCAGCCGAAATTCGGCGCAGGACCGATATAGCCATGCCTGTCACCATGCCATCATCGTCAATAAACGGCCAGGAAATCAGCCTGACGCCTTCAAGCGAACCATTGCTGCAAGTCCGCGTATCCCAGCTCCCCGATGTGCTCGGACCTGCGATTTTCGTATGGCCGGATCGGAACGGCGTGGTTGTGCCAATTGCCAAGAATTACGCCAATGCACTGCTTGGAACCAATCCGCAGCAAGCCTTCGATTTCGTCGAGAACAAGGATGCGGCATTCCTTACCCGACGTGCATATGTCAACGCGCCGAGAAGCGCAAAGATCATGCCCCTAGACGCGCCTATCCTGTTTTATGAATCCAAACGGTCCGGTGGCAGAGGGGCAATTGTGGCGGTGGCACGCATTGTCGATAGAGTGCTGATCTCGAAATCGGAGTTGCCCAATGACGGTCAGCGCCGACTGGTTGTCGATGATGTGGATGCGTTCTCGGCCACGGACGACGTGCTGTTCACCACCTTCGACAACGTATTCCCGCTTCCCGTGCCCGTCCCGCTAAGCTACTTGAAGTCGATTGGCGCGACCGGCAGCGCCAATCTCATTTCCGCAGTCTCGCTTCCCGGTGAGAAGATTACAAAAATTCTCTCACAAGGATGGCTTCGTGAATCCCGTTGAAAATGCTCTAATTTCTATCCGACCCGGCTATGCTGAGGCAATTTTCACTGGGTCAAAAACTGTTGAACTGCGCCGCCGGATACCGCCAATCACGAAGGGCACTAGGCTTTGGATTTATGTGACCAAGCCCGTCGGCGCTGTGCTGGGGGTAGCGGAAGTGAAAGAAATCGTCGCAGGCACGCCTGCTGAGATTTGGGAGCGTTGTAACGGAAATACTGGCATAGATCGTTCAGAATTTGACCGGTATTTCGATGCTTCTGTAAGCGCCTTCGGGCTGATTCTGGCAAACGTCCGGAAGGGCCTGCCAGCGAGCATGGAAACGCTAAAGGAGCTGCGACCGGGCTTTCATCCGCCTCAAGTGATGACCCGTTTGACGGATGCTGAAGCCGAAAGCCTCAAGCAGCACGTCTTCCGTCCTTGAGTTCTCGCACCTGCCCGATTGCAGTCAGGCAGCGCCAAAGCCCTACCCAAACTGCTTCATCAAAAATTCCAACGTCATGTTCTCGGCAATCGCGTCATGCGGAATCAGGGCATATTGCCACGGCTTCCCACCGTAGGACCGCGCATGTTCACTCGCCCAGGCACACCACTGGATTGCAACATCGCGCTTCGCCAGAACATCCTTGTCCTGCATCTGCGTCGCCATTTTTGGTTCGAGCATCAGAATGCAATCGCCGGTTTCAACTACAAAATCAGGCTGATATTCGAGATGGTCGTGGCCGCTGCGATAATACATCTGGAACTGCCCCTTGGCGGGCCGCAGCCATTTCAGCGCCTCGCGTTCGAGGATAACGGCCAGCTTGCGCTCCGTATCCGAATGAAACTTCGCAACCGTTGAGAGGCACTTCGTGAACCCGCCGAACAGATACCGCGCCATATTGCTCTTGTCGGCGGGCGGCACTCGGAAATCGAGCGGGGCTTCGCGTGACGCTGTAAATGCGGTTTCCTTGAGTTCCGAGAAGCCTTGCCGGATCTCGTGGTGGTATTCGACTGCCTCGTCTTTCCAGAAATGGTCCTGCATCTGGGCATGAACAGCACGCGCAATTTCGCGCTGGTGCAATGACAAGACCTGCCCGGCGTCAGTCTCGGAGAGGTAGGTGAGAAAGTGCCGCGCCACCTGTCCGCCAAGCTCATAGAGCAGGTCGGCATGTTCATCATAGGCGATGTCGGAAAAGTCGATCAGCCCGCTGACGACATAATCCTCCAGCCGGTCTTCAAGTAGATTGCCCTGTGACAGACCGATAATATCGACCTGATCGGTGCGCAGATGCTTGGCCCAAAGCTCGTCACTCGGCGCGGGATAGCGCATCCCGGATAGGTCGAGTGTGAACGGCTTGAATCCAGCCTTGACCTCGCCTTTGGGCATGACGGTAATGCGAGGAATGTCGATGGTGCGTTCAACCATCAATTTCGCGGTTGCGGCAATTACGGCTTCTATATCCGGCGCAGGCTTGGCGATGCCGCCAAGTTCAAGCTGCGGGGCCTGATACTGGCTGCGCACCTCGCGCACGACCTGTTCCTGCACATCGGCACGGGAAAGATAGGAAACGCTCGGCACCTTGTCAGGCTCACGCGCGAGCTTGCGGAAAGCATCATAGGCGAGCTGCGCGACACGGATGTCATTCGGATCGGTGAACGCCGGAGTCTGCGCCGGGCCGGAAGCCGTCGCCGCGCCCTCACTCGGTGCGGATTGCAGGCCAAGACTGCCAAGGATCGTTGGCGATGCCACGACCGTAACGGTCTTGCGGGTCAAATCGGCTTCATCAAGCACAAGCTGCTTCAAGCGGATCGTCGAGTTGGGATCGTTCGCCGCTTCCACAATTTCCTGAAACCGGTCATGCGCGACGATGTTCAGGCGATCCACGGCAGCAACGCCGGTGCGCTTGCCGTAAGGCAAACGCAGCCCGCGTCCGATGCTCTGCTCGATCAGCGTCCGCGCATTGGCGGCGCGGAGCGGGATGATCGTATAAAGGTTGGTGACGTCCCAACCTTCTTTCAGCATGTTGACGTGAATGACGATTTCGACCGGGTTCTCGGCGTGTTCCACCGTCAACAGCTTCTCGACCGTCTCCTCTTCCTTCACGCTGGAATCGACCTGGATCACCTTGTCGGCATAGCGACCTTCAAAGAAGGCGTCGGACTGGATCAACCGGGTCAGCTCCGCCGCGTGGGTGGTATCACGCGCGATCACCAGAACGAAAGGCTTGACGATCCGCTCGCCATTTTCGCGCGCATAGGTTTCCAGATCGACCTTGACGCTTTCGTGCAGGCGAACGCCATCCTCCAGCTTCATCGTCTGGATCGCTTCGGGCGATTTTCCTGCCGGATTGAAATCCTTGCGGGTGACAACGGCAGGCTCCTTGACGAAGCCATCCTCCATAGCGCGGGCCAATGGGTAATCGAGGATGACGTTCTTGAAGGCGACTGGCCCGCGCGTGCTTTCAACGAATGGCGTCGCAGTCAGCTCAAGGCCAAGCACGGGCTTCAACTCGTTTATCGCGCGCATCCCGGCCGTGGCACGGTAGCGGTGCGATTCATCCATCAACAGCACCAGGTCGGGCAGGCTCGCCAGATAGTCGAAATAGCTCTCGCCGATTTCCTCGCGGAAGGAGCGAATGCGCGGGCTTCGCCCGCCGCGCACTTCCGACGAGATTTTGGCAATATTGAAAATGTTGATCGTCGTGGGGAACAGATTGCCGCCTGAGGCAATCTGCCGCTCATAGGTTTCGCCGGTGGTCAGCACCGGCGGCGAGATGGCAAACTCGGCAATGCCCTTGAACACATATTTGGAGGTGTTCGGCGTGAAATCCGCGATCAGCTTGTTGTAGATCGTCAGATTCGGCGCGAGGACGAAGAAGTTATTGATGCCGTGGGCAATCTTCAAATAGGCGATGAACGCGCCCATAAGGCGGGTCTTGCCAACGCCGGTGGCCAGGGCAAAGCACAGCGACGGAAAATCACGCTCGAAATCGACAACGCCGGGATACTCGCTGGCGATGATGTCCATCGCAGCAGCAAGATCGGTGGCGCGCGTCGGCGGCACGATCTCCGTAATCCGGTCAAGGATTTCGAGACTGCGACGCTGCGGCGGGCGCAGGCTCAAGCGACCAGATATGGCGTTGACGTGACGGAGATTGCTCATGCTCCATCCTCCCCGTCAAACAAGCTGGTTTGCACGGGTGGCGGCGGAGCGGGTTCTTTTTCAGCCATTGGCAGGTTGGCGACATTGAGCGAATAATCGTCATGCCCCCACTCGCACTTGCTGCGGATATGGTTGGGGATTTTGCGCAAAGTCAGATTTGGCCAAAGATCGGCATTGCCCCGGAATGCGGCGCAGAGGATGAGCAATGAGCGACCTTCGCCCACCTCATCGCTCAGCGCCGCCAGTTCCTCCGGCCCCAGCGTCTGCGTGGTGACATAGAGGAAGTCGGTTTCGGACGAATGGCCCTGCTGCCAATAGACGCTATCGCTTGGCTCGTAGGCAAAGCCTTCGAGTTTGCAGATAGCCTGCGCCAGCATAGCCGCGTCGTAGTCGGGTGAAATGACCTTCCGGCCCCATTTGTCGGTTTCTAACAGCGACGGAGCAAGTTCGTAGAAGCGGAAGCCGCCGCCGCCCTTCCAATCGACCGCCTTGCTGATTCCGCCTTGATCGCTGCCGTCAATCACTTTGGCGAGACGCGGCACGATGTGGGTGGTGCAATGATCGCCAAGCTCCACCATGATCCAGCGGCGGCCCATTTTATGAGCAACCGCGCCGGTCGTGCCGGAACCAGCGAAGGAGTCGATCACAAGATCACCCGCATTGGTGGCGATCTGCAATATCTTGCTCAGCAATTTTTCGGGTTTGGGAGTCGGAAATACATCCGCTGAATTGAACGCGAGTGCCTCACGCTTGGCATCTTGGTTGTCCCCTGCCTCGTCCCGAAACCAAAGGGTGTCGGGAACCAAGCCAGTGCCGACTTTCTGAAGAAAGGATTTCAACCGGGGCTTGTCCTTCTCTTGGTTCTTACCCCACCAAATGAGTCCATCACGGACATGCTGTGCGTGGCGGTTTGGGTCGTATCCCCAAACACGGGTCTCGCTGGGATAAATCAATTCACCGGTGCGTGGATGCTCAATTCCATAATAGAGGTTGGGCCGCTCGGCGCGTGTTTTCGCGCAGGTGTAGACAACAGATTGCCATAGACCACGCGGGTCATTGTCAATGTTGGAATAACCCTTGAGCTGATCGGCATTTCGCTCAACAGCGTTGGGACGCCACGTTTCCTTATTTTTGGCATAAAGCAAAATGTGATCGTGGCTCGTGCTGAGCCACTTCGCATCATTCTGCTTCGAGTATTTCTTCTGCCAAACGACGTTTGACACGAAATTCGCGCGTCCAAATACCTCGTCGCACATGACCTTCAGATAGTGCGCCTCATTGTCATCGATGGTGATCCACAGAGAGCCATCTTCGGATAGCAAGCGGCGAATGATTTCCAGCCGGTCGCGCATCAGGCCCAGCCAGATCGAATGCTCCAGCCCGTCATCATAGTGGGTGAAGGCACTGCCTGTGTTATAGGGCGGGTCGATAAACACGCACTTCACCTTGCCTGCATAGTCCGCTTCCAGCGCCTTGAGCGCGAGCAGATTGTCGCCGTGGATTAGCACATTGTCGAAGATGTCCCCGTCCGAAACCCGCGAGGCGGCGTGATAGCTCTTCGCCGGGTCTTCGATCAGAATGCGCGGCTCCAGCCGGGGCCGGTTTTCCTTGCCCACCCATGTTAGTTCGAGCTTCTGTTTTTTGGTCATATCACATTCGCAATCTGGGGAGCTTTGGCGGCAAGGTATTTGAAGAGGTCAACCTGATGTGTCTGACCAAAGGAAGACTTTTGCGCGAGCTGTTTGCGCAAGGGATCATCCTTCAATTGGAAGTGTCTGGTCATAATTTTCCGAATGACTGGAAGGGCATGAGTTTGGTTCCGGAACACGGCTAACGCACCTGGCCAGTTGACCCCTGACATGACATCCCAGTGCGCTTGGCGAGCAAGATCGAACGCAGACCCTGCCGCTGTCCGAAGTTTCGCCAATTCGATCAAGGAGTGCCCCTCAATTGAATCCCGGAGCATCTTTGCGAACACAAAGGCAATCGCATATTCGCCGTGCTTGTAGGCGGCCTTCTCGTACGACGAGCTGCTGCGAACTTGGGCCTGAACCTGAGACCGAATGTAGCGATAAACCGTGACCGCATTGGCAAGGCGATAGGCACTCAATGATTGCCCGAATATCTGTTGGTATGGCTCGCTTGCCGTATCGATGAAAACAGATGGCTGCTTTTTCAGCCAGACAGCATAGCGGGGGTCAGGTTCAAGAACGGCCAAGGCCTGAACGGCTTCGGCGAGCAGAATCCGTTTTGGATCGTATCCCTGCGGTGTAGCGCCCGCCTTGAACACATACTCAATATCTAGCATCGCAAGTTCGCGGCGCAGCCGCTCCTGCTCATCATCAAGTGCCGCAAAATTCCCGAGCTGGACAGGATTTTGATGGTTTCGCGCCCGCGTGACCGATTTTCCAAACTCTCCGTCCGCGTCGGCGGTGATTAGCGTAATCATGACCTTTGCGTCGGAAATGTCGTGATCGGGATTATCGGCAACGAAGCCAGCGGTTGAGGCGACTGTCTGCGCCCCGTTGATGATTGACACCCCGAAACGCCGTGAGGCTGAGCGATTTTAGAGCAATCCCGGTCATGCCGTTGCAGCCTTCTCGGCAGCCAGGTCGATCTCGTTCTTCCAGTCGAGGCCCTTCATTTCGCCCGATGCGATCTTGGTGACGACAGAATCCCTTTTCTCCGTGCGGACAAGGCCCGACTGGATCAACTGATCCACAATCTGCGCTGCCAATGTTTCGGACGGTGATTTTTCCTCGCTCATTTCACACTCCACCGGATCGTAAAAAGCGGCTTTGTTTCCGCGCTCTGTTCGAGCTTACCCTCGATCTGGGCAATTAGAACGGCCCGTTGTTCGTCAATCTTGTCCTGCGCATCGAATAGCGACCGACGCTTGTTCGAGCGCTCGGTTTCGAGCGCCTTAACCGCCTTTTGCCCGGCCAACTTATCTTCCAGCGTCTGCGCGAGCGTAGCGGCGCGGCGGGCTTCCTTGATCTGGCGATCAAGCTCCTTCAGCTCGCGCTCCAGCCCTACCTTCAAATCGTCCGCCCACCCGTCGAGCTTGTTAGCCTCGATCTCGAAGAAGCGGGCGTTGCGTTCCGATATGTCCCGGCGGATGTGCGCTTGCTGCTCGGCCAGCGATTGAGCGAGTACGGTTGTGATTGCATCGGGCTGTGTGGCCGATCCGGTGACGCCACCGGCAATGGTCATCAACCGCGAAGTGGCCTCGGCGCTAAGCGTCGTTCCGTCGTCGGTCATTCCCGCGAGCAACAGGTGATCCTCGCTCTGGCCCAACGCCTCGACCGACAGCATCGACGCTGTGAGCCAGCCCGATTGACCTTTCAGGAGTTCGATTTGGGAAATGCGCCCTTCATGGCCCGAATAATTGAAGGCGATCTCAGCGACGGGTAGGTCGCGCGATTGTGCGCGGGCAACGATAGCCTGACCAAGCGGATGATTGACGCGGAACAGATGCGCGTCGCCGGTGCGGCGCGGCAATTCATACAGGCCGGTAGGAACGCCCTCGCCCGAAAGCCAATGCGGGACGGCATTGAGCCGGAACGATGATGAGTCGATGAAATCGGCATCACCGTCCAGCTCATGCGCCGCAAGTTTCATCAACTGCTGCTCGAACTGGCTGAGGTGCAAGTTCGTATCAGCGTTGCGCATTTTGAGCTTCTCGCGCACCTCGTCGTCGAAATTTTCGAGCAATTTGCGCCGCGCGTGGGTCATCGCCTCGTTGATCTCAAGTGTGAGTTCAAGCTGGAGTTCGTCGAAAGCGGATTTGATCTCGGCTGTCTGGCGGCATTGCTGGTAGATACCGGCAATCCGCTTTTCAAAATCGACGCCAGATTCAATGGCACCAAGCACCTCGTCGCTCGCCCCGAAAACGCCCTCGAAAAGCTCAAATTTCTCGGACAGCAACTGATAGACGCGCTGGTCGGCTTCATTCTTCCGGTTGAGGAAATTGACGACTACGACATCGTGTTTCTGGCCGTAGCGATGGCAACGCCCGATGCGCTGTTCAATACGCTGTGGGTTCCAGGGCAGATCGTAGTTCACGACCATTGAGCAAAATTGGAGATTGATGCCCTCGGCACCGGCCTCGGTGGCGATCATAATCCGGCCCTGTTCGCGGAAATAATCGACCAAGGCAGAGCGCATATCGGCTGTTCGCGACCCCGTAACTCTATCCGAGCCTTCATGGCGGGACACCCATTCGCGATAAATCGCTTTCGATTGATCGTCGGTGTTTGTGCCGTTGAACAGCACTATGCGATCGGCAAACGGACTTTCGGCCAACACCCGCAGCAGATAGGATTGGGTGCGGCGTGATTCTGTGAAGATGATCGCCTTTTCATCCGCACCTAATTCGCGCGCCTTGGCGAAACCCACTTCCAAAGCCTTCAGCAACGCCCTCCCTTTGGCGTTTTGGTCGATGGAGGTTGCCAATTCCGCAAACTCACGAAGCTCAATAATTTCGAGCTCAAGCGCCCTCTGATCGGCTTCCGTCAGTGGTTCGATTTCGTCATCCGACCACTCTTCCGCCGTCTCATCCAGCGCCTCATAATCCTCGTCCAGCTCCTCTAAGAGCGACGTGGGCCTACTCTGATCGAGCCGCTTTTGTAGCCGGTTGGATATTGAGGTGAGCGCGCCCGCAATGGCAAAGGTGGACGACGCGAGCAGCTTGCGAAGCACGAGCGTCATCAGAGAGCGTTGGCTAGCGGGAAGCGCCTGAAGGTTGTCGCGCTGCAAATAGTCAGTCACGAGATTATAAAGCCGGTCTTCCGCTTCGTCCGGGCTGAACTCTTCCAAAATCGCATGGCGTTTGGTGTAGGGGACATAGGCTGTCACCTGGCGACGAAGCGTGCGGTGACAAACCGGCTTCAAACGCTCACGCAGAATCTCGAAGGTGCGCTCCTGCGAGAGATTGGCGAATTGCTCCCGAAAGCTCTTCAAATCGCCAAAGGTGTGTTCGTCGATGAAGCTGACCAATCCGAACAACTCAAGGAGCGAGTTTTGCAGGGGCGTCGCCGTCAGCAACAGCTTATGGCGCTCGGCTAGCGCCATTTTCAACGTGTTGGCGATCACGTTCGACGGCTTATAAACATTCCGCAATCTGTGGGCTTCGT
>JAKFUU010000054.1 GCA_021732525.1 Sphingomonadaceae bacterium | reverse complement strand
CATGCCCGTGCCCGCCCCATGGTTGGCAGCGCAATAGCCGCTTCGCCGCCAGCCAGCTACCCTTAATTGCGCCATATTTGCGCAGCGCGATAATCGCATATTGCGAACAGCTGGGGCTATAACGGCATGTCGGCGGCAGAATCCGCGATGGGCCAAGCTGCCAGCCGCGCGCGATCAGGATCAGCAGCCGGGCCATCATACCGCGATCCGCGCAAAGGCTTTATGCAAATCGGCGCGGAGCTGGCCAAAATCCATCTCGATCCCGTCCGTCCGCCCGATCAATATATGATCCGCGCCGGGTTTGCCGCTATCTGCCAACATCTCACGCATCAGGCTGCGGAACCGCCGCCGCATCCGGTTGCGGATCACTGCGTTACCCACTTTTTTGGTGATGGTGATGCCCAGCCGAATGGCAGGATCATGATCGCCGCGATCGGAAACCAACAATACAAAGCCGGGACGTGCGAATCGTTTGCCCCGGTTCGCGCGAAGGAAATCAGCGCGTTTCGTTATTATCTTGTAAGGCGGCATCGGCACGCCCCCGCCCAGTGAATAATTAAGGTGAATAATTAAGCGGACAGCTTCTTGCGGCCCCGCGCGCGCCGGGCATTCAAGATGGCACGGCCCGCGGCGGTTGCCATCCGGTGGCGGAAACCATGGCGGCGCGCCCGCACAAGGTTGCTTGGTTGAAAGGTGCGCTTCATTGCGGTAATCCTTAGAATTATAGATAAAAAAAGCAAAATGCCCCCGAATCCAAACGGAGACCGCCTTTGTTGATCGGCGCATTATGGCGATGTGCGGCAAAAGTCAACCGCGCGATAGGCCGATATTACGCTTTGCATCTTACCGCGAAAACAAGAGGGTCATGGGAAGCAGATGATATCCGCTTAAGTAACCGGCCGCCGCGCCGCAAACTGGCTGCACCATTCGCATCACCCTCGCGCCGCGGGGGGCCTTTTCCACTGCGCCATCATACCAGAGACAGACCGTATTTTTGCTCATTTCCTTTCCAACGCCGCTGCAATCCGCGCACCTAGCGCCATATCCTCCTCCTGACCAAATCCGTGATGCAGGATCCGGCCATCACGGCCAATCAATATATGCGTGGGCGTGCCGCGCATATGATATCGGCCCATGGTCACGGGCATCGGTGTGCCTTCACCCGCTTGATCGACGCCGATCGGCATGGTTAGCTGATATTCGTGAATATAAGCATCGAGCGCAATGGGTGTCATGGCCGCATGATGTTCGAATACGGTGTGAAGGCCGATAACCTTCAGACCCGCGCCCTTAAACAACCGGTGCGCCTTTTCGGCTTGCGGCGTGCCATGGGCGACGCAGCCGGGGCAGAGCATCTGGAAAGCGTGAAGCAGCAAGACGCTGCCGCGCAATCCTTCGAGCGATAATGGCTCCGGCGTGTTGAACCATTGGCTGACGATAAGTTCGGGGGCGATCTGCCCAGGCTGGCTCATGTTCGCGGCCCGACCAGTCCGAATGCTGCGCCATGCGGGTCCACCGCGGTGATGGAAAAATCGCCACCGGGGATTTCGGTTGGCTCTTGCAACATCTTGCCGCCGCCCGCTTTGATCGCCGCAACCGCGCTGTCGATATCGGCCACACGGAAATAATAGGTCCAGGCCGATGCGGGCATTCCGGGCATCAGCGGCATGACCGCCCCGAGCATAAATTCGCGTCCGTCGCCGGGTTTCCAAAATTCATATTTGCCTATCGGTCCCATATCCATATCGCTATCTTTCATCCAGCCAAACAGCGCGCCGTAAAAATTCTTCGCGGCCTCCGGATCGGATGAGGATAGCTCGTTCCATCCGCAATGGCCCATTTTGGGCTCGGTTGCGGCAAAGGCGTGGCTTGCTTCGTTCGATGCATCCTTCATGATGTAAAAGGGCGCGCCTTGCGGGTCAGCGGCCATCGCTATCCGGCCCACACCGTCCAGATCCATCGCGGGCATCAACACGGTGCCGCCCGCAGCGGTCAGCTTGGCCAAGCTTGCATCGGCATCGTCCACCGCGATATAACCCAGCCAACAAGGCTGCGCGCCTCCGCTGGCCATTTCCGGCGTAATCGCCATATAACCGCCGATACCGTCCTTAGTATCGCTGCCGTCGCCCGAGGAGAAGAAGCGGTAATCCATGCCGGGCTGGCCCGCGCGGGCCGATGTCCAGCCCACAACCTTGCCATAAAAATCGCCCGCCGCATCGGCATCGCCCGTCAGCAGCTCATACCAAATGAAATCGCCATGTTTGTTAGTCATCTCCATCTCCTTTTATTAGACACTATCCCTATTTCTCCATCGTTACAACGGGCGCAAATCCGCCATATATCATGCGTTTGCCGTCAAAGGGCATGGGGTTTTTCTCCATATCCATCCGCGGGTCTTTATTGTCCGGGTCCATCATGATCGCATAGGCTTTGTCGCGGGTTTCCTTGTCGGGCCATTCAATCCAGCTGAAGATGACATCTTCATCCTCGGCCGCCTTCACCGCCTTTCGAAAATCGGTGGTCGTGCCATCGGGCACATCCTCGCCCCAACATTCGAGGATGCGCGTTGCCCCCATTTCCATGAACATGCCGTCGGCCATTTGCGCATGGTCGATAAATTTCTGCTTATTCGCCTTGGGAATGGCGATTACGAAACCGTCTATATATGCCATAGTCTTTCTCCTTTCGTATTTAATCATGCGTCCTTGGCGAGCGGATGACCCATCGACCAACGATAGCCGAAGGGGTCTTTAACCTGGCCGTAACGGTCGCCCCAGAATGTGTCCTCGACCGGCATCACGGGGGTTGCGCCCGCCGCCACCGCGCGGTCGAACCATTTGTCGGCGTCATCGACTTGCAGGTGGATCGTCATGCCGCTACCGACCGCCATGTCGGCCTCTTCGGGACTAACAAATTCTGGGAATTCATCATGCAGCATCAACGACGCGCCGTTGATGTGAACATGCGCATGCATCAAACGAACGCCGTCTTCGGCGGGCATCCGCCGTATCTCGACGGCTTCAAATGCCTTTTTGTAAAAATCGATGGCTTCGGCGGCGCGCTTATCGCCAATTTGGATATGCGGGGTAAGGCCGCCGGTGGGCGCGGTGTTTGCATGATCATTCATTGTCTTTCTCCTCAAAAAATAATTGCCAGTCAGTCGGGGATTTCGGGGGTGACGAGCCGTGCCAGCTTGTCGAGCGATTCCTGCCAGCCCAGATAACAGGCCTCCACCGGGATCATATCGGGAATTCCCGCTTGTTCGATGCGGATTTCGCAGCCCATAGCGACCGCCTTAAAATCCACCGTCACGACCATTTCGCCGGGCAGATTAGGGTCGTCAAAACGGTCGGTATATTTAAGCCTCTCATCGGGAAGAAATTCCAGATATTCGCCGCCAAAACTATGGCTATTCCCGCTGGTGAAATTGGTGAAGGACATGCGGTGCCTGCCGCCGACCTTCGCCTCCAATTGATGGACGGCCGCGGTGAAGCCATAGGGCGGCAACCACTGCGCCATCGCCTGCGCATCGGTGAAGGCGCGGAACAGCTTAGCAGGAGATACGGGAAAAATGCGGTGAAGATGGACGATATTGGGCATGGTCAAGCTTCCTTTCTGTCAAACAGCATAACAACGTAATTTTTCAAATGTGCGGCACTGTCGCGGGCGATGGCGGGGTCGGCCTTGGCCTTGGCGAGGATGAAAGCGCCTTGCAGCACCGCCTGCAGATGATAGGCCAGGCTGATGCCAGTGACGCCGTCCTTGATACCATAAAGCGCAATGGCCGCGTCAATATCTTCGGCGAGCCGTTCTGCGTAAGCGGTGATGCTCGCATCGCCCGCCTGACGCAGTATCTCGCTGCTGGCGAAACTTTCCTGCACCATCGTGCCGACATAGCAAGTATAGGCTTCGGCGGGGCCGTCCATCATCGCGGCGCGAAAATCAATATGGGCGAGCAGGCGTTCGAGCGGGTCTTTGATCCTGGTCCAATCGGGCAAGGTGAAGATAAATTGTTCGGCGTGCGCGGTCCATGCTTGCGCGGCCGCAGCGGCGAGCGCTTCTTTGGAGGCAAAATGGTGGAAGAAAGCCCCTTTGGAAACCCCCGCACCCGCGCAGATTTCATCGACCGAAGTGGCCGCATAGCCCCGCCGCCGCACCAGAATATGCGCCGCCTCGATCAGTTTCAATCGAGCAGACGGGCGAGGAGAGGTTGTAGTGCGACTCGTCATATTGACCACATACCAACCAGTCGGTATGTGGTCAATATGTTAACATATTGCTGCGCGTTATTGTCACCGACTTTAAAATAGCGGTCCATTTTTCAGGAATCAAAATGCGGTCCAGAAACTTTCATCTTTGGCCATTTCTTGCGCCCGCCCGGTGATTCCATCGGGCCGAAATTCGGTTAATCGAGCCGAACGTAACGGGCGATATCGGCGGCTTTGAGATAGAGCGCGTCATCATGGTTCACGCTGTTGGTTAAGGCGTAAAAAGCGCGGGCCTGTGCTTCACCCATTCCCATTTCACGATAATAATTGATGTAGGTCACATTGACCGGGTCATCATTGGCAAAATCTGCGGCCTCCAATCCATCGGAATCGCGCCAGCTATGCACGGCAAATTCTGCGTCCGGGTCCGCGCGGCGATGAACACCCGCTAAGAACAGTTCCACGCCGCCTGAGGCAACAAAGCCGCCGCCGGGCACATAAGTCGCAATGCCCGCGCGGCGGATCATCCGGGCGAGCGTAAAATTGGCCTCATCATCGCCGGTGCCCGGACAATCCACCATATCAATCTGTTTAATAGATGGAAAAGCCTTAAGCATAGCGTGAAATTGCGCTGGCGTATCGGTTTCGATGCTACCGGCAAGCTCGGCCCGGTCATGCCCCACAACATGAAATGGGCCGAAGCTTGTCCGCAGGCCGCCGGGTAGATCGGCGGCATTGTTTGGCGTGTCTGTCTCTGACCAGCTGTATATTCCACTGTCGACAGCAATGCCATTGGCGAGCAACGGAGAGGCAAGAAGCGGTAAGGATAAGGCGAATATCGCGCGGTTTGCAGCATTGGTAAGCTTCAAAAAGCGAGTCATAATTGCCCTATTCCATCTGTATGAAATGGAACCTTAAGCGCCGCGATGTTGCCGCCGGGTAACAATGCAAGGTTGCGGAAAAATTAACCCTATCGTTTGGTATACCAAGCGGATTGCTCGACTTATCCGCACGACCCGGCCACATCAGCCTTCAAAAAGTCTGAAGGAGCAATATGGTAGCGATCGTATCAACGGTAGCCTATTTGGGTCTGGAGGCGCGCCGCGTCGAGGTGCAATGCCAAGTTGCGCCGGGCATGGTCGGCTTTTCGGTCGTCGGCCTGGGTGATAAGGCCGTCGCGGAAAGCCGGGAGCGGGTGCGCGCGGCGATATCGGCGCTGGGGCTATCGCTGCCGCCCAAACGGATCACCGTGAACCTGTCGCCCGCCGATCTGCCCAAGGAAGGATCGCATTATGACCTTCCGATCGCGCTTGCCTTGCTGGCGGCGATGGGCATCGCCGATGCCGAAGCGCTGTCGCATTTTATCGTGGTCGGCGAGCTGGGCCTGGATGGGCGGGTTGCGGCTTCGCCCGGCGTATTGCTTGCGGCTTTGCATGCAGGCGCGAGCGACATGGGCCTTATCTGTCCCGCTTTGCAAGGCAGCGAGGCGGCTTGGGCGGGCGGGGTGGAGGTGGTGGCCGCGCCCGATCTATTGTCGTTACTCAACCATCTCAAAGGACAGACGGTATTGTCAGCGCCGCGGCCCGGCGATGTCGATCCGCCTGCCGCTGGTCCAAATTTGAACCAAGTGAAGGGACAGGAAACCGCCAAACGCGCGCTCGAAATCGCGGCGGCGGGTGGACATAACCTGCTCATGTCCGGTCCGCCGGGATCGGGCAAATCGCTGCTGGCATCTTGCTTGCCCGGCATCTTGCCGCCGCTAACCCCGGCAGAGGCGTTGGAGGTTTCGATGGTGGCATCGGTGGCCGGAACGTTGGAGGGCGGGCGGCTGTCGCGCACGCGCCCCTTTCGCGCGCCGCATCATTCGGCATCGATGCCCGCGCTTGTCGGCGGCGGGTTGAAGGTGAAGCCGGGCGAGGTCAGCCTGGCGCATCTGGGCGTGTTATTCCTGGACGAGCTGCCCGAATTTGGCCGCGGCGTGCTTGATAGCCTGCGGCAGCCATTGGAGACCGGCACGGTTAGCGTTGCGCGCGCCAACAGCCATGTGACCTTCCCCGCCAATGTTCAGCTAATCGCGGCGATGAATCCCTGCCGCTGCGGCCATTTGGGCGATGCGGCGCGCGCCTGTAGCCGCGCACCGCGCTGCGCCGCCGATTATCAGGCGCGGATATCGGGGCCGTTGCTCGACCGGATCGATCTGCATGTTGAGGTGCAAGCGGTCAGCGCCGCCGACCTCGTGCTGCCCCCGCCGGCGGAAGGATCGCAGCAAGTGGCCGCCCGCGTCAAAGCCGCCCGCGATATCCAAAGCGCGCGGCTATCGAGGCTGGATGCGCGTACCAATGCTGAATTGGATGGCGATGCGCTGACGCAATATGCCACCCCCGATGAGGCAGGCGTAAAATTGCTGGCGCAGGCGGCAGAGGCGATGCGCCTATCCGCGCGCGGCTATACCCGGATATTGCGGGTGGCGCGAACGATCGCGGATTTGGCGGGCGCGCCCGGCGTTGGCCGCATCCATATTGCCGAGGCGTTATCCTACCGCAAACAGGAGCCGCGAAATTGAGATCGATATGCCCGGCCCCTACTCCCCCATTCCCAATTGCCACAAGATAAACGCAAATTCTTCGGCGGTTTCCTCCAGCGCGTTCCAGCGGCCCGATTTGCCGCCATGGCCAGCGCCCATATTGATTTTCATCAGCAGCAGATTGTTGTCGGTTTTATATTCGCGCAATTTGGCGACCATTTTGGCGGGCTCCCAATAGGTTACGCGCGGGTCATTAAGCCCGCCGGTATAAAACATCGGTGGATAGGATTTGGCCGTCACCTGATCATAGGGCGAATAGCTGCGGATATATTCGAAAGCCTCCTTATCCTTGATCGGATTGCCCCATTCGGGCCATTCGCCGGGCGTCAGCGGCAGCGTCTCGTCCAGCATAGTGTTGAGCACATCGACAAAGGGCACATGCGCCACGACCGCCCCAAAAATTTCCGGTGCTTGGTTGGCGACCGCGCCCATCAACTCGCCGCCCGCGGAGCCTCCCGATGCCGTCAGCTTGCCCGCGGAGGTATAGCCGCGTTCGATCAAGCCTTTGCCGACATCGACGAAATCATTGAATGTGTTGGTGCGTTTCTTCAGCTTGCCATCGAGATACCAGCCATAACCCAAATCATCCCCGCCGCGAATATGCGCGATGGCATAGGCAAAGCCCCGGTCGACGAGGCTGAAACGCGATGTGCTGAAACCCGGCGGCACGGCATAGCCATAGGCACCGTAAGCATAGAGATGGAGCGGCTGCGACCCGTCTTTCTTAAAGCCCTTTTTATACAATATCGACACCGGCACCGCCGTGCCGTCGCGCGCGGTGATCGATAGCCGCTCGGTTACATATTGGGCCGGGTCATGGCCCGAAGGAATATCCTGAACCTTCAGCGTTTCGAGGCGTTTTTCGGCAATATGATAATCAAAAACGGTGTCAGGTGTCACCATCGATTCATAATCAAGCCGCAACTTGCGCACATTATATTCGGGATTATCGCCCAGCCCCGCATCATAGCTGGCCTCAGGAAATTTGATCCGTTCGCGGCTTTTGCCGGTGGCGTAATCGTTGATATCGACCTGGTCGAGGCCGTTGACGCGGCTTTGCACGACGAAGAAATCTTTGAACAGCACCATCCCCGTCAGATAGTTGCGATCGTCCCCCGAAATCACGGTTTGCCATTCACCCGGCGCGGTCAACGCGCCTTTGGCTATGCGAAAATTAATGTGCTCGTCATTGGCGAGCACCCAAATTTCGCCATCGCGGATATCGGCCGAATATTGCACGCCAATTTGGCGCGGCTTGATCAGGATGGGTGCAGCAAGCGGGTTGCTGGCCGGCAGCAGTCGCACTTCGCTGGTGATATTATCGCCGGTGGCAATGATGATCCAATCCTCCTGCGCGGTAACCCCGACATCAACGCGGAAACCTTCGTCGGCCTCATGGTAAATTTCCACATCGGTTTCAGGATCGCTGCCAAGCCGATGGTAACGGGCGTTATCGGTGCGCCAATTTTCGTTGGCCAGGCCGTAGACAAAGCCTTTGCTATCCGCTGTCCAGACGATGCTGGACAGCGTGCCGGGGATAATATCGGGCAATTCAGCGCCATTGGTCAGATCGCGAATATGCAGTTCGAACCGCTCCGATCCGTTATTGTCGTAAGCATAGGCCATTAACCGGCCGTCGGGGCTGATCTCCAGCTCACCCAGCCGGAAATAATCTTTGTCCTTGGCCAGTTCATTTTCGTCGAGGATCAGCTGATCTGCACCGCCCGCTGCGGTTTTGCGATAATGTTTGCGATATTGGCTGCCCTCATCAAATTTGGACCAATAAATATAGTCACCGTCTTTTTGCGGGACCGAGCTGTCATCCTCCTTGATCCGCGCCTTCATCTCATTGAAAAGTTTATCGATAAGCGGTTTCTGCCCGGCCATTTTGGCGTCATAATAGGCATTTTCGGCCTTCAGATGATTAAGCACATTTTCATCATCAATCTTGGGATAGCTTTGGTCTTTCATCCAATGATAGGGATCCTCGACGGTGATGCCATGATAGGTAAAGCTATGCGGGCGTTTTTCGGCGACGGGGGGTTGGATTTCGGATTTCACGGTTTCTGACATAGCTTCTTTCTTGGATGGAATGGCGCTGTCTTGCGCATAAGATGCAGCGGGAGCAGTCATGATGGCGAGCGCGCAGGCCGCAGGCAAAATTATTTTATACATAAACACTCTCCCAAAATAGCCTGCTTATCGCTATGTTACGCTTGGTAACTCATTTCAAGCAACGGGATTAGATCAAATGTTGATGAAAACTCACGAAGCCCGTCTGTCTGCCTTGCGCGAGGAATTGAAGCGCCGCGGTCTTAATGGCTTTGTCGTGCCAATTTGTGATGAACATATGAGCGAATATGTCGGCGAATATGCGCAGCGTTTGGGCTGGTTAACCGGTTTTGGCGGCAGCGCGGGCAGCGCGGTGGTGATGGCGGATAAGGCCGCAATCTTCACCGATGGCCGCTATACGGTGCAGGTGCGCGCGCAGGTTGATGGCGCGTTGTTTGACTATGTGTCGGTGGCGGAAACCAAACCGCATCAATGGATTGCGGCCAACGCAGCGGCGGGCGATAAAATCGGCTATGATGCCTGGCTGCATACCGAGGCTTGGGTAAAAATGGCCGAAGCCGCCGCCGCAAAGGCCGGTGCGACGTTGGTGGCGGTTCAGGGCAATCCGATTGATGCCGTCTGGTCCGACCGGCCCGAACGCTCGCTGGCCCCTTTGGCCGTGCATACCAACGCCGATGCGGGCAAAAGCAGCGATGAAAAACGTCGGCAGATGGCAGCAGAGATGAAAGCCAAAGGCGTCGATGCCGCCGTGATCGCCGCGCTCGATTCGGTGGCCTGGACATTCAATATTCGAGGGCAAGATGTTGCCAATACCCCGGTGCCGCTGGCCTTCACCTTGCTGCATAATGACGGCACGGCGGAGCTGTTTGTGGCGCCCGAAAAAATGACTCCCGAAGTGCAGATGCATTTGGGCAATCAGGTAACGGTGCGCCGTTATGACGAATATGCAGCGCAGCTGAGCAAGCTATCGGGCAAAAAGGTGGGCGTTGATCCCGATCTGTCGGTCGCGGCAATTTCGCAAGCCCTGCGCGCGGGCGGGGCGCAAATTGTGAAGATGCGCGATCCCGCCGTGCTGCCCAAGGCGATGAAAAATCCGGTGGAACAACAAGGCACGCGCGATGCGCATATTCGCGACGGCGCGGCGTTGACGCGCTTTCTGCGCTGGTGCAGCGAGGAGCTGGTGAAGGGCGGGCAGGATGAATTGTCGGCGGCGGCCAAGCTGCGCTCCTTTCGCGAAGAAACCGGAATGCTCAAAGATTTAAGCTTTCGCACCATTTCGGCCACCGGGCCGCATGGCGCCTTGTGCCATTATTCGGTGAATGAAACGACCAATCTCGCAATCGAAGAAGGCCATCTTTATCTGGTCGATAGCGGCGGGCAATATTTGGACGGCACCACCGATGTCACCCGTGTGATCGCGGTGGGCGAACCAACGCAGGAGATGCGGCGGCGCTACACGCAAGTGCTGAAAGGGCATATCGCGCTGGCGCAGGCGCGCTTTCCGGTGGGCACCTCGGGCGGTTCGCTCGACATACTCGCCCGGCAATATTTATGGGCGGACGGCGTCGATTATGCGCATGGCACCGGCCACGGTGTGGGCAGCTATCTGGCGGTGCATGAAGGGCCGCAACGGATTGGCAAATCGGCCGGCGTGCAGGCGGGAACCGGCGAGCCTTTGCGCGCGGGCATGATCCTGTCGAATGAGCCAGGCTATTATAAAGAGGGCGGCTTTGGCATCCGCATCGAAAATCTGGTGCTGGTCCGCAAGGCAGAGATTGCGGGGGCGGAGGGTGATTATCTGGAATTTGAAAATCTCACCTGGGCTCCGCTCGAACCCTGTTTAATCGATGTCAATTTGCTCAGCCCCGCCGAATGCGATTGGGTGGATCATTATCACCGCGAGGTTTTGGCCAAAATCGCGCCCTTGCTGGCGGGCGACGATAAAATATGGCTGGAGAGTGTTTGCCGTCCGTTGGCGCGATAAACCGCAAAAGCAGGGCGGTAACAATGATCGAGCGAACCGATAACAATATCCAAGAAATTTGGTTGGCCGCGCGGGCGCAGAGCTTCTATTGAAATCCAACACCAACCCCCTGAACGCATAATTTGGAGAATCACTATGAACGAAATGACGATGGATAGTAATGGAGATAGCTCCGGCAAATGCCCCGTGATGCATGGCGCTGCTACAACTGCGTCTGCGGGCGCATGGTCCAACGCCGATTGGTGGCCCAATCAGCTGAATTTGAAGATATTAAGCCAGCATTCCAAATTGGTCGATCCGATGGACGAAGGCTTTAACTATGCCGAAGAATTTAAGACCCTCGATCTTGCGGCGGTGAAGGCCGATATCTATGCGCTGATGATCGACAGTCAGGATTGGTGGCCCGCCGATTATGGCCATTATGGCCCTTTTTTCATCCGCATGTCCTGGCATGCCGCCGGCACATACCGCGTTACCGATGGCCGCGGCGGTGCTTCATCGGGAACCCAGCGTTTCGCGCCGCTGAACAGCTGGCCCGATAACGCCAATCTCGATAAAGCCCGCCGCCTGCTTTGGCCGGTGAAGCAAAAATATGGCCGTAAGCTGTCTTGGGCGGATTTGCTGGTGCTCACCGGCAATTGCGCGCTCGAATCGATGGGTCTCAAGACATTCGGTTTCGGCGGCGGCCGCGCCGATGTTTGGGAGCCCGAAGAAGATATTTACTGGGGCCCCGAAGCCGAATGGCTGGGCGATAAGCGTTACAGCGGCGACCGCGAATTGGCCAATCCGCTGGGCGCGGTGCAAATGGGATTGATCTATGTTAACCCGCAAGGTCCAAACGGCAATCCCGATCCGATCGCATCGGCGCGCGATATTCGCGAAACCTTTGCCCGTATGGCGATGAATGACGAAGAAACCGTTGCGCTGGTCGCGGGCGGGCATACTTTTGGCAAAGCGCATGGCGCGGGCGACGACAGCCTTGTCGGGCCGGAACCCGAAGCCGCATCGATCGAAGAACAGGGTCTGGGCTGGAAAAACAGCTATGGCAGCGGCAAGGGCGGCGACACCATCACCAGCGGCATCGAAGGCGCATGGACGCATACGCCAACGACATGGGACAATAGCTATTTTGACGTGCTTTTGGGGCATGACTGGGAATTGACTAAAAGCCCGGCTGGCGCGCATCAATGGACGCCGACTGCGGCATCGGGCGCACCGCGGGCGCCCGCCGCGCATGATGCATCGTCAACCGAACCGTTGATGATGACCACCGCCGATATGGCGATGAAAATGGACCCGGCCTATGCGGTAATTTCAAAACGCTTCCACGAAAATCCTGAAGTGTTTGCCGATGCTTTCGCGCGCGCCTGGTTTAAATTGATGCACCGCGATATGGGCCCGGTTTGCCGGTATCTGGGGTCCGAAGTGCCCGCCGAAACATTGGTGTGGCAGGATCCGGTGCCCGCCGTTTCGCATCCGCTGGTCGATGCAAATGATATTGCCGCGCTGAAAGCCAAAATTCTCGCATCAAGCCTTTCAATTTCGGATCTGGTGTCGGCGGCCTGGGCTTCGGCATCGACTTTCCGGGGTTCGGACAAGCGCGGCGGCGGCAATGGTGCGCGCGTCCGTTTGGCTCCGCAAAAAGATTGGCAAGCAAATGACCCGGCGCGATTGGCGGCAAGCCTGGCCAAATTGGAAGCGGTGGCGACGGAATTTAACGCTGGACAAACGGGCGGAAAAGCCATTTCCATTGCGGATATCATCATTCTTGGCGGCTGCGCAGCGGTCGAAGCGGCGGCGGAAAAGGGGGGGCATAAAGTAACCGTCCCCTTCACACCCGGACGCACCGATGCCAGCCAGGAGCATACCGATGTTGAATCAATCGGCTATCTGGAACCGAAAGCCGATGGTTTCCGCAATTATCTGGACAGCGGCGTTCCCTTTGCGGCGGCCGAAATGCTGCTCGACAAAGCCAATCTGCTGACCTTGACCGCGCCCGAAATGACCGTGTTGGTCGGCGGTATGCGGGCGCTGAATGCCAACAGCGGGCAAAGCGCGATGGGCGTATTTACCGGCCGGCCCGAAACGTTGAGCAATGACTTTTTCACCAATCTTTTGGATATGGGAACCCTCTGGACCCCAACGGCGGAAAATGTCTTTGAAGGCCGCGATGCCAGCAGCGGCGCGGTAAAATGGACCGCATCCTCCGTCGATCTGACCTTTGGCTCCAATTCGCAGCTGCGGGCCTTGGCCGAAGTTTACGCCAGCGATGATGCGGGCGAAAAATTCGTGCATGATTTTGTTGCCGCATGGGACAAGGTGATGAGCCTCGATCGCTTTGACATTATGTAATTGATTTGTTAGGATAATATATAAGGTGGTTCGGTTAATACCGGACCGCCTTTTTTTTGGCGAGTAAACCGGACGATCTGGCGAGTATGTTGCTTTGGGGCCTGTTTTCCCCGAATATTCGGTGCTGTCACCGCGTTTGAAACGGCGCTAAGGCCCCTCAATTTCATCACCCGGCGCTGCGGCGACAAATCGGCGGGCCAGATCAAAGCTATGCCCGGCCCGGATAAAGGCGGCCAGGTGTTTCTGCCGCAGCTCAGGCGAGGCCATTTCGGCCGCGTAAGGGCCGATATGCTTGCGCCGGGCAAAAGCATGCGCGCTCGCATAGGTACCATCATTTATCACCCCGCGCGCCTCATTTGCCTCATGATCGCTGATCCCGGCGGCGGATAGATCTTGCTCCAACCGTCCCTTGCCATAGCCGCGCCGGACAAAGCTGCGCGCCCGCGCCGCCGCATAAGCCGCGTCGTTAACATAACCCAGCCTGGCAAAATCATGGATCAATGCATTTAGATCGGGTGGCTCCGCGCCTTCGGTCCAACCGCGTTCGCGAATCTTGCGCGTTAAATAACTTGAAAGCTTAGCTTTTGTTGTGGCGTATCGTCCGGCATAATGCAGGCCCAAATCGCGCAATCGGCGTTGGTCGAGTGGCGGCAAGCGCCGTTTTTGACGAGGGAGCTGTTCCACGCCCTATTTGTGCCACAGTCCTATCCAATTTTACACCCCAATCGGTGGCTATCACAATCAACGAATATTGTTGATGCTTGTGTGCGGGCCAACCGCGCTTTAGGCTGCTACCGTGCAGCAAAGATTTTGGTAAGACACTGAATGGGATACTATATGAGCAAACTCATGCCGACACCCACGCTGGATAAATTACCCCGCCGCTTGTCCGATTTCACCACCTTGGGCGCGGCGCTGGATTATGCGGCAACCGGCGCAAGAGGGCTTAATTTCCATGATATGCGGGGCAAATTGGCGCGCACTTATCCCTATACGGAAATGCGCGAGGATGCGCTCGATATTGCCTATCGCCTAATCAGCCATGGTATCAAAAAGGAAGATCGTATCGCGTTGATCGCGGAAACCGGTCCTGATTTCGCTGCGTTATTCTTTGGCTGTGTCTATGCTGGCGCTTGGCCGGTTCCGCTGCCCTTGCCGACCAGTTTTGGCGGCAAGGAAAGCTATATTGAGCAATTGTCGGTGCAGTTGAAAAGCAGCGATCCATCGGTACTTTTCTTCCCGCCCGAATTGGCGGAAATGGCACAGGCTGCGGCGGAGCTATGCGGCGTTGAGGCGATCGATTGGGCCAGCTTTGCAGGCCGAAAAGCGCAAAAATGCGCTCTGCCGACCGCTGGCCCGGATGAAATTTGTTATCTGCAATATTCGAGCGGATCGACCCGCTTTCCGCATGGCGTTGCGGTAACGCACGGGGCTTTGCTCAACAATCTGTCGGCGCATTCGCACGGAATGGAGATATGCGACAATGACCGCTGCGTATCCTGGCTCCCCTGGTATCACGATATGGGCTTGGTGGGATGCTTTCTGTCGCCCATCGCCAATCAGGTTTCAACCGATTATATGAAAACCGAAGATTTTGCCCGCCGTCCGCTGGCCTGGCTGGATATGATTAGCGGCGCCGACGGCACCGTGATCAGCTATTCGCCGACATTCGGCTATGATATTTGCGCGCGCCGGATTTCGAGCAAAAGCCATGTGGCGGAACGTTTTGATCTGTCGCGCTGGCGGCTGGCGGGCAATGGCGCCGATATGATCCGGCCCGATGTGATGCAAAGCTTTGTTGATGCTTTTGGCGATGCGGGCTTTAACGCGCGGGCATTTGCCCCGAGCTACGGACTTGCCGAGGCCACCTTGGCGGTTTCGGTAATGCCGATGGGCGAAGGAATTAGGGTCGAATTGGTCGAAGAATCGGCGCTAACCGGAATCAGCGGCAGCGCGGACCGGCCAACCCGCTACCGCGCCATCGTCAATTGCGGCAAGGCGGTTAAAGATATGACGATTGAGGTGCGCGATGAAGCGGGCAACCGCTTGCCCGATCAAACCATTGGCAAAGTCTGGTGCAGCGGGCCATCGTTGATGAAAGAATATTTTCGCGATCCCGAATCGACCGCCGCTTGCTTGATCGACGGCTGGCTCGATACCGGCGATATGGGCTATATGTCGAATGGCTATATTTTTATCGTCGGCCGCGCCAAGGATATGATTATTATCAACGGTAAAAATCACTGGCCTCAGGATATCGAATGGGCGGTGGAACAGCTTCCCGGTTTCAAGGCGGGCGATATTGCGGCATTTTCGATCACAATGCCGGGCGGCGAAGAAACGCCTGCGGTGCTGGTACAATGCCGAACCTCCGATGACCATGAGCGCGCAAAGCTGCACGAACAGATCAAGGATAAGGTGCGTTCGGTAACGGGCATGAACTGCCTTGTCGAATTGGTGCCGCCCCGCACGCTGCCGCGAACCAGCTCGGGCAAATTGAGCCGAGCAAAAGCCCGCAATCTGTATCTGTCGGGTGAGATTCAACCCTATGCCATTGCGGCATAACCGATATTGTCATCCTTAATTTCGAATTATCATAGTAAAAGCCTGCCAACATTCGAAAATATTGTCCGGTATGTATTTTTATTGACCGTTGATTACCAATCGGTAAGGTTCCTCGGTTAGCAGTTGCCTTGTGGAACAGTTGAATCAGAATTTGGAATTGCCGGCGGATATTTCCTACCGGGCGCTTTTAGGGCTTGCCGATCCTGTCGGCATTGACGGCGAATTTGTAAGTTCGATCCAGGCACGGTCGCTGCGGGATCGGCCATTTCTGCGCATATCGATAAATTTGTTCTTTGCCGTCGTTGCCTTAATGCTTTACCAAAACATTGCTCCGGTCTGGGCGGCAATGGCTTGGTTCGCCATATTTGCTGCTTTTCATCTTTATTCTTTCCACAAATTCGACCAGCTGCAATCCGGCCGATCCGGTAATTTCAGCGCCGACAATCTTACTCAATTTCAAATACAGGCGGGCATTTCCGGGTTGCTATGGGGTTGTGCGTTTTTCGCGCTGGGTATCCATGGTAATCTGATGCAAGCCTTGGGCTTGTGGTCGATTATGCTCGCTATGATGGTGTATGCGTCGCTATTATTGCCGACAGCCCCCATGGGGGCGAGCGTGTTTATCGGCTTGACCAGTATCTTTGCTGCTATTTCCTTTCTCTATTTTCAAAGCTATTATTTGGCGCTTGCGGCGACTGGTATCGGGGCCTTGCTGATTATGGCGGCGATGCGTTCCGCGCGGGCCCAGATTTTGTTCGAAGTTGCCGGAAAGATATTGCAGGATAAATCGGAGACGGTGAGCCTCCTGCTGCGGGAGTTTGAAGATAGCGGTGCTGATTGGCTTTGGCAAACCGACGTGTCGCGCTGTGTTACGCATGTCAGCCCGCGTTTCGCCTTTGCGCTTGGACAAGAGACGAAAGTGATCGAAGGACAACCGCTCCTCAAATTGATTGCCGGCGACAGTTGGGACGATGGCAAATATGCAAAAGCATTACATGATGTTGCCGATCGCTTAAAAAGGCGCGAGGCTTTCAGTAATTTGATTGTTCCTGTTATTATCAATGGTGCTAGTCGCTGGTGGGAGCTATCCGCTTCCCCGCGCTTTGGAGAAAATGGCGGTTTTCTTGGCTTTCGCGGCGTTGGTTCTGATGTTACCGAGCAGCGCGAATCCGCCGATAAAATTTCGCATCTGGCGCGGTTTGATGTGCTGACTGGGTTGCCGAACCGGCTGCAGTTAAATGAAGCGCTTGGCGCGGCGCTGGTCGAGGCTGAAAAATGGCGGCGGCGCTGTGCCTTTTTTATGATTGATCTGGACCGATTTAAGGCGGTCAACGATACTTTGGGTCATCCCATTGGCGACCGCCTATTGGCGCAAGTGGCGCGGCGCTTGCAAACGATCATGTCCGAAAATGAGCTTTGCGGACGGCTTGGCGGCGATGAATTTGCGGTTGTCATTCGCGATGCCAGCGATAGCCAATATGTCGCCAGCCTTGCCAGACGCATTATCGAAACATTATCAAAACCCTATGCGGTGGATCAAAATACCCTTTTTATAGGGGCCAGCGTCGGGAGTGCCTATGGTCCGGCTGATGGCCGTACGGTGGAGTTGTTGATGCGCAGCGCGGATCTCGCGTTATATCGTTCCAAGGAATCGGGTGGCAACAGCCATAATAATTATCAGCATAAGCTGCACGCCAGCGCCGAAGAACGGCGGATCATGGAGCTTGAACTACGCCATGCGCTGGAAAAAAATCAGATGCATATTGAGTATCAGCCCGTGGTAAACGCCAAAAGCGATCATATGCTGGTGGGTTTTGAAGCTCTGGTCCGCTGGAATAATGCAAAATTCGGTAATGTGTCACCTGGTAAATTTATCCCGCTTGCCGAAGACGCACGGTTGATTGTTCCGATTGGTGAATGGGTGTTGCGACAAGCGTGTAAGGACGCGATGCAATGGCCTGAGGCAACCAAGGTAGCCGTCAATATTTCGGTCGATCAACTAACCTCTCCGGCCTTTGTCGAAACCGTGATCTCCGCGCTGCACGATAGCGGCCTGGCGGCATGGCGTTTGGAGCTGGAAGTGACCGAAAGCATCTTTCTGCGCGACGGAGGCCTGGCCATCAAAATTTTGGAACGCGTCCGCGCGCTGGGCGTCAAACTATCGCTTGATGATTTTGGCACCGGCTATTCATCGCTCGGCTATCTGTCGAATGTGCGTTTTGACACGATAAAAATCGACCGCAGCTTTGTCCAAGGCGCAGCGCAGAGCAAACGGGAAAGCCTGGCGATCATCCGGGCCGTGGTTGCGATGGCAGAGAGTTTGGAACTTACGACCACTGCCGAAGGGGTTGAAACAGAATCCGAACTGCAACTGCTTCAGCAATTGGGGTGCAGCAAGATCCAAGGTTATTATTTCGGTCGTCCTATGCGTTTTGCCGATAGTCTGGATTTGTTCAAGTCGGCCCAGCGCGCAGTTGCATAATTTATGTCAGCCTGCCTAGAGTTTTTTCCACTTATGTGGAAGCGGCACCAGCCCACTCCCCCCACCCGGCCACCCATAGCATATCCTGATCGGGTGGCCGGGTGGGGGAGTGGGCTGGTGCTGCCAATGTTTCAATGTAACTGAAACAGACTCTAAAAACCTTAGGCCGTGTTGATATTTATTTTGTAAGTCGCGCAAAATCCATAGCTTCGTTACCCCCGCGAAGGCGGGTTTACCCTTTCCCCTTGGTTTTTGTTGCGCCGACTTTTGCATTTTTTTCGATAAATTCGATAATTCGTGCAGCGACATCCAGGCCCGTTGCGCCTTCCAATCCTTCGAGGCCGGGCGAGCTGTTGACTTCCATGATCACCGGTCCGTGATTGGCGCGCAGCAGGTCGACGCCCGCGACATTTAACCCCATAACCCGCGCCGCGCGGATTGCGGTGGAGCGCTCTTCGGGTGTGATCTTGATCGTCTTGGCGCTGCCGCCGCGGTGCAGGTTGGACCGAAAATCATCCTTGGTGCCCGTGCGCATCATTGCCGCGACGACTTTGCCGCCGATCACAAAAACCCGAATGTCGCTATTGCCCGCTTCTTTGATAAATTCCTGCACCAAGATATTCACATTTGCGCCGCGAAACGCCTCGATCACCGATTTTGCCGACCGCGCGGTATCGCCCAGAACAACGCCAATGCCTTGCGTTCCTTCGAGCAGTTTAATCACCACCGGCGCGCCGCCGACTATTTTCAGCACTTCGTCGGTTTGCCGGGGGTCATGGGCAAAGGCGGTAACGGGCAAGCCCAAACCATGCTTGGCAAAAATCTGCATCGATCGCAGCTTGTCGCGGCTGCGGCCGATGGCCACGCTTTCGTTGAGCGACCAAACGCCCATCATTTCAAACTGCCGCAGCACGGCCAGACCATATTGGGTGATCGACGCGCCGATCCGCGGGATGACCGCATCATAAGCGCCAAGCGGTTCGCCATTATATAAGATACTCGGCCGGTGCGAGGTAATATTCATGGTGCAGCGCAAAGTGTTGATAACATCCAATTGGTGCCCCCGCGCTTCGGCCACGGCTTTCAACCGTTTATGTGAATAAAGACTGGGATTGCGAGCGAGCATCGCGATTTTCATATATCATCCCTTCTTATTCGTTGCCGACGGCGGCTTGCCGAGCATCCATCTTTTGCCGCTATTAACCAAAAACCCTCGTCTTAACGCGCGCCGCCCGATCAGGACCGGGAAAGCCATCGACCCGCGATTGGCCAAAGTCAGATGCCCATCCCAACATAGCTTGCCCAGACAAAGTTGCGCTTCGATGACAAAGCGCAATTGTTCCTTGCCGTTGGAACTGCGCACTTTGCGTTGATCGGCAACCTTTGCTTGGATCCGCTCTATCTGGTCTTTTGCGCTGGCGTGAAAAGAAAATTCCACCCATTTTTGGCCATCTTTTTCAAATGATTTTATCCGTGTTGCATGGATTGACGATGTGGCCGCGCCGCTATCCATCTTGGCATGAACTTGTTTAAGGCCTAGGCTTGGAATATCCACCAATTCGCACCAGCCAATCTCTTTAACGGTATTTATCTTCTTTTTTGATCGGGTTTGCCGGGGCCCTTTTTGCAAAACGGCAACCAATCAACGGTCCTTTTTCGCGGCGCTGGCGGGATCGGTTACCGGCGATTGAACCTTCGCTGCGGGTTTACCTCCTTTTCCCGGTGGAGGGGTTACGGTTGCGGAAGATTTTGGCGCTGGATCATCCGGTTTGCTCGTTTCCGCATCATCGGTCCCACTCTCGTCAGCGCGCTTCAGATCCTTAACATCCAGTTTCCAACCGTCGGGCAATTCGGGGCTGACTTCGGCAATTTGGAATGGCGCGATCAAACTGGCAAATTGTGCGGCCAAAACCTTGTCGACCGCCGGCGCGATGGCCGCCACTTTGTAACGCATATAGCCGCCGACGATGTAGGAGAAGCTGAGTTTGCTGGTTTTACCGCCCGGCTGCTGCGCCATAGCGACGGTAAATGTGCCGGTGACCGCTTCGGATTGCAGCGGGCCAAGCGCGCCTTGCATCCGCAGCACCATGCCCGGCCGGGCAAAAATCACCCGCATATGTTCGACGCTGCCAACCGTTTTTTGCGTGCCGTCTTCCTGTTTTTCTTGAAATAATTCACAGAAGCAGCCGCCCGCTTTCGGCTCGATAGAAAATCCCTCGCTGCTGCCCGACCAGCTATGTTCCTTTTGCCACCAATCCTTGGGTGCCAACAATCGCTTCCATATTTCATCGGGCGATGCCGATATTTCGGCGGTGTGGAAGATGACAAAGCCATTGTCCTCGGCATTTCTGACCTCGGCCGAAACCGGCGCGGCGACAAGGGCAGGAATACCCCAAAGATAGCGAAGTTTTTTCATGTCAGAATGATAGCCGTCTTCGCCCATAACGCGCAATGATTATTGATTGTCATGCTATGCCCGCGGTCCCGACCCTAATTCAGCTCGACCCGCTCGACCGTATAGCCCTCTGCGCGCAAACCTTCGACCAATCCTTGCAATTGCTGCGCATCGCGCGCCTCGCATTCAATATCGGTGATCAAGCCCTTGGCGGGAAGCGTTGTGAAAATCCGCTGATGATAAATTTCGATGATATTGACATGATGGGCATCGAAGGATCGCATCACTTTGAACAGCGCGCCGGGGCGGTCCTGCAAGGTAATGCGCAGCCGCGCGACCCGCCCCGACCGCGCCAAATCGCGCAGCAGAACATTGGCGAGGAGCCGCGTATCGATATTACCGCCGCACAGGACCACGCCGATATTGCGGCCCGCGAATTTTTCCTTATGCGCGATGATCGCGGCAAGCCCGGCGGCACCGGCCCCTTCCACCACCGTCTTTTCGATTTGTAATAACAAACTAACCGCCGATTCAAGCTGCGCTTCGGAAACGAGCAATATTTCATCGACCAGCTTTTCGACGATTTTGGATGTGAATGCACCCGGCTGTTTCACCGCGATCCCTTCGGCCAGCGTATCGCCTTCGCAGGCCATTTGCCGGCCGTTTATCTGCGCATACATCGATGGATAAAGCGCCGCTTGCACCCCGATCAAGCCGATGTCCGGTTTCAACGCGCGCGATGCGGTGCCCATGCCCGAAATCAAACCGCCGCCGCCAATCGGCACGACCAGCATATCCAATGACGGCACCGCCTCCAGCATTTCGAGCGCGACCGTGCCCTGCCCGGCGGCGACATTGGGATCATCAAAAGGATGCACAAAGACGAGCGCGCGTTCGGCCTCCAATTGCCGGGCATAGGCATAAGCATCATCGAAAGTCTCCCCATGCAGCACCACGGTGCCGCCAACGCTTTCGGTTTGCACAATCTTCACCGTGGGCGTCGGCACCGGCATGACAATGGTAACAGGCACGCCCAGCCGCGTTCCATGATAGCTTAGCCCCTGCGCATGGTTACCCGCCGATGCGGTGATGACCCCGCGTGACCGCGACTGCTCGGACAATAGCAATAAGGCATTAAGCGCGCCGCGTTCTTTGTAGGCGGCCGTGAATTGCAGATTTTCAAACTTCAGATAAATATTGGCACCGGTCAACATCGACAGCGTTTTGCTATGCAAAGTCGGCGTCTTGACGATGGCATCCTTAATCCGGTGATGAGCAGCTTGAACATGCGAAAGCGTGAGGTGGTCGGTCATATCGCAATGGCCCCTATCTTATCTGGCGTATAGAAGAAACAGCGTTTAGAGGTGGCGGCATGAAGAAGATCGCTTTTATCGGAATCGGCGTTATGGGCGGCCCGATTGCCCGGCATCTGGCTGCTGCGGGCCATGGCTTGACCATTTTCAACCGGTCGCGCGGCAAGGCGGAAGGCTGGACCGCCTTGCACGGAGGCACCATTGCGGCTTCCCCGGCGGAGGCCGCCGATGGTGCCGACATTGTCATCGCCTGCGTTGGCACCGATGATGATTTGGCCCGTGTCACGCTGGGCAAAGGCGGCGCATTCGGCGCGATGAGCAAGGGCGCGTTATTCATCGACCATACCACGGTTTCGGCGCGGATCGCGCGGCAGCTTGCGGTGGAGGCGAAGTCGCGTGATATTCACAGCGTCGATGCGCCGGTTTCGGGGGGTCAGGCCGGCGCGGAGAATGGCACTTTGTCGATCATGTGCGGCGGCAGCGAGGCAGCGGTAACACAGGCGGGCGAAGTGATGCAAGCCTATGCCAAGCGGATCGTTCATGTCGGCGGGCCGGGCGCGGGGCAGACCGCCAAAATGGTCAATCAAATTGCCATAGCCGGAATTTTACAAGGCCTGTCCGAAGCGCTCCATTTCGCGCAATGCGCCGAGATTGATCTGGACTGGGTTTTCGAAGCCATTTCGGGCGGGGCGGCGCAAAGCTGGCAAATGGATAATCGCTGGCAAAGCATGGCGCGCGGCGAATTTGATTTTGGCTTTGCGGTCGATTGGATGCGCAAAGACCTGGGTCTGGCGCTGGACGAGGCCAGGTCCAATGGTGCGTCGATCCCGCTGGCGGCGATGGTTGACCAATATTATTCCGACATTCAATTTATGGGCGGCGGGCGGCAAGACACCAGCGCGCTTATCCGAAGGTTACCGAAAAGATGACGCCATTTTACCGTTATGTCATGTCCAAATGGGTCAGGACTGCCGCCATCGCGGCGGGCCTTCTGCTGTATGCGCCATCCGCATGGGCCGATGGTTTGATCGAAAATGTCAATGGCATCACGCTGAATGACAAAGGCGAGGTGATCCGTTTCAATGGCTTGTTGATCGGCAAGGATGGCAAGGTCAGTCAGCTGCTTCAGCGGCAAGATAAACGGCCCAAGCAGCTTGATTTTAAAACCGATGCCGGGGGCAAAATAATGCTGCCGGGGCTGATCGATTCGCATGGCCATGTCATGGGGATTGGCTTTCAAGCCCTGACGCTGGATTTGACCGAAACCACAAGCCTGGCGCAAGCGCAGGCGGCGATTGCCGCCTATGCCGCGCAATATCCCGAACGCCGATGGATCATCGGCAGAGGGTGGAATCAGGAAAAATGGGGGCTGGCCCGCTTTCCCAATGCGGGCGATATTGACAGCGTGGTCGCCGACCGGCCAGTTTTTCTGGAGCGGGTGGATGGCCATGCCGGCTGGGCCAATAGCCGGGCGATGGAAATCGCTGGCGTAACCGCGGCCAGCCAATCCCCCAGCGGCGGGCGGATCGAAAAGCTGGCGGGCAAGCCAAGCGGGATTTTCGTCGACGCCGCGTCCGAATTGATCGGCAAATTTGTGCCGCCGCCGCGCCCCGCCGAACGCGATCTCGCCCTGCAAAAGGCGCAGGAGATATTGATCCGGCAAGGCATCACCGCAATCGCCGATATGGGGACGACGATCGAGGATTGGCAAAGTTACCGGCGGGCCGGAGATGCCGGAACGCTGAATATCCGGATTTTCGGCTATGCGGCGGGCATCGATCATATGGTGGCGATCGCCGGACCGCGACCGACACCGTGGCTATATGATGACCGGCTGCGGCTGGGCGGGGTGAAGCTGTATCTGGACGGCGCATTGGGAAGCCGGGGGGCGGCGCTCAAAACCCCTTATGCCGACGCGGCGGATAACAAGGGACTGATGTTTCTGGGCAGCGCCGAGCTGCGCAATTTGATGGTGCGCGCGGTGATGGACGGGTTCCAGCCCGCGGTGCATGCCATTGGTGACGCCGCCAATGGAGAGGTTATCGCGGCGGTGGAGGAATTATCCGAAACTTTTCCGGGGGACCGCCGTTGGCGGGTTGAGCATGTGCAGATTGTCGATCCTCGCGATCTGCCGCGGCTGGGCAAATTTGGCATAATTTCGTCGATGCAGCCGGTGCATCAAACATCGGACCGGACCATGGCCGAGGCGCGGCTGGGGCCGGACCGGCTGGACGGCGCTTATGCGTGGCAAAGCATATTGAATGCTGGCGGGCGGCTTGCATTTGGATCGGACGTGCCGGTGGAATCCGCCGATCCCTTTGCCGGTATCGCCGCCGCCATCACCCGCGAGGATGCGGGCGGGCAACCCTTTGGCGGATGGCGGCCGCAAGAGCGCGTCAGCCGCGTGGTAGCGCTGAAAGGCTTTACGACTGGCGGGGCTTATGCGGCCTTTGCCGAGGGTAAGCTGGGCATGTTAACCCCCGGCCATCATGCCGATTTTATCCTGATTGATATCGATCCGTTGCTGGCATCCCCCGGCGAAATTCGGCGCACGATCGTCGACCAAACATGGATCGCCGGCCAGCCGGTGTTTCAGCGCGCGCGGGCAGAAGAATAAAGCAATTTATTTTTCAACTGATGCTTGTAATTTCAGAACAAATATGGAACAACTTCACTCATGAGCCTGACCCACATAAAAGTTCGCGGCGCGCGCGAGCATAATCTCAAGGGCGTTGATATCGATCTGCCGCGCGATCAATTGATCGTGATCACCGGTCTTTCGGGCAGCGGCAAATCGTCGCTGGCGTTTGACACGATTTATGCCGAAGGACAGCGGCGTTATGTCGAAAGCCTGTCCGCCTATGCCCGGCAATTTCTGGAGCTGATGCAAAAGCCCGATGTCGAACATATCGAAGGCTTGTCGCCCGCCATTTCGATCGAGCAGAAAACTACGTCGCGCAATCCGCGTTCGACCGTGGCGACGGTGACCGAAATTTACGATTATATGCGGCTGTTATGGGCGCGCGTCGGCGTACCTTATTCGCCGGCCACCGGCCTTCCCATCACCGCGCAAACGGTGACACAGATGGTCGACCGGGTGATGCAGCTGCCCGAGGGAACGCGCGCCTTCCTGCTCGCACCTGTGGTGCAGGGGCGCAAGGGCGAATATCGCAAAGAGCTGACCGGGTGGCAGAAGGACGGCTTTACCCGCGTGCGTATCGACGGCGAATTTTATCCCATTGAAGACGCCCCCGCACTCGACAAGAAATATAAGCATAATATCGAAGTGGTGGTCGACCGGATCGTGATTAAGGAAGGCATCCAGACCCGGCTGGCCGATAGTTTTGAAACCGCGCTCAAGCTGACCGACGGATTGGCCTTTGTCGATCTGGCCGATGGCACGGTTCCGGGCCGCGAAGGCGAGGCCGCTGGCAGCGGCGCGATGAAAGGCACCGGTCTGCCGCCCAACCGGATCGTATTTTCCGAAAAATTCGCTTGCCCCGTCTCCGGCTTTACCATCGCCGAAATTGCGCCGCGCCTGTTCAGTTTTAACGCGCCGCAAGGCGCTTGCCCCGATTGCGACGGGCTGGGCGAACGGCTGGAGTTTGATGAGCAACTGGTGATCCCCAACGAAAGCCTTAGCCTCAAAAAAGGGGCAATTGTGCCGTGGGCGAAATCGAACCCGCCTTCGCCTTATTATATGCAAGTGCTGGCCAGCCTCGCCAAAGCCTATGATTTCAGCCTCGATACCCCGTGGAACGCGCTTGCCCCCGATCAGCGGATGATCATCCTGCATGGCACCAGCGGGATGCCGGTTGAGCTGACCTTCAAAGATGGCCGCAAGGAATATACCGTGCGCAAGGCGTTTGAGGGGGTGGTTGGCAATCTCCATCGCCGCTTGCTGCAAACCGACAGCGCCTGGATGCGTGAGGAATTATCCAAATTTCAAACCTCAAAGCCCTGCGATACCTGCCACGGCGCGCGGTTAAAGCCCGAGGCTTTGTCTGTCAAAATTGCCGGTGTCGATATCGCCACCCCAACCCGAATGAGCGTGGGTGACGCGCTTGCCTGGTTCTCCAGCGTCAATGAAACACTTACCGATCAGCAGCAGCAGATTGCCAAAGCGATCCTGAAAGAGATTAATGAACGGCTGGGCTTCCTCAACAATGTCGGCCTTGATTATCTCAATCTGGACCGCACATCGGGCACCTTGTCGGGCGGCGAAAGCCAGCGCATCCGCCTTGCGTCGCAAATTGGCAGTGGGCTTTCGGGGGTGCTGTATGTGCTCGATGAACCGAGTATCGGCCTGCATCAAAAGGATAATGACCGGCTGCTCGCCACTTTGCGGCGGCTGCGCGATTTGGGCAATACCGTGATCGTGGTGGAGCATGATGAAGACGCGATCCGCACCGCCGACTGGGTGGTTGATCTTGGTCCTGGTGCGGGCGTGCATGGCGGCATGGTAATGGCTGAGGGGCCGCTATCCGAAATCCTGAAAGCAAAAGGCTCGCTCACCGCCGATTATTTGAACGGAACGCGCGAAATTGCGGTTCCCAAAAAACGCCGCAAGGGCAATGGCAAGAAATTGACCCTCCACGGCGCACGGGCGAATAATTTGAAGAATGTGACGGCCGGCGTGCCGCTGGGCACCTTCACCTGCATCACCGGCGTTTCGGGCAGCGGCAAATCAAGCTTCACCATCGACACGCTTTATGCCGCCACCGCGCGCAGCTTGAATGGCGCAAGGGTGATCGCGGGGGTGCATGACAAAGTGACCGGCCTTGAACATCTCGACAAGGTGATCGAAATTGACCAATCGCCGATTGGCCGCACGCCGCGATCCAACCCCGCGACCTATACCGGTGCCTTCACCAATATTCGCGACTGGTTTGCCGGCCTGCCCGAAAGCGAGGCGCGCGGTTATAAGCCGGGGCGGTTTAGCTTCAACGTCAAAGGCGGCCGGTGCGAAACTTGCCGCGGCGACGGCCTGATCAAGATTGAGATGCATTTCCTGCCCGATGTTTATGTCACTTGCGAAGAATGCGGCGGCAAACGCTATAATCGCGAAACGTTGGAGGTGAAGTGGAAAGGCCTGTCGATTGCCGATGTGCTCGACATGACGATCGAAGATGCGCAAGAAAGCTTTAAGGCGGTGCCGCCGATCCGCGAGCGTATGGCGATGCTTTGCGAAGTGGGCCTCGGCTATATCAAGGTAGGGCAGCAGGCAACCACCTTGTCGGGCGGCGAGGCGCAGCGGGTGAAACTGGCCAAGGAATTATCGCGGCGTTCAACGGGTCAAACGCTCTATATCCTTGACGAGCCCACCACCGGCTTGCATTTTGAAGATGTCCGTAAATTATTGGAAGTGCTCCACCGCTTGGTCGAAGGCGGCAACAGCGTGGTGGTGATTGAGCATAATCTCGACGTGATCAAAACCGCCGACTGGGTGATCGACCTTGGACCCGAAGGCGGCGTGAAGGGCGGCGAAATTGTCGCGGCGGGCGCGCCCGAGGAAATAGTGAAGGCCCCGGCAAGCTATACCGGGCATTATTTAAGGCCCTTGTTGGAACGGGCCAAGATGGCGCGAAAGGGATGATATGATGGCTTTAACCCGGCGTTCGGTTGTTGTGGGTGCGGCGCTATCGGCGGCGGCAGGCGTGGCGGGGTGCGGGCAAGATACGCGCCGCACGGGGCCGGCCGGGCCAACGCCCCCGTTAGCAGGAGAGCCAGTGATCCCGTTGACGGATGCCAAGCAAGCCAGCCTTACCGAGTTGTTTGATGGCCCCAATGGTCTGCGGCTTGATATTCGCTATGCCACTGCCAACAATTTCACCGGGCGGGTGTTATATCAATCGGCGCGCGCTTTTTTGGTTGGCGTGGCGGCTCAGGATTTGGGTAAAGCGATTGCCCTGGCCGGTAAAGACGGTTTTGGCCTGACGATATTCGACGCCTATCGTCCTTGGTCGGTCACCAAACAGTTATGGGATGCGACCCCGCCCGCCAAACGCAGCTTTGTTGCCAATCCAGCAAGAGGAAGCCGCCATAATCGCGGCTGTTCGGTCGATATTGGCTTGCACCGGCTTTCCGATGGTCAGCTTGTCCCAATGCCCAGCGCCTATGATGAATTTTCCGATCGCGCCTATCGGGATTTTCCGGGCGGTAGCGCGCAAGAAAGGCAGAATAGGGACCGGTTAACCTATTATGTCGAATCCGCCGGTTTTTTCGGCATTGCGAATGAATGGTGGCATTTCGACCATCGCGACTGGGCAAAATATCCGGTTTTGGATGTGGTTTTTTCTGCGCTTTAGAGTTTTTCCACTTACGTGGAAGCGGCACCAGCCCACTCCCCCACCCGACCACCCGGTTAGGATATGCTACGGGTGGCCGGGTGGGGGAGTGGGCTGGTGCCTTCAATGTTTCAGTGTAACTGAAACAGACTTTAGAGCGTGATGCGATCACCCTTTCGGTAGCAGCAAGCGGGGATCGACCCGCGCAACATTCCATTTCATGCCCCAGTGGAGATGCGGCCCGGTGGACCGCCCGGTGCTGCCCACGCGGCCAATCACCTGGCCTTGTTTCACACGGTCGCCCTTTTGCACCAACAGCGCGCTACAATGCAAAAAAGCGCTGCTTAGGCCCATACCATGATCGATTATCAGCAAATAGCCTTCCAAGGTGAAGGGTGTTTCGGCGGCCAGAATAACCACGCCGTCGGCGGGCGTAGCAAAGGGGGTTCCAGCAGGGGCCGCAATATCCAGCCCGCTATGGTAGCTGCCGGGCACGCCTTGATAAATGCGCTGTGACCCGAAAACGCCCGAAACCCGGCCTTTTGCCGGCCAGATAAAATCCTGCCGCCAGCCGCCGCTGTCTGTTTTCACGGCCCGCGCGGCGTTGATCTGCGCCAATTCGCCGGCCCGGCGCGCGCGAAATTCTGCCGTGGTCTTTGCCGTTCCAGTGGCGGGGGCAGTCACCCGCTCGATCCGCCAATCGCCGGGGCGCACGCGGATGTTTTTTTCGATCGTCTTGCCGCTATCAAGCTTCGCTGCCAACCGCGCATGGTCTGCGCTGTCCCGATCGAACCCGATCAAGAAAAAGCCGTCCGGTTCGATCGCCAAGGGCTGTCCGTCCAACGTCACTTTATCGGCCCCGCTGGGCGCGCGTGCCAAAATTACCGCGCCTTGCACCGGATCATCCTCCAGCCAAAATTCGCTGTATATTTCGGTTTCGGCCTCGGCTTCCAAATTGGCTGTGTCGATTTTTATAGCCGAAAGCTTGGCAAAGGCCGCAGCGGCGGCAAGCGGCGCTGCACCGTCGCTGTTATCTGGCGCTCCGCCGCATCCGATAACGCATGCGGCCGCCAACAATAAAACCTCGGTTCGCGCTGGAAAGAATCTATGACCGCCTTGCCAGCATCGGCGGCTCATTTCGGCATCAGCGCCTGGGTTGACACTTGCGCATTCGCATAAGGCTCCTGCCGCAAAACGCTCCAATAACGCAGATCTTCAAGCGCGATCCGCTCCCCGGTAACCGCGCAGAGCACATGGTCGCCCGAAGCCAGCATGCGAAAGCCGTTGGCCGTGTAATAAAGCTTTGCCAGTTTGTTTCGATTGGACATTAACATGGGGACTATATGGCGCGGCCGGGCCAAACTGGCAATGCATTCACCGCCGGTTAGCCGAATAAATCGGCTTGATTGGTGGGCGGAGATGCGGGTTTGTTCCGTTTTGATGCAGATTTGGTTGGCGGATCCGGCACGCCCGCTGCTTCACTGCCCAGGGTCGCGGCGATTTTCCCGTCGGCAAAATGCAGCGTTACGTCCCTTGCCTGCGCGGCGCGGTCACGGGTCATGATGATATTGCCATCGCTATCTGTTACGCGTGCGAAACCGCGGTGCAGCGGGGCGTCGGGATGCAGGCTTGCCATCAACCGCACCGCGCCGTCCAATTGCTGCTGATCATGGGCAAGCCGCGTGTGCAGCGCCGCCACCGGCAGCCGCGCGGCCCATAATCGTTGCTGTTTCGTTTCGGCAAGCCGTCTTAACAGCGCCGGGTTCAAAGCATTGGCGGGAACGGCGAAGGCCAGCTTTGCATATGATAGCCGCCGTTCCAAACCGCGCATCAACCGTTCGTTCAACTCGTCGGTTCGTTGTTGCTGCGGCGCGGTCAATTCGGAAAGCTTCGGGAGCAGCCGCTGCTGCGCCTCCAACCGTTCGGCGCTATGCGTCAATGTGCGGCGGATGGCGCGGCCCAAACGCAGTGCGTTTTGCATGGTCCGGTCGAGCAGTTCAACGCGGACCGGAACCGCCATTTCCGCAGCGGCAGTGGGGGTTGGCGCGCGCAAATCGGCGGCAAAATCACACAAAGTGGTATCGGTTTCATGGCCCACCGCCGAAATCACCGGGATCGAACAGCCGGCCACCGCGCGCACCACCACCTCTTCGTTGAAAGCCCACAGATCCTCAACCGAACCCCCGCCGCGCGCCACGATGATCAGATCGGGCCGGGTAACGCCGCCGTCCGGTTCCATCGCCGAAAAACCATTCACCGCTGCGGCGATTTGCGCGGCGGCTTGCTCGCCCTGCACCAATGTCGGCCAAATGAGGACATGGACGGGGAAGCGGTCGTTCAGCCGGTGCAATATATCGCGGATCACCGCGCCGGTGGGCGATGTGACCACGCCGATGCAATGCGGCATTTTGGGGATGCTACGCTTGCGCTGCGGATCGAACAGGCCCTCGCCGGCCAACCGCGCCTTCAGCTTTTCGAACAATAGCATCAGCGCGCCTTCCCCGGCCAGCTCCATCCGATCGGCCACGATCTGATATTTTGACCGGCCGGGATAAGTGGTCAGCTTGCCGGTGATGATCACCTCCAGGCCGTCTTCGGGCGCGAAGGCGAGCCGCCCTGCATTACCCTTCCACATCACCCCGTCGAGCATCGCGGCGTCATCTTTCAGGCCGAAATAAAGATGCCCCGATGCTGCCCGTTTGAACCCCGAAAGCTCCCCGCGCACGCGGACATGGCCAAATTGGTCTTCGATGGATCGTTTGAGCGCATGGGAAAGCTCGGATACCGAAAAAGGTTGCGCATTGTCGCTGCCCGCCACCTCGGCTAACAGGCGGCCACCGCTATCCAAATTTGGAGTGTCATTCATGAATATCTTGCTCATCGGTTCGGGCGGGCGCGAACATGCCCTTGCATGGAAGCTGGCGCAATCGGAAGTTTGTGATACGCTTTTTGCCGCACCCGGCAACCCCGGAATAGCGCAGGAAGCGCAGCTTGTTGATCTTGATATTAACGACCATGCGGCGGTTGTGGCCTTTTGCCGGGATAATGCTATCGGGCTTGTCGTGGTCGGGCCAGAAGCACCGCTGGTCGGCGGTCTTGGCGATAGCCTGCGCGGCGCGGGCTTTGCCGTCTTTGGCCCCAACCAAGCCGCAGCGCAGCTTGAAGGATCGAAAAGCTTTACCAAGGAAATATGCCGCGCCGCCAACATCCCAACGGCGGGTTACCGCCATTTAACCAATAAGTCCGATGCGTTCGCCGCGCTGGCCGATTTTGGCTTGCCCGTGGTGATAAAGGCCGATGGGCTTGCCGCGGGCAAAGGCGTTATCATCGCCGAAACGCAGGGCGAAGCAAGGGCTGCGATCGAGGATATGTTCGGCGGCGGCTTTGGCGCGGCGGGCGCTTCGGTGGTGATCGAAGAATTTATGACCGGCGAAGAAGTGAGCTTCTTCGCACTGACCGACGGCAAAAACATCGCTGCATTTGGCAGCGCGCAGGATCATAAGCGGGTTGGCGCAGGCGATACCGGTCCCAACACCGGCGGCATGGGCGCTTACTCCCCTGCGTCGGTGCTAACGCCCGAATATGAGGCGCAGGTGATGGCCGAAATCATCCGGCCCACCGTGGACTATATGGCGCGTCGCGGCATGCCCTATAGCGGCGTCTTGTTCGCTGGATTGATGCTGACGAGCGGCGGGCCCAGGCTCATCGAATATAACGCCCGCTTTGGCGATCCCGAATGTCAGGTGTTGATGATGCGGTTTAAGGGCGATCTTGCCGCATTGATGCTCGCGGTGGCAACGGGGCGATTGGCCGATGTCCCGCCGCCGGAATTTGACAATATGGCTGCTTTGATCGTCGTGATCGCGGCAATTGGCTATCCCGCGGCGCCTGAAAAAGGCGGTGTCATTTCGGGGCTTGACCGCGCGTTGGCGCAAACACCGAAAGGAAAGCTGTTCCATGCCGGAACCGCAATGAAAGACGGCGCATTTGTCGCCAGCGGCGGCCGCGTGCTGAATGCGGTCGCTATGGCAGCCACCGTCACCGCCGCACAAAAAAAGGCCTATGAAATGATCGACCATATTGATTTTCCATGGGGTTTTTGCCGCCGCGATATTGGGTGGCGCGAAGTGGAACGCGAAAGTCGCGGCTTGCCAAGCGCGCAATCTTAAGCCACTTTTTACATCGATTCGAATCCACTTGCCGGCCATTTGCCGGCCTATCGCCGTCATAAAATTGGAAGAGCGAGGCGTTCATCGATAGCAGCGTGGTGTTCATCGTGTCGTTCGTCGATTGGCCGCAAAAACAACATTTCTCGTCGAAGCTGTAATGCACCGGTAATACAGCAGGCCTATTTAAAATGGGCAGGTCGGTTTTTAGGATGCTCCCCAGCTAACTCGGGTCGGCCTGCACCCCTCTCCCAATGGTTCGGGCCTTTCTTTGGTCGCGGGCCGTAAAAACGATCAAGGAATAGAAAATGACAACCCACATCAAATCATTCCTCTGCCTGTCGGCTTTAACGCTTTCATCGCTCGCCATCACCGCGCCCGTAGCAGCGGCCGTGCAGGAACAAACCCGTCTTGTTGGCTATTCTGATTTGAACCTGGCCAGTGCTTCGGGCCAAAAACGGCTCGAAACCCGGATCAGATCGGCCGTGCGGTCGGTTTGTCAAATCGGCCAAGGGCGCACAGTAAGCCAACAGATGCTTTCCGAAAAATGCCGCAAAAGCGCAATGGAATCGGCGATGACACAAGCCAAAATCGCTATCGCCAATTATAGCCGCACGCGCGGCGTGGCCAGCGGCAGTTTGAAGGTTAAAGGCTGACCTAGAGCGTGATGACCTTTCTGAACAATCTGGCGGGCAATAGTGATGCGCTATTTGCCCGCTATTTTCTTTACATCGGCGAGGAATTTACGGCCAATCCGCATGGAGATATCATTGGCGAGCA
>JAKFUU010000049.1 GCA_021732525.1 Sphingomonadaceae bacterium | reverse complement strand
TTCAATATTGATGGACCGCTTTGGTGACCAGATAGCTGTCGAGGCCTTCGGGGCCGCCCTCGCTGCCGAAACCCGATTCTTTGACGCCGCCAAAGGGCGCGTCGGGCGCAGAAATGGCGAAATTGTTGAGGCCCACCATGCCCACCTCCAAGGCATCGGCGATCCGATTGGCCTGCCGGCCATTTTCGGTGAAGGCATATCCGGCCAGGCCAAAAGGCAGGCGGTTGGCCTGTTCAATCGCTTCGTCAAATGTTGCAAAGGGTCGGATCAGCGCGACCGGACCGAAGGGTTCATTGTCCATCACGTCGGCGCTTGCCGGTACATCCGATAGCACGGTTGGCTGGTAAAAGTTACCTGCGCCGCCGCCGCGCGCACCGCCAGCCAGCACTTTCGCCCCTTTGGCCCGTGCATCCTCCACCAAGGCTTCGATTGCCGGGGTGCGCCGATCATTGGCGAGCGGCCCCATCGCGCTATCAATATCCAGCCCGTTGCCGACTTTTATCTTTGAAACCCGTTCGGCAAAGCCTTTGGTAAAGGCCTCATAAATCCCTTGCTGCACATAAAAGCGCGTGGGCGAAATGCAAATTTGGCCCGCATTGCGATATTTGGTGGCCGCCGCCAGATCGAGGGTTTTTTCCAGGTTGCAATCCTCAAAGACGATCACCGGGGCATGGCCGCCCAGTTCCATCGTGGTGCGTTTGACCCCATCGGCGCACAGCTTCAGCAAATGCTTGCCCACCGGTACGCTGCCGGTGAAGCTGATTTTGCGGATAATCGGCGATGCGATCAAATGGCGGCTGACCATATCGGGGACGCCAAAAACCAATTGAGCGGCATCGGCGGGGATCCCTGCATCAACCACGCATTGCATGATGGCGATGGTGCAGGCCGGGGTTTCTTCGGGCGGTTTGGCGATGATCGAACAGCCGGCGGCCAGCGCGGCGGCCATTTTCTTGCTCATCAAACTGACCGGGAAATTCCACGGGCTGAATGCCGCAACCGGGCCAATCGGTTGTTTGAGAACCAAGCTGCGCTGTCCGGTGGGGCGCACCAAAATGCGGCCATAGCTGCGCTTTGCCTCTTCGGCGAAATAATCAAAAGTCGCCGCGCAAGATAGCACCTCGCCTTTGGCCTCGGCCAGCGGCTTGCCCTGTTCCATCGTGAGCCAAGGCGCGATGGCATCTGCGCGCTGGCGGATCAAATCGGCGACTTTGTGCAATTTGGCGGCGCGTTCGTTAACATCGGTCGCGCGCCAGATTTCGAAGCCGCGCGCCGCCGATAGCAGCGCTTCGTCAAGATCAGCGGCATTCGCCAGGGGCAATTCGGCCAGCTTCTCACCGGTTGCCGGGTTGATGATCCGGTGGACCGCGCGGCCATCACCCGAACGCCAATGGCCATTTATATAGAATTTAAGGTCCGTGGGATAGTTGGTCATATGGCCTCCGGTCGTCGCTATGATATCGGGTGAAACCATAGTAATCGTCCGGCGGCGCTATTCAAATGCTTTCCGTGTCAAAAGACGCAAAGGCGAATAATTGCCGGCGCAGCAGCGATGTAAGCTGGCTTATGCCAGCAAAGCAGCGGCGGGTTGGATGGCGGGGGCCACGCTCATCCCAATCGTGATGAAGGCACAAAATAGCGAGGCGAGGATAGCGGCGGCTTTGGGATGGTCAGAAAAATTCATAATGTGGGTTCCTTGTCAGATATGGGTTTAGGCGAGATAGGGCGATATCGAAGCGATCGCGGGGGCAACGCTGGTGCCGACGGTGATAAAGGCACAAAAAACGGCGGTGAATAAGCAAGCGATCTGTGTGCGGATGGTGATGGTCATTGTAATATTCCTTTCAATCTTTACCGATGGTGGCGGTTATATTCATATTTGCAGTACAAACACACATAAGCACATCGCATGCCAGTTTTAATAAATCTAATATTACCAAATATTTGTGTGATATTTATCATTCATTAATAATTTACAAAATCATATATGTTGGTAAATCACGCTAACAGTTAGAATATGAGGCATGGCGGTGGAACGGCTTTCATTCCGCGCCAATCTATGCCAGCATCACCGCTGATTCCTGAGGAGACGGGTAATGGAGATCATCGCAACCGGTTTGGCCTTTCCCGAAGGGCCGATTGTCATGCCCGACGGCAGCATCATCCTAACCGAAATTGCGCGCGGGCAGATTACCCGCATCGCGCCTGGTGGCGGGAAGAGCAAGCTGGCGGACACCGGCGGCGGGCCCAACGGGCTGGCGCTGGGCGGCGATGGCTGGCTCTATTGCTGTAACAATGGCGGCTTCAACTGGAACGAAAGCGCTGGTTATCTGACCCCGCACGGCATTGCCGATGATTATTCGGGCGGGCGGATTGAGCGGATCAATATCGCCACTGGCGCGGTGGAGATTCTTTATAAAAGCGGCGATTTTGGCTGCATCTTGCGCGGCCCTAACGATATTGTTTTCGACGCCGACGGCGGCTTTTGGTTCACCGATCATGGCAAAGTCGATTATGCCAACCGCACCCATGATATTGTGGGTATTTTTTACGGAAAGACTGATGGCAGCCATTTGGAAGAGGTTGTTTTTCCATCGAATAACCCCAATGGCGTGGGGTTGTCGCCCGACGGCAAAACGCTCTACGCGGCCGAAACTTACACTTGCCGATTGATGAAATTTACCATTACCGCGCCGGGCAAAGTGGCGGCGGACGGCGGGCCGGGCGGCCCCGGTATCCCGCTCTATCGCCCCGCTGGCTATAAATTTTTTGATAGTTTGGCAGTGGAAGAATGCGGCAATATTTGCGTTGCCACCATCGGCGAATGCGGGATCAGCGTGATTTCGCCCGCGGGCGATCTCGTCGAATTTGTGCCAACACCCGACATTTTCACCACCAATATCGCCTTTGGCGGCGATGATATGCGCGATGCCTATATCTGTCTGTCGGGCAGCGGGCAACTGGCCAAAATGCGTTGGCCCCGGCCGGGGTTGAAGCTGCAATATTGATGCACAGCCGTCTGCGCTTGACGAAAAGCGCCTTGGCCTTAAGGCGGGTTCATGCGGTTTTTCTCGGACAATGCAGCAACAGTTCACCCCATGGTGATGGATGCGATGATGGCGGCCAACGGCGTCGATACCGCCTATGATGGCGATGCGTGGAGCCGCCGGCTTGACGCGGCATTCTCGCAATTGTTTGAACGCGATGTGTGCGCTTTGTGGGTATCCACGGGCACGGCCGCCAATTGTCTGGCGCTGGCCGGCATGGCGCGGTCGCATCAAGCGATTATTTGCCATCAAGAAGCGCATATTGAGGTCGATGAATGCGGCGCGCCCGGATTTTATACCGGCGGTGCAAAATTGCTGCTCACGCCGGGCGAAGGCGCAAAGCTAACCGTGGAGGCGGTGCGCCAGCGGCTGTCAGCGATTCGCGATGATGTGCATCAAATGCAGGCGGCGGCGCTGTCGATCACCAATGCCAGCGAATATGGCTTGATTTATACGCCGGATGAGGTTGCCGCGCTTGGCGATCTGTGCGCAGACAGGGGCTTGAAATTCCACATGGACGGCGCGCGTTTTGCCAACGCGGTTGCCGCAAGCCGCTGCGCGCCCGCCGATGTCACCTGGCGCGCGGGGGTCGACGCGCTCAGCTTTGGCTTTGTCAAAAATGGCGCGATGAATGCCGAAGCCTTGATTTTTTTTGACACAGATTTGGCCGATGCGGCGCGCTATCGCCGCAAGCAGGCGGGGCATTTGCAGAGCAAGGGGCGGTTTTTGGCGGCGCAATTGCTGGCCATGCTGTCGGATGATTTGTGGCTTGATAATGCCCGTGCGGCCAACGCCGCCGCCGCGATTCTTGCCGATGCGGCCCAGGATCGTTTGCTCCATCCGGTTGAGGCCAATGAGATTTTCATGTCGCTATCCGCTGCCGAAGCTGCGGCGCTGCGCGGTGCGGGTTTTGATTTTTACGATTGGGGCGAAGGTTCGGCGCGGCTGGTGACCAGTTGGCACCATAAAGCCGCCGATGTGCGGCCGCTGGCCGCGGCGATTGCCGCCTTATGAGCGAACATCCCACCGAACCGGCCCCTGCGCCCATAGAACACGGCCTGTTTCACCCCAGCGTGCTGATCCCCTTTTTATTGGTATCGCTCATTTGGGGTTCGACCTGGTTAGTGATCAAGGGGCAATTGGGCAGCGTTCCGCCAAGCTGGTCGGTAACTTACCGTTTCGTTGCGGCGGCGGCGGGGATGTTCTTGCTGGCGCTCGTTCTGCGGCAAAATTTACGGATGGACCGCCGCGCGCATGGCTGGGCCATTGTCATTGGCTGCGTGCAATTTGGGTTGAATTTCAATTTCGTCTATGCGGCGGAGGGATATATCACATCGGGGCTGGTTGCGGTGATTTTTGCCTTATTGATCGTGCCCAATGCCATTTTCGGGAAATATTGGTTGAACCGGCCGGTGGCGCCGACATTCTGGCTGGGATCGCTTGTGGCCAGCATTGGCGTGGGTCTGTTGATGCTCGGCGAATATCGCGCCGCGCCCGTGGCGGTGAATGCGGTTTTGATTGGCACGGGGTTGACGATGGCCGCCGTGATGATGGCCTCAATCACCAATGTTCTGCAAGCATCGGACCGATTGTCGCGCTTTCCGATTATCACCGTCTTGGCTTGGTCGATGCTTTACGGCGTGATCGGCAATGGGCTTTGGTCCTGGTTGCAATTTGGGCCGCCGCAGATGGAATGGACCGCCGCTTATCTGGGCGGTATCGTTTATTTGGGCATTATTGGTTCGGTGGTTACATTTCCGCTGTATTTTCGCCTGATCCGTAACATCGGTCCCGGCAAAGCCGCCTATACCAGCGTGTTTATCCCCGTTGTGGCGATGGCGCTGTCGACCATTTTCGAAGGCTATGTCTGGTCTTTGCTGGCGGCGGGCGGCGCGGCGTTGGTGATGGCGGGCATGTTCATCGCCATGCAGGCGGCAAGGCCGGCGCGGTAATCGGCATATCGCGGCCGCCATCCGAGCAGGCGCCGGGCTTTACCATTGGATATGCGCCGGTTTTCGGCATAAAAAGACCGCGCCATTGGCGACAGGTCGGCCGCCTCCAGCGGCAGCATCGGCGGGTAAACCATTCCCAGCAGGTCGCAGGCCGCCTCGATCACCCGGTTCTGGCTGCATGGCAAATCATCGGCCAGATTATAAACACCCGGCGGGCCGTCAAAGGATGCGATAATCCCGCCGGCGATATCCTCCACATGCACCCGGCTGAAACTCTGATCGGGCAGGTTGATCCGCTGCGCATTTCCCCGCGCCACCCGATCGAGCGCGCTGCGCCCAGGGCCATAGATGCCGGGCAAACGAAACACCCGCATATCCGGGCGCAGGCTTTGCCACGCCCAATCGGCGGCATTACGCTGCGGCCTGCGGCCAGTGAGCGCGGCGCTTTCATCCACCCATGCACCCGCCGTATCGCCGTAAACGCCGGTGGAAGAAAGATAGCCAGTCCAGCGCGCAGGCGCGGTGCGGATTGCATCACCATATTGATCGAGCACGGCATCGCCGCCGCCGCGTTCGGGCGGAACCGAGGACAGTATATGGCTGGCGCTGTCCATCGCGGCGATCACCGCCGCCCGGTCCTCAAAGGCGATATTATGGTCGTCCGCCGCGCGCCGGGTTCCGGTGACGCGCCAGCCACGCGCACCCAGTATCGCCGCCAAATGGCCCGCGCTATAGCCCATGCCGAAAATTAACATATGATTGGTCATGGCGTTGCTCTAGCTTATTGGGCGCGCACACCAAACTTGTTTCCGCTTCGCTCGCAATGACGAGGAGAATCAACTTAACATCACCAGGCTCTAGGGATAGTGAGGATGGCGAGAGGAGAAAATGTTGAGCGCAGACCATATGGAAAAGCTGACCGCGCCGGCGCTGGGCGGTCTGCCGCATGGCTTTTTTGGCCGCAAGGGCGGGGTTTCGGGCGGAATTTATGCGGGGCTCAACATCGCGCTGGGGTCAAAGGATGACCGGGCGGCGGTGCTCGAAAATCGGCGGCTTGCGGGGGACGCGGTGATGCCCGGCGCGCGGCTTGCACGGGTGCATCAAATTCATTCGGCCGATATTTTGGTGATTGATGAAGCGCCCGCCCCGGATAATCCGCCCAAGGCCGATGCCATGGTGACCGGCCGGCCGGGTATATTGCTGGGCATATCGACGGCGGATTGCGTGCCGGTGTTGTTTGCTGACCGGCGGGCCGGGGTGGTCGGCGCGGCACATTCGGGATGGAAGGGCGCGATAGCCGGGGTTAATGAAGCGACAATTCAGGCGATGGTCAAACAGGGCGCGGCCCGCGAAAATATCGCTTGCGCCATTGGCCCTTGCATCGCGCAAAAAAGCTATGAGGTTGATGAAGGTTTTTTCCGGCGCTTCATCGAAGCCGACCCGGCGAATGAACATTTTTTTGGCACCGGTAAAGCGGACCATCATCAATTTGATCTGGAAGGTTATGTCGCCGCGCGTCTCGCCGCCGCCGGTATCCGCCAAATCGAATGTCTGGGCGAAGATACCTATAGCCAGCCCGAACGTTTTTTCAGCTACCGCCGGACATGCCATGCGGGCGAGAGCGATTATGGCACGCAAATTTCGTTGATCGGCCTGCCCCGATGAGCGCCGAGGGTAGGACCGGTGAGCGGATCGGTTTTTGGGCGGGGCTGTTGTTATTTGCCGCAATGCTGCTCGCCCCGGCTCCGGCGGGCATGGGTGCTGCCGCCTGGCATGTGTCGGCGCTCGTGCTGCTTATGGCGATATGGTGGATGACGCAGGCCTTGCCGCTCACCGTCACCGCATTGCTACCCTTTGTCGCGCTGCCGCTGATGGGGGTGATGGAGGCCAAAGCGGTTGCCGAAAAATATTATTCAGAAACCATGTTCCTGATTTTGGGCGGCGCTTTTTTGGCGCTGGCGATTGAACGGGCCGGCCTGCACCGCCGCGTCGCGCTGGCAATTTTGGCGCGCGCCGGGGCGAGCAAGGCCGGGTTGTTATTTGCCTTTATGATTGCCACCGCGCTGCTGTCGATGTTGATATCAAACACCTCGACGGCGCTGATTATGGTCCCCATCGCGCTCGCCGTGCTCGCCGCTGGCGGGGTGCAGCCGGAAGAAACCGGCGGCATGGCCGGCGCATTGGTGATGGGAATTGCTTTTGCCGCCAGCATTGGCGGGCTGGGCACCATTGTCGGTTCGCCCACCAACGCCATCGCCGCCGGATTGATCGACGAGCAGTTGGGCATGAAAATCTCTTTCCTCTCCTGGATGGCTTTTGGCCTGCCGGCGGTGTTGATCGCGATACCGGTCTGCGCTGCCATCCTGATGCGCGTGCAGAATTTGGCGGCGAGCGATTTTCGCAGCGACCGGGCAAGGGCCGCAATCGGCGATCCGGGCCCGTGGAGCCAGTCGGAACAAAGGCTGCTTCCGGTGATAATCCTGGTCGTGCTGCTATGGGTTATCCAGCCCTGGCTCGGCGGTTTTCTGCCCAAGGGCGCGCTGACCGATGGCAGTATCGCGATATTGGGCAGCTTTTTGTTATTCGTCGTTCCAGGTGGCGGCGGCCGGCCATTGCTGATCTGGAAAGAGGCCGACCGCGCGCCTTGGGCGGTGATCATGATGTTTGGCGGCGGCCTCGCGCTGGCGGCGGGGATTACCGCATCGGGGCTGGCCGGGTGGCTGGGCGAAGCGCTACGCCCTTTGGCCACGGTGCATCCGCTGATCATTGGCATCGCGGTCGTCGCGCTGGTGATATGGATCACCGAATTTGCCAGCAATGTGGCGACCGCAACCGGCGTGATTCCGGTGATTGCCGGGCTATCGGCAGCGACCGGCGCGGACCCGTGGTTTCTGGCGATGGCGGCGTCGATGGCGGCAAGCTGGGGCTTTATGCTGCCCAGCGGCACCGGGCCGAATGCCATCGGATGGGCCACCGGGCATATCGCACTGCCCAAAATGTTAAGAGCGGGATTTCTGCTCGATCTGGCCGGAATACCGATATTGGTTGGCGTATGTTGGGCGGTGGCTCAGGCCATGTAGGGCCCTGTCGAAAGTCAGCCTTGCGTATTATAGTTTCGATAGAAACAAATTCTGATATCAGCATGGGAACAGGATCCAAAGGGGAGCATGAGTATGACCGACGACCGTATGACACCGCGCCGCAAACCCAAAATCTCCATTGACACTATCGGCGGGCGCAAGCTGACCCCGGCAACATTGATGATGGGGCATGGCTTTGACCCGGTATTGTCCGAAGGTTCGATCAAAGCGCCGATTTTCCTCACTTCGACTTTCGTGTTTGAAAATGCGGCCGCCGGCAAACGGCATTTTGAAGGGATCACCGGCGCGCGTCCCGGCGGCGCCGAAGGGCTGGTCTATTCGCGCTTCAACGCGCCCAATCAGGAGATATTGGAGGGCCGGCTGGCGCTGTGGGATGGGGCCGAAGATGCGCTGGTTTTTTCGAGCGGAATGACCGCGATCTGCGCGCTGATGCTCGCCTATTGCGCGGCGGGCGATGTGATCGTGCATAGCGGCCCGCTTTATGCCGCCAGCGAAGGTTTCGTCGCCAAAATATTGAGCAAATTTGGTGTTACCTATCTGGATTTCCCGGCGGGCGCGACGCGCGGCGAAATAGATGCAATTTTGGCGCAGGCCAAGGAACAAGCCGCAGGGCAAGGCGGCAAGCTCGCGATGATCTATCTCGAAAGCCCGGCCAACCCCACCAATGCGCTCGTCGATGTCGAAGCCGTGCGCGATGCGCGCGGCGCAGCCTTTGGCGAGGATGGTCCGCCGATCGCCATCGACAATACATTTTTGGGGCCGCTGTGGCAGCAGCCGATCAGGCAAGGCGCGGATATCGTCGTTTACAGCCTGACCAAATATGCCGGCGGGCATAGCGATCTGGTCGCGGGCAGCGTGGCGGGCGCGAAAAAATGGCTCACCCCGGTGCGGATGCTGCGCAATATGATGGGCGGTATTTGCGATCCCAATACCGCATGGATGCTGTGCCGCAGCCTCGAAACGCTCGAATTGCGGATGAGCCGGGCGGGCGAAAATGCCGCCAAAGTCTGCGCGTTCCTGAAAGCGCATCCCAAGGTGGCGAGGCTGGGATATCTCGGCATGATCGACGATCCGCGTCAGCAGGATATCTATAACCGCCATTGCAGCGGTGCCGGTTCCACCTTCTCGGTCTTTATCAAGGGCGGCGAGGCAGAGAGTTTTCGCTTTCTGGATAACCTTAAAATCGCCAAGCTGGCGGTCAGCCTGGGCGGCACCGAAACGCTGGCCAGCCACCCGGCGGCGATGACGCATCTGTCGGTGCCGCAGGCGCGCAAAGACCGGCTGGGCATTACCGATAATCTGGTGCGGATTTCAATCGGCATCGAAGATCCCGATGACCTGATCGCCGATTTCGAACAAGCACTCGCGGCGGTTTAAAGCAAGTTACAGTAATACGAATCGTCATTGCGAGGAGCGAAGCGACGCGGCAATCTAGGGTTGTGAAGGATAACGCTGGATTGCTTCGCTTCGCTCGCAATGGCGGAGAGAATCAACTTAACGTTATCAGGCTCTAGACCCGGTTTTTGATTGAATCAAAAACTGGGTCTAGTTTCCCTGTTTTCCGCGATTTCCGAGCCGTTCGGTGTTTCCACCTCACTCGAAATCGCTCTAAGATCAGCTCCGCTTTATTCGTCGTCCACTTGCGCGCCGGCGGACAGGCCCGCTTCGGCTTCGGCGGCTTTGGCGGCTTCTTGGGCGGCGCGGCGTTTGATATTGGCTTCGGCTTCGGCGGCGTCGGCCGCATCGGCGGCTTCTTCGGCCTCGACCGCAGCTTCGATTTGTTCGGCGGCAATTTCGGCTTGTTCGTCTTCGAACATTTGATCCATTACATTGATGCCGTCTTTTTGCAGTTCGGCTTCATCGTCGCTGCGCGCGACATTCACCGTTACTTTCACCGACACTTCGGGATGTAGCACGACTTTCACGTCATATACGCCCAGCGCCTTGATCGGCCGTTCGAGCACGATCATACCCTTGTTAATATGCGCACCTTCGGCATTCAGGCCATCGGTAATGTCGCGCACGGTTACCGAACCATAAAGCTGCCCGGTGTTGGATGCCGCGCGGATCAGGACGATTTGTTTGCCTTCGACATGCGCGGATGCTTTTGCGGCATCATCGCGGCGCGACGCATTGTCGCTTTCGATTCGGGCGCGGTTGGCCTCAAACACTTTCTTGTTTGCCGCGTTGGCGCGCAGCGCTTTTTTGTTGGGCAACAGGAAGTTGCGGGCATAGCCGTCCTTCACCGTCACCACATCGCCAATTGAGCCCAATTTTTCGACGCGTTCGAGAAGTATGATATCCATGTGTCTTCTCCCTTAACGCACGATGTAAGGCAGCAAGCCGATATGGCGTGCACGCTTGATGGCTTTGCCCAGCTCGCGCTGTTTAATGGCGGAAACGGCGGTGATGCGCGATGGCACAATCTTGCCGCGTTCGGAAATGTAACCTTGCAGCAGGCGCACATCCTTATAATCAATTTTGGGTGCATCCTTGCCTTGGAAAGGGCAGGATTTGCGGCGACGGAAAAATGGACGTGACATTATACAGCCTCCTCTTCGCGCGATGGGCGCGGTGCGCGGTCGGGGCGATCACCCCGTTCGCTGCGGTCAGGACGATCGCCAAAGCGCGGTGCGCGCTCGCTACGCTCGCTTTTGCGCATCATCACCGATGGGCCTTTTTCATGTTCATCGACGCGCACGGTCATATAACGAATGACATCTTCGTTGATGCGGGTTTGGCGTTCCAGCTCCGCAACCGCATCGCCGGGGCCGTCAATTTCCAGCATCACAAAATGCGCCTTGCGGTTTTTTTGAATTTTATAGGTCAGCGTGCGCAAACCCCAGGTTTCGGTTTTTACAACCTTGCCTTGATTATCTTCGATGATTTTGGTGGCATCGGCTGCCAACACGTCAACCTGAGCCTGGCTCAGATCCTGACGCGCCAAAAATACATGCTCATATAGAGCCATGGGCGGTTCCTTTATCTTGCCGATCGCTGACGCAGCACCATGCCCACGCCCCTCCGGCTTTCTTGTGATTCCTTTTCAGGAAGCGCGGCCATTAGTCGAAGTGCCGCGTGTTTGCAAGCGGCAATGATCAGAATATCCCGCCTTTGGTTAAACCGACGCTTTGACCAATTGGCCGAGCAAATCGGCGGCAAATGCGCTCAGCGTATCATCGCGCGCGCCCATGATGACAATTCGGTCGCCGGATTTTGCCAGCTCAATGATGCGTCTGCCGCATTCGTCGCGGTTTGGGATATATTGCGCATTGCGTCCTGCGGCATGCACCGCGTCGGTGATTGACGCACTGCCAATGCTTTTATCGACGCTGCCGCCGAAATAAACCGGATCACACAGGATCAGATGATCATCGCGCCCCAGCATCCGGGCAAATACCTGCGCCAATTCCTGCCCCATCACCCGGATCGGGCCGTAGCCATGCGGTTGAAAAAAAACGATCACACGGCCGGGAAAGGCCTTTAACGTTGCCAACGTCGCGGCGATTTTATCGGGATTATGCCCGAAATCGTCGATAACGGTAACCCCGCCGGCGATACCAACAATGTCAAAGCGCCGCGCCAATCCGGTAAAGCGTTCCATCGCCGCCGCCGCCGCCGGAGCGTTAACGCCCACCGCCATGGCTGCTGCGATCGCTGCCAGCGCGTTGGAGATATTATGCCGGCCGGGCACTTGCAGATTGACCGGCAAAGCGGTGCCTTGCGCAGTCAAGGTAAAGCGGCTGCCCAGCGGTGAATCGACGATTTGAGTGGCCCGGATATCGGCGCGGTCCGAAAATCCAAAGCTAATGTCGCCGGTAAGATGCAGCGGGGCAAGCAGGGCGACGGTTTCGATATCATCGGCATTCCAGATCGTGCTTTTGGCGGTTTGAGCAAATTTGCCGAATAATTGGCGAAGTTCGGGCAGGCTTTTGTGATCGAGACTGATATTATTCAGCACGGCCACTTGGGGGGTGTAAAGCGCAATCGATCCATCGCTTTCATCGACCTCGCTGACGAACAGGTCGCCGCCGCCCACCCGCGCGCTGGCGAAAGGCGCGTCCGCCGACGCAAAATTCTTCATGATACCGCCATTCATGATGGTGGGATCGGCGCCGGCGCAGGTCAATATCCACCCCGCCATGCCCGTTACCGTTGATTTGCCGCTGGTCCCGCCAATCGCGACGCTGCGCGGCGCGGCGTTGAATAATTGAGCGAGCAGCTCGGCGCGGGTCATCCGTTTGCATCCGAGCGCATGGGCCTTGGCAATATCGGGCACGCTATCTTCTATCGCGGCGGAGGCGACCAAAATCTGGTCACCGCTGTGCAAGCCGCTGCCATCTTGGTGATGCAGACCAATGCCCGCCGCCTCGAGATATTCGAATTTTGCCGCCAACCGGCCTTGGTCGAGCGCGCGGTCCGACCCCGAAACCTGCGCCCCGCCCTCGCGCAATATCATCGCCAGCGGCAACATGCCCGATCCGCCAATGCCGCAGAAGAAATAGGATTTGTTTTTGGTCATTGCTCTCCGCTATTGAATCGTGCCTATTTTGGCAATGGCGCAGGAGCAGCGAAAAATGAAAATCGGCATATGCGCGCCGTCCACCCCGCTTTCCCGCGACGATGCGGCGCGCGTTGATGCGCTGGCGCGGGCCAAATATCCCGGCGCGCAGCTTGTCTGGCACGAACAATGTTTTGGGGAAGCGGGCCATTTTGCCGGCGATGATGCGGCGCGGCTGGCGGCCTTTACCGGGCTTGCCAATGATCCTGGCATAGATGCGATATGGTTCGCGCGCGGCGGGTATGGCGCGGCGCGGATCGCGCAGGATGCGGTGCGCGGGCTTGGGAATGCCGCACGGGGCAAAATCTATCTGGGTTATAGCGATGGCGGCAATCTGCTCGGCGCGCTGTATCAGGCGGGTATAGGTTTCCCCGTGCATGGCCCGATGGTGCGCGATATCCGCCGCACCGGCGGCGAGGCGGCGGTTCGGCGCGCGCTCGATTGGATGACACGGCGCGAACCGTCCGCGCTGGAGCCAGGTTTAATCGCGGGGCAAAAATACGCCGCCTTTAACCTGATGACGCTGGCGATGATGGTCGGCACGCCGATCATGCCCGACCTTTCGGGGCATGTGTTGATCATCGAAGAAGTGTCCGAATATCTGTATGCTTTTGACCGGGCGATGTTTAATGTGATGACCTATTTGGCGGATAAGGGCATAGCCGGTTTGCGGCTGGGCCGGGTGGGTGACATACCCGAAAATGACCGGCCCTTTGGCGAGGATGAAGCGGCGATCGCGCAGCGCTGGTGCGCGCGGTCCGGCATTGCCTATCTGGGCCGGGCGGATATCGGGCATGATGGCGATAATAAAATTGTCCCCTTCGCCCTTGCCACCGCGTCCGCCCGGCAATAAGCCGCTGGACATCAGCAAAAGGAACGAATGATGCGCGCATTTATTTTTCCCGGACAAGGCAGCCAAGCCGTGGGTATGGGCAAAGATCTCGCCGCCGCCAGCGCTGCGGCCAAGGCGGTATTTCAAGAAGTGGATGAGGCGCTGGGGCAAAATCTCTTTCGCTTAATGTGCGAGGGGCCGGAGGAGGAATTAACCCTGACCGCCAATGCGCAACCCGCAATCATGGCCAATGCGGTTGCGACTTTGCGCGTGATGGAGGCCGAGGGCGGAGCGAAGCTGGCGGATAAGGCGCGCTTTGTCGCGGGGCATTCGCTGGGTGAATATACCGCCTTATGCGCGGCGGGCGCGCTGGATTTGGCGACCACGGCAAAGCTGCTGAAATTGCGCGGGTCCGCGATGCAGGCGGCGGTTCCGGTCGGCATTGGCGCGATGGCGGCTTTGCTGGGCGCGGATATCGCAAAAGCCGAAAGCCTGGCGGAGGCAGCGGCGCAGGGCGAAATATGCTGCGTCGCCAATGATAATGATCCTTCGCAAGTGGTCATTTCGGGGCATATCGGCGCGGTTGACCGGGCGATTGCTCTGACCAAGGATTACGGCATCAAACGCGGTATCAAACTGCCCGTTTCTGCGCCGTTCCATTGCCCATTGATGCAGAGCGCGGCCGCCGTGATGGCCGATGCGCTGGCCGATATTTTGATACATGCGCCATGCGTGCCGCTTTACGCCAACGTTACCGCCGCGCCGGTGTCCGATCCCGCGATCATCACCGCGCAGCTGGTCGAACAGGTCACTGGCCGGGTGCGCTGGCGCGAAAGCATTGGCGCGATGGCGGCGGCTGGCGTCACCGAATTTGTCGAACTCGGCGGCAAGCTGCTGTGCCCCATGGTGAAACGCAGCGCCGGCGACGGGGTGAGCGCGGCCAGCATTATAACGATGGATGATATGGAGGCTTTGCTGAAGCAGCTATGACAGATAGGGAATGGGTAAAATTGGAACAAGACGGCGCGATCTTAACGATCACGCTGAATCAGCCCCAACGGCGCAATCCAATCTCCGAAAATCGCGTGATTGACGCTCTATGCGCGGCGTTTGAGGGCGCGGACCGGGATATCGGCGTCCGCTGTGTCATCTTAACAGGCGCGGGCAGCGCCTTTTCCTCGGGCGGTGATCTCAAGCAGATGAAGGCGGGCACCGGCGGGTTGAAAGCCGAAAATCCGGTGCAAACGCGGCGCAATTATAAATATGGCATTCAACGTTTGCCGTTGATGTTTCAGGCGCTCGAAATTCCCGTCATTGCGGCGATCAATGGCGCGGCGATTGGCGCGGGATGCGACCTTGCCTGCATGTGCGATATTCGAATCGCGGCGCAATCGGCCAAATTTGCCGAAAGCTTTGTGAAGCTGGGCATCATTGCGGGCGACGGCGGCGCGTGGCTGCTGCCCCGCATTATCGGCTTTTCTAAGGCCACCGAGCTGGCGCTGACCGGGGAGATGATCGGCGCGCAGGAGGCTCTCGCGATTGGCTTGGTCGCCCGCGTGGTTCCCGATGGTGAATTGATGGCGGCTGCGCGTATGGTGGCCGAAAAAATCGCCGCCAATCCGCCGCATGCGGTGCGGATGACCAAACGGCTATTGCGCGAGGGGCAGACGACAGATCTCAAAAACAGCCTCGAAATGGCCGCCGCGATGCAATCCCTCGCGCATGCCACCCGCGACAATGACGAAGCCATCGATGCCTTCACCGAAAAACGCAGTCCGAATTTCACGGGGGAATAATATTTTCGCGCAGAGACGCAGAGACGCGGAGAGGTGGAGGGTTTATGAAGCAAATTGATCAAATTACCGGTGATGTGGTGAATTTGGCTATTCGGCTCCACAAGACGCTTGGTCCGGGCCTGCTCGAAACTGTCTATGAAACGGTGCTGGCGGCGAAACTTATCGAAATGGGATATAAAGTTGACCGCCAAAAGGCGGTCGATTTCGAATTTGAAGGTATCTCATTTACCGGCGCATTTCGTATCGATTTGCTTGTAAATGACCAACTTATACTGGAAATCAAATCCGTGGAACGGTTGAATCCCGTCCATGCAAAGCAGTTACTCACTTATTTACGTCTGACAAAACAGCCCGTAGGGCTAATTATCAATTTTGGCGGGGCTACTCTCAAGGAAGGTATCAAGCGTCTCGTCAATAATTACTGATCCTCTGCGCCTCTGCGCCTCTGCGCGAAAAAATGGAGAAAATAATGTTTGATCTAACCGGAATGACCGCGCTCGTAACCGGCGCATCGGGGGGAATTGGCCAGGCGATTTGCGGCGCGCTGGCGGGGCAGGGGGCAAGGCTGGCGGTATCGGGCAGCAACGCGGATAAGCTGGCCGCCTATCGCGACATGCTGGGCGGCGATCATATTGCCATCCCCTGCGACCTGAGCGATGCGGGCAGCGTGGAGGCGCTGATCCCATCGGCGCTGGCGGCGTTTGGCAAGATTGATATATTGATCAACAATGCCGGTATCACCCGCGATAATCTAACCATGCGGATGAAGGATGAGGAATGGGCGGATGTGATCCGCGTTAATCTGGAATCCAATTTTCGCCTCTGCCGCGCCGCCGCGCGCCCGATGATGAAGGCGCGTTTTGGCCGGATCATCTCGGTCACCAGCGTGGTGGGCGCAACGGGCAATCCAGGCCAGGCCAATTATGCCGCGTCCAAGGCGGGGGTTACCGGCATGTCCAAAGCATTGGCGCAGGAACTGGCAAGCCGGGGCATTACCGTCAACTGCATCGCGCCGGGCTTTATCGCAACGCCAATGACCGCCGTGCTTGCCGATGCCCAAAAAGAGGCGCTGAATGCCCGCATCCCGATGGGCCGGATGGGCGATGGCGGCGATATTGGCGCGGCTGCGGCCTATTTGGCATCACGCGAGGCTGGATATATCACCGGACAGACATTACATGTAAATGGCGGGATGGCGATGATGTCATAGTGCCAAAGCAAAATGCATCTCTCCCCCTTGCCAGAAGCCTTTGTGCGCATTAGGGCAAAGCAACAGAATATTCATCCCAAACATTGAAGGGGCATTTTATGAGCGACACCGCAGACCGGGTCAAAAAAATTGTAGTCGAACATCTGGGCGTCGAATCCGACAAGGTGACCGAAGCTGCCAGTTTCATTGACGATTTGGGCGCGGACAGCCTGGATATCGTCGAGCTGGTGATGGCGTTTGAAGAGGAATTTAACGTTGAAATCCCCGATGATGCCGCGGAGAAAATTGCGACCGTTAAAGATGCGATCGAATTTATCGACGCCAACGGTTGATCATCGCGCCTTTGCGCGGAAAATAGATGGACACGGCTTTTCGGCGGATGACCCTGCTGGAAAGCCGTTTGCTTTTCGGCCCTGATGCGGGTTAAATAATGATCGCGCTGGGGCCAAAACGGGCGGCTGCGCCGTTGATGAAGGAAAAAATATGCGCCGTGTAGTTGTAACAGGATTGGGCCTTGTAACGCCGCTGGGCGCGGATGTGGAAACAAGCTGGGCCAATATACTGGCTTCAAAATCGGGAGCAGGCCCGATCACCCGCTTTGATCCTGCCGATCAAAAATGCAAGATTGCCTGCGAGGTGAAGCCCGCCGATCACGAATATGGCTTTGATCCCGATAAGCGGGTGGATTACAAGGTGCAGCGGCAGGTTGATCCCTTCATCATATTTGGCATTGATGCTGCGGGACAGGCATTGGAGGATGCTGGCCTGACCGACATGACCGAGGCGCAGAGGTTGCGCGCGGGCTGCTCGATCGGTTCGGGCATCGGCGGTTTGCCGGGGATTGAGAGCGAATCGCTGGTGCTGGCGGAAAAAGGCCCCGGCCGGGTCAGCCCGCATTTCGTCCATGGCCGTCTGATCAACCTGATTTCGGGTCAGGTGAGTATTAAATATCAGCTATTTGGCCCCAATCACGCGGTCGTAACGGCCTGTTCCACCGGCGCGCATTCGATTGGCGATGCGGCGCGGATGATCCGCGATGATGATGCCGACATCATGCTGGCGGGCGGTTCGGAAAGCACGATCAATCCGCTGGGCGTTGCTGGGTTTGCGCAGGCGCGCGCGCTCAACATGTCCTATAATGATCGGCCTGAGCAAGCGAGCCGCCCTTATGATAAAGACCGCGACGGTTTTGTGATGGGCGAGGGCGCAGGCGTGGTTTGCCTCGAAGAATATGAACATGCGGTGGCGCGCGGCGCGAAAATCTATGCCGAGGTGGTGGGATATGGCTTGTCGGGCGATGGCTATCACGTCACCGCGCCCCACCCCACTGGCGACGGCGCGTTTCGGTCGATGCAAATGGCGCTGAAAAAAGCCGGGATGCAGCCATCCGATATCGATTATATCAACGCGCATGGCACCTCGACAATGGCCGATGTGATTGAGCTGGGCGCGGTGAAGCGCTTGTTTGGTAATGATTTGGGCGGCGCATCAATGAGCAGCACCAAATCGGCTATTGGCCATTTGCTCGGCGGCGCGGGCGCGGTGGAAAGCATATTTTGTATCCTGGCGCTGCGCGATCAAATCGTGCCGCCGACGCTCAATCTCGACAATCCCGATGAAGGCTGCGAAGGCGTTGATCTTGTTCCGCATGTGGCGCGCAAACGCACGGTGCGCGCGGTTCTCAATAACAGCTTTGGTTTTGGCGGCACCAATGCCAGCCTGATCATGAAAGCAATCTAACCGCATGCGCGCCGCCAAGATAGTGGCCGGGCTGGGTCTGTTGCTCCTGTTGCTCATTGGCGGTAATTTTGCTTATGGATGGACGGCGGCCGGTCCATCGACCCGTGATGTGACGATTGTGATCCAGCCGGGGTCGAGCATCGCAGCGGCGGCCGAGCAGATGGAACAGGGCAAGATTATTAAATCCGCCGCTGCCTTTCTTTCGCGCGCCAAGATTTTTGGGCGCGGGAAAACCATCAAAGCGGGCGAATTTAACATCCCGGCGGGCGCGTCCAACGCCGATATCCTCGATATTCTATCGGGCGGCAAAGTGATCCAGCGGCTGATCACGATTGTTGAGGGAATGCCGGCGGTGATGGTTTATGAACGGTTGCTCGCCAATGATCAGCTGACCGGCAACATCGCTATTCCCGCCGAAGGATCGGTGCTGCCCGATAGCTATGCTTTCGAAAAAGGCGAAAGCCGCGCCGCCGTGCTGGAACGGATGCAGGATGCGATGGCCAAGGCGCTGACCGAAGCATGGCAGAAACGCAGCGCCGATATCGCGGTGAACACCCCGCAGCAGGCGGTTAATCTTGCGGCGATTGTTGAAAAAGAAACCTCAAAAAAATCGGAATTGCGCAAAGTAGCGGGGGTTTATTCCAACCGCTTGCGTATTGGTATGCTGTTGCAAGCGGATCCCACGATCATCTATCCGATCACGAAAGGCAAACCGCTCGGTCGCCGCATCCGTCAATCCGAAATTCAGGCAATCAACGGCTATAATACTTATACCAAAACCGGCCTTCCCGATGGGCCGATTGCCAATCCATCGCGCGCCGCAATAGAGGCGGTGCTCAATCCAGAAAAAACCAGCGCGTTGTTTTTCGTCGCCGATGGCACCGGCGGGCATGTTTTTGCTGACACGTTGGAGGAGCATAATAAAAATGTCGAAAAATGGTTCGCCATCCGCCGCGCGCGAGGGGAGATATAAATGAAACCCGTCTGTCTGGTCATCGGGGCGGGGGATGATACCGGCGCGGCGATTGCGCGGGCCTTTGCCCGCGAGGGGATGACCGCCTGCCTCGTGCGGCGGCCAAGGCATGCGGCGGCGCTCGAAAAATTGGCGCAATCGATCCGCGATGAAGGTTTCGATGCCGCCGCCTTTCCCGCCGACGCGCGCGATGAGGCGGCGATGACCGCGCTGTTTGACACCATTGAAGCCAGCGTTGGTCCAATCGAAGTTGCGGTGTTCAACATTGGCGCGAATGTGCGTTTTTCGATTACGCAAATGACGGCGCAAGTTTACCGCAAAGTTTGGGAAATGGCGGCTTTTGCCGGTTTCCTGACCGGGCGCGAAGCCGCAAAACGGATGCTGGCGCGCGGGCGCGGCACGATATTATTCACCGGCGCGACTGCCAGCCTGCGCGCCGGCAACGGTTTTTCGGCCTTCGCCGGGGCAAAATTTGCCCTGCGTGCATTGGCACAATCGATGGCGCGCGAGCTGGGCCCGCAGAATATCCATGTTGCGCATATTGTTATCGATGGCGCGATTGATTCGAATTTCATCCGCGAAAATGTCAGCGATGTCGATGCGCGGCGCGAACAGGATGCGATCTTATCGCCCGATGATATTGCGCAAAATTATGTGATGCTGCATAAACAGCCGAGGACGGCATGGACGCATGAAATGGATTTGCGGCCTTGGAAAGAAAATTGGTGATGCCAAAAACGGTCGACTTCATCTTTGATTTTGCCAGCCCCAATGCCTATCTGGCGGATAAGGTCTTGCGCGATATTGCCACGCGCACTGAGGCGGCGATCCATTATATCCCTTGTCTTTTGGGCGGAATCTTCAAGGCTACGGGGAACCAGGCGCCGATGGTCGCCTTCGCTCCGGTCAAGGGTAAAATGGCATATGAAATGCTCGAAACCCGGCGCTTTATCGCGCGGCACAATCTTTCGGCTTTTAAGATGAATGCGCATTTTCCGGTGAACACGCTGATCATGATGCGCGGCGCGATTGCGGCGCAGCAAGACGGCCGGCTGGGCGCTTATATCGATGCTGGTCTTGCGATGATGTGGGAACAGAATTTGAAAATGGATGACGAAGCGGTGTATGTCGCGGCGATGAATGACGCGGGATTTGATGGGGTAGATTTGCTGGCGCGCACGCAAGACCCCGCGGTGAAAGCCGCGCTGGCCGCCAATAGCGAGGCCGCTGTGGCCCGCGGCGCATTCGGCATTCCCACTTTTTACGTCGGCGACGAAATGTTTTTTGGCAAAGAACGTTTGGGGCCATTGGAAGAAATGCTAACCCAATAGCGCGAAGCGTGCCCGTTTTGGGTTAATCGAGCTTCATTGCGTCGCGCACCGCTTTCCAGCTTACCAGCTTAAAATTCTGTGCTTTTGCGCCATTATCGCCGTCTTGCGCGACAAATAACCCGGCGGGATATTCGGCCCCGAATGATCCGGCCATGACCGCGATCCCGTCGGTTTCACTGACGGCGCCAATCGAACCGCCGCGGCCAATAGCAAATCGGCCCTTAAATTGCATATCGGGCAAGCCAAAAACCGCAAAGGCGCTGTCACCTTGGCTTGACGCGATCAGCAACCTTTTGCCGCCTGCCGCGTCCACAATCGCCAAGCCTTCGACATCGGCAACCAGCCGCTGATTGTCGGTGCGGGCGACGATTTTACCCGCCGTGCCGCCGCGCGAATCCAGCGGGAATTGCCAGATGCCGGCGTCTTCCTCGCCTATATACAAATGCCCGTTTTCCTCATCGGCCACGCAGCCTTCGGGCTGGGTCGGGACGGACAAGTCGCGCGATTTGGCTTTTACGACGCTGTCGCCGCGAACCGTCAGCAGCATCTGCCGGATTTGTCCGTTTTTGAGCACGGAAAAGGCGGTGATCGCGTTCGCGCCGCCGCCGGAAAAGCGCCCTGCGGCAAGGCATATGCCATAACCTTCGGCTTTGCCCGCCGGAACCTTGCCGAGCGCAGTGAGCGCCGCGGTGGCCGGATCAAGCCGGAACACCGCGAGCATCGCTTGTTTTTTGTCATTGCGGTCGCTGGCAACCACGATGATGCCTTCGCCGCCCATTTCGATCAAATCGACATTATTGACCAAACCTGCATTGATGAAAGACCGCTTTGCCCCGTCCAGACCATAGACATAAAGCCCGGCCTTTTTATCGGTCGCAACGATTAAGCTGGCCGCCGGGTCGGCGGCATTGCGCCAAATTGCGGGGTCGTCGGCGGCATCTTCATTGTTGGTGCCAACGGGCCGCGTTTCGCCCGACGCTGCGACGATGACGGGCGGCAAGTTCTTCGTTGCCGAAATGCTCTCCGCGCCGCCGCTGCATCCGCTGAACGCGCCCAAAAGGAGCGCCAGCGGCAGCAGCTTTGCCAGTTTAGCGGGCATTAAAAGGCGAGGCGCGCAACGACTTGGAATACCGGACCGGCCTCTTCCGATTCGAGTTCAAATTCGTCAAAATCCCGGTCCTCTTGCTCTTCAAGGGTGTTAAACTTGTTGAACACTTCGTCTTTTCTAGCGTTCAGCAAATTGGAACCAATGGCCCGAATGGTGAAGTTTTTGCCAAATTTCTTTTCAACAAATATTTCCAAATCGGCGCCAAAGGTCGTGAAAACCTCCTCGGCCACCAGCCGGTCAAACGCTTCGCCCTGCTTGCGGTAAGTGGCACCAAAAGCAACGCCGACCGATGGAATATCCTGAATGGCGCCAAAATTATAAACGAAATTGGATTGTCCGTTAAACCGGCGGTCACCCGCAAAATCGGTTACATTGCTATCCAACCAGGAGAAATTTCCGAAAATACCGGTATTTTTCAGGCCGATGAATGCAAGATTGGTGGACAGATCAAATTCGACCCCATAAACGTCGCCGTCGCCGGTATTGCGCGGTTGCAACACAAATGTGCCATCGCCTTCGGATCCTTCTTCTCCGGTGTTGGCGACTTCGATCAAATCGGTGACACTGCGGTAGAAGAAGTTGATGCCGACAACGCCCGTGCCGCCGAGGCGATGTTCATAACCCAAATCACCGCCCCATGCGACTTCGGGGCGCAGCGCGGGGTTGCCCAAAAGGTCATTATCGCCCAGTTCCGCCTCCAACAAAGCGGGTGACAGAAAGTCAAATTGCGGCCGCCGGTTGGTGCGCGCCACCGATGCGGTGATCCGGCCGCCATTTTGCAGGTCATATTTGATCGATGCCGATGGCAGCAAGAGCGAATAATCATTCGATTGCAAGGCCAGCGCAGGCGCCACGGTCAAATCATTCACGTCAAAATCGGTGGTTTCATATCGCAATCCAGCAAGGAAGCGGAGATTGCCCGTTTGCCCTTCAAATTCGCCATAAAAATCCAGCCGTTGTTCCTCAATCACATTCAATCCGCCGGGCAGCGACACCAGCGGATCGGGCGCGGTGGCAAATTCGGTTGGGTTGCGGCTGAATTGATCATAAACCCGCGCCGCGGCGGTCAGGTTGAAGCGGTTTCGGTCCTCGGCAATATCGGTATCGCGGTCCTTAAGCTGCAAGAAACTGCCAACCACAAATTTGATTTCGTCGGTCAGGTTGAAAGCGTGATCCAGATTGAATGACAATTCTTCATCGACAATGCGGCGTGCGGTGATATCGCCGGTAAAGCGCGGTAGGGTGCGGTCAAAATCAATTTCAAATTCGGTTTCATCTTCTTCATTTTTGAACCGGGCATAGCCGACCTTAAATTTGGTTTCACCCAGCCCCCATTCATGGCTGATCTTGCTGGAAATACTGTAGCTTTCCTGATCAATATCATTCACATTGGCATTGTCGGTCAGCAAGTTACCCGGCGTTGCCGCGCGCACCGGACCATTTATCGCCGTGGGGTCATTATATTCAAACGAGCGCTCGTCCTCCACCCGGTCGGTGCGAACATAAAAACCGCTCAATTCAAAATTGGTGTTATCGCCTTCAATGTCATAGCTGGCGTTAAAGGCATAATCGGTGCCATCGCGGGTGTCGGTTTGGTCTTCGCGATTGTCGAAATCTTCGGTTGCGAAATTGGGATTATTTTCCGGCGAGTCCGAAAAACGCAAGCTGCTTTTTATTTTTGGATTATAGCGGCCTTGAATATTGGCGCCCACCAAAAAGCGGCCAGGGCCAAGCGCCCCGCCGAACACGCCGCCCACGGTTGGCTTAACTTCGCCATCATCAAAAAATAAAGCGCCGCCGCGCAGATAACCGCCATCAAGCTGATACCCGTCGCGCAGCACGATATTCAACGTTCCCGCCACCGCATCGCCCGTGCGCCGCGCCGAGGAAGAACGGATAACTTCAACACGCTGGATCAACTCGGCGGGTATCCGGTCGAGAAAGAAAGACCGGTCGGCATTGGTGCCGGGAACCTTATCCCCATTGATCAAAATTTGCGTATAGCCCGGATCAAGCCCGCGCAGCCGGGCACCGTCGCTTTCGATCACATCGGCCAGAAATGTCACCGACGGCACCCGCTTGAGCGCATCACCGGCGGTTAGCGGTTCAAAACGCTGAAAATATTGCTCGTCATAAACCAGCACCGGTTCGGGCGTTTCCGAACGGTTGCGAAAGCCGATCCCGGCGATCACCACAATTTCATTCGAGGTACGAATGGCCTCTTCGTCTGCTGATTCGGCCGCCGCCGCGTCGGGCGCGGTATCTTGCGCGAGCGCTGGAGACGCGGCGCTGGCCAGTAACAATGCGACGGTGGACAAACGAATAGCTGCGCGGCGAGTCGTCATAGAAATACCCTTTTATATGTTTACAGTGTCTGTTCTGGCCCGGTCCTTAGACAGTGCGCGTGACGCCGCGGCGTATAAACTGCGGCGACCACATGACAGATTGCTGACATTTTTACGGCAGGGTTTCTGATCCAAATATCATCAAGACATGAGGCAGGGTCGCTGCTATCAAAAACAGCATGTCCGAAGAATCTGCACCTACACAAAATCATCTCTATCTGGTCGATGGATCGGCCTATATTTTCCGCGCTTATTACAGCCTGCCTGCGCTCACCAATCCCGACGGGGTGCCGGTGGGGGCGATTTTGGGCTATACCAATATGCTGTGGAAGCTGGCGGATGATTTGCATGCCGCCGATGGCCCCACCCATATGGCGGTGATTTTGGACAAGGCGGGCACGAGTTTTCGCAACGAAATTTACGCCGATTACAAGGCCAACCGCCCGCCCGCGCCCGAAGATTTGCGCCCGCAATTTCCGATCATCCGCGATGCCACGCGGGCTTTTTCGCTGCCGATGGTGGAGGAGGAAAATGTCGAGGCCGATGATATGATCGCCAGTTACACCAAGGCGGCAGCGGCGGCGGGGTGGAAGGTGACGATCATCTCGTCCGATAAGGATTTGATGCAATTGATCGAAGAGCCTGATCCCGCCGCGGGCAAGGCGGGTGTCGATATGTTCGATACCATGAAGGATAAGCGCATCGGCAAAGCGGAGGTGGCGGAGAAATTCGGCGTCGGCCCCGAATTGGTCGGCGATATGCTGTCGTTGATGGGCGATAGCAGCGATAATATCCCCGGTGTTCCCGGCATTGGGCCGAAGACCGCGACCAAGCTGTTGATGGAATTTGGCGATCTCGATGGTGTGCTGGCGGGCGCGGCGGCGATGAAACCGTCAAAAATGCGCGATAATCTGATCGACCATGCGGATAAGGCAAGGCTATCGCGCATATTGGTAACTTTGAAGGATGATTGCCCTTTGCCGATCGCGCTCGATGATATGGTGTTAAAACCAATCCCGGAAGCGCCGCTGGTGCCTTTCCTGCAAAAACACGGGTTTAAGGCGTTGCTCAAACGTGTGGGGCAAGCAACCGACACCGAGGCGGCGAATAAGGCGATTGCGGGGCAGCCCAAGTCAACTATGGCGGGTGATGGCGCCGACCATGCGCCGCAAGCCGGACAAGCGCCAAAACCGCCGACAATGCCGCCGATTGATGTTTCCGCTTATGCCTGCATCACCACGCTTGGGGCGCTCGACGAGTGGATCGCCAAGGCGCGGGCCGCCGGCGTGGTTGGCTTTGACACCGAAACCGACAGTTTGGAGGCGGTGACCGCGAATTTGGCTGGATTTTCGCTCGCCGTCGCGCCCGGTGAAGCTTGCTATGTGCCATTGCAACATGGCGGCAGCGATATGTTTGCGGAAAAGCCCGAACAGATACCGGTGGCCGATGCGCTGGCGCGGCTCAAAGCCTTGCTCGAAGATGACAGCGTGCTGAAGGTCGGGCAAAATCTCAAATATGATATGAGTGTGCTGGCGCAGCATGGCATAGCGATCGCGCCGTTCGATGACACGATGGTCATGAGTTTCAACCTGGATGCGGGCGATCATGGTCATGGTATGGACGAGCTATCAAAACTGCATCTAGGCCATCAAACGATCAGCTACAAAAGCCTGACCGGGACCGGCAAAAGCCAGATCCGTTTCGCCCAAGTGCCGATATTGGAAGCCACCAAATATGCCGCCGAGGATGCCGATGTCACTTTGCGGCTTTGGCATCATCTGAAATTGCGGATGGCGCCTGAAAAAGCGACGCGCATTTACGAAATGGTCGACCGGCCAACGGTGCCCGTGCTGTCCAAAATGGAGTGCCGCGGGATCAAGGTGGACCGCGCGGTATTGTCCCGGCTCAGCGGGGAATTTGCGAGCGAAATGGAGAAATTGGAGAAAGCGGTTCACGCGCTGGCAGGGGAACCGTTCCTGCTCGGCTCGCCCGCACAGTTGGGCAAAATCCTCTTTGAAAAAATGGGACATAAGGGCGGCAAGAAAGGCAAATCGGGCGCTTATTCGACCGATGTGACCGTGCTCGAAAATCTAGCGGCAGACGGCGTGGAAATCGCCGGAAAGCTGCTCGAATGGCGGCAGCTCGCCAAGCTGAAATCGACCTATACCGATAGCTTGCAGGAACAGATCAACCCGCGCACGGGCCGCGTCCATACCAGCTATAGTCTTGTCGGCGCGCAGACCGGGCGACTATCATCGACCGACCCGAATTTGCAGAATATCCCAATCCGCACCGAAATGGGCCGGCAAATTCGCGATGCCTTTGTAGCGGAGCCGGGCAATGTGATTTTGGCGGCCGACTATAGCCAGATTGAATTACGGCTGGCGGCGCATATTGCCGATGTGCCCGCGCTCAAAGAAGCATTCGAGGCGGGCGAGGATATCCACGCGCGCACCGCACGCGAGCTATTTGGCACAGTGAACCGCGATACCCGCGGACGCGCCAAGACGATCAACTTTTCGATCCTTTATGGCATTTCGCGCTGGGGCCTGGCCAAGCGGCTCGAATCGACTCCTGATGAAGCGCAGGCGATGATCGACGCCTATTTCAAAAGCTTTCCGGGGATCGGCGCCTATATTCAAGAGACGTTGGCATCGGTGCGCGAGAAAGGTTATTCCGAGACCTTGTTTGGCCGCAAGACATGGTTCCCGCGGATCAAATCGGCCAATGCCACCGAACGGCAAGGCAGCGAGCGCGCCGCGATCAACGCGCCGATCCAGGGCACCAGCGCCGATATCATCAAACGCGCCATGGCCCGGATGGACGGTGCGCTGGCGGCGGCGGGGCTGCATAAGGTCCAAATGCTGTTGCAAGTGCATGATGAATTGGTGTTTGAATTGCCCGCCGGCGATGTGGCGGCGGCCAGCGACGTGATCCGCAGCGTGATGATGGGCGCGGCTGAGCCCGCCGTCCCGATCTCCGTGCCGCTGGGCGTCGACATTGGCACCGGCAAAAGCTGGGGCGAGGCGCATTAAGGTCTGTTAAGATTCGGCTATAACGGCCGAAACCTTGGCATTGCAGCCGATAAGCATTATCGCTTCGCGCTCTTCGCGACAAATCCGCTCGCCAGTTTAGCCCCGTTTACCGGCTTTTGCTTCATACATGGATTGGTCGGCCCGGCGCAGCATTTCGGCTGCGGAAACCCCGCTTTCAATGATGGCATAGCCAACCGAAACGCTGACGTCCAAATTCTGACCTAGATATTCCACTGGTTTTTTAGCGATGCTTTTGCTTATTTTCAGGGCTTTCGACTCCAATTGGCCGATGGTGATATTTTCCAACAATAGCCCAAATTCATCGCCGCCAATGCGGGCCGCAATATCGGACCGGCGCACACAGCTTTGCAGCCTGTTGGCAACCACCAGCAACAGCTGATCACCAAAATCATGCCCATATTGATCGTTGACCGTCTTTAGCTGATCCACATCAACGAAAAACACCGCGCCTTGGTGGTCATAGCGATGCGCGCGCCATATCCAACGATCCAGCACATCGATAAAATGCCGCCGATTGTATAAGGGTGTCAACGAATCGCGCAGCGCCAAACGCTCCAATTCGGCAACGCGCGCGCGCAGCCGATGATTCTCTTGGATCAATGGCAGGTTTATTATGTCGCCGTCTTGATCCGCCACATTGGTGTTCGCGGATGATTTCATATTGCCCCCATCTGCGACCCAGATGTGTTTTGCTTTTTTTGATTACAAGCCGAGTTTGATCTATATTGCAACAATTTACGCCCGATTTATTTAATATTGACCGTTAATATTCGGTATTATTGCACCGCAATCGGCGATTGCACTGCGCGGGATGGACCAGTAGAAGAGCGAGCTTATTTGAACCAATATCGAGCGAACGGGATATTCAGGTGAGCGAAGTGCAAATTTTGGTCAGCATTGTCATGGGCAGCCGGTCGGATTGGAAAATAATGCAGGCGGCTGCATCGACATTGGCGGCGCTGGACATACCGCATGAATGCAAGGTGGTATCCGCTCACCGCACCCCGGAGCGATTATATGAATTTGCCAAGGGTGCGGCGGGACGCGGCCTGAAATGCATTATTGCGGGCGCGGGCGGCGCGGCGCATTTACCGGGGATGATTGCCGCAATGACCCGGATTCCGGTTCTGGGCGTACCGGTGCAATCAAAGGCGCTGCGCGGTATGGATAGCCTTTTGTCGATCGTGCAAATGCCCGCAGGCATTCCGGTGGGCACCCTTGCGATCGGTAGCGCGGGGGCGACAAATGCCGCATTGCTCGCCGCCGCGATGCTGGCAACTCAGGATGATGCGCTGGCCCAGCGATTGGAGGATTGGCGCGCCGATCAATCCAATGCGGTTGCGGAGACGCCCGAATGAAGCCGCTGGCGCGCGGTTCGACCATCGGTATTTTGGGCGGCGGGCAACTAGGCCGGATGCTCGCGATGGCGGCGGCAAAGCTTGGCTATCGCTGCCATATTTATGCCCCCGATGATGGCTGCGTTGCCGCCGATGTCGCGGCGCAATTTACCCGCGCCGCCTTTGATGATCCCCAGGCTTTGGCTGAATTTGCCGATTGCTGCGATATCATCACCTATGAATTTGAAAATATCCCGGCCGCGCCGTTGCAAAAAATTGCGGGCACAATCGGCATTATCCCCGGTGTAGCTCCGCTCACCACCGCGCAAGACAGAATGGCCGAAAAGCAGTTTGCGGTCCAGTGTGGCGGGCAAACTACGGCATTTTTGATGGCGGAAAATTGGGAGGAGTTTCGCGCTGGCGCCGCCCAAATCGGCTTTCCGGCGATCGCAAAAACCAACCGAATGGGCTATGATGGCAAGGGCCAAATTAAACTGGAAGACAATAGCGATCTCGCGCAAGCGTGGGATGATTTGGGGCAGCGGCCGGTTATCATCGAAGCGCTGGTGGATTTTAACGCCGAATTTTCGGTTATTTTGGTGCGCGGCGCGAATGGCGATATCCGCTATTGGGATAGCGCGCGCAATCTGCATAAAGATGGCATATTGGCGCAATCCACGGTCCCGGCTGGGCCTTTGGTGGAAAGCCAGATCGCCAAAGCGCGGATATTGGCGGGCGCGATAGCCGGCGCGCTCGATTATGTCGGCGTGATGACGACCGAATTTTTCGCAACCAAGCGCGGCCCGATATTCAACGAAATGGCCCCGCGCGTGCATAATAGCGGCCATTGGACCATTGAAGGCGCGGTTACCAGCCAGTTTGAAAATCATATCCGCGCGATTTGCGGCTTGCCACTGGGCGACACCGCCACCACCGCCGAGCGCGTGGAAATGCACAATCTGATCGGGAAAGATGCCGACAAAATGGCCCGATATTTATCCGATCCCGGCGCGCATGTGCATATATATGGAAAATCAAAAATCCAACCGGACCGAAAGATGGGTCATGTTACCCGCTTGTATCGATAAGATTTGGCGGCTAGTCGCTCTTTCATGAATCGGCCCGAAATCATCCTTGTTGTTGCCCGCGCCGAAAATGGGATCATTGGCAAGGATGGCGATATGCCCTGGCATATTCCGGCGGACCTGCGCCATTTTAAGCAGATTACCAAAGGCCGCCCGATGATTATGGGGCGCAAGACCTTTGAAAGCCTGCCCGGTTTGCTCGACGGACGCCGCCATATTGTGCTGACCCGCGATGCGGGTTGGCAGCCCGAAGAGGACAATGTGGAAATTGTCTATTCACCCGAAGAAGCGCTGAAACGCGCCAATAGCGGGCATGTCTGCGTGATCGGCGGCGCGGAAATTTACCGGTTATTTTTGCATCTCGCTGACAAAGTGGAATTGACCGAAATTCACCTTCGCCCCGCAGGCGATACCATGATCGATCCGTTTGACGCCGCGATATGGGATGAAACCGCACGCACCGATTTTGCCGCACAAGCCACCATTCCGGCGCATAGCTTTGTTACTTTGCGGCGCAAGGAGCGCGCATGATCCGCAAAATATTACTCGGCGTAATTTTGATCATCATCGCGGTGGTGGCCGGATTCTTTATTTTTGCGCCGGGCTATACCGAACGCAGCATGAATATTATCGATGGCAAGCCGCTGCCCAAGGTGAGCGCGCGGGCCGCCGCGCTGCATAAGACATTGACGATCATCGATCTGCATAGCGATAGCTTAATGTGGCAGCGCGATATCACCCGGCGCAGCGACCAAGGCCAAATGGACCTGCCCCGGCTTGCGACCGGCAATGTCGCGCTTCAGGTTTTTTCATCGGTTACCAAAACGCCCGCAAACCAAAATTATGATGCCAATGGCGCGGATAGCGACAATATCACGCCATTGGTGATCGCGCAGCTGCAACCCATCAGGACATGGACATCGCTGACCGAACGCACGATTTATCACGCCGAAAAACTGGACCGCGCGGTGGCTGCTTCCGAGGGTAAAGCAAAGCGGGTTCGGTCGGCAAGCGATTTGGCGGCGTTAATTGCAGCACGGAAAGCGCGCATAGCAAACAAAGCCGCCCCCGTTGGCGCCATGATGTCGGCCGAAGGTCTGCATAATCTGCAGGGTAAGCGAGCGAATTTGGACCGGCTGTATCAAGCGGGTATTCGCATGGCGGGCCTGACACATTTTTTCGACAATGAACTGGCCGGGTCGATGCATGGCCTGAAAAAAGGCGGACTGACACCGTTTGGCAAGCAAATTATTCGCGATATGGAGGCCAAGGGGATGATCGTCGATATCGCGCATCTTAGCCACGCGGGCGTTGCCCAATTGCTCGCCATCGCGCGGCGTCCGGTGGTGTCAAGCCATGGCGGGGTGCAAGCAACCTGCGGCGAAAACCGCAACCTAACCGATGCGGAGATTAAGGGTGTTGCCAAGACCGGCGGAGTGATCGGTGTTGGTTATTGGGAGGGCGCGGTTTGCGATACCTCACCCGCCGCGATTGCCAAGGCCATCGTCCATATTCGGGATCTGGTGGGTATCGAACATGCCGCCTTGGGCAGCGATTATGACGGCGCCGTAACGGTGCGTTTTGACACATCTCGGCTGGTGCAAGTGACGCAGGCGTTGTTGGATGCGGGCTTGTCCGAAGCGGAAATACGCGCGGTTATGGGCGAAAATGCGCTGCGCGTAATCCGCGCGGGATTAGTGCCAGAAACCGCATATCGGCGATGAAGGGCGGCGTGGCGGCATAATGGCGATCCCGCTTATTCATCATAGCGACGTCATCCCCGATGCCTTGCGCGGCAGCGTGGCGGCGCTCGGCAATTTTGACGGTTTCCATTTGGGCCATCAAGCGGTCGCCAAGGCGGCAATTGACAAAGCCTGCGCCGAGGGGCGTCCCGCAATCATCGCCACATTCGATCCGCATCCGGTGCGGCATTTTGTGCCGGATAGCCCGCCTTTTCGGCTGACCACGCTCGATCAACGGCAAAGGCTGTTCGAAACGGCGGGCGCGGATGCGATGTTGATATTTGATTTTGCCGCGCCGCTCGCCCGCATGACGGCCGAAGATTTCATCGCCCATCTGCTGATCGAACATTTGGGCATTGCCGCCGTGGTGACCGGCGAAGATTTCACTTTTGGATCGCAGCGGCGCGGCACGGTCCAAATGCTGCGGGAAAAAGGCGGCGCTTGCGGATTGGACAGCCTAACGGTCGGCCCGGTTGATGCGGAGGGAGAGGTGATCTCTTCCAGCCGCATCCGCGATGCGTTGAAGGCGGGCGATTGCCCCGCCGCCATCCGCCTGCTAACCCGGCCTTTCGCGGTGCAGGCTGTTGTCCAGCATGGCGACAAAAACGGACGGCTCTTGGGCTATCCCACCGCGAATATCGATATGAGCCAATATTTGCGGCCGCGATATGGCATCTATGCGGTGCGCGGACGGTTATCCGATGGACGGATTTTGAACGGCGCGGCCAATTTGGGCATCCGCCCGAGTTTCGATCCGCCCAAATTATTGCTCGAACCGCATTTTTTTGATTTTAACGAAGATATCTATGGCCAAACCATCGAAGTCGAATTTCACGCCTTCATTCGCGGCGAGGCGAAATTTGACGATATGGCTGCCTTGACCGCGCAAATGGTCATGGATTGCGATCAAGCCCGTGCGATATTGGACGGGGTATCCTTTCGGTAGGATGGAGCCGCGATGCGCAAGTTCTTGCGCTGCCCCGCCGGTTCGCTTAAGGCCGCCTGCGATATGACCGAAGAAACCAGCCCTCAAGCCGCCGATTATAAAGACACTGTCTTTCTGCCCAAGACCGAATTTCCGATGAAGGCCGGTTTGCCGCAAAAGGAGCCGGGGATTTTGGCGCGCTGGGAAGAACAGGGCCTATATCACCGCCTGCGCGAGGCGCGTGCGGGGCGCGAAAAATTCATCCTGCATGACGGCCCGCCCTATGCCAATGGCGACATGCATATCGGCCATGCGCTCAACCATATTTTGAAAGACATGGTGTGCCGCACGCAGAGCTTGCTCGGCAAAGACGCGCCTTATGTGCCCGGCTGGGACTGCCACGGCCTGCCCATCGAATGGAAGGTTGAGGAGCAGTACCGGAAGAAAAAGCTGAATAAAGACGAAGTTCCGGTCAAGGAATTCCGCGCCGAATGCCGCGCCTATGCGCAAGCTTGGGTGAATGTGCAGCGCGAACAAGTGAAGCGGCTCGGCATTCTCGGCCATTGGGACAAGCCCTATCTGACGATGGATTCGGGCAGCGAGGCGACGATTGTGTCGGAGCTTTTGAAATTTGCGGAGTCCGGGCAGCTTTATCGCGGCGCGAAGCCGGTGATGTGGTCCCCGGTCGAAAAAACCGCTCTGGCCGAGGCCGAGGTGGAATATGAGGATATCACCTCGACACAGATTGATGTGGCGTTTGAGATTGTTTCATCGCCGATTGCGGAACTTGTCGGTGCCTATGCGGTGATCTGGACGACGACGCCCTGGACGATCCCGGTCAATCAGGCGATCGCATATGGGCCGGACGAGCATTACCATCTATTTTACGCAGACGATGGACGCCGTTTTCTAATGGCCTTCGATTTGCTTGATGCGTTTCGAGCGCGATCAGGATTGCAGTTGCGCGCAACGAACCTGCAATCTGATAATGAGATGGACCACCTCCGGTTCATCGATGACAATCAAATCCAAGGTTCAAGACTCGCCGGAACCATCGCCCGCCACCCGATGGCGAAGCTGTTCGAATCTCCCCTCCCCTTCAGGGGAGGGGTCGGGGG
>JAKFUU010000053.1 GCA_021732525.1 Sphingomonadaceae bacterium | reverse complement strand
CCGAATAGGGACGCCCCGAAACCGCGTTGCGGGGGAGTCCCGGCACTGCCGCCGCTGAACTCCACGGCTGCGCCCACGGGAAGCGGCCCGCTTCAAGCTGGGCAATGATCTTGGCCGTCACTTCGTCGTAAAGCGAAGCGCGCGGGTTATCGCCACCGCGCGGGGCGCGCAGCGCCGCCTTGGTTCTCTTGGTAGCTGGGCCACCAAAACCACGTTTCCGATTGCCAACCGCCATCACAGCCTCCTTGCTCCAAAAACCACACCGACCCCGGAGAGACCCCATGGAGGTCAGACGCGCGCGCGAACCAAAACTCGCATGCGCCTGACCCAGGGAGGGGGGTGGGCGGCAAGGAACGACCGGAAAGGCTTGCACTGGCAGGCAGCACCCGCAGGGCCGAAACGAAGAGGAGGAAGTGAGCGTGAGCGAACTTTGCGGCCTGCCAGTGCGGGCCTAGAAGGGAGTGCCGCCCACCTCCCGACCTGGATCAGGCTCAAACAACGTCATCGCGGCACGCGATGGCCGTCTTGCGCCATTGGAACCATTGCCCGGGTTCAAACAGTCGCGGCGCCCATGCAATGAGGAAAGGATGCAGAGTATGATTATTGAATATGTTACCCAAGATGCAGTCGGTGCTGAACGTCCACCAGCCGTGGAAACGAGGCTTGGTGCAGTCTTCGTGTCGATGGAGTTGAGTCGGTCAACTTGGCTGATCACGTCGCTGCTCCCGGGCGACGGCGAGCGGATGTCAAAACACACGCTGCGTGCTGGCGACATTGCCGGACTGATGGAGCGGTTTGTTGTCCTAAGGCAAAAGGCGTCGGCGCGGACCGGTCAGGTCTTTCCGATCGTCGTAATCCAGGAAGCCGGCCTCGATGGCTTCTGGATCCACCGGGTTCTCGAACAGGAAGGTATCGAAAGCCATGTTGTCGATGCGGCGTCGATTGCGGCATCGCGGCGACGGCGGCGCGCGAAGACGGATCGGCTCGATGGCGAAGTTCTCCTCCGCAGCCTGCTGTCCTTCAAACGCGGCGATCCTCGCGTCTGTGCGATGGTGCGACCGCCATCGCCTGATGAAGAGGATCGACGCCGCAACAGCCGCGAGCGCAAGGTGCTGGTCGCCGAGCGCGTCAAGCTGGTCAACCGGATCAAGGGTCTGCTGTTTGCGCAAGGGGTCAGCGGCTTTGAGCCACTCAAGCGGGATCGCCGTGCGCGCTTTGACGAACTGGTTACAGGCGATGGGCGCGCCTTGCCACCCCATGCTAGGTCGGAAATCGGTCGGCTGCTTGACCGCATTGAGCTGCTGCTTGAGCAGATGCAGGCAGTCGAGATGGTACGCGATCAAATCAGCGAAGCAACGCCGACGACCGACACGCTTTGCGGCACCGGCATGTTGCGCAGGTTAAAGGGCGTCGGCCCTGACTTTGCCGAAGTGCTCTGGGCAGAAGGGCTGTATCGCCATTTTGATAACCGGCGACAGCTGGCATCCTATGCCGGTCTGACGCCAACCCCGTGGCAAAGCGGGTCGGTCAGTCACGATCAGGGCGTGTCCAAGTCCGGCAATCCGCGCCTGCGCACAATCATGGTGCAGCTGTCATGGTTCTGGCTGTTGCATCAGCCAGACTCGGCTTTGTCGCGCTGGTTCCATGAACGGGTCAAACTCGACGGCGGGCGTCGCAAGAAACCGGCCATCATCGCGCTGGCCCGAAAGCTTCTGATCGCGCTCTGGAAATATGTGCGCGAAGGGCTTGTCATCGAGGGAGCCGTGATGAGCAAAGCATAGCATATCCAAAACTTCTTCTATTGGCCGGTGCTGATCAAATCCGGCTGATCCAGGGTAGGCGAACCTCCACCCCACATGGCTTCAAATGCCGTCGGAGAGAATGGTCCCGTCTTCCCTGAGCCTGACCCGACGAACGCGGGGTCTTGGTGCGGCCATTACGAATGGCGACCGTATGTGAGGTTGGACTGGCAGGAACTGCCATGCCGTTGTGATGGGCTCAGACCTTGGATATATTTTGAAAGGACGCGACAATGCAAAGCAGAAGTTGACTCCTACTTCTCCATGTGAGGGGGGTGGGCGGCAAAGAGCGACCAAGAGGCCCGGCGCGATCAGGCGCACCTGTAAGGCTGTAACAGAGTGAAAGACCCGCTTGCGGGTTGCGCCTGAGCGCGGCGGGCCTAGCCGGAAGCGCCGCCCATCCCCCTCTTCGGGGACGGCCATAAGAACGCCGGCGCGTCCGCGCCGTCCAAAAAATCAGTCGAATATCATTGAAACAATATCGCCGCGCAGCGGCCGAACAAGAACGGCACCCTTGCACAAAACGACGCCAGCCGGACGTCCTGCGCGCGGGCCTGTGGGCCAGCGGGCGTCAGGCCAGGAGAGAGGCAAGAGCGCCAGCGGGTCAGTACAAAAACACCGCACCCTCAAGGAGCGCGCAGCGCGGGAAAGAGTGCGACCTTAGAAAATCCCGCTCGTTTTCCTACGCTCCCGATCGTCACCCGGATGGGCCAAGACTACAGGCTTGGTTCGCGCCAGCGAATAGAGCGGGTTGCCCGACGGGCAGCGCAAAAAGGGGAGATTTCAGCCATCGAGCGCCCCATTACCTCCCGCAAACCATCGCCCCCAATCACTAACAGGTTGCTTCGACAAGTGCGCTGGGGCATTTAGACGCAGCAAAGCATGGCGGAGAACATGAATTGGGAATGCCGGTGAACTCCCGGCGGTGAATTCGAGTTGAAGTTTGGACGAATACGATGGCCGAGACACAAATTGAGTGGACAGACGCAACATGGAATCCGGTAGCGGGCTGCTCAATCGTGTCGGCGGGATGCACCAATTGCTACGCAATGGAGATGGCAAAGCGTCTCGAAGCGATGCGGGTGGAAAAATATGTCGGACTGACACGACGCAGCGGAAACCGCACAATTTGGAACGGCACTGTTAAGGAAGACCGGGCCGCGCTCGATATTCCGCGAAAATGGAAGAAAGCGCGCAAAATTTTCGTCAATTCGATGAGCGACTTGTTCCACGAACAGGTCAGCGATGAATTTATCCTCTCGGTTTGGCAGGTTATGCGCGAGACGCCTCGGCACAGCTACCAGATTCTGACCAAACGGCCTGATCGAATGGCAAGTCTCATCGCGTCCAAGATTCCCGAAGTGCTGCCCAACGTGTGGCTTGGAACCAGCGTCGAGGATGCCGACGTCGTTTCCAGAATTGACCACTTGCGAGCCGTTCCCGCTGCGATCCGCTTCATTTCGTTTGAGCCGCTCATTGGAACGGTTGGCGACATGGATCTCAGTGGCATTCACTGGGCCATCGTTGGCGGAGAAAGCGGAAAGTCTGCGCGACCAATCAAAGAAGATTGGATCGACGAAATCTATGAGCAATGCGTAGACAGTGGCACCACGTTCTTTTTCAAACAGTGGGGAACTTGGGGCAAGGATAATAAGCGCCGGTCAAAAAAGGCAAATGGCAGAGAGTATCGCGGCCAGACTTGGGACGACATGCCTACCGCTATTGGTATATCGCTCTAGTTCGCTAAGATGAGCTGGATATTTAGTCTGCGGGGGCGCTGATGGTTGCAAAGAAGTATAAGTGGGCCGACGGAGCGACACTCGAAGACCATTCACGTCGCAAACATAAAATCCTGCGCGAGTATTTTTATCAATATCTGGTCGTCCGCTGCCAGATTCCCCAACAGGCGAAGTTTCGACTGGCTGTCATTGACGGTTTCGCTGGAGGCGGACGCTACAAGTGCGGTTCCGCAGGTTCACCCGTTATTTTCATCGAAGAGCTGAAGAATGCGGTCAACGCCGTAAATTTGGATCGCCTGGCGCAAGGTCTCGGGGCAATCGAAATCGAATGCCTACTGCTGCTGAACGATGAAAGTGCGGAAGCTGTCGAGGCGCTGAAAACGAACGTCGCGCCGCTGCTCGCAGAAATCAAAGAAAATTGCGAAAAGCTGCACGTTCAAGTTGAATTTTTGAATCTCGCGTTCGAGGCGGCATACCCGACTATCCAGCAATATCTGGCGCAAGGCAGCTACCGCAACGTCATTTTCAATCTCGATCAATGCGGCCATAGCCATGTCGCACACGCGACCATCCTCGATATGATGCGTTCTTATCCATCGGCTGAAATTTTCTACACGTTTGCCGTGGAGTCATTGCTGGCATTTTTACGGAAATCAGAGCCGCAAGCTTATACGAGCCAACTCGGGGCGGTCGGCGTCAATGAGTCCGACTTGCTATCACTTCAAGGCACTCTGAACGACAACGCATGGCTCGGCGTCGCGGAACGGTTGGTGTTTCAAGTTTACAAGAATTGTGCGCCGTTCGTCAGCCCGTTCTCGATCAACAATCCGACAGGCTGGCGGTATTGGCTGATCCATTTTGCCAACAACTACCGCGCCCGTCAGGTTTATAACAACATCCTTCACGACAACAGCAGCGCCCAAGCGCATTTTGGCCGTTCCGGCTTGAATATGCTCGCCTATGATCCGTCGCACGAGGAAGGATCACTTTACCTGTTCGCCGACAGCGACCGCGCTGTTGCGAAAGGGCAATTGCTGGAGGACATTCCACGCCTTGTGTCTGAGTCTGGCGATGCCCTGATAATCGGTGATTTCTATTCCAGCATCTACAACGCCACCCCGGCCCATGCCGATGATGTTCATGCTGCGATGATCGAAAATCCTGACATTGAAGTCATTACGGCAAATGGCGGAGAGCGGCGCAAACCCAATACCATCGCGGTCAGCGACATTATCAAGATCAAAAAGCAGCGCAGCTTTTTCCCGGTGTTTCTCGATTCCAGCAAAACCAAATAGCGGTGGTCAAGCCGCGTAGCGGCCGTCTGCCAGCTTCCGCGCCTGTCCGATTGCGGTCAGTGCATCCAGCACCGGGGTAACGCCTTTTGCATTCGTGCCCTGAATGGATCGGGCGATGTCGCGGGGGTGTTGGGGGATTGGCGCTGCGGCGAGGATTGCGGCCACGGCGCTGACTTGTTCGGCCAAAGTCTTGGGCCAGGGGATGATGGCTGCGGGTGCGGCAACTGGGGCATCGCCAAGGTCGAGCGTGGCGTTGACTTGCGGGGCCGTGGCACCGGGGGACTGGAATTCAGGGCGGAGCCAGCGGATTACGCCCTTTGCCTCTTCAGCCGCGCGGGTCTTGTTGAGTGCGACCAAGCGCGTGAGGATGTCTTCATCGCTCAGGTCAGCGGGCCAGCCATAGGCTTCGGCGACGGCGGTATCTATTGCATCGTGATGCTGGCGGATCAGCGTCACCAACCCGCGATCATGCACGTCGCGCTCCTTGTCGGTCAGCGCACGGCCTGCTTTCAAAGCCTCCAGCGCATTATAAAGGCCGGTCAGGGTCAGGTCGTCATGCGCAGCCAGCACCTGTTTGCGCAAAGCGTCGAGCGCTTCGGCTTCGGCGCGGATGCGGGCTTTGAGCGGTTCGGGGACGTCTGCCGGGAATGGGAATTTTCCGAAGCAGTCAGAGTGATTGTAGTTTGAGTCGTTGCCTACGCCCAACCATCCGCCAGTGCGGAACGCCCAGCACTGGTGAATTTTGCTAGTCAAGATGCCCAGATGAATACCGTCTTCCAAACCGACGAATATTACCTTTGCGTCCGGCAGGGTCAGGATAGGTTCAAAGCAAAAGATGCGGTGCTTGGCGGTTCGGCAAGTCGCGATGAAACGTGTTAGTCCTACTGCGGAGCGTCTCAAATCTTGACGAGGTTCCGCGTAAATCCACCATTTCTGACGATAGCTGGCCCGATGATTTTGATCTCGCTCTGGCTTCACGTTGTTGAGCAGCACCTGATACAACGCGGGATATTGATCCCGAAGTTCCAGTTCGCTTTTGCCGAATGCGTCAATCACATACCGCTCTTCACGACGCCCTGTGATATCGCGACCTATAATGTAGGGGCGTATAATGGGATCATTTGCCACTACACTTGCTGAAAATCGACGCGCCTCGTCGGGAGTCAGCCGGAATCCTTTTCCAACGAGTGTCATGCCTTGGTGACTTAAATTTGCATTGGATTTTAATCGGATGGCCACCGAAGTGTCAGCGCCCTCAGCGAGATCGGAATTTATTTCAGTGACAGTTTCAAATCGTAGCTGGACGGCCTTTTCTCCATAGCCGTCAGGCAGCTCTGTTTCGTTCACGACAATCGCAAGCTTTCCAGGGGCTTTTTCTGCGCCAGCACACGTAAGCGCGATTCTGACTGCTGCGCCATCGACTCCGTCAACCCAAGGGTGATCGGCAATTGCATAAAGCAAACGCGACTTTGAATCTTCGATTACGGCACGGTTGAAGGGCTGCGTGATGGAGTTTGTCGTTATGAAGCCAAATCGTCGAGTTGCAGAAACCGCCGCTTTACCCGCAACGTCCCACCAATACATTACGAAATCGACGGAATCGCCTGTCTTGGAGTATGCTTTGCGCACTGCCTCGGTATAGCCGTCACCAAGGCGTAAGCGCATACGTTTATTACCAATAAATGGCGGGTTCCCGATAATGAAGGAGGCTTTCGGCCACTTCGACTGTTTCGGATTTACATAGCGGTAAAGTTCCATCTGCCCAGTTTCATCGGGGACTAATTCGTCGGTCACGGGATGGCGCTTCATCGTTGTGCCGTCCCAGATTGTCAGCGGCTTCCCATGCTCGTCCCGCTCCAGCACTTTCTTGTCCCAAGTGATCAGGGCATCGCGGTTTTCGATGGTCTTCACATCACGTAGCACGGGTTCGGGCGGCACTTTGCCTTCGCCGTTCACGCGGAAATGCCATTGCAGATAGCCGATCCACAGCACGAGTTGGGCAATCGCCGCCGCGCGGGGGTTGATCTCGATGCCGAGGAAATTTTCGGGCGTGATGGTGTGGCCACTGAGGCCCAGAACATAATCCATATCGCCAAGTTCGGTCAGAAACGAGACAACCTCGCCTTCAAGCTCCTTCATCCGCGCCAAGGCAACGTAAAGGAAATTGCCCGTGCCACAGGCAGGATCAAGCACTTTGGTCTGCGCCAGTTTTCCGTGGAACGTCTCAACCACCGCGCGGGCTTCATCGGCCTTGTCGGCTTCGATCAAACTCGCCGCCGCTGCTTGAACTGCTGCCCAGTCCGCCCGTAACGGCTCCATCACCGTGGGCATCACCAACCGTTCCACATAGGCGCGCGGGGTATAATGCGCGCCTAGCTTGGCGCGTTCCTTTCCGTCCAGCGCCCGTTCGAGTAACGTACCAAAAATCGCGGGTTCGACGTGGTTCCATTTTTTGGAAGCCGCTTCAATCAGCAGGCCGATTTCTTTTTCGTCGAGCGCAATCGCAGTGGTGTCTTTGAACAGATAGCCGTTGAACTGCAAAACGGTTTCGCCCGCCTCACCAAGCCCGCCTGCTAGCCCACCTTTGTCCATCGCTTGCCACAAAGCCGATATTTGGGGCGCGAAATTTTCCGGACGCGTCTGCATCCGTTTCAGAAACCCAGTAAAGCTGTCTTGCGGAATCAGCTTCACGTCCTCGGCAAACATCGTGAACAAGCAACGCATCAGGAAATCAGCAACGCGGGTGGGGTTGTTCTCGCGCGCCTCCAGCCGTTTGGACAAATCAGCGAGATAGCCAGCAATTTCGCGGGTGACCTTGGCGGCCTCCTTTGACGGGTCAAGACTGAGCGGGTCGGTCCAAATCGCTGCAAGGCGCTCGCGGACTTCGGCATCGCGCAAATCGTCCAGCTTGATGCGGAACCGTGCGGCATCGGGGAATTGGGTATATTGTTTTCCGGTGCCGCTGAAATCGGCATAAACGTCGATGCAATGGCCGACGTCTGTTACCAACAAAAAAGGTGGCCAGCCATGATCGACGGGCAAGGCTTTGGCATAGCGTTCTGCCTGACCTTTGGCCTTAATCATCGCAGCGGCCCAACCCGGTGTACCGCGACGCGCCGTGCCTAGCTTAAGCTTTTCGCTGATAGGTTTGCCAAAGAAGTCGGACTCGCCACGCCTAGCCGCCGCCTTATCCGCATCTGTGCCTTGCTTCGCCTCAAGCACAAAACAGTTTCGTTTGTAGGCATCGAGACGACCAAAGCTGTTTGTGCCGTCGCCATTGTCTTGGGAAACGGTACGTTCAAAAACATAATCATTTTGCAGATTGTCAGGCTGGGCACCGCTTGGGGCAGCAACCCCGATGATACTACAAAGGCCAACCACAAAAAGATGCGTGTTCGCCAGTTCGGACCCGCCGGTCAGCGCCCATTCTGTAATGAAGGATTCGAGTTTATCGTTATCTAACACGAATTGTCTTTAGCCGTTGAATGTCATTACCCGCAATCGACAATGGGGACGGCGGTGTCATTTGGTATCAATACCCTCATCAAATGCGATCCGCATCGAATCGTGATGGATAACATGACTTTCTATCAATCACGAGGTGGTGGGACTACGATTGATGGAGCGATATCCAATCAATCATGAAAGGCGCATTTGCCGCGTTGCGGCGTGTTTCAAGGGCGATGGCCGAATCCCGTCCGGGCTTCCTGCGGCCAACATGACAGTCCTTCGCTGTCATTTCGCGAGCAAGCGACGGCTTTGCCCCTTTGGTCAAATCTCCATCGCTTGGGCATGATCGCAGCCGATGTTCAACGGCTTGTAGCAATCATGCCTAAGCATGGTCAGTCGTCGTCCTCAATGTCGAACGCAGGATGTGCCGGTTGCGGCTTTCTCGCCGCAGGTTTGGGACGACGGACATTGATCGAAGCCGCATCAAGGGTACTCTTGATATGCGCGGCGTAGAATTTCTCAATCATTTCGACGCTGGTGCGGCAGTTTTTGGCAATCTGGTAGATGTCGGCACCCTCCATCAACCGCATACAGATATAAGTATGGCGTAAGCTGTAAGCGGTGCGTGGCTTTTCATCGCGGTCCCGCTTGAGTTTTGCACGGTCCAATATGCCATTGAAGAGTTTGACATGATTGCCGGGGAAGACGGGATCGGTGAGCTGGGGATATTCCAACAGTGGTGGTTCGGTGGCGTAGTCCGGCAATCCTTCTCGGCGACGGCGCTGCTTCTCCCTGCGGCTCTCGGCCTGCACCGGCTTGGCGCGGCCAATTAGACGCTGATAGGGCCGCACTGCGCTGGGCATAGACTTGCAATAGCCGACGCCGCGCTTGCCACGGACCTCGATTTCCAAGATCGTCTCGCCGGTCGCTTCATCCTCGACAATCGCGACATCGCGATGTTGGAGGTTCTTCGCCTCATCTGGCCGTAGGCCGGTGTTGGCGAGGAACAGCACATAGTCGTGCACCTGTTCGGCATTCCATTTGTGACCGGCATGGAAGGGCTCACGCGCATAAGCGCGAGTGGCCTCATAAAGCTGCTTATATTCAGCAGGACTGAACCAAGGCCGGTGAACGATTTTACCCTGTGTCCTGTAGGGCGCAGAAAGATCGGGCAAATATTCAAGCCAGCCTTGACGGATGGCAGTTTTGAGAACTTGTCGCAGCGTAACAATCTCGTTGTGAAGCGTGCTGCGTGCTGGAGGCTTGTCGACTAGGGGGCGATTACTGCGTGAGTTAGGATTAGGTTCGAGCCTCGAAGTCATCCGGTGAATGCGGTAGTCCTGCACCTTGCCTGCCGTCACCTTCGATACACCTAGCTCGCCAAAGAACGGCAGCAAGTGAACGCGCAACCGGATTTCATGGCCGTCGGTCCACTTCTTGCTACGCTCGCCTTCTGTGATGATCTCATACTCGCGCAAAAATTGAGCCGCAGCCTGGGCAAAGCTCCTCTCGGATAGCAGGGTGCCGCTTCTGTCTTTGCCGCGCAGTTCGAGATACCAGTCCTCGGCAAACTCGGTCGCCAGCGATAGACTATCGCGCTTCGTCGTAGCACGTCGCTGTTTGCCTCCGACCGATGCGGCACACTGCCAAATCCGGCTGTCGCCGCGCCTGTAAAGCTGAACCTTGCCGTTCAAAATCTGGTGCGTTTCCACGGGCCGTCTCCTCAACGCCGCCGATAATGACCTTGGGCTATCAGGTTTTTGTCATGCCGTCAATTTGTGTTAGCTTTGTGTTAGCACCAGAACGAACAAAAGCCCCGATCCGAGGACCGGGGCTTTTTATTAAGTTATTGGTTTTCTTAGAAATTGTTGGTTGCGGGAGTAGGATTTGAACCTACGACCTTCAGGTTATGAGCCTGACGAGCTACCGGGCTGCTCCATCCCGCGCCACCAAAAGAGCGACATCTCTGTCGCCCTGAGAGTTTTTGTTTCCCGTATCGCTTTTGCGATACGGCGGCGGGCTGCTCCATCCCGCTGGGCCAGAATGCTTCAGTTAAAAGCCTGAAGCAAAAAAAAGAAAAAGGGCAGCCACCGACTTTATCAGTCAGCCGGCTGCCCCTTTGAAATGCAAATGGGTTTTTCCGTATCTCTTGTTTGTGAGCGCCGGCTGCAATGCCTGGCGACGCCCTACTCTTCCAACGCTTAAGCGGTAGTACCATCGGCGCAATCCGGTTTCACGGCCGAGTTCGGGATGGGATCGGGTGGGTCACAGATGCTATGGTCACCAAGCAATGAAGCAGGCGCTCACAGAATGTGAACATTATCGTAAAATATTGCTCACCATTATGAGATTGGGTTAAAATCGATACCGTGCATTATTGTATAAGAATTATCCGGCTTGGAAAATTATCCGCCATCGGACAATATGGATCCATATTGGTTCCAATATTTTCATTGATGGTGGGACTCTTTAGATCAAGCGCGAAAAGAGTAATTAGGACTGGTTAGCTTCATGCGTTACCGCACTTCCACACCCAGCCTATCAACGTAGTGGTCTACTACGACTCGATGAAATCTTATCTTGAGGGAGGCTTCCCGCTTAGATGCTTTCAGCGGTTATCCCGTCCATACATAGCTACCCTGCTGCGCGGCTGGCGCCACGACAGGTACACCAGAGGTATGTTCAACCCGGTCCTCTCGTACTAGGGTCAACTCCTCTCAAATTTCGACGCCCACGGCAGATAGGGACCAAACTGTCTCGCGACGTTCTGAACCCAGCTCACGTACCACTTTAATTGGCGAACAGCCAAACCCTTGGGACCTGCTCCAGCCCCAGGATGTGATGAGCCGACATCGAGGTGCCAAACGATTCCGTCGATATGAGCTCTTGGGAATCATCAGCCTGTTATCCCCGGCGTACCTTTTATCCGTTGAGCGATGGCCCTTCCACGAGGGACCACCGGATCACTATGACCGACTTTCGTCTCTGCTCGACTTGTCAGTCTCGCAGTCAGGCGGGCTTATGCCATTGCACTCTAACAGCCGGTTTCCAACCGGCCTGAGCCCACCATCGCGCGCCTCCGTTACTCTTTAGGAGGCGACCGCCCCAGTCAAACTACCCGCCACAGAGGGTCCCTGCACCGGATAACGGTGCGAGGTTAGACATCAGAAAACAACAGGGTGGTATTTCACCTATGGCTCCACGTCAGCTGGCGCCAACGCTTCAAAGCCTCCCACCTATGCTACACAGTTCTTTCCTAATGCCACTCTGAAGCTGCAGTAAAGGTGCACGGGGTCTTTCCGTCTAACCGCGGGTACTCCGCATCTTCACGGAGAATTCAATTTCGCTGAGCATATCCTGGAGACAGTGGGGAAGTCGTTACGCCATTCGTGCAGGTCGGAACTTACCCGACAAGGAATTTCGCTACCTTAGGACCGTTATAGTTACGGCCGCCGTTTACTGGGGCTTCAATTCGGAGCTTGCACTCCTCCTCTTAACCTTCCAGCACCGGGCAGGCGTCAGACCCTATACGTCGTCTTGAAGCCGACTTAGCAGAGTCCTGTGTTTTTGCTAAACAGTCGCTACCCCCTGGCCTGTGCCCCCTCATACTGCTTGCGCAATGTGAGGGCCTCCTTCTTCCGAAGGTACGGAGGCAATTTGCCGAGTTCCTTCAGGATACTTCTCTCAAACGCCTTGGTATACTCTACCTGACCACCTGTGTCGGTTTCGGGTACGGTCTATACGGTGGGGCTATTTCCTGGGACCCCTTCGAAGCTAGCCCAATCCAATAAGGACTAACAGCACACGGAATCCGTCACACACCACCAGGCCCACGAATATTAACGTGGTTCCCATCGACTACCCCCTTCGGGCTCGTCTTAGGGGCCGGCTTACCCTGCTCAGATTAGCTTTAAGCAGGAACCCTTGGTCTTTCGGCGGGAGGGTGTCTCACCCTCCTATCGCTACTCATGTCAGCATTCGCACTTCCGATACCTCCACCGTCCATTACCAGACGGCTTCATCGGCCTACGGAACGCTCCGCTACCGCGTGCATAAATGCACACCCTAAGCTTCGGTACATATCTTTAGCCCCGTTACATTTTCGCCGCAGGAACCCTTATTTAGACCAGTGAGCTGTTACGCTTTCTTTAAAGGATGGCTGCTTCTAAGCCAACCTCCTGGTTGTTTTGGGATTCCCACATGCTTCACCACTTAGATATGATTTGGGGACCTTAGCTGTAGGTCAGGGCTGTTTCCCTTTCGACGACGGACCTTAGCACCCGCCGTCTGTCTCCTGAACTATTCTCTATGGTATTCGGAGTTTGGTTAGAATTGGTAGATCTCGCGACCCCCGCATCCATCCAGTGCTCTACCCCCATAGGAAAACATTCAAGGCACTACCTAAATAGTTTTCGCGGAGAACCAGCTATTTCCCGGCTTGATTGGCCTTTCACCCCTAAGCACAACTCATCCGACAATTTTTCAACATTGAACGGTTCGGTCCTCCAGTGCGTGTTACCGCACCTTCAACCTGGTCATGCATAGATCGCCGGGTTTCGGGTCTAATGCATCATACTCGGTCGCCCTATTCAGACTCGCTTTCGCTACGCCTACACCTAACGGCTTAAGCTTGCATGATACACTAAGTCACTGACCCATTATACAAGAGGTACGCTGTCACCCCACAAGGGGGCTCCAACTGATTGTAAGCATTCGGTTTCAGGTACTGTTTCACTCCCCTCATCGGGGTGCTTTTCACCTTTCCCTCACGGTACTAGTTCGCTATCGGTCATATACGAGTATTTAGGCTTGGAGGGTGGTCCCCCCATGTTCAGACAGAATTACACGTGTTCCGCCCTACTCGAGTCCAATCATTTCATTTTCGCATACGGGACTGTCACCCACTATGGTCAAACTTTCCAGAATATTTTGCTAATTTAATGATTGGCACTGGCCTGGTCCGCGTTCGCTCGCCACTACTAACGGAATCTCGGTTGATGTCTTTTCCTCCGGGTACTTAGATGTTTCAGTTTTCCGGGTTTGCTTCACTAAGCCTATTTTATTCAGCAAAGTGATATCCTTCCTATTTAACTCCGATCCTGCTTCATCCGAAGATCAACCAGGTGCGAAATTAAATAGTGAGGATGGGTTTCCCCATTCGGAAATCGCGGGATCAAAGCCTGCTCACGGCTCCCCCACGCTTATCGCAGCGTGCCACGTCCTTCATCGCCTGTATATGCCAAGGCATCCACCAAATGCTCTTACCTCACGCTTGAGAGTCCGCACCACCAACAAGAATATTGGTACAACCAGAACCGAAGATGATCCTGCCAATATTTTCAAATGATACGGATAATTATCTCAGCCAGATAATTGTTTTTGATTGCAACGATATATCCAATGCAAGCATCTGATATACCGTCGCGGTATCGATTAAAAAACCCATTCACAATGTCAAAGATGATTGCCCGTAAAACGGACGCCTGCACAATTTCGGCTAAAAGCCTAAAATGACAGGAAACTGTATTTCCTACATTCTGGAATATTTATGTATGGTGGAGCCTAACGGGTTCGAACCGTTGACCCCCTGCTTGCAAAGCAGGTGCTCTACCAACTGAGCTAAGGCCCCTTACCAAGAAAGCTTGCAAGAAGCAAGCTTCCAACAAGAAACGAGCTTGCAGCAAGATTGGTGGGCCGAGCAGGACTCGAACCTGCGACCTCACGCTTATCAGGCGTGCGCTCTAACCACCTGAGCTACCGGCCCTCACCAATTGACTGCGGGCCATAACCGGACCGCAGGCGGATGGCGCTATAGTCTTTGGGCCAGCTCAGATTGACAATATAGACGGAATAATCCGCTATATTATTTTCCAGAATGAAGGGACATGAGGACGACGGCAAATGTTCTTTGGAATGGAGGAAGCTCTTTCTGAAAACAAGTTCAGACGCTTTCCGCCGATATCCTTAGAAAGGAGGTGATCCAGCCGCAGGTTCCCCTACGGCTACCTTGTTACGACTTCACCCCAGTCGCTAAACCCACCGTGGTCGCCTGCCTCCTATTGCTAGGTTAGCGCAACGCCTTCGGGTGAATCCAACTCCCATGGTGTGACGGGCGGTGTGTACAAGGCCTGGGAACGTATTCACCGCGGCATGCTGATCCGCGATTACTAGCGATTCCGCCTTCATGCTCTCGAGTTGCAGAGAACAATCCGAACTGAGACGGCTTTTGGAGATTAGCTACCCCTCGCGAGGTTGCTGCCCACTGTCACCGCCATTGTAGCACGTGTGTAGCCCAGCGTGTAAGGGCCATGAGGACTTGACGTCATCCCCACCTTCCTCCGGCTTATCACCGGCAGTTTCTTTAGAGTGCCCAACTGAATGATGGCAACTAAAGATGAGGGTTGCGCTCGTTGCGGGACTTAACCCAACATCTCACGACACGAGCTGACGACAGCCATGCAGCACCTGTCACTTGTCCAGCCGAACTGAAGGAAATCATCTCTGAAATCCGCGACAAGGATGTCAAACGCTGGTAAGGTTCTGCGCGTTGCTTCGAATTAAACCACATGCTCCACCGCTTGTGCAGGCCCCCGTCAATTCCTTTGAGTTTTAATCTTGCGACCGTACTCCCCAGGCGGATAACTTAATGCGTTAGCTGCGTCACTCAAGCACGTTGTGCCCGAACAACTAGTTATCATCGTTTACGGCGTGGACTACCAGGGTATCTAATCCTGTTTGCTCCCCACGCTTTCGTACCTCAGCGTCAATACATGTCCAGTCAGTCGCCTTCGCCACTGGTGTTCTTCCGAATATCTACGAATTTCACCTCTACACTCGGAATTCCACTAACCTCTCCATGATTCTAGCTTTCCAGTTTCAAAGGCAGTTCCGGAGTTGAGCTCCGGGATTTCACCTCTGACTTAAAAAACCGCCTACGTACTCTTTACGCCCAGTAATTCCGAACAACGCTAGCTCCCTCCGTATTACCGCGGCTGCTGGCACGGAGTTAGCCGGAGCTTATTCTCCAGGTACTGTCATTATCATCCCTGGTAAAAGAGCTTTACAACCCTAAGGCCTTCATCACTCACGCGGCATGGCTGGATCAGGCTTTCGCCCATTGTCCAATATTCCCCACTGCTGCCTCCCGTAGGAGTCTGGGCCGTGTCTCAGTCCCAGTGTGGCTGATCATCCTCTCAGACCAGCTAAAGATCGTCGCCTTGGTGAGCTTTTACCTCACCAACTAGCTAATCTTACGCGGGCTCATCCTTAGGCGATAAATCTTTGGTCTTTCGACATCATACGGTATTAGCACAAATTTCTCTGAGTTATTCCGTACCTAAGGGCAGATTCCCACGCGTTACGCACCCGTGCGCCACTAGACCCGAAGGTCTCGTTCGACTTGCATGTGTTAAGCCTGCCGCCAGCGTTCGTTCTGAGCCAGGATCAAACTCTCAAGTTTGTATCCAAAACAAGGAATGGCACGGATAAATCCGCTAACCACCCATGCTCGAACTTTTCAGGCGTTGTTCCTGCACAAATTACTATACATGGTATAGGACATATGTGCTGAACGACGTAATTTTTAACCTAGCACCCAAGGCCTGAAAGCCCTTGGACCAGGCGCCGTCGCCCACATGTCCCTTCATCTTTTTATCACAATGTCAAAGAGCCGCCTCTGTTTTGCAGAAGCTCACCGACACAAAAGCGGACACCGAGGGTTCCCAGATATTTCTACCTGAGGATTCTAGGTGACCGTTACCGTTATGTTGGCGACCAGCGCGGCGAAACAATGTCTCGTTCGATCCGGTGAACGGGCCTATATGGGGCGCTGTTGATTCGGTCAACAATCTTTTTGCAATTTTATTTCAGTGGGTGGATATTATTTGCAGCCAGCGAGGCTTTGGTAAGCATTTGCGTATATTACAACGGCATGGAACCAATCGCCAGCAAAGACGCCATCGCCTCTGGGCAATTTGGAAACCGCGTGAAATCTGCGGTTTTCTGGCGGTCTGGTACACAAATTCTTGCTCAAATTGTCAGCTGGGGCAGCACGCTTGCCGTCGTGCGAATATTGGATCCTAGCGACTATGGATTATTCGCGTTGACCTCGGTCGTGCTCGCTTTTCTCAATTTTCTGAATGGATATGGGGTCGCCAGCGCATTGATCCAGCAAGAAAAGGTCGAACCGAATCGGATCCGGCAGGCATTCGGCATGCTGATATTGGTTAATTCGGCACTTGCTTTGATTCAATTGGCGATTATCGCCCCCGCAGCAGCCACTTATTATCGCGAGCCGATTGTCGCCGACATGCTGCGCTGGCAATCGCTGATATATATTTCCACGCCCTTCATCATTCTGCCCGAGGCAATGATGAGCCGGCAGCTTGAATTTCAGCGGCCGGCCATCGTCAACCTGTTAGTTGCATTATTCGCCGCCGCCACATTGTTAGCGCTGGCGCTGGGCGGCTGGGGTGTTTGGACGTTGGTGGTCACCCCAATAGCGGCCTTTTGGTGCCGAGCGATCGCTTTGATGATTGCGACCCGTTTTTGGGTGATCCCCAGCTTCAATTTTAAGGGTGCCTGGAACATCGTTAGCTTTGGTGGCCTGATGCTGCTCAGTCAGGGATTTTTTATCATTCAAAGCCAAGCGGATGTTTTTATCGCCGGGCGGTTTTTCAGCAATCATGATTTGGGTATCTATACGCAAGCACTATTCATCACACAGCTGATTGCCACCAAATTCGTCCCGCCGCTTAATGAGGTCGCCTTTCCGGCATATGCCCGGTTGCAAAATGACCGCCGCGTGCTGGCTTATAATTTTATCAAAGCCGTGCGCCTCATCATGTTAATCACTTGCCCGATTTATTTGGGAATGGCGGCGAGCGCTGAATCATTCGTCGCGATATTGCTGGGGCAAAAATGGCTGGAAGCCGCCCCGATCATGGCGATATTGGCCATAGCAATGCCGGTTATGACATTGCAGATATTATTCCACCCCATTTTAAACGCCATCGGCTTGCCGCATATATCGATCCGCACCCCGATATTTGGCGCCGTAATCATGCCGATAACCTTTGTAATCGCGGCGCCTTATGGAACAAGCGGATTGGCGATAGGCTGGCTTATCGCGCTGCCGCTGTTGTTGGCATTCACGATTTACAACGCCAAACCGCATGTCGGATTTCAAATTCGCGCCCTGGCAATGGCGGTGTTGCCAAGCTTCGCGACATCGGTTGTCATGGGCTTATCGGTACGGATGCTGGATCATTTTCTGCTACAACCATTAATGCCGGGCATTGGGCCCGTTGTTCATTTGATGATCCTGGTAACCGCAGGGATTATTATTTATGCCGGATTATCTTGGTTCACTGCGCGCGAAAGCTGCTTTGAATTGCGCAATCTGCTGCGCCGCCAAAAACCCGCCGCAGACCAACCCACATAGCGCCGCATCACAGCCCCGCTGTTTTTGCCATTCGCTTGAGTGCAATCCGGTCAAACCAAAATTCGGGCAGGCTCATCCGCGGCTGACAACGGGGCAACTCGGCCGCATATAAGGATGCTAACGTCACCGGCAAAGCCGCTGGCCCCGCGCCGCGCATAATGTTGGCAAGAATCGCATTTTGAAAATGCCGCACGCTATAATTTATCATCCGGCGATATTGCAGGCGCCAGCTTGCCGGATACAACCAATTTACCGGCTCGCATAAGAAGCCTGCGCCTTCGCAAACCGCAACGCGGCGATCCTGCCAATCATCCTCATTGCCAAGGTCGGTTTTGGCCATCGCGCAAATCAGCCCATCATCGCCGACCAGATCCAGCGGCAATCGGATACCCGCCGCCTTCATCCGCTCGAGAAAAGCACCGCTCAATCCATAAAGATCGCCAAACATACCATGTTCAGCGCGCATGCCTTGCTGATACAAGGCGGCTTTGCGCCCATTCACCGGCATTCCCGAAACCGCGTTTGGCTTGTCCGCCGCTTTCAGCCGATCTACCATGGCATCAACCGAGCCCGGCTGTATTTCTGCGTCGCCATCAACAAAAATATGATAGCGATAAGGCCGCGGCAATAGATCAAAGATAAAGCGGTTCCAACTGCGCGATTTTCCGCCTTCGGGCAAATTATGCACGGCGATATTATGATGCTGCGCCGCAATATTGCGGGCGATAGTTGCCGTGCGGTCGGTGGCACCATTGACGATAACATATATGGCAATATTAGGACCACCCAGCGGCAGGCTGTTCATGCATTTTGCAATTCGGCTTTCTTCGTTATGCGCCAAAATGCCAATGCATATTTCGGCTTGTTCGGCCATGATTTGCTTATTCTGCCTTAAGTCAGCCTTATGGCGGCTCACGGCTTCAGCAAGCCAATCTCGATCAACCTTTCGCGCAGATAATCATCGGCCAAAATCGGCGTGGGATAGCGATTGGGATGATCCACGCTGATACAGCCCGGCAAGGTGCTGATCAGAAAATCGGAACGCAGATGCAAGAAATAGGGCATCGAATAGCGGCTATAGCGCGCCCGCTCACCGGCGGGATTGACCACCCGGTGCGTGGTCGATGGCAGCATATGGTTGGTCAGCCGTTGCAGCATATCGCCCACATTCACCGCCAAGCCGCCCGGCGGCGGCGATACGCTTTGCCAGCTTCCATCGGGGCGCAATATCTCCAGCCCGGCCTCCTCCGCGCCAAGCAGCAGCGTGATCAGGTTGATATCCTCATGCGCGCCCGCGCGGATTGCGCCATCCGGGCTGCCCACGATCGGCGGATAATGCAGCAGCCGCAGCACGCTGTTGCCATCCGCTATTGCCCGATCAAACCAATGTGCGTCCAGCCCCAGATATAGCGCAATCGACGACAGGATATTCGCGCCCACCTGGTCCATCTGCGCATAAAGCTCGGTAAGGACCACCTCAAATTCGGGCATAGTTTCGGGCCAGATATTGTCGGGCATGGACGAGCGCAGCGGGTGGCCGGCGGGCAACGTGCGGCCGACATGCCAAAATTCCTTCAGATCATGATGCGCCGCGCCTTTGGCAATCTCGGTCTTAAACGGGGTATAGCCGCGCGCGCCCGCGATTCCCGGCCGGTAACCGCGCCGTTTATAAGCCTCATCCCGCGCAAAAAGCTCGGCCGTCAGCTCCCATGCACGCTGCACCAAGCTTGCGTCCAACCCGTGATCGGTGACAATGGCAAAACCATAGCTCTTAAAACTATTCCCCAGCGCCTGCCCCAAGGCGCGCGCATTATCGGTCTCAAGCGAAATTATCGGCATCACTGTCATGGACATCCCCATATCAATTGCGGTAACGCCGCACCAGATTTTTTAGCGTTGGGGACAAATAGCTATGGCGAAGCAATATTGGCTGATGAAAAGCGAGCCCGATGTCTATGGCTGGGACAATCTGATTGCGGAAGGCGAAGGCACATGGGACGGCGTGCGCAACCATAGCGCCGCGCTGAATATGAAGGCAATGAAAAAGGGCGACCTCGCTTTCTTCTATCACAGCAATGTGGGCGTCGAAGTGGTGGGCATCATCGAGATTAGCGAAGAATCCTTCCTCGATATCACCGATGAGAAAGGCAAATTCGTCGCGGTAAAGGTAAAACCGCTGCGCAAACTCGCGCAGCCCGTGCCGCTCAAAGCCGTGAAGGCCAACCCAAAGCTGGCGCAAATGGACCTGGTGCGGCTATCGCGGCTATCGGTCGGCAAAGTGCAACCCGATGAGTGGCAAGAGATATTGCGGATGGCGGGGGAGAAATAACGAGGGTCACTTGAGCGGGATGGCTTTATCTTGAATCGTCATTGCGAGCGAAGCGCGGCAATCCAGCGGAAGGCCCCGTAGAGTCTGGATTGCTTCGCTTACGCTCGCAATGACGAATTTTATCAAACTCTAAACTATGCGGGTATTTCAAATGCCGTCAAAAGTTCGGGATAATAATCCCCTAATGTTGGCCATTTTTGGCGATTTGCCTCGTAAAACCGCAATCTCTCAATAAGTTTGGGAATATAAGCAAAACCTCTCTTAACTTCTTCTGCCGCTGCGGCATCGGCCTTGGCCTGCCCCAATCGTTGCGCGGCAACGCGCGCGGTTACGGCACGCAGCACATGTTCATTCACCACGATTAACCAATCATCATAGGCACCCACTTTTTTCATAGCTTCGCGAAGAGCATCGAACCGCCCCGCATATTTTTGAACCGACGGGAGATGCTGGTCGGACAGTGGGTTAATGAGGCTATGCCCCAACTCATGCACAATCAGATCTTGCAAGCGGTCCGAATGGGTGAAATCCGGATTGCCTGAAGACATATAATAAGGGCCGATCAAAGAATAACTCTCGAACGCTCCATCTTTGCGTAACAACCGGGGGCCAAATCCGCCGTCCAACATCAAAAGTCCAGCGATGACCTGCCATTGCCCGAGAGAGCTTCCTGTATAAGCCTCCAAAGCTTCGACATTTGGATTAACGCCGGGCTCAATTGAACGAACCACGCGGTTGTATAATCTTCGGTTTTGCGCAAAAAAGCTACTGAATTTAGAAACTTTGGCAAAATCCCGCAACGCAGCAAGAAACTCGATCCGCTGCATTTCATCTGGAATACCTTCTGGTATCTCAGACGACAAATCGGAACGCCATGTCAGAGCGTCCGGGGCGGTCAAACGCAGGAGTAAATCCGGAACCCTGTCGAAGGCAAATTCGGCGTCCGCCAATTTTTTGGCTAAAGTGACCGCTGGATGTGAACGATATTTTGCAAAATAACGGTTCGCGTCATCTTTGTAAGTCATATTCGCTTCGGTGGTCAGAAAATATCCGCCAAGCATGTGAACGATGCTCATCAGCTCGATGCGCGGGTCAATAACGACCCGCTTTAACCCAGCCTGCCGAATTTGGCGGGCGAAAAGAATATCGGGAGACAACAACGTTGCACTAGCAGCAGCTATGCAAAAATCCCTTCTGTCCATTCAATCGATTCCTTTTCCCACTTTGATCTCTACCCTACCCCAACCTATAATCCGCGATTATTTCACCGCAGCATCGCAGCTCTTCCTCATGACCCTCCTCGCGCCATGGCTCGGCGAGCGCTTCGGCTTCCCATTGCTGCATCGCGGGGTGGGCGATGATATAGTCGACCCATGCCTGGCCCGCGCCTACGTTCAAGCCATAGGTGCGGACGCGATAAGCGACCGGCGCAAAGAAAGCATCGACCGCGCTAAATTGTGCACCCGCCAGATAAGGCCCGCCAAAGCGCGAGAGGCCTTCGTCAAATAACTCGCAAATGCGCGTGACATTGATGGTGAGCGCATCCGACATCGGCTTTGGCTTCACCCGCACGCCAACATTCATCGGGCAGTCGCCGCGTAGCGCCGAAAAACCCGCATGCACCTCGCTCGCCGCACACATCGCCCAGGCGCGCGCATCGGGATCGCTTGGCCAAATGCCCTTATGCCGATCCGCCAGATAAAGCGCGATACCAAGCGAATCGTAAACTATCCTGCCTTCATGCAGCAACACCGGTACTTGTCCGGTGGGCGAAAAAGCGCGAAATTCCTGATAATTGCTCGGCTTGGTAAAAGGCTCCAACCGGTCCTCAAAATCTATGCCCAGCCCCTTCATCAACAGCCAAGGCCGCAAGGACCAGCTCGAATAATTGCGATTCGCGGTGATGAGGGTGTAGGTCACCATACGTAACCCGCGGCCGTCTTTGCCGCAACCTCCTCCGCAGTCACGCCGGGCGCCATCTCGATCAGCTTGAACGGCGAGGCATGATCCGCCCGGTGAAACACCGCCAGATCGGTAATGATCATATCGACGACATTCTTGCCGGTTAAAGGCAGCGTGCATTCGGGGATAAATTTCGCGCTGCCATCCTTTGCGCAATGTTCCATTACCACGATGATTTTTTTGACCCCCGCGACCAGATCCATCGCGCCGCCCATGCCCTTGATCATCTTGCCGGGGATCATCCAATTGGCGATGTCGCCATTTTCGGCCACCTCCATCGCGCCCAGAACGGTCAAGTCGATATGCCCACCGCGGATCATCGCAAAGCTGGCCGCGCTGTCGAAATAGGCCGATTGCGGCAGTTCGCTGATCGTTTGTTTGCCGGCATTGATCAGGTCAGCATCCTCCTCGCCCGCATAAGGAAAAGGTCCGATGCCCAGCATGCCATTTTCGGATTGAAGCGTAACTTCAATCCCTCGGGGGATGTTGTTTGCCACCAAGGTTGGAATACCAATACCTAAATTCACATAATATCCATCGCGCAATTCTTTCGCGGCGCGGGCGGCCATTTCATCGCGGGTCCAGGGCATTAATCCGATTTCCTTTTAGATAAATTTGGCCATGCTTGCCGCAAGCCAATCGCAAAACAGCCGCCCATGATGCCGCAAATTGCCGAGGTTGAAATGGCGAAGGCTGGCCATTGCTCAGGTGCCCAAAGCGACGGTACGAAAACCAGCGCCGCCCGTGCGAGCAAAACGGCGGCGATGGCGCATAATGCGGTGCGGGCCAGCGGCGGCCGCCAACCGATGCCGGCGGCACCAAAGGCATAAAGCGCCCAGACCGCGAGAATGGCGGCGATGATCAGCGTCATGATCGCAGGTACCAGCGATCCGCGCTCCGCCGCTTGCGCCAAAATCTCGCCAGCGCCGAAAAACCGATACCAGTCCGGCCCGCCGATGATACAGGCGATATGGAGCAGACTGGCTGCGATGCTCATCCATGCCGCAGCGATCAGCCAGAAACGCCCCGCCATCACGACGCCTCCCGTTCGCGGACCGTGCGGAACTCAATCTTCTTGTCATAGGGCGAACCCAGCACTATCCGCTGGACATAGACCCCCGGCAAATGGATCGCGTCCGGATCAAGCGCGCCCACGGGCACAATCTCCTCAACTTCAACAACGCAGATTTTGCCGCAGGTGGCGGCAGGCTGGTTGAAATTGCGTGCGGTTTTGCGGAACACGAGGTTGCCGCTTTCATCGGCTTTCCATGCCTTTACAATCGCGAGATCCGCAAAAATACCGCGCTCGAGAATATAATCCTCCCCGTTAAATTCCTTCACTTCCTTGCCCTCCGCCACCTGCGTGCCCACGCCGGTTTTGGTGTAGAAGCCCGCAATGCCGGCACCGCCGGCGCGCATCCTTTCGGCCAATGTGCCTTGCGGACAAAATTCCACTTCCAATTCGCCGGCCAGATATTGCCGTTCAAATTCCTTATTCTCGCCAACATAGCTGGAGATCATCTTTTTCACTTGGCGGCTGCGCAGCAACTTTCCAATCCCTTCACCGTCGATGCCGGCATTGTTCGACGCGAAGGTCAGCCCCGTGACGCCGCTATCGCGAATGGCATCAAGCAAGCGTTCAGGAAGGCCGCAAAGGCCAAAACCGCCGCTGGCGATTAACATATCGTTACGCAGAACACCCTCCAGCGCGGCGGCGGCATCGGGATAGAGTTTCTTCATGCAAATGCCTTTCATGGCGGATTTTATCCAGTCATAACGGGCTTTGGCCCCAGCGGCAATTGCGGATGGATTCTTATAAAGGCGAAATGATATGGGAACGTCCTTTGATGGCGGGTGGAATGATGTTACCCTGGTGGTATCAGGTGTCTGGGGCAAAATCCGATGGAGCATATCGATATTATAGTGCGCGATATTCACGGATTTTACCGGCCATCAAGCGAGGCCGAAGTTATTGCGTTGGTCAAGCATGCGGCGCAAGATAATTTGCAGATCCGCGTGCGCGGTGCGTCGCATTCGGTTGCTTGGAGCATCTATACCGATCCAGTGGGCGGTCATCCCGAAAATAAAGTCAGCGTGCGTGAGGCACCACGCAGCAAAGACCTCAATCTTATCCTGTCGGAAATGAATGAGCTGATCTGGATCGACGCTCAACAAGGGATTGTCGAATGCGGGGCGGGCATTCATTTGGGTAAAGACCCCTATGATGCCGACGGCAATGCAACTTTAGATAATAGCTTATTATATCAGGCATGGCAAAAAGGGTGGGGCGTCAATATTACCGGAGGCATTTCGCATCAAACCATTGCCGGTTTTACCCAAACCGGTTCTGCCGGTGGTTCGTTAACCTATGGCTTCAACAATATCATTGCTTACCGGATAATTGATGGCCACGGCCAGGCCGAATGGATTGAGCAAGGCGACCCGAATATTGGCAGCTGCGCTTTACCGGTCAAATTCAGCCGGTTTAACGCCGAGTGAGAATGTAAAATGACCGCGATTAGAGCGTGATGCGATTAAGTGGATACCGGTTAATCGCATCACGCGATCACAAAGAGATAAAGAGCATGATGCGATTCTATCTGATCGCATCATGCTCTAGCGATTCATTGCGAAGGGAGCGAACCGAAAAGCCTGATAGCCGCCAACCAGAAATCATGACAGGCGCTTAATATATCCCGCCTCGGTCTCTTCCATATATTTGCGGGTCAGCGGCAGCGCGTTGCGGCTTCGTGCCACTTGAATTTGCACATTCATATGACCGTCGTGGAAAAAGGCGCTGGCGGCGGCGGCGAGATAAAACATCCACATCCGGTAAAACCGCTCATCATAGGTTTGCACAATCGCCGCCCGGTTTTTTTCGCAAGCCTCATACCAATGGCGCAGCGTATAGCCATAATGCAGCCGCAACACTTCAATATCGGTAATCCAAAGCCACACACGTTCAATATGCGGCACCATTTCGGACAGCGCCGGAGCATAGCCGCCGGGGAAAATATATTTCGCGGTCCATGGATCGGTCGTGCCAGGGCCATCGGCGCGCGCGATGGTATGCACCAGACCAACGCCCTCTTCGGTCAGCAATTCGCGAATCCGGTCAAAAAAGCGGCGATAATTGGGCTTGCCAACATGTTCGAACATACCCACCGATACAATCCGGTCAAATTGCCCTTGCAATTCGCGATAGTCGATCAGTTCAAAATTGACATCGCCCGCCTGCCCCGATGCCTGTGCCCGCTGACGCGCCACTAAAAGCTGTTCTTGCGACAAGGTAATCCCCGTCACCTTTACCCCGGCGACCTTATTCAAAAACAGCGCCAACCCGCCCCAGCCGCAGCCGATATCGAGCACATGCTGCCCCGGTTCCAAGCGCAGCTTCGCCGCGATATGCGCCATCTTGGCAATTTGCGCATCGGCCAAACTAACCGAAGGATCGTCAAAATAAGCGCAGCTATATTGCCGCGCAGGATCGAGAAACAGATCATAGAGCCGATCATCCAGATCATAATGATGCGCCACATTCTGACGCGATCGCACCAACCCATTGATTTGCGCAAGCGGTGCCAGCCAACGCTGCGTGCGCCATAGCGCGACGCGGGTGGGGTTTTCGCGGTCCCAGCGAACATTATGGCCGATCAGGTCCAGCAAACCCATAATATCGTCATTTTCGACCGTCAGCTTGCCGTCCATAAACGCCTCACCGGCCACCAGCGCGGGGTTAAGGGCCAATTTCGTCCCCGTGGCATCATCGGCAAGTGTCACGCGCACCGGGGCTTTGCCCGCGCGTGGTGCCCCGAATTTATACTCCCCCGATGGCGCGACGATGATCAGCTCGCCCGAACGGATGATTTTGGTGAAGAATTTTTTGGCAAGAAACATGGGTCAACTATTCGTTAGATAAAGCGCACAAGTTTCATGATGTTGGCAAAAGGGCAAGCGATATCTCAATATCCCGCCTCGATCGCCAAACGGACCAATTCCGCCGATGATGCAACGCCAAGCTTTCGCGACATGGCCGACCGATAGATTTTGATAGTTTTTTCGGAAAGCCCCAACTCGTTTGCAATATGTTTGTTGCGATAGCCGCGCGCGACCAAAATCAAAATTTGTTGATGCCGCGGCGAAAGGCCATCAACCCGGCGGCGCGCAGCGAACCTTCTTGTGCTGATAAGATTGTCACCAACGGTCCCGTCTAACTCGACTTGGGAGCCAATGAACAAATCCAACCCACCTTGTTCATCAAAAATTGGCGCAATGGACACGGCATTGCGAAACGGCGTGCCATCTTTACGATAATTAAGAATATCAACCAGAACCGGTCGGCGCTGGCGAACGCCTTCGCAAATCACATCGGTCAACCACGGTTCGGTATTGGCCCCTGCCAAAAAGCGGCAATTGTGGCCAATAACCTGATCCTCGTCATAGCCGGTCAGCGCCAGAAATTGTTCGTTACAGGCGACGATGGGATTATCAAATTGCTTCGGATTCGAAATGACGGTTGCAATCGAGCTAAGCCGCACCATCCGTTGTAATTCATCGCGGTGATTGGGTTCGGATTTCATCATAGAGCGGTCTATCAATCCTTCATTGCCGGTTTTGACGGTGCTGTCGATCCTCGTTATCACCCGAAATCAGCGCGAAAACAAGCCGGTCAATCATGCAGAAATGAATGTCGCCCGCCACCGCGCCGTCACCTTGCGCGCATATATCCAGAGCCAATTCGACCACCAGCGCATTGAGCAAACCAGCGATCAAACCAGCATTTTTGGCGCAGCCATCGGGCAAGTTAACGATCTTTGTCCTGGACGGCATCGGCGCTGCAGCAAGCGCCTTTTCAATCGCCACGCGCATCAAGGCGTGCGAATTTTTCATCTCGATGGCGCGCGCGCGGGCGAACCCGATACCGGCCGGCCCAATATCCAGCATGATCCGGCGCGGCACCGGTTGCAACACGGCGGTTAACCAGTAACGCAGCGCGGCCGCGATCCGCCGGATCGGGTCGGCTTCGTCCGCCGCCCCGGTTCCGGCCTGTTCGATACATTGCATCGATGTTCGGTCAAAAACCGCCTCCAACAATGCGGCTTTCGATTCAAAATGATGGTAAATGGCGCCTTTGCTGACCCCGCATCGCCGTGCAACCGAATCCAAGGACGCGCCGTCAAAACCCGCGTCCGCAAAATGAGCGGTAGCCGCCGCGATCAATATCTCCCGCGTTTCCGCGCTGCGCTGATATTGCCTTGCCATCATTGTCTCGGTTGATTACATACCTACGGTCGGTATTATAAAGGAAAATTCCTATGACACAATATCCAATCGCCTTTGATATATTGCTTTCCGCCTGGAACGAGCGTGATCCGGTTAAACTGCGCGAAAAGGTCGCTCAATCGGTAACCGAAGATTTGGTCTTCACAGATCCGCATTATGCGATCCGCGGCATGGGCGCCTTTGTCGATATGGTGGAAGAATTTTTCACCCGCGTCGGCGATGTCCGGTTGGAACGGACGAGCGGGATCGACATGCACCATGACCGGGCGCGATATAGCTGGCAGATTGTTTGGCCAGATGGTAAGATATTCGAAGGCTTTGATGCCTCGGCGATCGACCCGGGAACCCAGAAGATATGCCGCATCGATGGTTTTTTCGGGCCGCTGCCGCCAAGGTAGGAAGGTCAAAAAAAGCCCTTCAAACTGCATGCATGTAACTGCCCTGAATTGCCGCGCTTCGCTCGCAATGACGATTCCACCTGATCGCATCACGCTCTATACCCTGTTCGTTTTTGATGGAATCAAAAACCGGGTCTAGTTTCTCTGTTTTCCGCGCCTTCCGAGCCGTTCGGTGTTTCCACCTCACTCGAAATCGCTCTAATCGGTGCGGCGGATCACGAGATTTCGGATCTCGCTCATATCCTCCATCGCGAAACGGATGCCCTCGCGGCCCAGCCCCGAATCCTTGACGCCGCCGTAAGGCATATTATCGACGCGGTAAGACGAGACTTCGTTGACGCAAATTCCGCCAACATCCAGCCGGTCCCAAGCGCGCAATATTTTGTGAATGTCATTGGTGAACAGCCCCGCCTGAAGTCCGAATTTGCTGTCATTCACTTCATCCAGCGCGGTCTCCCAATCGGTAAAGCGCGACAATATCACGGCGGGGCCGAATGCTTCCTCACGGTATAGATCGCTGTCACGCGGGCATTCTTCCAGCAATGTTGCATCAAACATGTTGCCTTGACACGTCCCGCCGGCGAGCAGCGTGGCCCCGGCAGCGACCGCGGCATCAACCCAGCCTTTCAGGCGCTGCGCCTCTTTTTCCGAAATCATCGGGCCAACAAAAGTCGTTCGTTCTTTTGGATCGCCGGAGACCAATGTTTTGACCTTGGCGGCCAGCATATCGCGAAATTGCTCATAAATATCGTGATGCACAATCACCCGCTGGACATGGATGCAGCTTTGCCCCGATTGATAATAGCCGCCAAAAATGATCCGGGCCAGCGCATGATCAAGATCGGCGTCCTTGTCCACCACCACCGCCGCATTGCCGCCCAATTCGAGCACGACTTTTTTCTTGCCCGCCCTGGCTTTCAAATCCCAGCCGACACCGGGCGATCCGGTGAAGCTGAGCAGTTTTATCCGGGGATCGGTGGTGAAGAGATCGGCACCATCGCGGCTCGCGGGCAGGATGCTGAATGCGCCTTCGGGCAGGTCGGTTTCGGCCAGCACCTCGCCCATGATGATCGCGCCCAGCGGGGTCAGCGACGCCGGCTTCATCACGAAGGGGCAACCCATCGCGAGCGCAGGCGCGATTTTATGCGCCGCCAGATTGAGCGGAAAGTTGAATGGCGATATAAACGAACAAGGCCCGATGGGCACACGTTTCCACATGCCCATATAGCCTTTGGCGCGCGGCGAGATATCGAGCGGCTGGATCTCGCCATAATTGCGCACCGATTCTTCGGCGGCAATGCGGAATGTGTCGATCAGGCGGGTGACTTCGCCTTCGGCATCGGCGATGGGCTTGCCCGCCTCAACGCATAGCGCAAAGGCGAGTTCGTCAAACCGTTCGCCAAACCGCTTGACGCAATGGTTCAATACCGCCTGCCGTTCGTAGCTGGCCATCCGCGCCATCGGCTCCGCTGCGGCCACTGCGCCTGTAATGGCTTCGCCGATAATGGGCGCGGAGGCAAGCGCCGTGTGAAAGGCGATTTCACCGGTATATTTGTCGGTCACCGCCAGGTCGGCATTGGGCCAAGCCGCCTTGTTATTGAGATAGAGCGGATAGGTTTTTTCAAGCTGGATCATAAGGCTGCGCTCACCGCCTTGATATCGTCATTCAAAATCCGGTCATTATCCGAATAGTCCACCGGGCAATCGATCAAATGCACCCCCGGCGTGTCGCGGCAATGGAGCAATAGCTCGGTCAGATGCGCGGCGCTTGTCACGCGGTGGCCCTGCGCGCCATAGCTTTGCGCATATTTGACAAAATCGGGATTGCCATAGGTGAGGCCCCAATCTTCAAAGCCCATATTGGCTTGTTTCCAACGGATCATGCCATAGCTTGAATCATTCAGGATCAACACGGTCAGGTTCAGGCCGAGCCGCACCGCGGTTTCCATCTCCTGACTATTCATCATAAATCCGCCATCGCCGCAGATCGCCATAACCTTACGGCCGGGATAGAGCATGGCCGACATCATCGCCGAGGGCAGGCCCGCACCCATGGTGGCCAGCGCATTGTCGAGCAGCACGGTGTTCGGACGGTAAGCCGGATATCCGCGCGCGAACCAGATTTTATACACGCCATTGTCGAGGCAGATAATCCCGTCGTCGGGCATGATATCGCGCATCTGCTGAACCAAATGCGGCGGATAGATCGGGAAGCGCGCATCGGCGGCCAGCGGCGCATTATGCGCGATTTCCGCCGCGCGCGCGGCCAGCATGAAATTAAATGTCCAGCCGGAGGACGGCGTGATCGCCTCCTTAATTTGCCACACAGCATTGGCAATATCGCCCACCACTTCGATCTGGGGGAAGTAAACAGGATCGACCTCGGCGGTCTTGGTGGAAATATGGATGACCTGCGTTCCGCCTTCTTTCATGAAGAAGGGCGGTTTTTCAATGACATCATGGCCGATATTGACAATGCAATCGGCGGCCTCAACCGCCCGGTGGACAAAATCATTCGCCGATAATGCGGCGCAGCCCAAAAATTTCGAATGCCGTTCATCCACCACACCCTTGCCCAATTGGGTGGTTAAAAAAGGAATGCCGGTTTTTTCGATAAATTCGCCGAGCATCCGGCTGGTCTGTGTTCGGTTGGCCCCCGCGCCGATCACCAATATCGGCGCTTTTGCCGCTTCCAGTGCGGCTACGGCCAAGCCAATCGATTTGGGGTCGGCGCTGGGACGGCGCACTTGGCTGCGCTTGAGCGGCACCGAACGGGTATGTTCATCGGCAATATCTTCGGGTAGCTCGATATGGACCGCGCCCGGTTTTTCCTCTTCGGCCAGCCGGTAAGCCTCGCGGACGCGGCTGGGGATATTGTCCGATGAGGCCATTTGGTGGGTATATTTGGTGATTGGCGACATCATCGAGACAACATCGAGAATCTGGAACCGGCCCTGTTTCGATTTTTTGATCGGCTTTTGCCCGGTGATCATAAATATCGGCATGCCGCCCAGTGTGGCATAGGCCGCCGCAGTTACCAGATTGGTGGCCCCCGGCCCCAAAGTGGCAATACACACCCCGGCCTTTCCGGTATGCCGGCCATAGGTGGCGGCCATGAAGCCCGCGCCCTGTTCATGCCGTGTCAGGATCAGCTTAATTTGCTTTGAGCGCGACAGCGAATCCAGAAAATCCAGATTTTCTTCGCCCGGAACGCCGAAAATATATTCGCAGCCTTCTTCTTCCAAACATTGCACAAATAAATCGGATGCCTTGCGAGAAACTTCATCGCTCGAAACCATGCGTCATTTCCTTTATCTGGCGGCCTTCAAGGGGTGAAGAGCTGCAATCCGTTGGCAGCTTAGATGACAATGTCCCGCGCAGCAACGCCTTGGGCCTATTATCCGGCCTGAAGTATCAAAATATTTGGTCATGATCCGCTTTTCGACGGGAAAAAAATAAACATCATGTTTTGTGGAGCCAAACCGGCGTTACGATGTAAAAAGATGCCACGAATCTGGCGGCTTCATCACGATGGCGTGATTCGCCGCACGGCCGGTAGCGCAAGGTGCAAAGGAGCTAAACTATATGCCGAATCCAAAACGTCCGCATGTCGTTATTATCGGTGCGGGGTTTGGCGGTCTGGCCGCTGCCAAGGGGCTTGAACGCGCCGATGTGGATATTACCGTCATCGACAAGCGCAACCATCATTTGTTTCAACCCTTATTGTACCAAGTGGCAACCGCGGGTCTGTCCCCAGCCGATATTGCATCACCCATCCGGCATATTTTGCGCAAACAAGCCAATATCAGCGTTTTGCTCGACCGTGTGTATGGTATCGACCGGGAAAAAAAATACGTCATCCTGGGCGAACATGATCCGCTGGCTTATGATTGGTTGATCATCGCAACCGGCGCGCGCCACAGCTATTTTGGCAATGATGCCTGGGAACCTTTTGCGCGCGGCATCAAAACGATTGAGGATGCCACCCAGGTCCGGCGTAATATATTGATGGCGCTGGAACGCGCGGAGACCGAACCCGATCCCGAACGCCGCGCTGCATTGCTGACTTTTGTTATCATCGGCGGCGGTCCCACCGGGGTCGAAATGGCCGGCGCGATTGCCGAGCTTGCCCGAAAATCGGTCTCCAGCGACTTCCGCAATATCGGCGCGCATAGCTCACGCATTATCCTGCTGCAAAGAGGCGACCGGTTGTTGCCGAGTTTTCCCGAAAAATTGTCGGCAAAAACATTGACTGCAATCCAAAAATTGGGTGCTGAGGTTCAATTGAAAGCCAATGTCACCGACATTGACGCCGATGGGGTGACCGCCAACAATGTCAAAATCCCCTCCAAAACGGTGATTTGGGCAGCGGGAGTGACGGCGTCGCGCGCATCGGAATGGCTGGATTGTGGCCGGGATACGGCAGGCCGGGTGCAGGTTTCCACCCGGCTGCATCCAATGAATGACCCCGCTATATTTGTAATTGGCGACACCGCCGCTTGCACCGATGGCAACGGCCTGATGCTGCCCGGTGTGGCACCGGTCGCCAAGCAGCAGGGCGAATATGCTGCAAAGGCGATCATGGCGCATTTGCGCGGCCGCGAGGCCGAGCCATTTTGTTACAAAAATTACGGCAATCTGGCCACCATCGGGCGCAGCCAAGCGGTCGCCGATTTCGGCCGGTTTCAACTATCGGGATTTGCCGGTTGGGTATTATGGTGCACCGCGCATATCTGGTTTTTAAGCGGATTTCGAAACCGGATTGGCGTGGGGATTACCTGGCTTTGGAGCTATATTACGTTCGAACGCAATGCCCGGTTGATTACCGGGGATTTTGCGCCCGACCTGCCCGCCACGCGCGAGCTGGCCGCACATTTGAAGCAGCGACCAACGGTAGAAGCTTAATATTTACGCGGGCTTTCCGCCGTCAGATGCCGCCGGCATCCGCGGTGTTCACATTGCGCAATTCGGGCTGTAACAGATGAATCCATAACAACGCGAGCAAATAGGCGCAGGCCGATATGACAAACATGGGTGCATAGCCCAGCTTGTTATCGAGCGCCCAGCCGGTAAATTCCTGCATCCCCGCGCCGCTGAGATTGCCAGCCAGCGCGCCAATTGCGATCACGCTGCCGACCTGACGCGCGGGGATGATATCGGCGGTCATGCCAAAAATATTGGTCGAAAATCCCTGATGTGCAAATAAACCCAACCCCACAATCGCCGCCGCGATCCAGACATTGGGCGCATAAAGCGCAAGCGGTATCGGCAAGATCAACAATGCATAAAAGAACATCGAGCCTTTCCGCGCTTTATTGGCCGCGATCCCGCGCCGTAATAAAGCCGGGAATAGAAAACCGCTGCTAAGCGCACCGATCGCCGCCAAGGTAAACACCAAAGCCGTTGGCCCGCCAACCTCATTTGGTTCGAGCAGAAATTGCTTCTTCAAAAAATCAGGCGCCCAAAATAATATGAACCACCAGACCATATCGGTTAGCAATTTGGCACCCGCAATCGCCCATGTCCGCCGATCTCGCAACAATTCGCGCCATGGTGCACCTTTCAGCGGCGTGACAGCCTCCGCTGATACCTGTTGATATTCGGGAAGATTGCGCGTGCCTACCACCCATAATAGCAGCCAGATAAAGCCCAACCCGCCGGTGATCCAAAAAGCCGCCTGCCAGCCATAAGCAATGGCGATGAACGGCACGGTGAGCGGAGCAACGATGGCACCGATGTTCGACGCGCTGTTGATAATGCCGATGCCAACCGAACGTTCGCGTTCGGGCAAATAAGTGGCGGCGGATTTCATCGCGGCGGGCGTATTTGCCGCCTCGGCAACCGCCAGCGCGATGCGCGCGGTGACAAATTGGCCGATATTGGCGGCAAAGCCATGCGCAATCCCGGCAAGGCTCCATGCGGTGACCGCGATGCCATAGCCCATCCGCACACCAAACCGGTCGATAAACCAGCCAACGCCGAGCAAGGAGATGGCGGTGGCAATTTGAAAGACCGAGGCGAAATGGGCAAAATCGCTGTTTGACCAGCCAAAATCCGCCTCTAAATTGGGCTTGACCAGCGACAGCACTTGACGGTCGAGATAATTCAGCGCGGTGCCAAAAAAAATCAGCGCGATTAAGCCATAGCGGATCGCCCGGCCGCCACGGTGGGTATTATCCTGATCGACATCGGCCATGCTGTTTCTCCCGCTTGCTATGTTTCTTTGCTTTCGCCCAATCTATGCGGCTAAAGATTGCGCCGGAAAAGTCTCAAGCCATTTGCGCGATAGCCATAGACCTGATCGATATGACACCGTAAGA
>JAKFUU010000042.1 GCA_021732525.1 Sphingomonadaceae bacterium | reverse complement strand
ATTCGCCCGGAACCGGCTCCACCGCATCGGACCATTATGATGGCTATGGCTATTTAAGCACCAGCATCATCGCCGAGCCGGATAAGATGGAGATTGTTTCCAAAGCGGTGAAAGACATCGCCAAACAGTTGCGCGATGCGCCGGTGAGCGACGATGTTTTGCTACGCGCGCGCAAGCCATTGCTTGAAAATATCGAAAAGAGCCTGCGCGAAAATGGCGCGTGGATCGGCCTTGCCAATGAAGCCCAGAGCAATCCCGCAGAGTTGGATGAGTGGCGCAGCCGCAAAGCCGTGTTTGAAGCGGTAACCACCGCCGATATCCAAGCTGCCGCGAAGCAATATCTCACCGATGCCAATCAACTGGAAATCCGGATCGTCAGCGAAACGTTGAAAAAATAAAGCTTCGTTGAAAATATGGCCTTATTTTGATGAGACGCAGGGGTAGGACGATCTATCCCTGCGTTATCGGGACCAGACGAATTTCGACCCGGCGATTGGCGCTGCGTCCTTCTTCGGTTGTGTTCGATGCTTTGGGTTGGCTCTCCCCATATCCTTGCGCCGCCATCCGGGCGCGCTGCACCCCGCCCTCGGCAAGCAGGTCGGCGACGGCTTGCGCCCGTTGAATCGGTGTGGCCGAGCACGTCAATATAGGTTTTTTCATATTGCTTGAGCGTTCCCGCAAGCTGATCCACGGTCGTACGAAAGCCCGGTTCGACGCTATAGCTGCCCACGGCAAAAGTCACATCGGACGGCATGTCAAAAGTGAACAAGGGCTGATTTCACGCAATCAAAACCGAAATTATTGCCAATTGCGCCGAATGGTTTTATTAGCCGGATAGTTTGATGAATCTTGCACCTTTCCCCTGGATAGACACAGCGATACTTTTTGCGTTGATCGCGCTGAACGGCGTATTTGCGATGTCGGAGCTTGCCATCGTATCGGCGCGCCAAGCAAAGCTGCAAGCGCTGAACGACGCTGGTAACAAGGGCGCGGCGGCGGCTTTGCGGCTGGCGCGTAATCCCGGAAAGTTTCTGTCAACGGTGCAAATTGGTATTACTTTGATCGGCATTATCGCGGGCGCTTATTCGGGATCGGTGCTTGGCGGGCCGGTCGCAGGCCGGTTGGCCAGCATTGGCCTGCCCGCCGATTGGGCGGCGGTTGCCGGTTTTGGACTGGTTATCGGGCTGACAACTTATTTGTCGCTAGTTGTGGGCGAATTGGTTCCCAAACAATTTGCATTGATCGCTCCTGAAAGGATCGCCGTTATCGTCGCGCCGCCGATGGAATGGATGGCCTGGCTGACCGCGCCTTTTGTCTGGCTGCTCGATAAATCCAGCGCGTCTATTTTCGCTATCCTTGGCCTGCGCCGGGATTCGAGGGAGGCGTTAACCACCGAGGAATTGCGCATGGTGTTTACCGAGGCAGCACAGGCGGGCTTGATCGAAGAGCATGAACAAAAGGTCATTGCCGGTGTTGTCCGCTTGGCCGACCGGCCCGTGCGCGAAGTGATGACACCGCGCACCGATGTCGATTGGGTTTCGGCCGACGCCTCTGCCGATGATGTGCGCAGTTTGCTGATCAAATCGATGCATACGCGGTTGCCGGTAACGGGCGATAATCACGATGATATCATCGGCGTGGTGCAATCGCGCGATATCGTCGCGGCGCAGCTGGGCGGCAAAGCGCTGAATATCCGGTCGTTAATGCGCAAAGCAGAGATCGTTCCCGATCAGCTGGATGCGATGGATGCGCTGGAAATATTGCGGTCGTCCGAAGTGCCGATGCTGCTGGTTCATGACGAATATGGGCATTTTGAGGGGATTGTTACTCCCAATGACCTGCTGGCGGCGATTGCGGGTGAATTTGCATCGGATCAGGAACAGGGGAGCGCAGCCAATATCATCACGTTGGAAGATGGCTCTATGTTGATATCGGGTGGTATGGCCGCCGACGCGATGGCGGATGCGTTGGCGCTGCCCCTACCCGGCGACCGCGATTATGCCACCGCCGCGGGCCATGTGCTATATGTGCTCCGCCATTTGCCTGGCGAGGGTGAAGCCTTTGAAGAACAAGGCTGGCGCTTTGAAATAGTCGATATGGACGGACGGAAAATAGACAAGATCCGGGTCAGCCGTTTAACCCAAGGCCCCATATAAAGCCGCCGCCATTGTTCCGATATTCTTCTGATCATTCAACTGGACGTAAGGTAAGACTCCCCATCATCGCAATATTTCGGTATTATATGGGACTCGGCCGAATGCGGAGCCGATTTTTACGGGTTTTGGGGAGTGGTTATAGTGCGGAAAACCTTGCGCAATATCATTTTTGCGGTGAGTGCATCGTCGTTGGTTATATCTTGCGGCGGCGGGGGCAGCAGCAACGCGCCCGCCCCCATTACCATAGCGCCCCCCGGCGGCACCAGCGCAGCGACCAGTCCGCCAGTGAGCGGGGTATGCAGCTTGCGCGCCCGGCAAGATTGGGTGGCCGCGCGGATGGACGAATGGTATCTCTTCCCCGAAACATTGCCGGTCGGACTTGATCCATCGGGATTTTCAACGGTGACCGATTTTCTAAACGCTCTTACGGCGGCAGCCAGAGCGCAGGACCGCGATAATTTCTTCACCTTCATTACCTCTATTCAGCAGGAAAATGCCTTTTTCTCTTCAGGCTCCAACGCTGGCTTTGGCATTCGCATCGCTTATGATGTTCCCGGTGGCCGCGCCTTCATTGCCGAAGCTTTTGAAGGTGCGCCGGGGCTTGCCGCCGGGATCGACCGCGGCACCGAATTGCTCGCCATTGGCACCAATGCTAATGATCTTGTAACCGTCAGTTCCTTATTGGCCAGCGGCGGACCGGGCGCGGTATCCAGCGCGCTTGGTCCGTCCACGGCGGGCGTTACGCGGCTGTTTCGTATCCGCAACGCAAACGGCACCAACACCGTCAGCGTAACGAGAGCAGATTTCAATATTGAAGCCGTCTCCAGCCGCTATGGCGCACGCATCATTAATGATGGCGGGCGGCGGATTGGGTATTTTAATTTGCGAACCTTCATTGCGACCGCGAATGACCAAATGCGCACCGCCTTTGCCGATTTTCGCGCGCAAGGGATCACCGATTTCATCATCGATTTCCGCTATAACGGCGGCGGCCTTGTTTCAACGGCAGAATTGCTATCCAACCTTTTGGGCGGCGATCGTAGCCCCGGCGATGTCTTGTCGCGCACCACATTCCGGCCATCGCGCAACAGCAATGATCGCACCGCTTTTTTTCAACAGCAACCGCAATCGGTCCGCCCGCTAAAGATCGCATTCATCGGCACGCGCAGCACGGCATCGGCAAGCGAATTGGTAATGAACAGCCTCAACCCCTTTCTGGGGGTTAATGCAGCGTTGATCGGCACCGATACGTCGGGCAAACCCGTCGGCCAAATTGGTTTGGATCAAGCTGCTTGCGACGACCGGCTGCGGGTGATTGCTTTTTCGACCCAGAATAGCGCGAATGAGGGTTTTTATTATAGCGGCATGGCGCGGTTGATGCGCAGCAGCTGCACCGCCACCGATGATGTGACCCGGCCGCTCGGCGATCCGCAAGAAGATTCGATCGCGCGCGCGATTGACTTTATCCAAGGCCGAAGCTGCACCCCGATTACGCCCGCACAATTTTCGGCCAAACCGGGTGTTAGCGATCCGTCGCAGCGCGGCGGGGCACGCGAAATGCTAACGCCGACAGCGCCAACACCGGCGCAGCGCGAGGTTCCGGGGTTGTTTTAACCCCGATTATGGTTCGATACGGCCGCGTCTTCGCGATCAAGCGCATTGATTCCGGCATGCACCCGCGCCTCGATTATGTCGCGGGGCAGCCCGGCGGGAATTTCCTCGCCAATAAGATAAGTGATCCGGCCGGGAAAATAGCGCCAGCCGTCGCGCGGAAAGCATGTGGCGCTGTTCACCGCAATCGGGACCACCGGCAGGCCTAACATTTTATACAATCCCGCAAACCCCGATTGCAACGGTGGTCGTTGCCCAGGCCGCACGCGCGTTCCTTCGGGGAAAATCACAATCGGCCGATCATCGATAATCGCTTGGCGCGCCTGCCCCACCATTTGCCGCAAGGAGCGGGCGCCGCCACCCCGATCAACGAAAATCATGCCGTAGCGCCGCGCCGCGAAACCCCATAAAGGAATATGCGCCAATTGAAGTTTCGCCACGACCGCAGGATAATCAAAAAAACGGTGCATATCGATGGCTTCGAACATGCTTTCATGTTTCAGCGCAAACAACACCTGTTTTGCCGGAATTTGCCCTTTAATATCAATACCGACGCCCAATATCCACCGGGCGCAAAATGTTTGATAACCGCTCCATAGCCGCACCGCCCGGCGCAGCAAGCGAACCGAAAAAAGGCTGCCTAAAAAAGCGATTACCACATGAACAACCGACCCGCCAAAAAAGGCGATAAGATACAATAATGTGCGCGCCGCAGCCACCGGTTACAACCCGATCAAAGCGGTAATTCCGCGCAGCCAATATTTGTTATATTCGGTAAACAACACCAATAAGGACGGCTGCGTTCGAACCGCATCATTCACCACTTTAACCGTTTCGGGTATCGCTTGATCCAGCTCCATCCGGGCGCGGCGCATATGCCAGTCATGCGTTACCAGCCGCAGCGATTTGACCTTATGCTTCGCCGCCCAACGCGCGGTTTCCAGAGCGTTCGACCGTGTATCCACCGCCCGAAAGCCAAGGTCAACGCAGCAAGCAAATTGCCGGGCATATTTGGGATATTGCGCCGCAAGCTCGTCGGGTTTCACATCCCGGTCCACGCCAGAAATCAACATTCGCCGGGCGTTGTCATCCTTTAGCGCGACCAATCCCCGGTCGATCCGCTGCGCACCGCCGGTCCAAACCACAACCGCATCGGTTTTTTGGCCCTCCGCCGGTTGCGGCAACAGCAATGCAAACCAGACAAAGCCCAACGCCCAGATTAGCAAAGCAAATGATATAATCCGTCTGATCATAAACCCGTTCCGCTTGATTGATTATAGCATCCGGCGCAAGGCGGAAATTACCGTCCATTTTGCCATAAGCATAGCTAAACCCGTTACAGCAACCGGAATGAAAGGTAAAACCACCCAGCCAAACCAAGGTATAGCAGCCGCGGACATCACCCCTGGTTCGACCGCTGCAATGCGGCCAGCCAAGAGCCAGAAAACCGCCGTTGCAGCCGCCAAACCGATTACACCACCCATCAAACAATCCAACGCCACCCGCCGTTGAAACAAACGCGCAACCTGCAGGTCGGCACCGCCGAGCATATGCATAATGCCTATTGTTTCACGGTGCGTATTTAACGCGCTGCGCACCGCAAGGATCACCGTCGCCGACGTTGCCATCAATAATAGCAATACGACCCCGCCCGCCAGCCATAATAACGCACGCATAAGTTGAAAATAAGGGGCCAGCCATGCGGTGTGCCGGTCCAGCCGGGCGTTTGAGACCAGCGGCTTAATCCGTTGGCGCAATGCGTCTAACTGCGCCGCAGACGGCGGCGCGGCAAAGGTGACATCGACCAATGCAGGAACGGGAATATCGGTATCGATCACCCCGCCGCCCAGCCATGGTTCGAGCAGTTCGCGCACCTCAGCATCCGAGATTGCATTTACCGAGGCGATCCCGCTCTGTCCTGACAATGCCTGCGCCAACTTGCTGCGCTGTGCCGTCCGCGCAATCGGATCGGCCTCGATAATCTGTATCGTAACACGCGAGGCGAGATCGTCGCTGCCTTCGCGCGCGGCATCGACGAGAATCAGGCCCACCGCCGCCGCCAACAAGGTCAGGAACATCATAATGGCAATTACCCAAGGCATAGGGCCAGATATCCTGCCTTCAGGAATTAATTTCCGGTCATGTTCCGGCAAGGCAAAACCCAATATCATATATTGCGCAGCACCAATGGGCGGGCCGGATATTTGAGCAATCCGGAAGGATCGGACAATTTCCCTTTATCCAGCCGCATCATCTGCGCGCCTTCAATTTCATTGAGCAAATGAATATCGTGCGTAGCCACCACAACCGTCGTCCCCAGCTTATTCAACGCTGCAAAAAGTTGCAGCAATCGCCGCGCCATATCGGGGTCCACATTGCCCGTTGGCTCATCCGCCACCAATATTTCAGGGCGGCCGATCACAGCACGAGCGATAGCAACACGTTGTTGCTCCCCGCCCGATAAAGTCGCCGGGCGTGCGTTGGCACGCTCGCTCAGCCCGATCCAAGCCAACATTTCGGTTACCGGGCCGAGCAGATCATTTTCCAAAATTCCGGCAATCCGCAGTGGAAGCGCAATATTGTCAAAGGCCGACAGATGCGGAACCAACCGAAAATCCTGAAACACCACGCCAATGCGGCGGCGAAAACCCGGTATACGTTCGCGCGACATTGTTACCGCATCTTGACCAAACATACGGATCGCCCCGCGGCTGGGACGATGCGCCAAATAAAGCAGCTTTAACAGCGACGTTTTACCCGCGCCCGACGCGCCGGTAAGAAAGTAGAAGCTGCCCGGAAAGAGGGTAAAGCTGACGTCAATCAGCGTTTCGGCCCCCGTGCCATAGCGCAGCCCGACATTGTCAAATTCTACAACGCTTTGCATCCTGCCGCAAATGGCACAAATCGCCAGAGATCGCCAAGCGAATAGTTAAGCAACGATTATCTTCTGTTTCTACGTCCCCTTGCGATCAAAATTATTCCCGATATTAATGACCGTCCAAATTGCTCCATCCACAGCAAATTTTTCAACCGGGCTTGCATGATACGCAGCGGTCATGCTTATGAGCGCTATGCTTCTTGTCTGCCCATCTTGCAAAACACGCTATGTCGTCCCCGATACTGCGATCGGGATCGATGGCCGATCGGTTCGCTGCGCCAATTGCAAACATAGCTGGTTTCAACCGGGCGTTTTGCCCCAACCTGTGGTGCCCGCACCGCCAATTGTTCGGCCTAATTTCAGTCAGGAGCAGGCAAGCGACACTGCTTCTATCGCGCCGCCGCCGGGTAGACCGCCACTTAATGAACGGCCCGCAACAGCATCGCCGGCTCCGATCAACTCACCGGCGCAAGATGAACCAACACCGGGATTTACCGCATTCGACGATCCGGTTGAAAGATGGGCACCAATGCCGTCCCCCGCAGTTTCGCCGTCGCCCGCGCCCATACAGCATGATGAAGCACCGCCACCTAATTTTGCGGAAACACCGCCGCCGCAAATGGCGGATGTGCCCCGGCAAATTAGCCAGTTTGCTCACGAACCGCCGTTCAAACCACGGCGCAACCCGGCGAAGCTTTGGACCATGGCAGCGATTGTCTTTGCAACAGCGATTGCCGCGCTTGCCGCTGCAACCTGGTATTTCGGCGTGCCCATCGGAAGTTTTAGCTCCGGTTTGGGCGAACCTGATTTGAAGATCGAGCCAACCCCCAATTTAACCCTGCAATATCGCGGCGACGGCACACCCTTTTTCATTGCCAGCGGTAGCATCATCAACCCAACGAGCCGCACGCAGAAAATTCCGAATATGAAAGTCACGTTAAAAGATGCCAGTGACCGGGCGGTATATAGCTGGACCGTTAAGCCCAAAAAGCGAAATATCCCCCCCGGCGGAATTGTTGATTTCAGCGAGGCGCAATTGGATGTTCCGCGATCCGCTCGCAAGATCAGCATCATATGGATATTGAACGGCGATCCGGGTTAGAGTATAAAATACCAACTGTGTTTATGGCACCAATATCGTATCGATGGCTTCGGTAGCCAAATTGGGAAAATCGGTGTTATAATGCAACCCCCGGCTTTCCTTCCTATGGAGCGCCGAGCGGATGATCAGGTCCGCGACCTCGACCAGATTGCGCAGCTCGATTAAATCGGCGGTAACGCGGAAGCTGCCATAATATTCCTCGACCTCCCGGCGGAGCAGGTCGATCCGGTGCTGCGCGCGTTCCAACCGCTTGGTGGTGCGCACGATACCAACGAAATTCCACATGAAATTGCGAATTTCACGCCAGCATTGTGCGATCACAACTTCTTCGTCGCTGTCGGTCACGCGGCTTTCATCCCATGGGCGGATGGCGGGCGGCGGCGGCAGACGGTCCCAATGCGCCAAAATATGATTGGCGCAGGCATCGCCAAATACGAAACATTCAAGCAAGCTGTTCGACGCCAGCCGGTTGGCGCCATGCAGCCCGCTTTGCGTGACCTCGCCCGCCGCATATAGCCCCGGCGCGTCGGTGCGCCCGTCCAAATTGACGAGCACGCCGCCGCAAGTATAATGCTGCGCCGGAACCACGGGGATCGGCCCCTTGGTAATATCAATGCCCAACCCGATCAGTTTTTCATAAATATTAGGGAAATGCCCCTTCACAAATTCCGGCGGTTTATGGCTGATATCAAGATGGACATAATCGAGGCCGTCGCGCTTGATCTCAGCATCATTGGCCCGTGCCACCACATCGCGCGGGGCAAGTTCGGCGCGTTCATCATAATCGGGCATATAGCGGTGGCCGCTTTTGGGATTTTTCAAAATCCCGCCCTCGCCGCGCACCGCCTCGGTTATCAGGAAATTTTTGACCTCCAGATTATACAGACAAGTGGGATGAAATTGCATCATTTCCATATTGGAAACGCGGCAACCCGCGCGCCATGCCATCGCGATGCCATCCCCCGTCGCTCCCCTCGGCGCGGTTGAATAAAGATAGGTCCGCCCCGCCCCGCCAGTGGCCAGGATTGTCGCGCGCGCGGTGAATGTTTCGACTTTCCCCGATTTGCGGTCCAATGCATAAACACCGTGAATCCGGCCCGAGGTCGAAAAACGCGCCTGATGGCGGCCCAGGATTAAATCAATCGCAACCCTATCTGGGATCAGCGTGATGTTGGGGTTAGCCGCCGCTGCCTTTTCGAGCGCTTGCTGCACCGCCCAGCCGGTGGCGTCATCGACATGGACGATTCGGCGGTGTGAATGGCCGCCCTCGCGCGTTAAATGCCAATCTTCGCCAAATTCATTCACCGGCCCGCCCATGTTAAACGGCACGCCCAGCTTGGCCAGCCGGTCGATTGCGGCAGGCGCATTTTCGACGACAAATTCCACGGTCGCCCGGCTATTCAAACCGCCGCCCGCAACCATCGTATCGCGGATATGATCCTCAAAACTATCGCCCGGTTCGAGCACGGCGGCAATCCCGCCCTGCGCCCATGCCGTTGCGCCCTCCGATAGCGAACCCTTGGCCAGCACCGCGACTTTCTTGCTTTCCGCCAGCCGAAGCGCCGCGGTCAACCCGGCCGCGCCCGAACCGATGATGAGGACATCAAAGCAAGTCGCCTCAATTTTGACGGCGTCATTGCAGCTCACGTTATACATCTCATTTCATATTCTCGCTGGTCAGGCTCAAGAATACATCCTCCAAATCCGCCTCTTTGGTGGTGACATCGATGATACTCAGCCCCAATCCTTGCACGGCGGCGAGCACCTCACCGGCATTCATCCGGTCCTTATTATAGGTGATTTCCACCACGCGGTCCGAAAGCAGTTCGGCTTTCTCAAAGGCGGCATGGGTGGGCGCCGCCGTCATCTCTTTATCTAAAGTCAGCACCACTGCCTTTTCCCGCGCCATGCCGACCAGCTCTTTGGTCGGCTTTTTGGCGATCAACTTGCCATGGTTGATAATCGCAATCTCATCGCAAAGCTGCTCGGCCTCTTCGAGATAATGGGTGGTGAGCACCACGGTAACCCCGCCGCGATTTAGTTCGGCCACATATTCCCACAATAGCTGGCGCAGTTCGATATCGACGCCCGCCGTCGGCTCATCCAGCACGATGACAGGCGGCGAATGCACCATCGCCTTGGCCACCAGCAATCGCCGCTTCATGCCGCCAGACAAAGTGCGGGCATAAGCATCGGCCTTATCCTCCAACCGCACCGCGCGCAGCAATTCCATCGTCCGCCGCCGCGCCTTGGGAACGCCGTAAAGCCCCGCTTGCAGCTCCAGAGCTTCCTTCGGCGTGAAAAAGGGATCGAACATAATCTCTTGCGGCACGATGCCGATACTTGCCTTTGCATTGCGCGGATTAATATCGATGTCAAAACCCCAAATGCGCGCCGCGCCGCTGCTTTTCATCACCATGCCCGATAAGATATTAATCAAGGTCGATTTGCCCGCCCCATTGGGGCCAAGCAGACCAAAGATCGACCCTTGCGGCACATCAAAACTAACATCATCCAATGCCTGTTTGCCGCCCGCATAAATTTTGGACAGATTTTGGATCGATATTGCAGGATTTTCGCTCATCCCCGCGTGATAGCGAAGCGATCGCTTCCTTGCAATCGGACTGCCTGCGAAAATCCTAATTCTTGTTTACTAACTTTATTGTGACGGAATTGTGGTTTGAAACGCTAACTGGCCCTCATGAAATGGTATTTGAGCCTTGCAAAATGCAAATGGGCTATGGCGCGGATGTTCGTGCCATTGGCGATGCTTTGCATTGCCAATACCGCAAAGGCGCAATCGCAGGCCTTAGACCTTTCAGTCGCAGTGGTAACGCCCACTACATTGGTAAAGCGAGCCGATCTTGATTTTGGCTTGATTGTTCCGGGGGCAAACGGCGGTAGGGTGACGATGAATGTCAACGGTTCGCGGACGGCCAATGGAACGATAATCCTGGTCGGAACCGATTTTCATGTGGCCCGTTTTGCGGGGCAAGGCAGTATCAATCAACGTGTGCAAATTCGCTTACCCAACAATATCAACCTAACCGGACCGGGACCGGCGATGCTGCTTAACAATTTCCGGTTCGGCCCTGATCCCGAATTACCGCTGACATTCAACCAAGCTGGTAATGGCCGCAATGTGCGAATAACGGGCGCTGCCGGTGTTTTTGGCTTTGTTGTGGGGGCCGATTTGCAGGTGGGCGCCAATCAACCCACCGGGGTATATACGGGCACTTTCGACGTAACCATAAATTATCAATAAATTTGGGTGGATATTCACTGTTGGCACGGCGCCGCGCGTCGTTCTAACCACCGCGCCGCGGATGGCGGCTGGGTTAAAGATTGGGAGGAAGCGGCAATCTTGTCTTTGCTGCGCCTGCGCAGCGAAACCGCTGAATTGGGCGGGATTATGGCCAATCAACAAGAATATACCGGTCCGAAGGATAGGTCTGGACTGTCTGGTGCGGCCAAGAAGACTCGAACTTCCACGGGCTTTCGCCCACAACGACCTCAACGTTGCGCGTCTACCAATTCCGCCATGGCCGCACGCCGATGACAATTGATCCGCGCCATTAGCAACAGGGCAAAGCCAGCGCAACCGCGATTTGCGCGAAAGAATTGCAAGCAACACTGTCACAATTTGGAGCAGCTCACCCGCAGGCCAAATAAAAATTGGCCAATTGATCGCCGCAGCAGTTGTTAACCACCAATGCCGCTTGCTCGCGGATCGTTAAATATCGTTAAACATGTTTGATGATATTCGCTTTATCTTTGCTATTGGTCGCCGGGACCGCCGTGCAGGCAAATCGGCCTGCCGGAGCCATAAAGGCGCAAGCAGTTTTGGCCCCATCGGACGAGAGACAATCTGCGACAGCTCATCCGAAACCAGCCATCATCACGGTCAGCGCCCAAATTTTACCATCAGTCCAGATTCGCTTCAAAACGAGCGGGGCCGATAAGCGCAAAACGGATCGGCAATTTTCTTCACCCGGCCAATCCGGCGGCTCGATAATGATTGAATTTTACTGACTTATAATATGTGAAATTGTTATCATTCAGATCCAAACGGCAGATCGGGTGAGCCAGAATATCGATCACACACGCATAGCCGCAGCGGCGAGCGATTCGGCCTCGATTAGCAATGCATCATCCGCCGAGCCTTGCGCAACGCTTTCGCGCCCGATCATGATCAATACGGGCACGGCCATGGGGCTGATCCGGTCCAGCGGAACATGCAGCATGGTGTCGGCGGCGCGGTCAAGCAAATCGCCCAGCCGCCCGACATCGGTGAGCCGCGCGCGCGCATCGGCCCAGGCCGCCTCCAACAACAAATGGCCTGGTTCATATTTGCGCAGCACATCATAGATCAGATCGGTCGAAAAAGTGACCTGACGGCCCGATTTTCGTTTGCCGGGATGTTGCCGCTCGACCAGCCCGCTGATCACCGCAACTTCCCGAAAAGCGCGCTTCAACAGGTAACTATTTTCGATCCAATCGGTAAATTCATCGGCCAATATATCCGCGCTGAACAAGGAGGCTGGATCGCCGACCGGCTCCAAACTCCAGATAGCAAGCGAATAATCATTGGCGACAAAACCCAGCGGTTTCAAACCCCGATCCTCCATCCGCCGGGTGATCAACATGCCGAGCGATTGATGCGCATTCCACCCTTCGAAAGGATAGACGACAAGATAATGCCGGCCGTTATGCGGAAATGTTTCCGCCAATAACTGCCCCGGCTGTGGCATGATGCTGCGATAATCCTGCATTTCCAGCCATTCGCGCACCTCATCGGGAAAACGCGCCCATCCCGCCCGGTCGGTCAGAAAGCCCCGCACCCGCTGCGACAAATGCGTGGTGAGCGGCAGGCGCGTTCCCATATAGCTGGGGATTTGCGCGGCTTTTTTCGCCGCCCGCACAATCAGATCGGTATCTTTGATGCTTTCCACCTCCAGCGCCAATCCGGCAAAGATAAAGCTGTTCCCCGGCCGCAATTGCGCCGCGAAATTTTCCTCCACCTTGCCCAGCTTGCGGCCATTGCGAAAGCGAACATCAAGCATCGGCAAATCGACGATGATGCCGGCGTTTAACCGATATTGCGCCGCAAATTTGGGATGGGTTAAATGCCAGATACCGCTGCCGTCGCGTCTTAGCTTTTTGAACTTGTCATAGGCTTTGAGCGCATAACCGCCGGTTGCGACAAATTCGATAACGCGGGAAAGCGCCTTTTCATCTATCATCCGATAGGGCAAGGCCGCGCGCACCTCGCTCAATATTTGCGCCTCCTCAAATGGCCCTGCGCAGGCGCGGCCCATGATATATTGCGCGAGCACATCCAGCCCGCCGGGGCGAAAATTCTCGCCATCGCGCACGCCTTCGGCAATCGCATCATAGGCCGCCTGCGCCTCCAAATATTCAAACCGGTTGCCCGGCACCAATATCGCCTTTGAAGCTTCGTCCATCCGGTGGTTGGACCGGCCAATCCGCTGCAACAGCCGCGATGAACCCTTTGGCGCGCCCATCTGGATTACACAGTCAACATTGCCCCAATCAACGCCCAGATCGAGCGAAGCGGTGCAGACCAACGCCCGCAATTCTCCGCGCGCCATCGCACCTTCAATCTTGCGCCGTGCCTCGACCGATAATGATCCATGATGGATGCCAATGGGCAGGTTGCTTTCATTCAATTCCCACAATTTCTGAAAGATAAATTCGGCCAAAAACCGTGTGTTGCAGAATATCAATGTGGTTTTGTTGCGGGCAATTTCATCGAGCAATTGCGGCAACGCATGTTGGCCGCTATGCCCCGCCCAGGGCACCCGGCCTTGGGGAAGCAGGATCGAAAGATCGGGTTTTGCCGCGTCCATTCCTTCGATAAGAGCGACCCGGTCGATGTCACCGCCCGGCGCAAGCCAGGCGCGATAGGCATCCGCATCGGCAACGGTTGCCGATAATGCCACCCGCTGCATTTCGGGAGCCAAGCTCTGCAACCGGGCCAGCGACAGCGACAATAGATCGCCGCGTTTGCCGTTGGCAAAGGCATGCACTTCGTCAACGATAATCCGCCGCAACCCAGCGAACATCGCCATACTTTCTGGATAGCTGAGCAGTAAGGACAACGATTCGGGTGTGGTCAGCAATATATGCGGCGGCCTTGCCCTTTGCCGGGCTTTGCGCTCCGACGGCGTATCGCCGGTGCGGGTTTCGATACGGATCGGTAGCCCCATTTCGGCGACCGGCGTCAATAGATTGCGCTGCACATCAACCGCAAGCGCCTTGAGCGGCGAGATATACAGCGTGTGGAGATCATCCAGCGGTTTTCCTGGCGCGCTCAGCTCCACCAAGCTCGGTAAAAAACCGGCAAGCGTTTTGCCTGCTCCGGTGGCGGCAACCAGCAACGCATGCTGCCCGCGCGCCGCCGCCGCCGCCATTTCCAATTGATGCCGCCGCGGATGCCAGCCACGCGCCGCGAACCAATTGGCGATTATCGGCGGAAGAATAACCTGCGGCATAATGCGGTTATAGAGCAGGCTATTGCCCGGTCCCAATATTATTTGGGGCTACCCAGATCGCTATCCACCATGTGCCGGGGCGGTTAACGCGGCCGTTTCTTAAGGGGCTTCGTCGCCAAAGAGCCGATCGGTTTCGATATAACCATTGCGGCCGGCTATATCCAACCGGCACCAGCCGTTGCGGCAATCATCAATCCGGCCGACCACGCCGGGTTCCACCCGCCAAGCGACGCGCGCGGTTGGCGATGGTGTTTCGCGTAGCGACCCGATGCCGCTGCCAATGACAACGGCGGTTCGCGCCACGCTAAGCAAACGCACATGCATCCAGCCTTGATCCCCATCGGGATCCTCTACTTTGCGCCAAATGCTTAGCCGCGCAATTACTTTTACCGGCAAATCCTTGCGTTTATAGACCCATTTGACCGGAAAATCCATACTAGGTCCGGTGCGCATCCGCGCCACCTTTTCACCGATCGAGGCCCAATAGGGCACTTTGCCGTCCGATTGCGCCAATACCCCCTGCGCTGCGCCGACCAGCAAAGCAACAAGGGCGCTGATCGTAAGATATTTTTTATAAATTTTCATAACTTACACAATAATTTGGCCTTAGTTATTTGTCCTATAATGTAACCTTGACCGATAGTTCAAGCGTCAACTTTTTGCCGTTGATAGGCCTGATCGCTTGACGGCACCCTAAAAAGCAACCTAACCCATTGTCCATGAGCCAGCATCAACGTATCGAACGGCCCCGTGTGGTTGTTTCCCGCAAACTGCTACCCGCAACGCAGGAGCGAATGGCGCAGCTTTTTGACGCCCGGTTTAATGACGCCGATCTTGCGATGTCCCGCGATGAATTGGCGGCGGCAATGGCCGATTGCGATGTATTTGTGCCCACGGTCACCGACCGGATTGATGCCGGCTTAATCGCGGAAGCACCGCCGCGTTTGAAATTGATCGCCAATTATGGTGCGGGCGTGAATCACGTCGATATGGCGGCGGCGGCGGCGAAAAATATCATCATTACCAATACGCCGGGGGTGTTCACCGACGATACGGCGGATCTGACCATGGCGCTGATATTGTCGGTGCCCCGGCGTTTGAGCGAGGGGGAAAAGCTGATGCGAACCGGCGTCTGGAATGGCTGGCGGCCATCGGGGATGTTGGGCCACCGGGTTGGCGGCAAGATACTGGGCATCATCGGTTTTGGCCGAATTGGTGAGGCGGTTGCCGCGCGCGCCCGCGCCTTTGGCATGGATATAATATACAGCAAGCGCAAACGACTGCCGTCCAGTGTCGAGGATGCTTTGGGAATAACCTACGAACCTGAGCTTGACCGGTTGATGGCCAAAAGCGACATTATTTCGCTACACTGTCCATTGACCAACGAAACGGGTGGGATGATCAGCGCCGCGCGGATCGCGATGATGAAACCAGAAGCCTATTTGATCAACACATCGCGCGGCGAATTGATCGACGAAGCGGCCTTGATCATGGCGTTGGAGACCGGCCAAATTGCGGGTGCCGGGCTTGATGTTTATACCCACGAACCGGCGGTCGATCCGCGATTACTGGGGCTGCGCAATGTCGTCTTGCTGCCGCATATGGGTAGCGCGACATTTGAAGGACGCGAAGCATCGGGTGACCGCGTAATTGCCAATATCCGTATTTGGGCCGATGGCCACCGCCCGCCCGATCAGGTTTTTGACGGCTGGTCTTCGTAAACCGAACAACAAAACGCAACCAAACAATGTCAACTTTAGGGATTGAGCAACCGCACAATGCTACCTAGAGATAGGCACAAGAGAATATCCAAGAAATAGAGGGGAATATGCGCGTTATTTTGAAAGCTGTAACAATGGCTTTGGCGTTGCTCTCCGCGCCTGCCTTTGGACAAGATAATGTCATCGCAGCGACCGTGACAGACAGCGGCGACACAGCGTGGATTTTAACCTCCTCGGCGCTGGTGCTGATGATGACCCTGCCAGGTCTCGCGCTTTTCTATGGCGGGCTGGTGCGTGCCAAAAACTTCCTGTCGGTGCTGATCCAAATCGGCGCGATAACGGCGATCGTTTCGTTACTATGGGTCATGATCGGCTATAGCCTGGCTTTTTCATCCGATGGCGGAGAATATATCGGCACGCTGCAAAATTTCATGTTTAACCAAATGTTCGCGGTGCGTGAAGGACAGTCCATCGGTGAGCTGGTGTTCGGCCTGTTCCAGATGACTTTCGCAATTATCACCCCAGCGTTGATTGTCGGCGCGTGGGCCGAACGCGCTCGGTTTGGTTGGACCATAGCGTTCAGCGCACTTTGGTCTTTGCTCGTTTACGCGCCAGTCGCTCGCTGGGTTTGGGGAAACGGGTTTTTGGCGGCGGACGGTGCGATTGATTTTGCCGGCGGCATTGTGGTGCATACCACGGCGGGTGTGTCGGCGTTAATCCTGGCCATCATGCTGGGCAAGCGCATCGGTTTTCCGCGGACATTAATGCTACCGCACAGCCCCGCCTTAACCGTTGCTGGCGCGGGGCTATTATGGGTTGGCTGGTTCGGCTTCAACGGCGGGTCAGCGCTGACGGCCAGCGATTTGGGGGCTGCCAGCGCCATCATTAATACCCATATTGCCGCATCGGTCGCCGCGTTGGTTTGGATGGCCATTGAAAAGGTCAAGGTTGGAAAATCCACTGCGGTCGGCTTTGCGACCGGCGCGATTGCCGGGCTGGCAACCATCACACCAGCAGCGGGTGTTGTCGGCCCAGGCGGCGCCGTAATCCTTGGCGCAATCGCTGGATTTGCTTGTTTCTTTGCCGTTGGCTTCGTTAAGGGCAAATTGCAAATAGATGACACGTTGGATGTATTTGCGGTGCACGGCGTCGGCGGTATTTTGGGATCGATCTTGCTCGCAATCTTCGCTAGTGAAAGCCTTGGCGGGGTTGGCTATGGTGACGGGGCGGGGATGCTGTCGCAGCTGTGGGTGCAATTGAAGGCCGTTGGCATCGTTGCCGTCTTTTCCGCGGTGATGACTTTGATTATCGGTTATATGGTCGCCATGATCCTGCCCATGCGCGTTAGCCAAGAGGCGGAGCGCGACGGCCTGGATATTACCAGCCATGGCGAGCGAGCTTGGGATTTAGATTAATTTTTTGAAGCCCTTACCCAGCCACATCAAATAATATTGAACGCCATCTGCGTGATCAAATCCATGCCAATCGGTACCGAAAAACGGCATCCCGCAACATCGCCCTTTCGCCAAATAACGATTGCTTCGGTCATTTGGACGTTATCCAAGCACAAAGCGATGGTATCGCCCGCGCGCAGCTTACCTTTGCAATAAAAACGGCATCCATAAACCGAGATTTCCGAAATATAGGCATCCCGTCGATGCAATCGTTGATTTTCCAACAGAACCAAACGCAGCAACACGATATGCCGCTGATCTTTACGTTGGTCTCTTTTCGCCTGCGATGCAGATGATTGCGGCATATTATCTTGTCCCATAGAGGGCCTCCTTGCCCCGCAGATATGGGATTGATAGTATCCAAATCCTTGCAATCGCTCCATTGCGGACGGGATTGGGAATTATTTAGCCGTGAACCTAATCGCCCGACAATATGCGTTCGACCAATTGTTTGACCGTGGGAACAAAGCCATTGGAATAAAACGGGTCTTTGCCAAATAAGTAAGCGCTATGCCCCGCAAACATCAAATTTTCATCAATCGGCCCGCCGTGCACGATGTCTTGCAATGTTTTTTGGATGCAGAAACTGCGCGGATCGGCAAGGCGTCCGGTGCTGTAACTATCATGGTCTTTCCAAGAGGAAAAACCGCAATGCGACAGACAGCCCATGCAGTCTTTCTGATCTTTACGGATCGCATCGCGCGATTGCGGCGTTACAAATATCAAGCTGTCGTCGGGGGTTTTCAACGCATCGGTAAAACCATGTGCATGCCATTGCCGGGCCTTCATCAAATCGGCTGGCATGACCCAATAATTCTTGCCCTTAACGCCCACATCCAACGAAACCGAAAATGCCTCACTGGCTTGCTTGGCAAAAGATATCTGCCGTTCGGACCGGGCTTGCAGCTCTTCCAAAAAAGGATTGATGACCGCGCTGGAATAAAATCCGGTGGGCGAGAATTTATGCAGTAAAACGCCCTCGTCGGGTATGTGGGTCAACGCATCTTTCCAACCCTGTGGGATCGGGCTTTCCTGCGTCAACAAGGGCCGGGTGCCAAATTGAAAGGCAATCTGGCCCAATTCGGTATTGTCGATCCAACTCTCCCAGTCGCGCAGATACCAAACGCCGCCCGCCATGATGATCGGGACGTCATCGGCCAGTCCTTCGGCGCGCATAACCTCGCGCAAAGCCTTCACCCGGGGATAGGGGTCTTCGGGTGCGCGCGGATCCTCGGCGTTGGAAAGGCCATTATGCCCGCCGGCAAGCCAGGGATCTTCATAAACCACCGCCGCCAGCCATTGCGGCACTTTATGATAAGCGCGTTTCCACAAGGCCCGAAAGGCGCGGGCCGAGCTGATGATCGGCAGATAAAAAACCTCATATTGCGCCGCAATTTCGGATAGCTTATATGGCATTCCCGCGCCGCAAGTGACCCCTTGGACCATCCCCTTGGTTTGTTCGAGCACGCCGTGCAAGATACGCTGCGCACCGCCCATTTCCCAAAGGACGTTGATGTTGATCGCCCCTTTGCCTCCCGCAATATCATAAGCGCGTCTTATTTGCGCCACCGCGCCAATTATTCCATATTGGATCAATTCTTCATGGCGTTCTTCGCGGGTGCGACCCAGAAAAATTTGCGGAATAGCCTGATCATCGGCATCATAGCTATCGGCATTGACGGCCGAAATAGTGCCGATACCGCCCGCCGCCGCCCAGGCGCCGGAACTCGCATGATTCGTCGCAGCAACGCCCTTTCCCCCTTCGATCAGCGGCCAAACTTCACGCCCGGCATATTGGATGGGTTTCAGACCCTTAAACACGATATTGATCCCCAATTCGCTCAATTATGCGGCGCAAACGCGCATGATATGATTTTGCTAATCGCTAAACGATCGCATTAGCCTTGTCGCGCAAAATCGGCGCGGCCCATCGCGGAACCATATAGCTGACGGTAACGAGCAAACATCCGGCCTTCGTCATATTCGCTATGGGCCTTGTTGCGATTGCGCAGGCCAAGGCGCTCGCACAGTGCAGGATCATTCGCCAGATCGCGAATGGCCGCCGCCAGAGCATCGTCATCGCGTGGCACAATATAGGGCTTATTTTCGGCATCGACAATATGGCGCACATCGCCAACATCGGTGGCCGTCACCGCGCATCCCGCCGCCATCGCCTCCACAAGCGAAATGGGATATTGCTCGCTATCCGATGACAAAGCAAAGATATCAAATAAGCCCGCATAGCGCCATGGATCGCGCAAAAATCCCGGCATCATCAAGCGGCCCGAAACGCCCAGTCTTTCGGCTTCCGCGGCGATTTCCGAGCGCGCCGGGCCGTCCCCGGCAATGGCGAGCCTCACATGATCCCCCGCCGCCGCCACCGCGCGCACCAGCCGGGGGATATTCTTCACCGGGCGTAACCCGGCAATGGTCCCCACGACGACCTCACCCGCGCGCTTTTTGAATCCGGGAAAGGCCCCGCGCTGGCAGCTTTTCGAATAAAGCTTCACATCGATCCCATTGGGAAACCGCGCAACTTTCTCAAAGGGCAGATGCCAGTTTTTCACCGCAATATCCTGCAGGCTTTTGGACGGCACCACCAATGTATGGCTGCGCTGCAGCGCGATCGTGCGAAACCAATTGCGTTTGCGGCTAAGCCTGTCGGCTTCGTCTTCGTTAAAGCCGTCTTCATGATGAATCAAAGGTGCCAGGCCCATGGCGCGCCCATATAATGTATGCGCCATCACGCCGTCCATCGCGCCCCAATTATAGCTGAGGATCAAGTGGAATTTCTTCATATATTGCGCAATTTTCCGGTATCGGCCCATGCCCGGAATCCCGGCCAACGATGGAGCATTATGGCCGGGAAATAGGACTTTAATTTTAGTGTCGATCGCCGCGCGTGCCGATAAAGCATCGGGGTTCGCGCTTAAAATAACATGTTCGGCCATATCGCCAAAGTGATTCATCAGCTTTACGGCCCGCACTTCCTTCCCGCCGAGATCAAAATTGCCGTGCAAATGCAAAATGCGTGCGCGCGCCATGCTTGCCTTTCCCAAACTTATCACCAAAGATACGATGGATGAATGTTCAACCTACGCCTGCTGCCTACATTGCCGATCCCAAAATCGCCAGCCTTCCCGCCGATTTTGTTAAAAAAATCAGCGATCCGGCCTATCCCGCCGATTTTCCCGAGGCGCGGCTGCGTTTTCGCAATGATCGCTGGGCGGCAACCATTGGACTGGATCATTTGAGCGATGCCGACTGGACCGATCATTTTGGCCGGTTTCAGCCCCTATCCGGCAATATGACGCAACCTTTGGCGATGGCCTATCACGGGCATCAATTTCGCCATTACAACCCGGAAATTGGCGATGGGCGCGGGTTTTTATATGCGCAGCTTCGCGATCATACCGGACGTCTGCTCGATTTGGGCACCAAAGGATCGGGCACCACCCGCTATAGCCGCAGCGGCGACGGCCGGTTAACCTTGAAAGGCGGGGTGCGCGAGATATTGGCCACCGAAATGCTCGAAGCATTGGGCGTGGAGACCTCCAAGACATTTTCGCTCGTCGAAACCGGGGAGGCCCTAACGCGCGGCGATGAACCATCGCCCACACGCTCGGCGGTTTTGGTGCGGCTCAGCCACAGCCATATCCGCATCGGCAGTTTTCAACGGCTCGCTTTCCTTGGCGATACCGAAATGATGCAGGCTCTGGTGGATTATTGCATGACGTTTTTATACAATGAAGGCGGCGGACCGCATGATCCCGCTGCATTGCTCCATCATGCGGTGGACCGGATTGCCGATCAGGCGGCGGCATTTATGGTCGCGGGCTTTGTCCACGGCGTGCTCAATAGCGATAATATTAACATCACCGGCGAAAGCTTTGACTATGGCCCCTGGCGCTTTACGCCTTTTTGGGATGCGCGCTTTACCGCCGCTTATTTCGATCAAGACGGGCTTTATGCCTTTGGGCGGCAAGCCGAAGCGATGCATTGGAATTTGGCGCAGTTGGCGATTGCACTGCGCCTGATCTGCCCCGCCGAACCCTTGATCGAGGCGCTGGACCGCTTTCCCGCGCTGTATCAGGGGCACTTGCTGCGCCGCTTTTTATGGCGGTTGGGGGTCACATCACAGGGCGCGGAACAGGACCGGCGCTTGGTCGCTGCGGCGGAACGGTTCATGATCGAGCAGCGGATTCCAGTCGATGCCTTCTTTCACCAGCATCGCGGCGGGAAATGCGGCAAACAACCGGTTATCGGAGAAGCAGCACAAGCTTTTGCATCGATAGTTTCCGGTTACCGCAGCAGCGGCGCGAAAAGCCAATATTGGTCCGGCGATGACATATGCTCGATGCCGGTCGAAGCGGTTGAAACCATCTGGTCCGCGATTGCCGAAGATGACGATTGGCAGCCCTTATTCGCAAAATTAGAAGCAATTCGCCGGCTCGGCGCGGCGCTGCGCGAATAACCACAGTGTTTATAACAATGGTAAGCAATTGTTTAACTTTTACCGCTAAACCTAGCAGATAGCCTTAATTTCATATCATAAAGCCGCCCTGTGGATCAAAATATCGTCACTGACCTGATTTCTTACGAACCTGCAACCGGGGCGGAGCTGTGGCGCGGGAAAACTGGTAATATAGACCAAGAAGTCAGTATCGCGAGGGAGGCATGGCCGCGCTGGGCCGCGGCACCCTTATCGGACCGTCTAACCGTAATCCGGTCCTTCGCCGCACGGTTGCGCGGCACCGACGGTGAGCAGTTGATCGATTTGATCGCCCGCGAAACGGGTAAGCCCTTATGGGAAGCGCGCGGCGAGGTCGAGAATGTCGCAACCCGCGTTGATCTCGCCGTGACCGCTTATGCCGACCGAACGTCGCAGCGGCGGATCGACGGAAAACATGGGCAGCGCTTTGTGCTGCGGCATAAGCCGCTGGGCATTGTGGGTGTCATCACTCCGTTCAATATGCCCGCCGACATTCCCAATGGCCATATTATCCCGGCGTTGATCGCGGGCAATGCGGTTATATTGAAGCCATCGGAAAAAACCCCGGCGGTTGCGCAATTCCTGATCGATAGCTACCATAAAGCGGGCATCCCCGACGGGGTGATCCAAGTCACACATGGCGGCGGCGAGACCGGACGGCGTTTATCCGAACATCCCGGCATTGACGGGGTGATTTTTACCGGATCGGCGCAAGTCGGAATTCATCTGCATCGGCAATTTTCAAAAAGACCCGATCGGCTTCTCACTTTGGAGCTAGGTGGTAATAATCCGATCATCGTTTGGGATACCAAGGATGTACAAAGCGCTGCGGTATTGATCGTCCAATCGGCATTCCTAAACGCTGGCCAGCGCTGCACGGCGGCGCGGCGGCTGATCGTCAAAGACAGTTTGTTTGATATTGTGTTAAACGAGGTCAAGCGTTTGGCCGACCGCCTCGTCATTGGCGAACCGCATGGTGAACCGGCCCCCTTCATGGGTCCCTTGATCGATAATGACGTCGCCGACCGGTTGACCGAAAGTTTCGTGACTTTGATGAGCCATGGCGGGCGGCCAATCAAACATATGGTTCGTCCGGTAAAAGGGCGGCCATTCACCACGCCTGGCATTATCGACGTTACCCAAATGGCGGAACGTCCCGATGTCGAGCTGTTCGGGCCCTTGCTACAATGTGTGCGGGTGACGGATTTCGATTTGGCCATCGATGAGGCCAACAATACCCGCTTTGGCCTCAGCGCGGCATTGATCGGCGGTACGTCCGAAGAGTATAATAAATTCTGGGCAAACAGCCGGGCGGGCATTGTAAATTGGAATACACCTACGAATAACGCCGTCAGCAAAGCGCCTGCGGGCGGGGTTGGCTTGTCCGGTAATCACCGCCCTGGTGGTTATTACGCAGCCGATCATTGTGCCTATCCGGTCATTTCAGCCGAAAATGAAATGCCCAAAGGTATTATCGGAATTGGCTTGCGCGAAGAAGATTTTGAAGGATCTGGCAGCCAATAGCCCTGCCATTGCGGGCGCAAATTACCATATTGCACAAATTGCAATCTGCTATAGTTACTTGCTGTTAATGCAACCATAATCAGGTTGCGCCGAAAGCTGGGCTTAAGAGATTCTATGCGCCGTTTGCCGCCATTACGGGCCTTGGAAGCCTTTGTTCGCGTTGCCAAGCTTGGCTCGGCGAAGGCCGCGGCGAGCGAATTGTCGTTATCCCCGCCTGCCCTCAGCCGCCGGATCAAAGCGCTGGAAGATTTTATGGGCAAATCTTTGTTTGACCGCCGCAGCCAAGCGATGGTTTTGAATAGCGATGGACAAGCGCTGCTTGGCGCCATCGAACCCGCATTGGAAGCCATGGCCGAAGCGGTGGAGGAATTGAGCGGAAAGGGCGGCGAATATCGCTTAAGGCTTGGCGTCCTGCCCTTATTCGGCACGCAGCGGTTGATCCCGCGCCTGCCCGAATTGCGCAAAATGTTTCCTAAGCTGCATATCGATGTGGATGCATCCGCCCATGCCGAAAATCTGCTCGGCGATGTTGTCGATGCGGCGATCATCATTGCCGATGAGGTTGATCCGAAATTATACAGCGTGCGGTTGGACACCAACACCGCCTATGCCATCGCGTCCAAAAAACTGGCCGAGGAATATCAAATTGGCAAACCGTCGGACCTGTCGCAGCATACGGTGATCGTGCATAGCGAGATGCCCAAAATATTTGATCATTGGCGCACAGCGATGGGCGTGCCCAAGTTAAAACCCGCCGCGATCGATCATATCAGCAATGGGCCATTGATGTTGGAGGCCGCCGCCAACGGGCTGGGCATTGCGATTATGCATGGCAGCCACTTGTCCGATGCCAAAGACCCGCGGCTAACCCGGCTTTTCGATACAGAGGTTGACAGCCCCTATAGCTATTGGTTTGTCTGCCGGCCACGAGCGTTGAAACAGCGCGCGGTTAAGATATTTCATGATTGGCTATTGAAGGCCGCAATTTAGCTTAGCTGTTAAATTGCAAACTGGCGAGCCGCGCATACAGCCCGCCGCCCGCGTTTAATTGCGCATGGGTGCCCTCTTCAACGATCTTACCTTGGTCCATAACGATAATCCGCTGCGCCGAACGCACGGTCGCCAGCCGGTGGGCGATAACGATCGTCGTGCGCCCCGCCATCAGCTTGTCGAGCGCATCCTGCACCAATTTCTCACTTTCGGCATCCAGCGCGGAGGTAGCCTCATCGAGCAATAAGATCGGTGCATCACGCAGCACGGCACGGGCGATTGCAATCCGTTGCCGCTGCCCCCCCGAAAGCCGCGCGCCGCCCTCGCCCAGATAGGTATCCAGCCCTTGCGGTAATTGCTCCAAAAAGGCCGTGGCATTCGCCTTTCCGGCCGCTTCCCAAATCATATCGTCGGATGCATCCCAATGGCCATAGCGCAAATTGTCGCGCGCGTTCGCCGCGAACAGCACGGTATCTTGCGGCACATAAGCCATGCGTTTGCGGATTTCGGCGGGATCAGCGCTGGTCAGGGCCACACCGTCCATCCGCACAACCCCGCTCTCCGGATCATAAAAGCGCTGCGCCAGTTGGAACAAGGTCGACTTACCCGCTCCGGATGGCCCAACCACGGCAACGGTTTCGCCGGGATCAACCTTTAACGTAAAATCGTCAAGCGCCAGCCTGTCAGGGCGGGTGGGATAGCGAAAATATATCCGTTCATAGGAAATTTGTCCGCGCGCGGGCACCGGCATCGCCATGGGTTTGGCGGGCGGCGCGATATCGGGCTCAGCCGACAATAGCTCGGCAAGGCGGCTCGCCGCACCGGCACCGCGCACCAGATCGGCATAAACTTCGCTCAACGCGCCAAAGGCACCCGCCACAAGCACGCTGGTAAAAACTATCGCCAATATCGAACCACCGCTGATGGTCCCCGCGCGGACGGCCTCCGCCCCTTCCCAAACCAGCAGGATGATCGCGGAAAAAATCAGCAATATGAACAGCGCGGTTAGCCCCGCGCGCAACAATATCCGCCGTTTGGCTGTGTTAAACGTCCTTTCAACCGCGTCGGCAAACCGCTGCCCCTCGCGCCGTTGCTGGCCAAAGGCCTGCACAATCTTCATCGCGCCCAATGTTTCGGCGGTAATCGTGCCGACATCGGCAACCCGGTCCTGGCTGCTGCGCGATGCTTTTTCCAAATAGCGGCCAAAGATAATCAACGGACCCAGCACCAATGGTATGCCCAACAACAATGCACCGGTCAGCTTTGGCGCGAGCCAAAAGAGATAAATGATACCGCCAATACCGATGAAGGCGTTACGCAGCGCGACCGAAACCGTTGTGCCGACAATTTGTTCGATCAACGCCGTATCGGCCGTCATCCGCGATGCGATTTCGGCGGGCCGATTGACCTCAAAAAACTGCGGGGCCAACCGCAACAGGTTATTTTGCACCGCCATACGGATATCGGCCACCACCCGTTCACCAAGCCAGCTAACAAAGTAAAAACGCAGCGCAGTCGCCATGCCAAGCACACAAGCAACAACAAGCAATGATTGGAAATAGGAATCAATATTGCCGCTGCCCGCGATAAAGCCATTGTCGATAATGGCTTTAAGTCCGGCTGGAATCGATAAGGTGGCGAGCGCGGCAATCGTTAATGCGACCAGCGCAAAGAAAATCTGCTTGGGATAATTTCTGACATGATTCCAGATCATTTTCAAACTGCCCAGCGGCGCTTTTGCCTTGGTTTCATGGGAGGCGGTTTGTTCGGGAATCGAATCGGCACGGGCTGGATCGTCGGTGATTTCGGCCGGTTCAGCCTGAGCGATAATGTCGGTCATGCCGCCGCTCTAGCAGCCGAACATCGCGGTAACAATCGCGTTATCTAAGCGAATATCGCTATATTCTCGTTTTTTAATGGTGCAATGCACAAAATCGATTATGATGTTGAGATCAATATTAAGATAAGCAGGCCGCACAGATTGCCAATTCGGGCCAAAATGCCAAGGGAAACATATGTTATATTCAGCCCATGAAATGCAAAAAGCATGGCTCGCCGGGACCAGTTACTTTGCCCAGATGCAAGCCGATTGGCTAAAAAATCCAGCCAACCCGCTGTCTTATCTGGGTACCAGCAATCTTATTTCATCGGCGCTGGAGGTGTTTGCGCATGCGGGCGAATATCGCGGCAAACCTAAATTTGATATCCACAAAGTCATGCTGGATGGACCAACGGGAAAAGTCGAAGCCAAAGTTGAAACCAAGATTAAATGCCGCAAACCCTTTGGTCAGCTGAAACATTTCATCCATAGCGGCATTGAAAATGCGCCCAAGCTGTTGATCGTCGCTCCAATGTCGGGTCATTTCGCCACGCTGCTGCGCGGCACCGTGGAACGGATGCTACCAAATCACGATCTTTATATCACCGATTGGCGCGATGCCCGCGATGTGCCGATGAGCGAAGGCAAGTTCGATCTTGATGATTATATCGATTATCTGGTTGAATTTCTCGAACATATCGGGCCTGATGAATCAGGACGGGGCGCGCATATGCTGGCGGTGTGTCAACCGTCGGTGCCTTGCTATGCCGCCGCGGCATTTATGAGCGCTAACGATCACCCTTGCCGCCCCAAATCCTTGACCATGATGGGCGGCCCCATCGACACACGCGAAGCACCAACGGCGGTCAATCGGCTGTCCACCGGCCGGCCGCACAGCTGGTTCCAGCAAAATGTTATCGCCACGGTGCCGGCGCATTATCGCGGCTCCGGCCGCCGGGTCTACCCCGGTTTCTTGCAGCTATCGAGCTTTATGTCGATGAATTTGGGCAATCATATGATGAGCCATTGGGAGATGTTTAAGCATCTCGTCATCGGCGATGACGACAGCGCGGATGCGACCAAAGATTTTTACGATGAATATCGCTCGGTATGCGACATGACCGCCGAATTTTATTTGCAGACGGTTGACGCGGTATTTCAGCGGCATTTGCTACCGCAGGGTGAATTTATGCACCGGGGCCATCGGATCGATCCAGCCGCAATCACCGATATCGCTTTACTGGCGATCGAAGGCGAGCGTGATGACATTAGCGGCATTGGCCAAACCAAAGCGGCCTTGACCATTGCAACCGCGCTGCCCGATGAAATGAAGAAATATCATCTTGCGCCAGGTGCCGGCCATTATGGCATCTTCAATGGCAGCAAATGGCGGGAAAATATTGCCCCCCTGGTCGAAGATTGGATTAAGCTGCATGAATAAGGTCACGATTTAAAGGCGAATTTTAATCCTGCGGCTAATTCTTGCTCGCCTTATACTTACAGTATAAGTTGCCCGAACCTTAATTTAAGGATCGCAGAAGTGTTGAGAGTTTCAGCAGTCACCGAACGATGGCCAGTTGCCGGGCAGTTTGTGATCGCGCGCGGGGCCAAAAGCCATGTCGATGTTATTTTAGTCGCGGTCACCTATAACGACCATCTTGGTATGGGCGAAGGCACGCCCATCTATTATCGCGGGGAAACCGGTGGTCATTGCCTGTCGCAAATTGAAGCCGTGGCCGAAGCTTTGGAAGATTATACCCCGCGGCAAGCCCGGCTTGCCATTCAAAATAGGCTTGGTCCCGGCGCGGCACGCAACGCGCTTGATTGCGCGCTTTGGGATTTGGAGGCGAAACTGGCGGGGCTGCCGCTATGGCAGCATCTGGGGTTAAAGCATGCGCCAGGGCCGTTGGTAACGGCCTTCACCATATCGCTTGGCCCGGCGCAAGCGATGCAAGCCGATGCGCAGCGCGCCGCGGCGGCCGGACATCGTTTGCTCAAACTCAAGCTAACCGAACACGGTTATAGAGAGAGGGTAGCAGCCGTGCGCCGCGGAGCGCCCGAGGCAAGGTTGATCATTGATGCCAATGAAAGCTGGGCGGACCTCGATATCGCCGCCGAGGCTTCGGCCTTGACCGATTTTGGGGTGGAATTGATCGAGCAACCCTTGGCCGATGGCGGCGATCGCGGTTTGGCTTCGATCCGCTCGCCCATACCGTTATTTGCCGATGAAAGCTGCCATAGCGCCGCCGATGTCGCGCGGTTGGCTATGCTGTATGACGGAATAAATATTAAGCTGGACAAGGCCGGCGGCCTGACCGAAGCCATGAAAATCGCTGACGCCGCCGATACCGCTGGCATGAAAATCATGGCCGGATGCATGCTTTCGACCAGCCTAGCGATCGCACCCGCCTTTTTACTGGCGCAGCGGGCGGATTGGGTTGATCTTGATGGCCCCCTATTGTTAGCGCAAGACCGGTCGGATGGATTCCGGTTCGAAGATGGGATGATCCTTCCATGAATGAAGCGCCGACTTTGGCGACCGAGCGGCTGATCCTACGCGGGTTTCAGCGCGCCGATTTTGAAGCAATTTATCGGATTGGCGCGGATGAAAGCATCACCCGCTATATGGGCGGCCCGGTCATTGTCCGCAGCACCGCGTGGGAGAAATTTCTGCGCGGCCCCGCCATGTGGCTCATGCTGGGATATGGCATGTGGATTGTCGAACGGCGCAGCGACGGCGCGGTGCTCGGGCAAATAGGCTTTGCCGATTTCATGCGCGAAATGGACCCGCCCTTGGCCGATGTCCCCGAAATGGCCTGGGTATTGGGCGGGGGCGGCACCGAGACTTCTCTCGGCCAAGGTTATGGCAGCGAGGCGCTCGCCGCCGTGCTTGCATGGGGCGATGCGCATTTGGGGGCGGATAAATATCCGAAATTTCAGTGTATCATTGCGCCCGAAAATATACCCTCATTGCGGCTCGCGCAAAAATTCGGTTTCGCGGAGATAAGGCGCACGGATTATAAGGACAGTATTGTTGTGGTCTTGGAGCGCCCTACAAATTTTGCTGAAAAATAATCTTATATACTTTGCTATTCCATTATTTCTTTGCATAAATAGTGCTGACAGCAATGTTGCTGTTCATAAGAATGGAAAGGAATGGAAATGAATGACAAATAGCACTGCATTGGTTGTCATTGGCATATTTATGTTGGTGATTGCCTTTACTACTTTGATTTTGAAAATCATCGAGGTAGCTCGGTCTAAATAACCGATGGATGGGGTCTAATGTTACAGCGTTAGGCCCCAAACAATTGAACCCGGCCGTTACAGCGACCGGGTTCGAAAAAGAAATCAAAATTCATGATTTTCAAACACTGCATAAAGACAATAGCTTAATCGGTTGAAAAAATCAATAACCATCTTCAAAAAATCTCAAACAATCCCGCTGCGCCCATACCGCCGCCGACGCACATGGTGACGACGGCGTATTTCGCGCCGCGGCGTTTGCCCTCGATCAGCGCGTGACCGCTACAGCGCGCGCCGGTCATGCCATAGGGATGGCCGATTGAGATCGAGCCGCCATTGACGTTGAGCAGCTCGCCCGGAATGCCGAGCTTATCACGGCAATAGAGCACTTGCACGGCGAAGGCTTCGTTGAGTTCCCAAAGGCCGATATCATCCATTTTCAGGCCAAAGCGCTCGAGCAATTTGGGGATCGCGAAAACCGGACCAATACCCATTTCATCGGGCTCGGTCCCGGCCGCTGCCATGCCAATATAGCGGCCCAGCGGGTTCAGGCCCTTTTTTTCGGCAAGCGATGCTTCCATCACGATGCAGGCCGACGAACCATCGGAAAGCTGGCTGGCATTGCCCGCGGTGATCGTCATGCCGGGGCCCATAACCGGGTTTAGCGCTTGCAGACCCGCAAGCTGCGTATCGGCGCGGTTGCCTTCATCCTTGGCGATGGTCACTTCTTGCTGGCTAACCTCTTTGGTTTCCTTGTTCACGACATTCATGATCGTGGTGACCGGGATAATTTCCGCGTCAAACAGCCCGGCCGCCTGCGCCGCTGCGGTGCGTTGCTGCGATTGCAATGCATATTCGTCCATCGCTTCGCGGCTGATATTATAGCGCTTGGCAACGGTCTCGGCGGTTTGCAGCATCGGCATATAAACCGCATTATGCATCGCGATCAATTCGCGGTCGGGCGCGACGCGCATTTCGGCGGTCTGCACCAGGCTGATCGATTCTTGCCCGCCAGCGGCGACGATATCCATCCGGTCGATCACAACCTGCTTGGACGCGGTGGCAATCGCCATCAGGCCCGATGAACATTGCCGGTCAAGCGTCATGCCCGGCACGGTGACCGGCAGGCCGCTGCGCAGCGCCACTTGCCGCGCGAGATTGCCCGCTTGTGTACCCTGTTGCAGCGCGCTGCCCCAAATGCAGTCATCCACTTCGCCGCCTTCAATCCCCGCGCGCTCAACCGCTGCTTTCAATGAATAGCTGCCCAAGGTCGGGCCGGCGGTGTTGTTAAATCCGCCACGATAGGCCTTGCCAATGGCGGTGCGGGCGGTGGAGACGATTACGGCGTCACGCATGATGAAATTCCTTGTCTGTTATGCCTGGGCCGCAGCCCAAGCGAGGATATGTTATTCGTATCTGCCAATGTTTTTGTGACAGTTTTTAGGCGCGTCCATATTTTACAAAAATAATTGCGACATCCATTCGGCGATCAGGGCGGGTTTTTCTTCGCCTTCTATCTCGACGGTAAATTCCAGTGTCTGTTGCCATTGGCCGGGGCGTTTTTCAGAAAGATCGAGCAATTTAAAATGGCCGCGCACCCGTTTACCAGATTTCACTGGCGCCAGAAAGCGGGTTTTATTGCCGCCATAATTGACACCCATCTTCACACCATCGACCTGCGGCATATCGGATTTCGCCGCCATCACCGGAAAGAGCGACAGTGTTAAAAAACCATGCGCAATCGTGCCGCCAAAGGGCGTCATTTTCGCCATCGCTTCGTTAACATGGATGAATTGATGGTCGCCGGTGGCATCGGCAAATTTGTTGATCATATCTTGGTCGACAAGAATCCATTCGGATTTGCCGATATTTTCGCCCACTTTTTGGGCCAGATCGGTGGCGGTGATTTTGGCCATTAAAACACTCCTGAGTCTAATTTTTGCGCGACTGTGCCCGCTGAAACGGCACGTGACAAGCCTTTGCCCCTTAGAAAACTCTATTTTTTTCCGCTTACGCTACGTTTCGGCGGGCTAACGGTGGGCACCCCAGCATAGGGCATAACCAACGCGCCATCGGGCGCAGCGGTGAAAGTCGTTTGGGTGGGATAGGCAAATTCATACCCGGCCTGTTTAAATGATTCGATGATAGCAATCCCAATCCGGTGGCGAATAGAAAAAATTTCTTCATAATCTTCCGAAATAACATCGAAAAATAGATCAAAATTAATCGCGCTATCGCCAAAACCGACAAAGCCAGCGCGGACAAAATTTGCCCCTTCGGCTTCAACAATAGTTTGCAGCATGTGCGGAACAGCACGGGCCTTTTCCGGGGCGGTTTGATAGACCAAGCCAATGGCATAGCGGGTTCGCCGATATTCGGTGCTGGTGACATTGGTGATTTGCAGATCAAGCAATTTTGAATTGGATATCACCAATAGCTCGCCCGTGATCGAGCGCAGCCGCGTGCTTTTCATCCCGATTTTTTCAACCGTTGCCATACTGGTATCGTAACTGACCAAATCGCCGACTTTGAACGGCCTATCCAAAATGATCGATATTGCGGCGAATAGATCGGAAAATATCCCCTGCGCGGCCAGGCCAATCGCAATGCCGCCCACGCCAAGCCCCGCGATCAGACCTGTGACATTCACGCCCAGATTATCGAAAATAACAATCGCGGCAATCGCGAAAAGCAACCCGCTGACCAGCACACGGATCAGCACCATCGCATTGGTCAATGTTTCGTTGGATGCGCTGCTGTCACTTACACGCCGTTCGAGGAGGCCCAATATTGTTTCACGCAGCCAAATGGCGACCTGTATCACTGTAGCGATGGTGAACAGCATAAAGATCATGTTGGAAAATGCCGCCGGCACACTGGCAATCGCGCTGACTAGCTGCGCCGAAACCGTCAGCCGAAAAAATCGGCTCGTCTTGCCCAACGTCCGCATTGCAATGGCTTGCAGCGAAAAATGATGTTCGCTTCGGCGTGCAATCGCGGCGGCCCAGCGTTTCATCAGACGCAGCAAGGCATAGATGATAAGGCCAGCAATAGCGCCGATCGCCAACTCAAACCCATTTGCAGTCAGCCAGTCGGCTGCCATTTTGCTATGGAAATTGAGACGCTCCGATATCGCAGCAACTGGCTGCGCTGCGGTGCCCGTTATCGTGGCTATTGGGAAAGCTGTCATCGTCCTTGTCCATAGCATGACCAAGACGGGTTTCAAGATGATGATCTTGCCTATAGGCAAAGGCCATGGCCCATGGCGGGCAGCTAGAGCGGACAGCGTGAAATAGAAATCACACTGCCCGTTCTATCACTTTGTTGTCGAATCGCTTTATGCGAAAAACCGGTGCCCACTTTTTCGCGCGATGCTCTAAGTCGCTTTTTGTCTCATCAATTTAATCGGCCGCCAAGCAGCCTCACTTCGTCGCCTTGCCAAATAGGTATCCAGCCCGATTTGCAGCCCAACAAGCATGTAAACAAAAGGTTGAAAGGCGATACCGACAAAAAGCGATCCAACAAGAAAGATAATCTGCGCATTTTGGAGAGCCGTTGCCAAGGGTGCCACCCAAGCCTCTTCATCGCGCGCGCGCTTTTTATACAGGCGCATCAATATTTCCATCCGCCAAACACCGCCACAATGGATCAATAGCCAGATGATCAAGCCGGGATAGCCTTGTTCGCCGAGCATCTCGAAATAGCTGCTATGAAACGCGCGGCTTTCATCGACAACCTGTTTTATGCCGTCCTCAGGCGGAAATTCTTCATAAGCTGCGCTTGGGTCCCGTTTCGTCTCGATGTCATAAACGATCTTATTTTGCAGATAGCTATTGAAACCACCGCCGAACGGATGATCCTTGGCAAATTCCCACGTCCATTGCCACACAGCAATCCGCGTATAGGCCGATTCATCCTGCCGATAATCTTTGATTGTATCTGCGCGTTCGGTAAAGCTGCCGGGTAACAAGGGAATGGCCACCAACCCGAGTAAGGCGATCCCGCCTACATACAGCAGACGATAGCGAACAAAACGAAGCATCAATAATCCCAATATGGCAATGCAAACTATTCCGGTTCGCGCCTGTGTACCAATTGGGATCAACAGGCAGGATACGACCAGCGCCCCGGCATAAAGGCGAACGCGCCAATCAGGTTTGAAGATCGTCCCATGGTTGGACAGCCAAAGGATTAGCGGGATAACCGAAATAGCAACGCAGCTAATAATGCTGCCTTCAAACAGGCCGCTATTGTCGTCTATCAACAATATCAATAAGCCATAGCCCCCGCCGCCTGCCAAAGTTTTTATCCCGCCGGTCACGATCAGGGCCGAAACACAAAGCACCATGGTGAGAATGAGCGCCTCTATCCGCAATTTGGTTGTAAGCGTAAGCGGCAAGAAAGCAGCAAAGACCAAAGCTTTCCAAACCCATGACCATTTTTCGAGCGCGGCAACCGGCTCCACAGCGACGGTTGTGGTATATCCGCAATAGACGAGCAGGATTACAAGCAAAGCCCACCGCGGCGATAGGCGGACATTTTTCTTATCGTCAGCGACCAAAAATCCAAGCACCGCCAGCGCAAATACGATAAGCGATAATGGCACAGAATTGAGCAGAAAATAGCTCAGCCGTTGCGGGGCACATATGTCAATATAGGCGTAAATCAAAGTGAAGATAAATGGACGCTTGAAAGCCAGCAACAATATCGCTGCGACATAGCCGACAAAAATAAGATCACGCACCAGGCGAGCCTTTGTTCGTTAGGCTTTTACGGACCGGGCGCATAGGGTTTTTGGCGGGTAATCGGTCGATCTTGTGCGGCGGCGGCCGTTGATGAGCGAAACCTTCGGGATCGCTATCGGGAAAGGGTGGATCTTCGACATCGGTATCGGCACGCTGAATCAAGATCCAGAATGCAATCATCAGCAGTCCATGGCTGAGCAAAATCGAAAAATTGTCGATCATATTGCGCTAAATTTTGCTTTCGATGATAGCCGATAGATAAAGCAGCATTTTCTATAGCTCGATAGGGTTGACGTCCCGTTAATCCTTTTATGCGATTGCTGCGGGGCTATGAGCCGCATTTTGCATATTCTCGACCACAGCTTGCCGCTGCATAGCGGATACACATTTCGAACCCGCGCGATTATGAAAGCCCAGATATCGGCTGGTTGGGACGTGGCTGGTCTCACGGGTGTGCGGCAATATCAACATGGCGAAACATGCGCCAAACCATCAGCAATGGCGGAAGGTCTCACTTTTCACCGAACAATGGCAACCGCATCGGGTCCGGCGATGCTGCGCGAATGGCGGGAGGTTTCGGCGCTGGCCGATGCCATCACTCATTTGCATCGCGATTGGCCATTTGACCTTTTGCATGCCCATTCGCCTTCGTTGAACGGATTAGCAGCGGTATGGGCAGCGCAGCGGCTGAAATTGCCATTGCTTTATGAAATTCGCGCATTTTGGGAGGATGCGGCGGTCGGCAATGGTACCGGCCGGCAAGGTTCAATTAAATATCGAATGACACGCGCGTTGGAAAATCACGTCATCGCGCGCGCGGACGCTGTCGCGGTCATCTGCGATGGCCTTCGTCAGGATTTGATCGGTCGGGGCGTGCCCGCAGACAAGATTACCGTGTCCCCGAACGGCGTAGATCTGGAACTATTCGGTAACCCGCCCCCCCGCGACACCGCGCTTGCGGGAAAAATGGGACTGACCGGCAAGGATGTCATCGGCTATATTGGCAGCTTTTACGACTATGAAGGCTTGGATGATCTGATTGCTGCCATGGATCATCTTAGCGGTGCAGGCAAAGACGCGCATCTGCTGATCGTTGGCGGCGGGCCGATGACCGAACGGTTAAAGGCGCAAGCAGCGATATCAGCAGCAGCACAGCGGATTCATTTTGTTGGCCGCGTCCCGCATGACGAAGTCGAGCGCTATTACAGCCTGATTGATATCCTCGCTTATCCCAGAAAATCAATGAGACTGACCGATTTGGTGACGCCGCTAAAGCCGCTTGAGGCTATGGCACAGGGACGGCTGGTTGCCGCCTCTGACGTGGGCGGTCACCGCGAGTTGATTGTGGATGGCGTTACCGGCGCATTATTTCCTGCCGGTGACCCTCATGGTGCAGCAGCGACAATTACACGCTTGTTTGAAAATCGAGAATCCTGGGAGACGCGCCGCCAAAATGCGCGTAAATTTGTGGAGCGCGAGCGCAGCTGGAAAGAAAATATTCATCGTTACGATCCTGTTTACCATTTGCTGTTAGGCCGAGATAAATGTGCCAAAGCCGCGTAAACACAGGCGTGAACGGAGCAATAAATGACGGGTAAAATGCGCCCTAACAATGACCGAATGAGAGCCATATCACTGGCTTTGGGTGGCGGCGTAACGGCGGCGGTGGCGACGATGTTCATTCCCACGGCATTGCTGGAAACCATCACCGGCGTAACCGGTTTTTCCGAATTGGTTCCCGCAGCAGCAGCGCCGTTAGGCGATACCGCGCAGGCAATAATCGCATTTATCGGCGGCGCTATTGTGCTGCTATTATTGTTGGGCTTTGGCCTGCGGAAGCAAGGTGCAACGGCGGCAAAAACCACAAGATCCGAACAAAGTGAAACAACCAAGTCCGCTCCAAATCTCGGTGAAAGATTGAATGAATTTAAGGATCGCTTTGGCAAATTCCCGCGGCTCCAAATACCTTGGCAGCGGAAAGAAAATATTATTACCGACCTGCAGGATTTGCCAAGGTTACGAAATAACGATACGCATCCGGATGCGCCCGCGCGCCGCCCAATTTCAGCTCTGGTCGATCTTGCAGAAACCAATTTGGTTCCATCGTCCCCGATCATTGCAAAGGCATCATCAATGGCAGAAACCGTGATGCCCGCGACTCCTTTAGAAACGTCTATGCCATTTCTCGATAAAGCTCCATTCCTCGATGAAGCTACATCTCCAAAAAGCGGACCAGCAAGCGAAGAAGCGGTTTCGATTGATGCAATTAGCACTCATCCGGTCGAGCCGAATAAATTATCACAAAACCAGATAGGTTCAAAACCAAAATCAGCACCGGCAGTTTCACAAAGCCAGGATCAGCCATCTTTGGCAGAAATGGTCGCCCAAATGGAAATCGCCGTCGCTTTGCGGAAGCAACAATTGCAAGATTTGGAACAGGTAGCGGTCGAACTTGCGTTGCGCAAGGTCGCTACCGGAACGGTCGCAAATGCCGGTGCCGACGTACATACGGGTGCCGAAGATCAACGAGCGGCTGAGCATGAGCAAAATGATCGTGCAGTCCAACCGGAAAGAGCATTGTTGGAGATTGTTCCTAACCCCGATCAGAGGAAGGATGACGACGAAATGGATGCAGCCTTGCATGCTGCCCTCGAAACGCTGGAACGAATGAACCGCACCGCTGGTTAGAGCATCGCGCGAATCGATTGAACCTCGCACACAAAAAAAGGGCCGGTCGATTGACCAGCCCTTTAAATAAAAAACCTAATTGGAAGTTCTTAGTTTCCGGAGCCTGGACCGTAAGATACTTCAACGCGGCGATTTTGCGGTTCACGCTCACCATCGGCCGTTTGAACACGCGGTTGTGATTCGCCGAATGCTTCGGTTGCAATGGCGCTAGCACCAATGCCTTTTGATTCGAGATAGCCACGAACCACGGCGTTACGGCGCTGCGACAGACCGACGTTATACTTTGGCGATCCCGAACGGTCTGCGTGACCAGCCAGCATAACCCGAGCGTTTCCGCAATTGCCATATTGCGCCACTGCATTGTCCAGAACCGAAGCCGCGTCGGGACGCAGATCCGACTTATCGAAATCAAAGAAAACAATATAGGGACCGGTGTTGCACACAGGCGCTGGTGGCGGCGGTGGTGGTGGTGGCGGTGGCGGAGGTGGCGCTACAGG
>JAKFUU010000044.1 GCA_021732525.1 Sphingomonadaceae bacterium | reverse complement strand
CGGAGACTATGTCTGGTCTGACAGCAGCAATTTCGACGATGATGGTTTTTTGCCGCTGAAAATCAGTGCGAAATGATCAGTTACGAAGCCCTACCGTGAATCTGTGTCCCAATAATGCACTGAGGCCCTTATGCTCGATATTATGACGCAAATTTGTGACGCGTACGCTGCGTCTGCGACACGAGGGAGACGATGATTTCGGGATCGGTCTTCCCGCCATCGCTTGGGGAGACGCGGCTTCCATCACCGCAGTATTACTTCCTCAACTTCGTAGCCCATCCATCACCCGCGACACGGCGCCACCCTTGACTGACTGTTTGCGGACATAGCGCAGCGCGGTCGAGACCGATGCCCAACCGATCGCCTGGCAGACCCCTGCCCCGTCCTCGCCGCTCGCGAACAGATCCTGCGTCAGACCCACCCGCATTGAATGCGTGCTGATCGCGCGGAGGAGGTCCCCTTCCCTGCCCGGCTCGACCTTGACCAGCCCTTCGTCGATCACGGCGCGCGCGAGCCGCTTGTAGATCGCGCCAATGCCCTGCCGGGTGAGCGGCCCCTCGCCAATGGCATAGCGTGCCAGCGGGGGAACTGCGGGCTTGCCCCGCAAGCGTTCCTGCCAGTGCCGCGTATGCCCTGGAATGCCAAAATAGTCCTGCGGCGGGCGCGCAGGGCGTCCCTTGCGGCGGTCCACACCCACCCGCCGGAACAGCGGTCCCTCATCAAGGCCTGACGCGTCAAGCCATGCCCCAATCCGCCGCATCGTATCGGCTGAGAGCCAGGCGTAACGCCCCTCCCCTTCCTGATCGGTCTTGGTCTTGCCGATCGCCAAAATGCCGCGCCCATCGGCCTGTGGATTAACATCGCGGATGCGGATCGCGGCCAGTTCGCTGACGCGCAAGCCGGATTCGAACGCGACCGCCAGCAGCGCACCGTCGCGCAGACCCTGCAAATCACTGCTGCATACCGAGAACAGCATAGCCAGCGTAACACCTTCAACCTCGTCCTGGGGGTTCATGGGCACACCCAGTCTTATGGCGGTTGCCTGGCGCTGCTGGACGCCTTTCCGCCGGCGTGCCGCCTTGAGCGCGTCTGCGACCATGGCCGCGCGCGTTGGGAGCGTTTCGCGCGAGGAGAGGTTCAACATGCGGTGGATTCGGGAGATGCTGGCAATGCGGCGGGTGAGCGTTGCGGGCCTGAACCCCCTGCCCTGTTCCAGCCATCTGAGGTAGCGCACCAGATCTTCGGGGTCTGCCGGAAAGGCCTGCCGCGTTTCCAAAGCGGTCCAGCCCAGATAGCAGGTCAGATCATCGGTGAGCGCGCGGCGGGTTTCCGGAGCCATGGCTTCCCACGCGGTTTCAAAGCCGATCCGGCTGACGCCGCCAAAGCCATCGGGCAGCGCCGCCTCCACCAATGCGGCCAAAAGGTCGACGCTGACAGGCTTGGCGCCACCCTTGCGGCGCACCGGCAGTTGGTCGGCCCCTGCCATCACGATGACAACGCTCTCCGCAGCCTGTGAGGCCATAGAGGGCCGATTGACGGCCTCCGGTTCTAGGAGCGTTTCCATAGCGCGCTTTTTGCCGGTTTGTGACGGGATTGTCTATATATATAGTTTCCGTAACATATAATTACGGAAAGTGACTGAATTGCTCTATTTGATACGAACCTATATTGCTATTTAGGTTTTTCTGCATGACCGCATAGTTACGAACGTGGTGCCGGTTTGGAGACGACAATTTTGCCAAGTGATCCTGCCGCAACCCCTGCCCTATCCGTCTTCGCACTCGGCCATGTCGATGCAAGCCTCTCTATCTTAAAGCTTTTGCCAGACGGGATACGCGACACTGTCGAAACCATCCTCGCCTTCCGTTTGCTGTCGAAGCTCTGGCTCCAGTACCGAATTGATTGTGGTATAAGCCAAGGTCGCACCCTTTGCAGCCCTGACAATGGCTATGAGTTGCGTGTATTTTCCGCCCTAGTCGATGAAGTCTGTGATTGGGCACCTTTGCGAGCTGCGAGCAATATTGCGCGGGCCAACGCCCCTGCCCTCGCTGGTATCGAGCGGCAGCTTTATGACGACGATATCGAGCATAAGCTTCCATTGCTTCTCGACGTGAGTGAGCAGGTTGATCGTCTTACGGCCGACATTGACCCTATCCGACGTGCAGGTCTTTTGATCGATCGTTGCCAAAAGCTCGATGAGCTTAGCGATTATGGCATTTGTTGGGCGCTAAATCTGGTGATCGCCTTCCGTATGAAGCCCCTAGGCATGTCGAAGGCAGCCGTCCCCTTCCCTGCCCTTTTCCGCCGTGAGTTGCTCCGTTTTGACCGCTCACAGTCCTGGCGTGATAGCGCTTTGCTTGCTGTCCTTGCCGAGTCAGCACATGAGGTATCAGCGGCCATATTCGATTGTGTACACAGCAAGTCGGCGTTTGATGGCGCTTTTCCGGGGCTCAGGCGGAACTCCAGATTGGGTTTAGCGCATATCTATCTCTGCGGGATTGGAGAGATGACCCCTTCCCTGCTGGCTCGCCTGATTGGATGTTCTGAACCCGGTGCGCGCAAGATGTTGAGCCAACTTGTCGAAGCAGGTTTTGCGACACACCATCGCCCTTCCCCAGCCTTTGTGCGGTCAGATCGCTTCCGCCTCGGATGGTCCGGTGCTGCCTGGCTGCGGTCATTTTCTATATCCGGTGCCCCGCTTCGCGCCGATCATTTTGACGACTGACTGCGCTTATCCAAGTTTAATAGCTTTGCAATGCGCGTTACATAGCACGTTACAATGCAACGTGCGTTACATAGTAATATAGCATTACATATCGCTTTATAACGCCATTTCGCTTGCGCTTGCGCTTCATATTGCGCTAGCGACATGCAACGCGCTTTTCCTTTACTGGGCCGATGCGCGTTACATGTCGCACTACAAAGGCAAAGCGAGTTACATATGCCAGTTATAACCGTGGGATCATCGAAGGGCGGCTGTGGCAAGACCACCACCGTTCTCGCGCTAGCCTCAGAAATCAGGTCGGCCGGGGCAGAGGTTTGCATCATCGATGCCGACGACCAGCTCAGCGCCTATAATTGGTATCTGAAATGGCAAGCCAAAGACCGGATAACGGTCATCGATGCTTCAAATCTCAATCGGGACATCGATATTCGCGCGCATATCAAGGATGCTGCCGCAAAATATCCGTTCGTGATCGTTGATCCAGCCGGCATGCGTTCGCAGCGCATGCAATGGGCAGCATCGCTCTCTGACATGTGGATCATCCCGCAAAAGGCCACGTCGCTCGATGCAGCGGCCACAGCAAATCTGCTCGATGTTGATATGGAAGCCATTGTCGAAATGAGGGGAGGGCGCCCCATAACACACCGCATCCTCTTCACGATGACCAATCCACTGATCATGTCGAAGAACGAACGGCACGTGGTCAATGCAACCCGAAACAAGGCACCGGTGTTTGACGCAGAGCTACGCCAATATGATGCCTATGCGGCAATGGATCTCTACGGACTGACTCTAGAAGAGGTTGCCGAGCAACGCGTTGCCAACGCCGAAAGGCCCAGGAAATTTGCCGCAGAGGTGCTTCACCAGACAATCGAAGACATCAAAGCAGCGGAAGCAGAAGAGAGGAAATAGGCCATGGGAGACCGTCCAACGCCGCCCGATCCATTTGCCCGGAAGACAGGTGCTCCAACATCTGAAGTCAAACCGTCGCTCAGCGATGCCTTGTCCGGTTTTGCGCCGAAGCCGATAGAGGACAGCACCCCATCGGTCATGCCCGTCGCCAATATCGCACCGGACACGGGCAGGGGAGGGGGACGCCCCAGGAGGCGAGGGGATCAAGAGACCCGCACCAAGGCGATCAATTTCCGCATGAAGCCGCGCGAGCAAGCTGAACTCAATGCGTTGTGCGACGAGTTCAACCGGTCAATTCCCGATTCTATTATGATCCTGATCGAGCATTATCGTCGCACTTCAAACTAACACGAGGGCAGGGGAGGGCGATCAGGATTGCCGACGCGGGCGACGCGACACTGATCGGACTTAGCACCAGTCCCGCTTCTGCCCACCACTATAAGGTTCGGCAAGGCCTTCCGAAATCAACACCTCGGCGACGTCGCGACCATCAACACGGACTTCCCGCAACAGCCTTCCATAACGGTCGCGATCGCGTTCCGCAGTGGCTGAAAAGGACAACGAACCGGAGTTCAACAGCTGTTGCAGTCGCAACTTTGCCTGTTCCCCCTTGGTAGCCTCAGCAGCACATTGAGGTTCTGAAATTTCCGGGGTGTTGAACCCCACGAGCCGCACTTTTTCGCCGTTCCAACGGATCGTGTCGCCATCGATTACGCAATTTGCCCCACCCCCTGCTGAGCAAATCGAAAAATGGACTGATGTTGCAGAGCTTGATGCAAATGCTAGACTGGCTTCACCAGACGGCCAATAGTGCAGCGCGACACCCGCAAAAGTGCCAAATGCAATTGCGCTACCAAACAAGAGAGTTACGTCTTTCAGACCGAATTTCTTTGCACGGGGCGGTCCGCCAAAGCGGACGACATTAGAGGGCCTCGTTGGTCGTTTCATTCAGTCAACCAGCCGTTCCCATTCGCCTTGTTCCATTCCATGATCTGAAATTGACCTACAGTCTACATTTTTGCGCCTAATGGGTCTCACTCGATAGGGCAGGGATGTTGGACAGCAAGACTGCCCTAATCCTCATACCGACGTTCGTGCTTAATCAGCGTGGCTTCGCCTTTCAGTTCCACAGACATCACATGCATATCGGGCCTGATTGAGAAAGCCTGAGATTGGTCCCACCATCTTGCATGAACCAGAACGGTCTGGTTGTGGGCATCCACAAAGCTGAAGTTCCAGCGTTGTCCCATGCCCCTCTGTTCCTCGCCACCTTTCAACCCTAAGCTCTCGGCCGCTTTTGGTACCCGATAGATATCTTTGGCATCGCAAGCTTGGTCGATCAACTCAACGAAACGATCGTACATATCCAAGGACGTGATTGGGCTCACTGTGCTATATCTGCTCAACCACGCGGCCCGGGGTGACGTTGACGGACAAGCCGGAACAGCTCTGCCTGCGCCAACGCGTCGTGTAGTGCGTTGTGATCGCCTTCTAGGGAGGCATTTAGAGCTTTGCGCATGACACTAGAGCGCGTGTCATGCCACGAACTTCCCGCAACTCCCATGTAATACGCCTTGATGTCGATAGCGCTGAAACCGAATGGATTTCGTCCAAGGAAGCGATGAAAATAGTAATTGATGAACGACCAGTCGAACGGAGCATTGAAGCCCACCATAACGGGACTGCTTGACTCGTCGGCGACCGACCTCACCCATTCCTCGAGCCTTCTCATTGCCACGTCTGCGGTCAGTCCGGTGCGCCGAAGCTCATCAAGCGACAGTCCACTAACTTCAAGTGCCTTGGGGTCGTATGCCTCGGTGATCGGCTGTAGGTAGCACTCGAACTGCTTATCTGGATCATCAACAGCACACGCGCCAATTGACAACAAGCTGAATTCGCCGGGAATTGGCCCTGACGTTTCAACGTCGATTGAGATCAGCACTTCGTTTGAGGTCATGAAATAAGTGGCTCCGATGGCACAAGCGGCGGGCGATTACGAATAGCATTCCAATGAATGCGGAAAGCATCCTTGCGCTCCTTGAGCGGTGCCTTAGCATCCCAGAGATGGCCCGATAGAGTGGTAATATCGAACGGCAATGAAGTTCCTTTCTGGGCCATTACCATCGTTGGTAGGCAACGACCTAGTGCATATCCCAGTTCGAGAAAACAGTTCGGGCGGGATGCCGTCAGATCGGCAAGCACGATCGAGCTGCGGTGCAACTTTGCAAAAATCTCTTCGTCGACACGCGCATGGTCAAAACCTTGCTGCCCGTCGATTACAACGAGCCGATAACCAAGCTCATCCTCAATGATTGGTTTTACCACCGTTTCAAAATGATCTTCTACGGCCTTAAATTCAGGCAGATCAGGATTGAGTAGGCGAACAGCAAAGGCGCGCGGGGGCTCGAGATCTTCGAGGAGATCCACCAGCACCTCAACGCGCTCTGCTAATCCTTGGCGCTTTGGAAAACGTATCCGATTGATCCAGGCGTGCGGGCTGTGCTCGCCTAAAGTCCGAAAAAGCCTTGGGGCCTGACTACTCGTCAATCCATAGCTGTAAAGCCTGCGCGATCCGGTAGTTTCGGAACATATCTCAAAATTAAGCGGTATGACCGGCTTTCCAGCAGCGTGATAAAGATTGGCGAGGTAAAGCACGCCCTCAGTCCCGCCCAACGTGATCAGGATATCACCATGCCGAGCCTGCGCCTCCATCCGCTTGCTGGCCATATTCCAATGCGCAGCATTCTCAACCTCAACCAACGACCCTGCGCGCAGATTGTCCCAGAGGTCGACATATTGGTCGGGAATCTGCTCTTCATTCTTGTAGTGTTGCACCGCAACAGCAAACGGACCGGTAACCGTAGAAGGCCGAGAAGCCAGATTGTCGCAAAGCGCTTTCCAAATCGTCCAATCGAAACAAATGGGAAGTCCGTCGGACTCGCGCAGAGGTTCGGCGTCCGTTGGTATGACGAAGTTTGCACCTTTCTTGACCAGTGCCTTGACCAGTTGAGCGACCAGATCGCGGGCGTGAGCAGCTTCCTCCGCCCTCGCGACCAATGGATCTTTATCGATGCTTCCCGCAATATGGATGCGGCGACCATGGAGCGGCGATTTTGCCATTACCGGTCTTCCATCACCGGCGACGGTATGATTGCGTCAGCTGCGGTCTTCAGATGATCAAAAGTAAGCGCGTTATCCGGATATGCGAGCGCCAGCGCCGCCGGATAGAGCCGGGTGCGTATGTCAGAGTAGGTCCAAGTTGGCAGTTTGCCGCTGGCTCCTGTTGCCGTAACAAGTGCGTCGAGTTGTTTGGGCTTTAGATCCAGCACCCCGAGGTCCATTTCGAGTAGTGCGCGCCTCTGGGAGTCGTCGGGTCGACGAAATTCTTCGACGATGGCCGCGCGACGGCGGATGGCAGGATCAAGTGCAGAAAGCCGGTTTGTGCAAAGGATCACAACGACGCGACCGCCAAAGTCGCGCATCCGGTCGACGCCTTGGATCAGCGTGTTGACGGCTACCTTATCCTCATGATGACTGTGTGCCTGATTTCGCGCAGCGCCAAGACTGTCACCTTCGTCAATAATTAGAACTGCGCGCCGGTTTTTACCCGCAGATTTGCCAACTTTTTCGAAAGCCTCGGACAACAATGTCCCCATTTCGCCGACCATGCCGGACCCGCGAACGCGGTTGCTGAGCTTGAACAACACTGAATCTTCGCTTCGCGATTCAGCAACAAGCTGGTTGGCGATACATTCGGCCATCGCCGTTTTTCCGGTACCGACATCGCCGTGGAAAACTACGAGCGGATATTGCTCTGCGACAAGGTCGACCAGTTTTAGCGCGCCATTGTGGTGTTTAGCGTTCCACGCCTTTAGCTCCCCGGTATGCAAAAGCAGCCTCAGCTGGTCATGGACCTTGGCGTATCGCGCATCGAAACCGAGCAAATTCTTCTGTTTGGCCAATAGTGAATCGTCAGGAAGGACGATTTCGCTCTCGAAGGGACTGGTATCGCTCATGCAGCCCAGTCCAGTCTCTGTATGCCGTAGCTGTTGCTGGCATAATCGCGCCCGCCACCCCGCGAAAGCGCCGAGTGACTCGTGTCCTCATTGGTAGGTGTCCAGCCAATTTTCAGGCGACCACCCATCTTCTTGCGTGCCGCATCGTCATAGCTCGAGTTGTAAGATAGGATGATCCGCAAATAAGGATTGGCGACGCGCGGCCAACGCACACCGCCGGGGCGACTTGATGTCCAACCCGACGCATCGGTGTTGATTACGAAGCGCGTTGCCATAATTTCTTTGCCACTATCAAAGAGCGTCACATCAACGTGCTTCAAATATCCCTCCTTCGCCAACTCCTCGACGTCATGAGCGTAAGTAAGAGACTTTTCGGCTGTCCAACCACCTGTACTATCGCCTATCATCATTAGGTCAGCGCGCACACGCGTAACGACCTTTTCAATGTCAGCAACCGTGTAGGTTGCGGTCTTGGTTGTAGTCTGGGTCATCTATCAGTCCTCTGTCTTGAAGCGAGGGCCGAAGATTTCCTTCCAGACCTCATTGTCGTTCTCAGCCGCCGCGAAACTGGCGGTCTCCCAAGCTTCCTCCGCTGCTGCTACGATGGCCTTGCGCTCCGAATCCGACAGCCGGCTCGCAACATTGTTGGTGCTCGATACTGGGTCGAGAATGATGACCGGATCGCTGAAGGAGCCGTAGGGCCAGCTGTTCTCGGGAAAACTGATCTGATCCTTCAGCCCTGATTGGGCGATGTAGAGCAGAAAATTGCGAAAACGCTGCTCGATACTTCCCTCGGTGCCTTGCTTGTCCACCAAATGCGCCATGATGAGCTCGATTGTGAACGACTTGAGCTTGCTTATGTCGTTATGGTTGCGCCATTTTTTGGCCATGCGCACAAGTGTCCGGAAATCCGCATCGGCATTCTTGCGGTCCCGCACAAACTTGATCTGCCCAGGCGCGCAGGTTTCGACGCGGTCCCCGGTTTTCAGATCATATTGCCAGCCATATCCAGCGCGGTTCTCATCTTCGATGACCGGCACGATGTCGACGCTAAGGCCAGTGCCCGCAAAGGTGACGGTCGCCGCCTTGCGCTGGATTTCGAAATCTTCGACCGACTTGTTGGGATATTGCTCGATGAGCAGATCGTAAATCGTGTCGTTCAGGCTCTGTAGCGTTTCCTGATCGACGTCTTTGTCGGCAATGTAGAACACAACATCCACATCGACCGGGTCGGTCGATGTTCGGCGCAAAATGGTGTATTTCGCGAATGACCCTGCCTTGACTACCTTAGTGATCTTGATCTTGGTCTTGTCACGGACCGATTTCGAAAGGGCAGAAATGAGCCTATCAACCTGCTCGTGATATTCCTTGCGCTTGTCCGCAGGCAACCGGAGGACATTGCTATCGTAGTAGCGGAGCGCTGTATTATTCAAAGCCATCGTGGCTCCTCCCTGGTTTTCTGCGCCCGGTGGCACTGAAAACCCGACAACTGGTTCGGATCATCAGCAGCCATTCAGGCAAGACGGTTTACAAACCCAGTACGAATCGGGCACTGAGAATGAATATGGGGGCTCATTTACCACATTCAAGAGGTTTTGGTTTACAAAAAAACTCCTATATGCAAGTTTTGTAAACCGAGTCATTGGAGGCCGATATGATTGGACGCAAGTTAAAGGTAGCCCGCTCAGCAGCTGGTCTGTCGCTGCGCGCGCTTTCGGACGCCATCGATGGCCGCGTATCGGCGCAAGCCATCGGAAAGTATGAACGCGATGAGGATATGCCGAGCTCTGGGGTTCTATTGGTAATCGCTGATGCCCTCGACGTATCGGTGGATTATCTGTTGAGCGCAGAGGAGCTGGTCCTCGAAGGTGTTGATTTTCGCAAGAAGGCAGTGGCTACTGTGCGCGAAGAGGCGCAGCTTGAAGCACGTACCATACACCTGCTCGAACGGTATCTCTCACTTGAAGACATGCTTGGTCTGAAAAGTGTCGATTGGGAACAGCCTCGCAGTGCGCCGCATCCGGTTGCCGACGTGCGGGACGCTGAAGATGCTGCACGATCCGTCCGTGATGATTGGGGTTTGGGTAACGATCCAATCCCCAAGCTCGCAGAGTTGCTTGAAGAGCGCGGCATCAAGGTGCTGTCCCTCGAACTCGACGACATTGACGGACTTGCTGCAAAGGTCAGGCGCAGAGATCGTTCGTCCGCGCGTGTCATCGTCATCAAGCAAAGTTCGTGGTCCGAACGCAAGCGTTTCAACTTAGCCCATGAACTAGGTCATATGGTGCTTGCACCGGATCCCGGTGTCGATGAGGAAAAGGCTGCCCATCGCTTTGCGGGGGCATTTCTGATGCCCGCCGATGTTCTCCGCTCCGAGGTGGGGGCGCACCGGTCATCGATCAGTATCGGAGAATTTGCCGCCCTCAAAGAACGCTTTGGGGTAAGCATTCAGGCGCTTGCCTACCGCTGCAAGGATCTTGGAATCATCAACCAAACGGCATTCGCTAAGTTGTTCCGGATTTTTGCAGAACGCGGTTGGCGGACCTTTCCATTTGCTGAACCCGGGACGATTGAGCCGGCCGCCGAAGAACCTCGCCGCTTCGAGCGCCTGTGCTATCGAGCACTTGCCGAAAATGTGATTGGAGAAGCACGCGCAGCTGAGCTATTGAACATATCCGTGCGCGAATTGGACGCTCGGTTGGATCAGAAAATGGTGTAAAGCTTGGCCGTCCTCGTTTCAGACACTTCTATTATCATCGATCTGGAACGAGGAGATCTCCTCGAGGACTTGTTTCGGCTGCCTTTTGAGTTCGCTGTTCCTGATCTGTTGTTTCGCAACGAGTTGGCGGGTGCACTTGGCCATCAACTCGTTGCCCTAGGCCTACGCGTAGAGGAACTTGTGCCAGAAGAATTGGCACGAGCCATTGCAATCCGACGTGAGCAGGCGCGGTTGTCGACACCTGACACTTTTGCATTTGCGCTTGCGGAACAACGTGCTTGGTCCCTCCTGACCGGCGACGGTGCACTTCGAGAACTGGCCAAAAGCACCGGAGTTGCAGCCCACGGAGTCTTGTGGATTTGTGACCGTTTCGCTGAACATGAGATCGTGCCCAATGACCGTCTATCCGCCAGCTTGCAGAGCATCTTTGAACACCCCAGGTGCCGTTTGCCCGCTGCCGAAGTCCGATTGCGACTTAACAGGTATGCAGTTGAGTGAACTGTGTTGCTAATCCCACCTCATAAATTGCCCGAGGGGATCAGGGACACAATGCTAGTCTCAGGCAAATGTAGCCTGGTCATCTTTTGAATTTGAAATAGATCAAGATGTTAGCACGACAATAATCGCCTCGCAGAGTAATTTAACGGTGCTCTAAGGACAGGATGCAGGTAATGTTCCAATTGAATCGAGCGCGGATATGGGGGATGCGATGAAAGTCATTTTCGGAATGGCCTGCGACGGTCGCGTTTATCCGGATTTTCCCGGCGAACGCGAGGGCGCCCTTGGAGACTTTGTTGCCGGACCGCTAGGCCTGATTGAACTCCTCGAAATCGAGCTTGGCATGACCGGACCACAAGCCTCGGCAACAGTGCGGGTTGCCGCCTATGCAGCCAAGCTCAAGGCGGCGTTGATCGCGAAACCCACAATCTTTTGTGCAGCAGCCTTCGCAAGCGATCCCTGGGGAGTTGCCGGCACACTGGTCGAATGGCGCGATGCCCTGGTTGGTGCCGGATGGAAAGCGCAATCCTGCGGGTCTGCGAGGATCGATGACCTAGCCTTGGTCGAGGGACTGGCGCCGCAACTGCCGTCCGGTCCCTCCGATCGGCTTTGCGCGCTGGTGGAGGCACTCGAATCGCAACCGGCGCTGCGGTTGGAAGCGGTCTCGCTAGTCGAACCACACGATTCCCTACCAGCACCCATCCGCCGACTGATTGATGCCCTTGCCGATTGCGGCGTGACCATTAGCGCCGTGCCCCCGCCCCAAACTACGGCTGCAAGCGATCTACAGCGGGCGCAGACCTTTCTTGACCATGGAGCGGTCGCCCCCTTTGTGGGGGACGGAACGCTTGTGACAATTGAAGCCGACACCTCACTGATGGCGGCAGAAGCGGTTGCCGATTGGCTTGCCGCGTCGCCTGATGCCGACCTCGCCGGTACGGTGATCCTCAGTCCCGATGGCGATACTGCGCTGCTCGATGCGGCTTTGGAAGCTCATGGTCTGCCTGCGCTCGGACAGTCCGCGGCGTCGCCGTGGCGCGGCGCGCTCCAGATCCTACCGTTGGCGATTGCCGCGAACTGGGCGCCCTTCAATGCAAAGGTCTTGCTCGATCTCCTGATGCTTCCGCGCCCGCCCATCGGGCGGAGAGCGGCCCGCAAACTAGCGCGCGCGCTTGCGCGCGAGCCGGGAACCGGCCGGGTGGTCTGGGCTCAGGCCTGGGCTGATATCGAAGCCGATCTCGCCCAGCGCTTTGCCGACAGCCCCACCGCTGTCGACGACGTTGCCGCGAAGATGTCGCAGTGGAAAGAATGGATGACAAGCGGGCTCCATGACCGCGTCACAGGAATGCCAGCGGCCGATGCGCGGCGAATCGCTGCACGGGTATCGGGCTGGGCAGCAGACGCGGATGCGGGTAAGGGCGACCCCCTCCTGATGTCTGTGAGCGCTGCCGGCCTAGCCTTGGCGCAGGCGATTGAGGCCTTGGGCGAAGACCTCCTTCCAGCGCTGCTCATCGAGCGGATGATTGAGCAGGTGCTAGCCGATGGCGCCAAAAATCCTCTACACATTGCTACGGCCGGCGGACTGAGAAGTACCGCACATCCGGCGGCCATTTGGAATTCTGTTCCGCGCCTCGTTTGGTGGGATTTTAAGGGCCCCGGCGAGCGCGTCCCTGTCATGCCATGGAGCCTGGCCGAACGAGCGGCACTGGAATCGGTAGGTTGCGTGCTGGACCCGCCGGATGTCGCGGCCAAACGGATCGGATGGGGCTATGTAAATGCAGTCAGACAAGCGCGAGAGCGGCTCATTCTTGTGAGGCCGTCGCTTGCGGGGGGCGAGGAGACCATCAGTCATCCACTCTCGCATCAACTCGCACCTCTGTCGGCTCCAAATGGCGGTGCGCGCTGGCGCGCCGAACGTTTGTTGAGCGGCACTCATCAGGAACTGGCGGGACGTGTCTTGCCGCGTGTGGGAATTGCGTTGACCGAGCGGCCGGGGGCGCAACCGGTATGGAATCTACCGGCGGCGGCGGCGGCGAGAATTGCCGGGCGCACGGAAAGCGCCACGAGCTTCGAGCATCTGATCGACTGTCATATGCGATGGATGCTTCTCGATGTGTTGCGGCTGTCGCGCGGGCGATTTGCGGAAATTCCCGACGCCAACCAGCTTTTGGGAAACCTTGCCCACGAGATCGCCAACCAAGTCTTGCAGCCAGGTCCGGTGGAGGAGGCTGCGCTCATCGCAGACAAAGTCAACGCGGTGTTCGACGAACTGCTCGGCGCCATCGCGTCACCGCTTCAACAGCCCGAACTCGCGGGCGAGCTGGCCGCAGCCCGCGTCAGGGTTCCGGACTCGCTGGTGCGGCTGGCCGAGCTTTTGCGCGACAAGGGGCTCGATGTCGTCGGCACCGAACTCGAGCGGGCTGCATCATTTCCGGACGGGTTGGAAGTCCAGGGGCGTCTTGACCTACTTGTCCGCGATGCGCAGCAACAATTGGGCGTAATCGATCTTAAATGGACGCGGAGCGCAAAGCGCCGGGTGACCGAATTTAGCGAAGGGCGTGCGTTCCAGCTTGCAACCTACAGCGCTATTGCCGATCCCGAGACAGGTGTGTCCGCCGACGGGGCCTATTATCTGCTCAACCAGCGCCAACTCGTCGGTTTGAGCGGTTCGCGGCTAGCAGATGACGAAGTGGAGGGCCAGACGCTCGCCGACACATGGACCGGGTTGATTGGGACTTGGGCATCCTGGCGCAATCTCGCGCTCGGGGGCAGCATGGTCGCTACGGGCGTTGCCGAAAACGAGGTTCATCGCCCTGATCCTTTGGGGCATGCGCCCGGAGAGGCTCCATGCAAATATTGCGAACTGACCAGTCTCTGCCGCATCTACGAAGGGACGACCGGATCATGACCTTGTCCAATATCAGCACCGTCGTGGCGTCGGCGGGAACGGGCAAGACCACCCATATCGTCGGTCGCATTGCCGAAGAGGTCACTGCTCGTCCGCCCGAGGAAATTGTCGCGACAACCTTTACTGTGAAGGCGGCAGATGAGCTGATCGAACGATCTCGCGCCCGCCTGTTCAGGGATGGGGCCTGGGATCAGGCGGCGCGCCTGCTCGGTGCCCGCTTCGGTACGATAAATTCGGTGTGCGGTCAGATTGTATCTGAACACGCCATAGCGCTTGGCCGCTCTCCGCGCGCCGATGTCATTCCAGAAGAGGGGGTCGCGCGAATTTTCATGATAGCGGCAAACGCTGCGATCGAGCGCCACGCACCCGTATTGAACAGCCTTGCCGATGCGATGGGCGCGTCGGAGCCCAAGCGGAGTGCCCAAGACGCCGAACGTGCCGACTGGCGGACAAGGGTCAGGCGTATCATTGAGCTCGCGCGATCCAACGGCCTCGATGCCGATGGGCTTGCACTGTCTGCCGAACGCTCGTGGGCGACCTTTTCCGCCTTGCTTCGGCCGCCGTCGGCGAGTGCCGCCGATCTCGACGTCGCGCTCTTTAATGCGATCGGCGCCGCGTTGAACGAAGTGCCCGACGACCTGAGTGCCACCGCAAAGAAAAGCGTTTCAGACATGCGGCGAGTTCACAAGGCAGCGGCGCGTGGGCAACGCATATCCTGGCCGGACTGGGCGCGACTCTCGAAAGTTGTCTGTGCCAAGAAGGACGGCCCAGGGTTCGTCTCGGCGCTCGAAGCGGTCAGCCTTGCGGCGAGCAAGCACGCCGAGCATCCGCGCCTTCATGAAGATTGCGAGCTGTTCATCCGGACTCTCTTCGCTTGCGCAGGGGAAGCGCTTGTCGCTTATCAGCGCTACAAAGCGGAACGCGGACTTTTGGATTTTACCGATCAGGAAGCACTTGCGCTGGAAGTGCTGTGTAACCCTGATCTTGCCGCCCATCTCGCCGAGAGGATCGACTGTGTCTTTGTCGACGAGTTTCAAGACTCAAGCCCGCTCCAGATCGCGATCTTCACCGCGCTTTCGACGCTCGTCCAATCGAGCACATGGGTGGGCGATCCTAAACAGGCGATCTACGGCTTTCGCAATGCCGACAGCGCTCTGACCCAAGCAGCATTTGCGGGTGTTGCGGGGGCGAGTGCCGCAACCACGGCGGTTCTCGCCCAGTCCTACCGCAGCCGCGAAGATATAGTGAGATTTTCCAATGCCGCCTTCGCGCCCGCATTCGAGGCCATGGGGCTGCCGGCGGCTGACCATAGTTTCACCGGCACCGCGCGGACGGAGAATGGATTTGCACAAACGCCTTTCGCAACCTGGCGGCTTGACGGAAAGCTTGAACTTCAGTTCGCCGCGCTCGCGGGGCAAATTCGCGATATTCTCGCCAATGCCGGGGATTGGCACGTCGCGAACAAAGAGGGCGTCATTCGCCCGCTCGAACCCGGCGACATCGCCATATTGTGCCGCACGAAGTCGGATATCGCGGGGATTGCGGCTGCACTCAGCAAATTGGGTATCAAGGTCGCAGTCGAACGCGAAGGCCTGTCGACGACTCCGCATATTGAACTGGCAATGGCCGCGTTCCGCTGGGTGGCGGATCCCACTGACAGGCTGTCACTCGCCGAGCTTGCGCGGTTTTTCGACGACGATCCGTCGTCGGCCCGCTGGCTGGAGGCCGCCAGTGCCGAGGATCAGGAAGCTGCTCTCAAGCTACTGGTTCCCATTGCGCCCGCGCTCGAGGCCCTCCGTGCCAACCAGCTATCGCTGACGCCAGCCGAACTACTTGATTCCATCCTGCTTTTGCCAGAGATGTCGCGACGCTTCGAGCGCTGGGGCGACCTCACTGTCTGCCTCGACGATCTTGAAGCGCTTCGGGGCTTTGCGCGAAGCTACGAAGGTAATTGTGCCAGCTCGGGTGTCCCCGCCACATTGTCGGGACTGATCCTGTCGCTGCAGCAAGCAAAACCGACACGTCCGAAAAGCCTTCAGGCCGATGCCGTGAATGTCATGACCTATCATGGTGCCAAGGGGCTCGAATGGCCTTTAGTGGTGCTTGCAAGCTTGGCCTGGGACTCCAAAGCCCGACTGTTCGAGCCTGTGGCCGAGGCCGACGGCGCGCTTGACTGGAGCCAGCCCCTTGCGGGACGTTGGGTTCGCTTCTGGCCTTGGCCCTACGGGTCGCAGGAAAAGGATGTGCATCTCGACGCGACCGCACCGGCTGCGGCCCTTGGCCAAGCAGCGGCGCGGGCCGCCCGTGACGAGGATACCCGGCTTCTTTATGTGGGCGCAACGCGCGCACGCGATTATTTGGTCTTTGCGCCGGCAGTGAAGAGCGGCGCGAAATGGCTGGCTTTGCTCGATACGGGGAAGCCCGGTCATGTCACGCTCCCGGCAGCGGATGGGAACGATCTCAACGCTGGCGGGACGGCATTTGCCTGCCGCACGCTTACGCTTACGGTAGATGATGCGCCGGTCCAGTCCGTCATCGCGGCTTCACATGTCAGACCCCAGCGGGCCGCGTTGGCGCGCGCGGCGCTGTTCCGGCAACCGAGCCGCGAGGCCAACGACATCACCTACCGCGTCGCCGAAAAGGTCGAGCTCGGCCCAAGGTTGCCGCTGGTGGGATCGCCTGACATGGCGCAACTCGGTGAAGCCGTGCACGCCATTTTTGCTGCAGACGACAGGGCAGATGAACGGCCTATGCGTCTAGCGCGGGCCTTGTCGATCCTGCAACGCTGGAATGTGCAAGCGGTGCAGGCCGACGATGTGTTGAGTGCGTGCGACCGGCTCCAAGACCATTTCGAAGCCCGCTGGCCGGGCGCGCAGATGCGCCGTGAAATCCCGGTCCATGCCCGCGTTGGGGAGCAGCTGATAGCGGGGCGGATTGACCTTCTGGTCGAGCATGCGGCCGGGTTGGCAATAGTCGATCACAAAAGCTTTCCCGGCTCCCGTGACAACTGGGACGCGAAGGCGGTCGGATATGGCCCGCAACTTGGCCTCTATGCCGAGGCGGCAAGACTTGCAGTCGAACACGGCATTTGCGATCATCTGTTCGTCCATATGCCAATTGTCGGGGCACTCCTCCGCCTAGAAGCCGAACCGAAAGCTGCATGACCCGCATCCGCGTCATCGATCTCGAAACCACCGGCTTGGCACCCCCGGCCGAGATAATTGAGATCGGGCGATCCGACTTGATCTGGGATGCGGCTGATCCGGTGATCGACGATCCGTTGGCCTGGCTCTACCGTCCGTTGAACGGCATTCCACCAGACAATATGGCGATACACCATATCACTGAGGATGATTTCGGCACCAATGCGCCCGTGTGTACGCCCGACAGGCTCCGTGCGGCCGTCTTCCATCTGAGCGTGCCTGAAATCCTTGTGGCTCATAATTGCGAATTCGAGCGACAGTTCATCACACCGGCGGTCACGGGCGACATTCCGTGGATATGCACTTATAAGGTCGCGCTGCGGGTCTGGCCCGAAGCGCCCCGGCACAGCAACCAAGTGCTGCGCTACTGGCGGGGTATGAAACTCGACCATGCGCGCGCCATGCCGCCGCATCGGGCCGGTCCCGATGCATGGGTAACGGCGCACATCCTCGCCGACCTTGCGCAATTTGCCTCCTTTGATCAGATGATCGCGTGGACGAACGAACCCAAGCTCTTGCCAGCGATGACCTTCGGCAAACACAGAGGTACAGGCTGGGACGCGATACCTATCGACTATCTTGAGTGGATGAGCGGACAAACCGATATGGATGCGGATGTACTTTGGAATGCGCGGCGGGAAATTACGCGGCGCCAGGCCCAATCTCAGGCGCGGTAGCGGCCCAAGCTCTTTCTGATTTCGCCTGTGAGCAAGTGTCATCGCGGATGGTCGACTTTGGCTTCGAGCCAGAGATGCGGATCGGCGCCTGCTAGGTAAGCGAGGTCTGACGGCCGCCTTGCACGCCGCCTGTTCGCCGGGATGATTGCCGCTCTTTGAACGGGATGGCCGGTGTCGAGCAAGATCGAGGATTCAGCGAGCAGCGCATCGAGCACTCATACAAGTAATCGTATGAGTACCCTGCTAGTGCGTCATTGAACGTATGGCAGGTCACGACGCCCCGCGAAAGTGCTCGAACGGCTGTAATGTCAGCGTAAGCCACCATTCATTCTAAGCAGCATAACGTCCATCCTTTAACCGCCGCGCCATGCCGATCCCTGCCAGAGCTTCGAGCACAGGTGCAACCGTTGCGGCGCGCTTACCTTTGAAATTGCGGGCGACATCTTGGGGGGCGAGGGGGACACATGAACCAGACAGGATCGCAGCGACGGCGCTGACTTGATCGGGCAGTTTTTCGGGCCAAGGGATGATATTATTCGGCACGGGTGCGGTTGTCTCGCCTAGATCGAGCGTGGCATTCACGGGGGCGGTGTAGTCTGGGGCCTGGTATTCGGGGCGGAGCCAGCGGATTACGCCCTTTGCCTCTTCAGCGGCGCGGGCCTTGTTGAGCGCGACGAGGCGGGTCAATTTCTCTTCGTCCGCCAAGTCCGCATCCCAGCCGTAAGCCTGCGCTACCAGAGCATCGATGGCATCATGATGGTGGCGGATCAGCGTCACCAGCCCCTTGTCGTGGATGGCACGCTCCCCCTCAGTCAGCGCGCTGCCTTCTTTCAGAGCCTCCAGCACATTGTAGAGCTTGGTGAGGGTCAGGTCATCATGTTCGGCAAGCACCCGCTTGCGCAAAGCGTCGAGCGCCTCGGCCTCGGCGCGGATCTTTTCCTTCAGCGGTTGGGGGACATCGGTGGGAAAGGGGAAAGGGTCGAAGCATTGGGTTTTGCTGTAGCGTGGCCGATCCTCAAGCGTTCCACCTGCTTCCATTGCCCAGAGGACGCTGATGCGGCTCGACAGGACACCGAGGTGGTAGGCGTCGTCGAGCGCCATGCAGACAAGCATATTGTCAGGCAGGATCGACATGGGCAGGAACTGGAACACGCGGTGCTTGGCGGTTTCGACGGTCGCGATGTAGCGCGTTACGCCCGCCAAGGCTTTGCGGATTTCGGGGCGGGTCTTTCCAAACAGCCACCATTCCTCCGCATATTTCTTGGCGTCGGCGGTCTTGCTCTTCGATGCCTGCCCGTCGCGCTGCGGGCGAACGGCATTAGTCAAATGCTGATACACCGCCGGATAGCCATCGCGCGCTTGCACCTCGCTCAGGCCATAAAGGTCGATCACCTTCACCCCGCGCGGACGGGAAGCGAGATCGCGGCCGTTGCGATAGTCGAAGATCACATCAGCCACCATGCCCTGTCCGCTTCGAATCCTACTCGGCGAGCCGCTCGCACCAAGCTGTTCAGCCTGCTCCGGTGTGACGATGAATCCATCGCCCATCACTTGCACACCGCGCGACGCAAGCTTCTCATTCGCCTTGAGCGGGACGGCGCTGGACAGATCGGCCCCGGTGCGCAGATCGCTGCTGATCGCGCCGACCGCTTCTGAAAACTCTACCCGCTCCGGCGCGGAGCTTTCATCAGTCACCGACAGCAACCGCCCCTCGGCTTTGCCCTTAGCCGCGACCGTCATCGCGATGCGCACAGCGGCCCCGTCCTTCTCATCCACCCAAGGGTGGTTGGGTATGGCGAAGAGCAAGCTGACGCGATCCTTGGCATCCAGATGCTTGGCAATCACCCGCCGGCTGAAGACCTGCGTGATGCTGTTGGTCGTCACGAACCCGAAGCGCCGCGTGGCATTTTTCCGCACCGCCAGCGCCGCCTTGTCCCACCAGTGCATCACAAAGTCCGCGCTCTCAGGCACATCGGTGGTTTTGAACAGAGCCTCGAAATAGCCATCGCCCAGCCGCTCGCGTACATCCTTGCCGCCGATAAACGGCGGGTTCCCCACAATGAAATCAGCCTTTGGCCATTTGGTCGCGCGCGGTTTGATATAGCGATAGACTTCCGCCTGCGCCGCTTCATCGGGCACTTTTTTGCCGGTAACGGGATGAACCTTCATCGTCTCGCCATCCCAGCGGGTGAGCGGCTGGCCCTGATCATCGCGGACGAGTTCGCGCTTGTCCCAATCGATCAGCGCGTCGCGGTTCTCGATGGTCTTCACATCGCGCAGCACCGGCTCCGGCGGCATCCGCCCTTCGCCATTCACGCGGAAATGCCATTGTAGATAGCCGATCCACAGAACCAGTTGCGCGATGGAGGCGGCGCGGGGGTTGATCTCTATGCCGAGGAAGTTTTCCGGCGTGATGGTGTGGCCGGTCATCTCTGCGACATATTGATCGGCTCCCAATTCCGCGAGCAGGCCAATGACTTCGCCTTCCAGCTCCTTCATCCGGGCGAGCGCGACATAGAGGAAGTTGCCGGTGCCGCACGCGGGATCTAGCACTTTTGTCGCCGCCAGCGTGGCGTGGAAGCCCTCCACAATATGGCGGGCCTCATCCACCTTGCCTGCTTCGATCAGGCTGGCGGCGGCCGCCTGCACCCCGCTCCAGTCCGCGCGCAGCGGCTCCATCACTGTGGGCATCACCAGCCGATCGACATAAGCGCGCGGCGTATAATGCGCGCCCAGCTTGGCGCGCTCCTTGCCGTCGAGCGCGCGTTCCAGCAGCGTGCCGAAAATGGCGGGCTCCACATGGTTCCATTTGTGGCTGGCCGCCGCGATGAGCAGGGCAATCTCATCGGGCTTGAGCGCGATGACGCTGGTATCCTTGAACAGATATCCGTTGAAGCGCCGCACCGTCTCCCCCGCTTCACCCAGCGCGCCCACGAACCCGCCTCTATCCATCGCCGCCCACAGCGCGGTGATTTGCGGCACGAAATTCTCTGGCCGGGTTTTGAGCTTTTCCAGCAGCGCGGTGAAGCTGCCTTCGGGGATGAGGTTCACATCCTCGGCAAACATCGTGAACAGGCACCGCATCAGGAAGTCCGCCACCTTTGTCGGGTTCTGCTCGCGCTTTTCCAGCCGCTTGGAGAGTTCGGCCAGCTGCGTCGCAATATCGCGGGTGACGCGCGCGGCTTCTTTCGATGGATCAAGGCCAAGCGGGCTGGTCCAGATCGCCACGAGCCGTTCGCGCACCGCCTCATCGTGCAGATCCTCTAGCCGGATGCGGAAGCGCGCGGCATCGGGGAACTGGGTATAGGCTTTGCCGGTGCCGCTGAAATCAGCATAGACATCGATGCAATGGCCGACATCGGTGACGAGCAGGAAGGGCGGCCAGCCATGATCAAGCGGGAGCGCCTTGGCATAGCGTTCGGCCTGTCCCTTGGCCTTGAACATCGCGGCGGCCCAGCCCGGCGTGCCGCGCCGCGCGGTTCCCTGCTTCAGTTTTTCCGCAGCAGGCTTGCCAAAGAAATCTGCCTCACCGCGTTTGGCTGCCTCCCGGTCCGCATCGCTGCCCTGCTTGGCCTCCAGCACAAAGCAGCCGCGCTTGTAGGCATCCAGCCGCCCGAAGCTCTTGGTGCCGTCGCCATTGTCCTGAAACACGCGCCGTTCGAAGACATAGTCATTCTGCGTGTCATCGGTCTGGCTGCCATGCGGCGCGGGCACGCCCAAGAGCGCGCACAGGCCGTTCAAGAAGCTCTGGGTGTTTGCCAGTTCGGACCCGCCAGTGATCGCCCATTCGGCGATGAATTGCTCGATGTCTATATGCCCCTGCGGGCTGGTGTTTATCGTCATACTGGCGCTACACCCGGCCATGGGATCGGACATATCCCTTACAATAGCCTTCCCAGGACTTGTGCATTTTGTCGCCACGCAATGTTTTCAGCTTGTCGCCCATGAACTGGCGATAGCCTTCGGCAATGATGTTCTTGTCCCAGCCACCGCCATGATCGGATACGATCGTCAGGAGCTTCTGGTCTCCACAAAAATGCAGTGAACCAGACGGGAAAAGCGGCTCCTCGGTGATGCGGGGCAGGGGGGTACCAACAATTTGCTCAACCGTTCCGTCACGGCGGGCCCTTCTTCCTATACGTGGGCGATCCAATTCACGGGCAGCGGCTTCCTGTTCCTCGGTCACCTTGGGTATGAAGTTGAGAACGACTTCCTTCACTGGATTGCCACGACCTGACCCCCTCATTTCGCTCCATTCGACGGTGAAGTCAGCAAGCTGGTCGATCTCTGCCTTGGACTTGTTGAGCACATCGCGACGGAATTCCGCATAATTTTTGAAGCTGCCATCTGGAACGCCCAAGCGCCGTCTCAGGTCCTCGATCGACATTTTCACGGTGCGGTTCTGACGGTTGATGATGAGACACCCAAGATCATAGAGCGTCAAAGCATAGCGTGACTGGAGCGAGAGGGTGACGCCCAGATTGACCCGTGCATAATAGTCCGAGCCATGCAGGACTGTCCGGAGCGCATCGGACAATTCGAATTCGACAACGCTCAGGCCGTCCTCAGCCACTTCTTCAACACAGCGCGACAGGAGCGACTGTGACAGGGTTGCCGGACGTCCTTTGCTCGACGTCGTTTTGATGCGGACGATCACGCGGATCAATTCGTCCATGACGGACTGGATGCGCTCATTGCCTTTGTGCGAACGGCGCAGTTCCTTCTTGGTGATCGTGAAAACCCGGTCTTCCGCAGCATCCCCGCCAGCTTTGCGGAGCATGAGCGCAAAAGCCTTGCGCGCGGCAGCACTTAACGAGCCGGTTTCGAACTCGGATTCGACCAACTCACCCGGCTTGCTGACAAAGTCTTGGTTGTTCTTCGTGATCCTTTCGGCGACACGAAGGGTAAGGCCAACTTTGGGCTCGTCCGATTCGACTGATGCCTCAATCTCCATGTGAGTCTCTTAGCATGAGTGGCTCATACTAAGCAACTCACTCTAAGCCCCCAAATGCTCATATAAAGGGTCTGGATTCCTGCGGCTTTTGGCGCACAGCCCCCGATTTCTCACAATAAAGTGGGCCTAAGAGATGCCCCAAAAATGGCTCCAAAAGCGAGAAGCGGGCTCCCCCCCCCGACTCACATAAAGGCCTTCGCAAAGCCGCAGAAATAGGGGGTTTTCAGGCCGTCCCCCGATCACTCACATGAACAAGGCGTGCGAATCGGTATTCCATAGGTTTCAGCAAGCTTTGAAGAGGCTGTCCACGGCGAGCCCCCATCCGCTCACATTAAGCTGCCTTTGGGTTTGGTTAGCCCCCAATTGCTCATATGAAGCGACAAGGATGGCGCAATATCGTGATTGAAGGCGGGCAGGGCACTGTGAATCAGTATCTTAAGGAACTGATTTGATTCAGAATCGACCACGCCCCCAATTTCTCACATGATCCCCCAATCGCTCACGATTTGTCCCCCGATTCCACATTTTGAAGCCCCCGAGCACTCACCTTACAGCCCCCATAGCCTCATATAGAAGCCCCTTAACGCATTGGTGTTACTCGAAAATTTGGCCCTGAATCTTAGAATCCCTGAATCTAGAAAACTCCCGCACTGCGTTTGGGTATTTTTTATTGATTGGATTTGAGGGGATATAACCTCAGACCGAGGGTGCTCCAACGACAATATCACGATAAGCCTGGGACACGAGGGAAGGGGGTTCGGTAAGGCAGGAGGTGCGCTATGCGTCCTATTGCCAACAAGCCTACAGTCCAGACCTTGCAGCTCGTCGACCGCCTGGGTGGCAGCTGGCATGGAGTTGTCGCAATGTGCCGTTGTCCAGCACATGAAGACCGCACGCCCTCACTCAGCATAAGGCAGGGAGATCGCTCGATCCTTGTCACTTGCTTTGCCGGCTGTGCGAGCGAAGATGTGCTCAAGGCCATCGCACGAACTATCCCAATTCCGGTCGCTGACAACGGGCATGTCGAGCGGGTAACCAGAAAATCGGGCAACCCCCACTGGGCAATCTGGCAGGCTGCTCAGCCTGTCGCGGGAACACTTGGTGAGCGCTATCTTTTCGAGACCCGCAGGCTCACTAACCCGCTGAACCATGTGCGTTTTCATCCACGATGCCCGCGCGGGGCCGGCAATTCCGCGACGTTCGAACCAGCACTCATCGTCGGGATGCATCTCGGCAACAGGCTAACGGCAATCCAGCGAATATTTCTTGATTCCACAACCGCTCGCTGCACGGCCAAAATCGTCCTTGGCCAGTCAATCGGCGCGGCATGGACCAACGATATTGTGGGCGGCAAAGTGGCACTTGCTGAAGGGTTCGAGACTGCAGCCGCCTTCACCCAACTGCATGACATTCCAGCCTGGGCGAGCATGGGTGCCAGGCGGCTTCCGCAAGTTCGATTTCCTCCCGAAGTGCACACTGTCATCCTGCTGCGCGATAATGATCCCGAGGGCGAGGCCGCCGAGCACAAGGCCGAGTTCGCTTATTGGACCCAAGGATTTGCTGTCGAACATGCGCCCCCGCCGACTCATGCAAATGACTGGGCTGACCAACTGTTTATGTGAGGAAAGGGGGGCTGGGCCTGGCGTGCCGGACGATCGGTACGGGCATCAGGAGGCCAGACATGCGCATGATGACGACATTGGGGGAGGGGCTGAACCTTGCCGCCCGCGACATCCATTCCCTTATCGCTTCGGACCAACCTATCACCAGGGCCACGCTCAATACGGCCATGGAGCGGGCCTTTGGCGCGAGCGATGCAACAGGGGCCTGGTCCCAGCGGCAAAGCTTCGACGCGCTTGAAGCGGCTGTCAGTCTTTGGGTGATGCAAGCCCCAAAGGAAGGCGACCCGAAAACAGAGCTTGCCAATATCGCAGCGATGGTCGCCCGTCTACCGACCCAAACCGTGCGCAGCGAGGAGCAATATGCGCTCCAGCAATTCTCAACTCCCGCCGACATTGCCTGGCTCGCTGCGTATCTCGCAGCAGTCACACCTTCCGACATTGTGCTTGAACCCAGTGCCGGGACGGGCCTGCTTGCGGCTTTCGCAAAGCGGGCGGGGGCAACGCTCCAGCTCAACGAATATGACCCGGTGCGCGCGAGTTTGCTGCGCCTGCTCTTTTCAGGGTCTGATGTCAGCGAGCATGACGGTGCCCGAATCGCGTCGCTGCGCGCAGAAGATCCCCGACCCAGCGTCCTACTCATCAACCCGCCATTCTCGATGTCACTGGGGCGGGGCGTTGACCGCAATGCCGCCGCCCGACATCTGGCTTCCGCACTCAACCGGCTCGAGCGCGGCGGCCGCTCCGTCGCGATCATGCCCGACTGGTTTGCGCCGGGTCCGCGAACGGAACAGGTCTTTCGAACCACGCTCGACGGCATGCGTGTTGTCCAGTCATTGCGCCTCGACCGCGGCGCTTATGCCAAACACGGCACTTCGGTTGCGGTGCGCATCTATGTCATCGACAAGCTGCCGGGTTCGCTCAGCTGCGTCACAATCAACCGCGTCACACCTGCCGACCTGCTCGACGCGATTCCCATGGTTCCGCCTCGGGCGATACTGGCACCTGCGGACCGCCCGGCGTCACCGCGATCAAGCAAACTCTCGCTCTTCCGCTCGGTCAAATCCACCACGCCGCGGCCGGTCATCGTGCGCGCGCCGCAACGCAATGAGGTGGCCGATATCGGCTATACCGTGCTCGACGAACCGGCACCTGCCGGTGAGCAGCAGGGTGTCTATTCGTCCTATCGCCCCTCGCGCCTCATGTTTACAGATGCGGGCGAGCATCCAACGATGCTGGTTGAATCTGCCGCCATGGCATCGATCAATGCCCCCAAACCGGCCTATGTGCCGCGACTTCCCGAACAGATTGTCGCGAGGAAACTCCTCTCCGCGGCGCAACTGGAAACCGTCGTCTATGCAGGCGATGCCTGGTCGCGCGAGCTTCCGGGCCGCTTTGTCGTCGATCCCAAATCCGTCCAGCTGACCGAAACCGCCGATGGCGACAGCTATCGCTATGGCTTCTTTCTCGGTGATGGCACCGGAGCAGGGAAGGGGCGGCAAGCCGCTGCCTGCATCATGGATCAGTGGCTACGCGGGAAACGCCGCCACATCTGGATCTCCAAAAACGCGACCTTGCTCGAAGACGCGCGCCGCGACTGGACAGCGCTCGGCGGATTATCTGCTGATATCATTGAACTGGCGGCATGGAAGATCAACCAGCCCATCTCCTCGCCTGAAGGCATCCTGTTCGTCCCCTATGGGACATTGCGATCAGCGCGCGTCGATGAGACCCGGCTCGACCAGATCATTGCCTGGGCAGGGGCCGACTTTGAGGGCGTCATCGTGCTCGACGAAGCCCATGAACTGGGCGGGGTCGCGGGCGGCGAAGGCACGATGGGCAGGAAGGATGGCTCCTTGCAAGGGATTGCAGGCGTCATGCTACAAAACCGGTTGCCCAAATCGCGGGTGCTTTATGCTTCGGCGACGGGCGCATCGGACATCAATAATCTGGCCTATGCCGTGCGGCTTGGCCTCTGGGGTCCCGGCACTGCCTTTGCCAACCGCGAAAAATTCATCACCGAAATCCGCGAAGGCGGGATTGCCGCGATGGAGCTGGTTGCCCGCGATCTGAAGGCCAGCGGGCTCTATCTCTCGCGGGCGCTCAGCTTTGCCGGGGTCGAGTATGCCATCCTCCAGCACGATCTCTCACCCGACCAGATCGACGTGTACGACCAATATTCCGAAGCCTGGTCGATCATCCACCGCAACATGGAGGAAGCGCTCGAGATTACCGGCATTGTCGACGCAATCGAAGATGCGACGCTTAATTCACAGGCAAAGGCCGCTGCCCGATCGCGCTTTGAAAGCGCCAAGCAGCGCTTCTTCGGGCAGATATTGCTGTCGATGAAGCTGCCATCGCTGTTTCCCGCAATTGACCAGCATCTGAACAAAGACGACAGCGTGGTGATCCAGTTGGTCTCGACGGCTGAGGCCATTCTCGACCGGCGGCTTGCCGATCTTGATCCGCAGGAGCGCGAGGAACTCGACGTCGATCTCTCCCCGCGCGAGCTGGTGATCGACTATCTTGCCCGCGCCTTTCCGACCCGGCAGATGGTCGAATATCAGGACGATACCGGCGAAACCCGTTCGCGTCCAATGTTCGATGCCGACGGCAATGCGGTTTACAATGCCCAGGCCGAAGAAGCGCGCGATGCGCTGATCGAACAGCTTTGCGCGCTGCCGGCTATCCATTCGGCCCTCGATGCCATCATCCTGCGGTTCGGTGCCGATATGGTTGCCGAAGTGACGGGCCGGTCAAAGCGGTTGATGCGGTCGGCCGCCGGTAGCCAGCGGCTCGAATCCCGCTCCGCCCGTTCCAACCTTGTTGAGACCCAAGCCTTCATGAACGGCACCAAGCGCTTGCTGATCTTCTCGGATGCCGGTGGCACGGGACGCAGTTACCATGCCAGTCTCGACGTTAAGAACCAGGCGCGCCGGGTACATTTCCTGCTCGAGCCGGGATGGCGCGCGGACCGGGCGATCCAGGGGTTGGGCCGGACACACCGCACCCATCAGGCGCAACCTCCGCTGTTCCGACCGGTCACCACCAATTGCCGGGGCGAATTGCGCTTCACGAGCACGATCGCGCGCCGTCTTGATGCATTGGGCGCCCTCACCCGCGGTCAGCGCCAGACCGGTGGGCAGAATCTGTTCGATCCTTCGGACAATCTTGAAAGCGATTATGCCAAAGCCGCGCTCGTCAACTGGTATCATTTGTTGGTGCGCGGCAAACTCGAGAGCATGTCACTCCAGGATTTCGAGCGCGCCAGCGGGCTCAGCCTTACCGACAAGGATGGCATCATCAGCGAAGATCTGCCGCCTATCCAGCGCTGGCTCAACCGACTTCTTGCGCTTCGCATCGCCACGCAAAACGCGATCTTCGACGAGTTTATTGCGCTTGTCGAAACACGGGTCTCGGCCGCCAAAGACGCTGGCACCTTCGATGTCGGGGTGGAAACACTCCTTGTTGAAAGCTGCGAACTCTTGGGCGACACCATCATCCGCACCGATCCCCAAACCGGGGCGACCTCGCACCTGCTCGAAATCCTCACCCAGCGCCGCCGCCAGCCCTTGGCGCTTGCCCGGCTCAAGGCCATGACGCAAGACAAGCGCATCGCGTGGTTACGCAACACCCGCAGCGGCAAGGTCGCGCTTCGTATCCCCGCCCATCCGCATATGGATGATCAGGGTAATACCCTCATCCGTTACGAGCTGGTCCGGCCCTTGCGCAGCGAGTTCATTCTCGAACGCAATCTGGCGGAAAGCGCCTGGGAGGATATGTCGGAATCGAACTTCGATGCCGCCTGGCAGGCCGAGTATGAGGAAGATGCCAATGGGCTGGTTGCCGACACGCTCTATCTGGCGACGGGTCTGTTGTTGCCGGTCTGGGGCGCTCTACCAAAGGAAGATCTGTCAGTGATGCGCATTCTCGACGAGGCCGGCAATGGCTGGCTCGGGCGCCGTATCCCTGAAATTTATGTCGAGCGCGTGCTCGACAAGCTCGGGGTCAGCGACCGGGTAGCCATTGCGCCTGACAAGCTTGCGCAAGCCATTCTTGCGGGCCGAAGTTACACCGTGAAACACCCGCTCAACGCCACGATCAAGACTTCGCGCGTGAACGGCCATAAGCGGCTCGAGATTGCGGGCGTCGAAGCCGCGCAGCTTCCGGGCCTCAAGGCGATGGGCTGTTTCACTGAGATCATCGCCTACAAGACGCGGGTCTTCGTTCCGCTCGATGCGGCCTCTTCGATCCTCGCGCGGCTGCTCGCCTGAGCGGCCCTGCGAAATGAAGAGGGGAGGGGGATTGCGCAGGAGTGGCGCTGCAGTGTGTCGCGCCCCTTGACCCTGATTGGAGACCCCACATGAGCATCATCCAGATCCCGCTTGCAAAGCTGCATCTCTCGCCCGCCAATGTCCGCAAGAATGACAGCCAGCTGTTCATCGACGAACTCGCCGCCAATATCGCCGAAAATGGCCTGCTGCAAAACCTCGTCGTTGCCCCAATGGCCAAGCCCAAGGGCCATTATTGCGTGACCGCTGGTGGCCGCCGCCTGCGCGCCATGAACCGGCTTGTCGAGCTTGGCCAATGGGCGAAGAATGTAAATGTTGATTGCCGGTCGCTGCAAGGCGATGCCGCGCAGCAAAGCGAGGTTTCGTTCGCCGAGAATTTCATGCAATTGAAGATGACCGTCACCGACGAAATCCGGGCGTTCAAGCACTTCATCAATGAAGGCAGCGATGTTGACGGCATTGCCCGGCGTTTGGGGCTGACCCGCCGTCATATCGAAGCCAGGTTGCGACTTGCCGATCTGGCCGAGCCGATTTTTGCCGCACTTGATGAAGGCTCGATCACGCTCGACATCGCCAAAGCCTATGCAAGCACCGCCAGCCATGAACGCCAATTGATGGTCTGGGAGCAGATGGCGAACCATTGGCAGGGCAATAATGCCGACACCATCCGCCGGATGATCGCGCACGCTTCGCTGCCCTCGACCTCGCCTATTGCCCGCTATGTTGGCGAAGAGGCTTATCGCGAAGCGGGTGGCCGCATCGAATCCGACCTGTTCCAGGCCGAGACCGGCGACAAATGGCTCGACAGTGAAATCGCCCTTAGGATCGCGGGCGAAAAGCTTCAGGCCTTCGCGGTCGAGGTCGCAACCGAGACTGGCTATGGCTGGGTGCGTCCGCTCGTCGGCACCCGCGTGGACCATGCCGCGGTGGAAGCGCTGCATCCGGTTCAGGTCGAAGCCGCTCCTTTGAGCGAGGAAGAGCAGGCACGGATCGCCACCATCGCGGATGAAATGGCGGAGATCGAAACGAAATTCGAGGCGGGGCTGGACGATGATGGTGATGCCGATGCGCTCGAAGACCGATTTGGCGCACTCGAAGCCGAACTGGTCCGCATCCAGGACAAACCCGGCGTCGTGTCTGACGAGATCAAGCCGAGCGTTGGCTGTTTCGTCATTCTTGATGCCGAAGGCATGCCCGTAATCGACGCCACGCTCTACAGCGAAACGGCCCCGCGCAAGCAGCGTAGCACGACGGCGACAGGCGGCAACGCCAATGGTTCAGGTGATCCAGATGGTATGGGCGAAGATGGAGAGGTGGCGATCAAGCCGCTCTCGCAGCGCCTGATTGGCGAATTGTCGGTGCAGCGCCGCGACATTCTGGCGGCCAATCTCGCGGTCAATCCGGCAGTCGCGCTGGATCTCCTGATCTTCGCCATTGCCGACCGCACGCCAACCTATGGCCGCGACGAACGTGGGACGACAGTCCGGGCGCCCGAACCGTCTTGCTATCTCGATGCCTATCCGGCCTCACCCGCCTTTGAACAGCTTGCTGAAATCCGCGACGGACTCGACACCAGCTGGACCGAGCCTGAAACGACGGTTGCCCGCTTCGAAGCTTTTGCCGGACTCGACGATGACGCCAAGGCAGGCTGGCTCGCATATGTCGTCGCCAAATCGCTTGAACCCAGCATCGGTGGCGCGCGCCTTGGCCATCAGGGTCCAAGCAGCAATGATCTTCACGACCATCTCGCTGGACTGATGCAGATTGAAGCAGCGCAGCACTGGCGCCCGACCGCTGCCAATTATTTTGACCGGGTCGGCAAGCAGCAATTGCTTCGCCATATCACCGACATTGGCGGGACGACGATGGCGGCGAGCTATATGGCGAGCAAGAAGGGCGATCTCTCGCAGACCTGCGAGAAATTGTTCGCAGGCGAGACCATTGTCGCACCTGAGGTCAAGGCCGCCGCGTTGGCTTGGGTGCCCGATGCGATCCGGTTCAGGCCTGCCGCAGAAGGGATTGCCGACGAAACCGCCGAGTCTGAAGGTGCAGCAGAACCGCTGGTCGAAGACGCTGGCGAAGAGCCACTCGACGTCGAAGATCTGGTCGAAGCCTGATCGGCCTTCCCTCGCCACTTAACACCGCGCCGCCATGCCTGCGGCGCGGTGCCCTTCCTCATATTCCATGAAGGTCTTTCAACCATGACACAGCATGAACCTGTGTGCGCCCGTGTGGCCGCCGCAGCCATCGGCAAAGTAACCCGGATGTTTTCCGGGTCGCTCGACGATATCCTGACCGAACTGTTCCAGAATGCCCGCCGGGCAGGGGCAACGAAGATCGCGGTTTCGACCGGCACTGAGCCGACCCCGAAAATCATCATCGCCGATGATGGCAAGGGCATCGCCAGCCCGCAGGCGTTGCTCTCGCTTGGCGAATCCGATTGGGATGCGGCAGCAACGCTGCGCGAAGATCCGGCAGGAATGGGCTTTTTCTCGCTTGCCGGTCGCGCGACCACCATCACCTCGTCCACCGGCGGCGACGCTTTCAGGCTGGCTATCCCTGAGGATGGCTGGACTGGCGAGCGTGAATTATGTGTCGAGAGCGCCACGCGCGAACGCGGCACCGATATCGTCTTTTCAGCCAATGACGATTGGCTGCGCCAAATTGGCGGCGCAGTCGAACGCGCGGCGCGCTATCTACCCGTGAACGTGACGCTCGACGGTGTAAGCCAAGCGCGCAAGGGCTTTTTGGACGGTGCAACCTATACAAAACGGGCGGGCGGCCTTGCCATTGGGGTCTTTCCGAGGCCGTTTTCTACCTATGAAGCCCATATCAATTTTCACGGTCTCACGCTGCGGCAGCGGCTCTTCTCGCTTGTCGAAACCGACTATAGCCACTGGTCCGCACGTATCGACATTATCGACGCGCCCGAGCTGCAGCTGGTGCTTCCAGCCCGCAAGGAGCTGGTCGAAAACCCCCATAGTCTTGCGCTCGACACTTTGGTGAAGGCCGCGATATTCGAAGCCATCCGCGAACGCGGGCGGCACTGCCTTACCAAAAAGGATTGGGATGAAGCTGCCACACTCGGCATTGACCTTCCCGAAGCCGATGCGCTTCTCACGCCGTGGCAGCCCGATGCTGCCGATGAATATTTTGGTGCAGCACGCGAAAACCCCGTCGAACCGGGTACAGATGCGCTGCTTGTGCCGTCCTTCGATCCGTTCACCGCGCAGATGTTGCACCGTGCGCTTGCGCTTGCTGGACCCCCACCCTTCGCGCAACTGTTCGATGCTCGTCCCGCCTATCAAGGCTACCGTTGGTATGATGCGCTCGAAATGATCAGCGACTGTCGTCCAGCACTGTCGCATGACGGTTCCGTTCTTGTGTTCGACCAGACCAAAAGGCTCTCCGATGTCAATACGCGCATCGATGAAGCCTCGCTTGACCTCATTTTGTCGTCTGGGGGGCACAGGAGATTGTCCCTCGATCTCTATCTCGAAGCTGATCCTGACGAATACGGCACCGCCGACGAGATGATCATGCTTGTGACCCGGGACAGTCATCTCAGCCCGAGCGATCTTGCCGCCTATATCACATGTGCTGGATTTTGCTTTTGCGACGATAGCGATGCTGGCAGCTACAATGATCAACGTGACCATTATGAACAGTCCGCTCTCCACCGCGCTTTTGAATGTCTGAAAGCAGGCGATGAAAGCGACCTTGCCAAGATCAAGCATGACTTCGGGAGGCACATTGCCTGGCTGGTGCCCAAGGGCAGGGTGCTGTCACTCGAATATGACGGGACCAGCTGTTCGGCCACATTTCATCCACGCGAATGCGAAACAGGTGACGTGTCATGACCCGCTTTCGCAAGATCGACGCGGCCGCCACCGTCACCGCGCTCATTCTCGAAAAGTTGAAAACCGGAACCGCGCCTTGGGTGCGACCTTGGTCGACGACGGGGATGCGGCCCGCGCGCCACAATGGTTTGCCCTATATGGGGGTCAACACTCTCTACCTCTGGGCGATTGCCGATGCGCGGGGGTTTACCAGCCCCTACTGGATGACCGCGCGGCAGGCCGCCGAACTGGGTGCACAAGTTCGGGGCGGTGAGCGCCATGCCATCAGCGTCTATTATGCGACGGCCAAGCGGGCAGGCGGGCAGGGGCTCGCAGGCGAGCATGGCGACCGGATTTTCCGCTTCCTTAAATGTTATGCGGTCTACAATGCCGACCAGATTGACGGGTTGCCGCCGCATTATCATCCCGAACCCGCCGATTGCCTGAAAGATCCGGTCGAACAGCGATTGGGTATCGAGACCTTTTTCGACCCCGTTCCAGTCCCCGTCCGGCACGGTGGTGACCGCGCCTATTACAGCCCGTCGAGCGACCACATCCAGCTGCCGCGCGCGCGCCACTTCGAGTCGCTCGACCATTATTGGTCAACGCGCGCGCATGAATGTGTTCACGCAACCGGTGCCCAGCACCGGCTGAAGCGCCAGTTTGGAAAGCGCTTTGGCGACAAGGCCTATGCCTTTGAAGAACTGGTCGCCTGTCTCGGCCAATCCTTCATCTCGGCCGAGCTCGGTCTGCCTGCCAGCCTTCACGACAGCCACGCTTCTTATCTCGCCTCTTGGATCGATGTGCTCGAACGCGACAAGACCGCGATCATTCATGCTGCTGCCAAAGCCGAGCAGGCGGTCGCCTGGCTCCGACAATGCAGCGCAGTTGAAACCATTCCCCATAAAATTGCGGCTTGAACCCTGACCCTAAGGAGCGCCGCTGTCGCGGTGATGGAAAGGCGAGGGGGGTCTTTGACCGTGCGCCCGGACAGGCCGGGCGGGGAGACCCTTGCATGACCTACGACCTTGCTTTTCGCTTTGCCCGTGCGCTCCAGCCCGATGCCTTGGTAACGATCCAGAACGCCTGTGCAGCCCTTGCCGATGCGATGAAAGACGCCCGGAACGCAGGCTGCGATATCGAGCGCGATCCCGCCGTCATTCTGCTCGGTCGCCATCTGGGCCGGGTTGCCTCAGGACTCGATCCGGCAGCAAGTTATCCCGCAGATGGTGCGATGCGGCAGGCCTGTTTTGAACGGATCGCCGACTTGCGCGCCAAACCTGCCCTTGTCCCGCTCGCGCGGCGCGGGGTCGGCTATGACACGGAAGCAAAACGCGCCTTCCACCGCGAGGCACGCATCGCGCTTGCGGCACTTGCGCGCGAACTCGGGCTGGTGCCGGGCGATTATGATCTGCGGGTCAATGCAGGCGGTGTCGCTGTTTCGGGCGAGGTCACGCTGCATAGTGAAACATTCTATGTCCAGATCAGCTGCGGCGTGATGGGGCCGGGACGCGAGATCCTCTATCGCCGCTGCAACGGGCGGCGCGATTATTGCGGCGACCGCAACCATTTTGCCGACATCTCGGTGGCCGTCAACGCTGCGCGCTTTGCAAAGCTCTTGCGAGGTGAGCTCCATCTGGCTCCCGAAACCGTCCGGCAGGACGCGCTGGCTCCCGCCGCCTGACCATCCACACCACCCGCGCGTCTGAGCGTGTCAGACGCAAATACCCAAGGAGATACAATATGGGTTGGCTATCAATGACGGCTGCCGGAATGGGCGCGCACACCAGGCCCAAAGCCTATCTCGACGCACAGTTCAGCTTTGCACCCGACGCCGCAAAGGAGCGTGAAACAGGCTTGCGCGTGTTACGTTCGTCCATGGTTGGCCATGTCTATTATGCCGCTGTCGAAAGCTATGACGATAGGGGGACCAAGTCGGTTTTTGCCGTGGTCTGTCTGACCCGCTGGAACCCCAAAGCCCGTGACGGGTATATCTTCGCGTATAAGGACATGGATGAAAGTTGTGGGCCTCATGAAAGCCAATGTCCGGCACGGATCCTCGATCTTTTGACCGAACCCGTCAACGACTATGCCCGCGAATGGCGCGCACGCTGTCAGACGCGGCTGCTTCTCACGGGCCGCAAACTGCCGACTACCGGTGACCGCCTGATCTTCCCTGAGCCGTTGCGGTTCAGTGACGGCTATGAAGGCCGTGAGTTCGAGGTCGTGCGGCGGCAGCGGGCGATCCTGCTCCAGCGCCCCGATACCAGCGTCCTGTGCAAGGTGTCGCGCCTGATGGAGCGCCGCTGGTCGATTGTACCTGGTCCGACCAGGGCCCAGTGACGTCGGTTTATCCCTCCCGCAAAGGACTGTCCCATGACTACCCGCACCAAGTCTGCTGCCGGATCACCCCTACGCGCGCGGCTGTGCAGCATTGAAAATGCCAATCGCCTCGCGGTCCAGGTCGCCGACGAGGCAGACAGCGATACGGTGGTGGTGCGCACCGGCAATCCGGTACAGCCATTCCGGGTCGTGCTCGCAAATTGCGCTGAGGACTCCGATATCGTTTCGCGTACGCTCAATTGCAGGGCTGACGAAGATGCTGCCGGGAACCGATAACGACGAAAGCTGCTTTGGCTGTCCTCAATAGGTACGGGGCCCCCGGTCAGCCGCCCAAGCTGCGCCAAGCACAAACCTGGCATCAGGCGATACCAATGGCCCATCGGGCTCGTCGGCCACATAAGGCGAGACAAGGTCGCGCCGCGCGATCCGCTTGCGGCTCAAACGTGCCGCGACAAGTCCACGCGCCTTGAGCAGGGCTGACAGCCAGTCGAGCGTATCGAGCATTTCAACAACGCCGCGTCCGGCGAGCGCATAATAGATGGCACGCTGGAAATCGTCGCAGGCATTGCTCAATATTGCCGCCAGCTTGGCCCTCCCCTCAGGAACACCATGGTGCACCCAATCGACCGCTTGGGCGAGTTCGCGCACCGAGAGATAGGCATCGTCTATCCCCATGCCGAGGCACAGATTGGCGACCGCGCGCTGCTGTGGGCGCAGATCGGGATCGCAGGCCGCGTCGCGCAGGGCGATGTCGAGATCGAATTGGTCAAGCAAAACAGTGGGATTTGGCATCATGGGTCTCCGCAATCGAACATAACATGAACAAGTCGGCTCGGTCAATATCTCTGCGAACGAGAGGTGAGGGGGTGAGGCTGGGGTGTCGGGAAAATTGTCCTGCCGCCCGTGCACGCAACCAAGGAGAATGACGATGGCGACCAATATGCCTGCCGACACTGCGCCCGATGAAGCGCATCGCGCCCGCGAATGCGCGCGGCTCAACGACCTGTGCCGTTCGGGCCAGCTGCACGAGGCGCGCACCGTTTTCACACGCGGCTGCATCGATGCATTTTGCGATCCCGAAGATCCAATGAGCCTGTTCGCTGTCCAGGCCGCGCTTGCTGCCAAGGTGCGGGCACATGAGTTCAACGGCGACGACGACCCGCATGGCGAGCGCGATTTCGGCGTGTTCGATCATCAGGGGCAGAAGCTTTTCTGGAAGATCGATTTGTATGAGGAAGTGTTTGTCAAGCGTGCCGCTCGCGGCTGCTTTTTTCGTCAGAATGCGACAAGTTTGCGGTCGTTCGATAGTTGATGGCTGCGCCCCAAAAGCTGCCATCGATGGCTTGTGTCCCTGGAATCCGCGCGATCTACCCCTTCAGCAACGAAAATGGGCGGATGCTCGCTGCCCGCAAAAGCCGATAGGCGCAAAGGAGAAAAATTCGCCTCCTTCGCGCCTATTGGCGTCTAGACGTCAAAAAAGTCGACTGTACCTGTGTCGAGGTCATAATAGGCCCCTACGACTTTGACTTTTCCGGATTGAATTGAGTCCCCGATCACGGGGCTCCGCGTCGCCCTCAGATTTTCAACCACGCGTTTTACGTTTGCATGGCCTGCTTCTTCGACAAGATCGCCGCCTTCCGTATGCTCGCTTTTAGCGAGAAGTACCGCTGGAATGATCGGCTCCACCATCGGGCCAAGTGATCCAGGCAGTTTCGCATTTTCCTTCACGACTGCTGCCGCCGCTTTTACAGCGCCACAGCGTTCATGGCCTAGAACAACAATGAGCGGCGCACCGAGAGACGCGACACCAAATTCGAGCGATCCCATCCCCGCCGTGTCCACATAGTTACCAGCAGTCCGAACAATAAAGAGTTCGCCTAGCCCTGCACCAAAAAGTTGTTCGGGCCCTACGCGCGAATCTGAACAAGAAACGATTGCGGCAAATGGCGCTTGCCCCTGGGCGATAGCCATACGCCGCTTGCTCGAAATATCAGCCTGAACCGGTTGGTCGGCGACAAAACGGCGATTGCCTTCTTTCAATCGAGCCAGAGCTTCATCGGCGGTAAATAGTGTTTTTCCGTCAGCCTGCGGGATAGGCGGAAGCACTGCCGAGGCCCCGTGCTTGGGCTTCGCAGCGTGAGCAACGCTGCCGCCTACAGCCGCCAAGCCAATGATACCGACACCGCCGGTCTTGATCATATCTCGTCTTGATAAACTCATGTAAGGACTTCCTATCAGTTCAAAAGGAAAGGCCCAAAACAATCGGAATGCTTGAAAATTTCAGGGCCTCATCAACGCGTTCCGACATCACACCACCTTTTGAGGCGGTGCCAGAGGGACCCGGCACGTGGTTTCGATTTAGTTAAGCGCGCGACGGTAAGCAATACAAAATTATCACAAAGTATGTCGTTCGCTCACATGTCCTACGCAATGGTCTCGGCAATGTCCGCTTTTGCGAATCTCTCACCAAAACCCGACAGTCCGCTCCCCCCAACAAACCGGTCATGCGCGCTCGCATCGATTGGCTTCGTCCGTTCCGAGGTCAGCTGATGCACAATCCGTGCATAGACTTGTATCCGGTCGAGGCCGAAGCCGCGTACCATAATCCTTATTCACATCCCCGGATCGAGCAAAGGCGGATGCGGACCAAACTACTACTGGGCGTTTTCAGGCGCCATCAATCTTCCCGGTCACGCATCACACCAATCCGCGTCGCCCTATCGAGCCTGTTGCAACATAGGCATCAGGCGGCGCGGAGCTCGGCACCTTGCGGGACCAGACCGGTCTCCACAAAGCGCCAAAGCGCGATGAGCAATTTGCGGGCTAGCGCCACGATCCCGACCTTGGCCGCGCGTCCGCCGTTACCCTTGAAGCGTTCACGATACCAAACCGCCAACTCGCTGCCAGGCTGATATCGCAGCCAACACCATGCAAGCTCGACCATCAGCACGCGGGTGCCATGGTTGCCAGCCTTGCTGATGCCTTGATCGCGCGACACGTCTCCGCTGGCAAAGGGAGCCGGTGCCAAGCCAAG